>NZ_QDIE01000010.1 GCF_003957255.1 Actinotignum sanguinis
CCTTACCGCCACACCATTCACGTGGGTAGCTGACGTGGATAGCCTCCTGGAGAAAATAGCACGCGCGAGAACAGTCTTAGAACAAACCCCCACCCCATAACCGGAAACCTAAATCGCGGACGGTGCACTAGGTCACGGGTGTAATTCATGTGGTTGGGGTTCCCGCCCGGAACATAACCTTCCCAATCATCCATTTGCGCCATTTTTGCGTCATAATTCCACGGTCCATACGTGAGGAGATCCCCGCGCAGCCCGTGCGGGCCGGGAAGGGCCCACGGCCACGGATTCCACCGCGGACCGGTGATCCACAGTTCATAATCCGGCACGGAGCTTTCTTTGATCCCGGAGTAGTTATTAACAACGTAGGCAGCTTCTTCGCCCTGACGTAATGTTCCGTAGACCAGAATGGGGTATCCGCCGGAATTGGGACCAAGGTTGGGCGGGCGCTGACTATTGGGGGCCGGCGGTACGTAATCGCGGCGCACCGCCAGGGTGTCTACACCATCGCGGTCCCAGTCACCCACCAGCACGTTATCTCCGTGGCGCCCGTAGGAGAATTCCGTGGAGGCATCCCCACCGGAAACAGTGGAATTATTGACGTAGTACATATTGCCACGGCGCACCGCGAAACTATCGATACCATCGCCATCCCAGTCACCGACCAGAACGGTATCCCCGTGGCGCCCGAAAGAGAAAACCGTGAAATTCTCGTCATCGTCAAGAACATTGCTGACGTAGAACATATTGCCGCGCCGAATAGCGAGGGTATCGGTACCGTCCCCGTTCCAATCCCCCGCGATTACTTCATCATCGGGCTCACCGAAGGTGAAGGTATGTTCCCCACCCCCGGTGGTGAGCTCATTGCGCACGAAATACGTATTGCCGCGGCGAATAAGAACGGTATCGCCCACCACCGCATCCCAATTACCGATGAGGAATTGATCGGTGGGCAGCCCGAATTTAAAGTGGATATCCGCATCTCCGGACAAGAAGTTGTTTTTCATATAGAAATCAGAGCCGCGGTTCACGCCGAGGGTGTCGCGGCCATCGCCGTTCCAATCCCCGGAAAATACCACATCGGTATGCCGCCCGTAGGACATCTCCACGTCGGCTTTACCCGAGGTAAGAGAGTTTTTGAAGAAATAGTAGTTCCCTGCGCCCTCGTCCAGAGCGGGAGCGCCCTGCGCTGCCGGCATGAGTCCCAGCGAGCTCACGATAAGCGCCAGCACTGCGATGATGCCAAGCAGCAATCCTGCGGTGCGGTTACGCGCGTGTGAATACCTCTCCAAGAGAACCTCCTCGGGTTGTTCGCGCCCCGGCATGGTGGATGGGCCCAGGCCGCGATGCGTGGACGATAGTTCCAGCCTAAACCCTACAGGGGGCACAATGGTGGAGATCGCCTCTGACGTACTCCAATTAAGAAGGGTGTGCTCACTCTTTACCCCGTAGTTCCGGGTAGAATTAGCCACGAACTGACCCACGAAAGGAATAATATGCGTGTCCTGGTTACCGGCGGTGCCGGATTTATTGGCGCGAATTTCGTTCACCAAACCGTTGAAGATTATCCGGATGCCGAAGTTGTCGTCCTGGATAAACTCACGTACGCGGGTAATCCCAAGTCCATTGAGGGCCTGGACCGCGTCACCCTGGTCCAGGGCGATATTGCGGATATGGATACCGTTGATCCCCTGGTCAAGGACTGCGATCTGGTGGTGAATTTCGCGGCGGAATCCCACAACGATAATTCTCTCGTTGATCCCTCCCCCTTCATCCGCTCCAACCTGGTGGGCACCTACACGATTCTGGAAGCAGTACGGCGCCACGGCGTGCGCCTCCACCATATTTCCACCGACGAAGTGTACGGGGACCTGGAGATTGACGAACCGCGCCGCTTCCAGGATGGCGATCCCTATATCGCTTCCTCCCCGTATTCGGCTTCCAAGGCCGGCTCGGACCTGCTGGTGCGTGCCTGGGTGCGTTCCTTCGGGGTGGAAGCCACAATTTCCAATTGCTCGAATAACTACGGTCCCTATCAGCACGTGGAGAAATTCATTCCGCGTACCGTCACCAACCTTCTGGATGGTATCCGCCCGCGTATCTACGGCACCGGCCTCCAGGTGCGCGATTGGATCCACGTGCGCGATCACAATGTGGCCGTGTGGGAGATCATCAACAAGGGCCGGATCGGGGAAACCTACCTCATCGGCGCGGATGGCGAAAAGAATAACCTCGAGGTCGTCAAGATGATTCTCCAGGAATTCGGTCGCGAACCCGATGATTTCGATCATGTGAATGACCGCCCCGGTCACGATCAGCGCTACGCCATCGATAACTCCAAGCTGGTGGAAGAAACCGGCTGGCAGCCGAAGTTCAAGGACTTCGCCGCGGGTCTGCATGACACCGTGGAATGGTACAAGGCCAATGAAGAGTGGTGGCGCCCGCAGAAGGAAGCCGTGGAGGCTAAGTACGCCAAGACCGGCCACTAAAGCGCCGCCTGTGCCGCTGCCCCGCTCGCATCATTCTCCGCTTGGCACCGTGAGTGCCCCGGAGCGCGAGCGGGGCAGCGCTATTCGTGGAAGCCTACCCGCGCGTTTCTCCGTGTCCCACCGGCCCGGGCGCGGCAGGCCGGCTATACTGTACGCAACCCAAGAGCTAGGAGCATCATGCAGATTGCTGTGATCGGGCTGGGCTACGTGGGCTTGGCCAACGCCGTCCTTCTTGCCCAACACCACGATGTTGTCGGATCGGATCTGAATCCCGCGAAAGTGGATGCGATTAACGCCCGCACCTCCCCGATCCAAGATGCCAGAATCGAAGAATTCCTCGCTACCAAGCCTCTTTCGCTGCGTGCTACCACCTCAAATATTGAGGCCCTGGCGGGTGCTGACTACGCCGTTATCGCCACCCCCACCGATTACGATACAGAGACCAATGCCTTCGATACGGCCTCGGTGGAGAGTGCAATCGCGCAGGTAGCTGAGGCGAATCCCAGCGCCGTCGTCGTTATTAAATCCACTATCCCCATCGGTTTTACCGCGCGGATGCAAGAAACGTTCCCGCAACTCCGCATCGTCTTTTCCCCGGAGTTTTTACGTGAGGGTAAAGCGCTGCAAGATAATCTCAACCCGTCCCGCATTGTTGTTTCGGGCGACGACGCCGCAGCCGCCCACTTCGCCCAGTTGCTAAGCGAGGGAGCCGAGGCGCGCGACGTCCCGATTATCCAGGTGGGAACCCGGGAAGCCGAAGCGATCAAGCTCTTCTCCAATACCTATCTGGCTATGCGGGTCGCATATTTCAATGAGCTTGATTCTTTCGCGCTGGCGCGCGGCCTCAACGCCGCGGAGATTATCCGCGGGGTGGGTCTGGATCCGCGCATCGGGGATCATTACAATAATCCCTCTTTCGGTTACGGCGGCTACTGCCTGCCCAAGGACACCAAGGAATTACGCGCGGACTTCCAGGGCGTGCCCGAAAATCTCGTGTCCGCGATCGTGGAATCCAATGACACCCGAATTGAATTCCTCGCTAGCCGCCTCGCCTCGGCCGGCTACGCCACGGTGGGCATCTATAAGGTCGCGATGAAATCAGGTTCGGATAATCACCGGGCTTCGGCCGCTCTGAGCCTCGCGGCGCAGTTGCACGCGCGCGGTGTGGGGGTGCTCGTTTACGATCCGGCACTGGCGCCGGGCGCCCTCGGGGATATTCCGGTTCTGGATTCCTGGGAGGAATTCCAGGATCGCGCGGACGTGATCATCACGAATCGCCTGGACGGCACCATGCCGGAAACCTCTACGCCGGTGCTCACCCGCGATATTTTCGGGCGGGACTAGCGCGCTCGGGCACAGCGAGCACTGCATCTACGTACTTATACGTAACGGGCCGGGGATATTCGCTTCGCAGCGAAGTTTCCCCGGCCCGTACCTTGTAAGGCTGATGCTCTCGCTTTACCGCGAGCGCACCACCCCGAGGGTCTGGCCCCCCTGGCCATCCCAATCACCGAAAATGACCATATCGCTGTGGCGCCCGTACGTAACATCTTCTACTACTTCCGGGCCGCTGAGCGGACCGCGCACCACGTACACATTTCCGCGGCGCACCACGAGGGTGGAGCGTTGGGGCTCAATCTTCGCGGCGAGCACCTCGTCACCCGGGTTTCCGTAGGCCATTTCCGCGGAAACTGCGCTGGTGGCAAGGTTATCCGTAAAGACAAAGACATTGCCGCGCCGCACCGCCAGGGTGTCCACGCCGTCCCCGTTCCAATCGCCCACCAGCCAGGTATCCCCCGGGTTACCGAAGCAGTAAACCGCATCGGCCGGGCCGGACGTGAGGGAATTGCGCACGAGGAGCAGGTTGCCGCGCCGCACCGCGAAGGTGTCCACACCGTCCCCGTTCCAATCGCCCACATAGACTTCATCGCCGGCGCGCCCGAAGCTAAAGACCCGGGTGGCAACCCCGGAGGTGAGGTTATCGCGCACGTGGAAAATATTGGAGCGGCGAATCGCCAGGGTATCGCGCCCGTCGCCGTTCCAGTCGCCGGTGAGGATTTCATCGCCGCGCAGGCCGTAGTCCATCACAATATCGGCGGTGCGTCCCCAGCCATTAGCGAGGAAGAAGCGCGGCGGGAAAGGCGCCACGTGGGAGGAGGGCCGCGGGTTGCTCGGCGCGGGAGCCGGCGGGGCGGGCGGGCGCGGTGCCGGTGGCTGGGTGGGGCGCGGCGCGGGCTGCGTCGTCGTACCACCACCGGAACGCAATTGCGTATAGATACGGTAGGCGTTCTCACGAATGGAACCGATGGAATCGTAGATCGTGCCCGGGCAGGAAGTATTGCCCACATCGCGGTGCCCCACAATACGCGGCATAGCTTCACCGGAACGGTAACGCGCCGAATTATTGCGCTGCGGGATGGTCAGCGAGGTGGTGCCGCGCGGGTCCAGGCCCGCGAGCGCGAATTTCCAGCCGGCCACATCCGCGAGCGTGTTGAGAATAGTTTGCGAGGGGCGGTGATCCGCGGTAAATGTGCCGAGCACGGAGACGCCCATCGTGCCGGTATTGCGCCCGGCGGCGTGCGCACCAATGGCCATGGTGCCGTCCTGGGATTGCAGCGTGCCGTAGCGACCTTCCCACTTGCCGCCGTATTTATCGACGATCACGTTATAGCCGATATCGCCCCAATCGCGGGTGACGGCATGGAAAGCGTAGATTCCGCGGATAACGTTCGGCACCCCGGCCTGGCTGTAATTATTCGAGCCGGCGGTGTGATGGATGACCATTCCCTGGAAGGGCGCGTATTCCACCGGCCAGGTCATGAGGGAACGATCCGCACCCCAATCGGCCCGGGTATGGATCCCGCGGGTGCCGATGCGGTTGGTCCAATCGCGGGAGGTGGGCAGCAGGCCGTTCGCAACCACGCTGCCCTGCTCGAGGGTGCCTCCGGCGCGGGCGGCGGAAAGCGACGCACCCACGGCCGGAATTTCTTCTTCGCCCTCTTCGGGATTGACCACCGGATCGGTTTCGGTGCCGCGTTCGGGCAGAATCGGCGCGGTTTCGGCCTCCTCCACCTCGACGGTATCACCCTCGGCGGTATAGGCGATATCGATGCGCAGGCCGGCGGGCAGCGGACCCTCGCCCTGGGTGATACGCACCTGAATGCCGGTGGATTCCCCAGAGACGTTATATTCCGTTCCGGGCCGTTCGCGCTCAGTTTGCGATTCCTCGCCCACTTCGTACCAATCCGACCACTGCTGCCCGTCCAGGGTGCGCATTTCAATGGAGGCACCCTCGGGTAGCGTTTCGCCGCGGTTCCAGGTCAGCCCCGCCACCGCGAAAGGCTCGTCCACCCGCACCGGACTGGTAAATACCGCGTAGCTATCGCCCAGCTCAGCACCGGTTGCGGTGTTGCCCGCGTCCGTTCCCGGCGCGGCTTCCTTCTCTGCCTCCGCGTTTTCAGCACCGCTATTGTCTGCGCGCAGCGCGTGGGCGCGCACCGCATTCGGTACGACGGCGCCCGCGCGGGCGGCACTCGCCTCCCGGGTGGCTTCGGCTTCCTCGCTGGGTTGCGATACCTCGCGCGGCTCAGTTTCCTTGCCGGAGCCGGGCGTGCCCTCCACGTTTTCCTCCAGCTGCGCGGTGGCGGTAGTGGTTAAGGCTCCCGCTACCGTGGTGAGTGGAATAACAATACTGCCCTGTGCATCATCGTTCTCGGCAAAAGCGTAGCCCACAATCGGGACGGCAAGACCCGCACCCGCTACTGCGAGCACGGTTCCAAGAACAAGGCCGCGACGTTTGGTCATATTTCCCTCCGGTTCACGCTGCCCGTGACGATACGAAGTCATGCGGGCAGCTTCCAGACTTACCTTACGGCAAAAGTCCCAACTTTCACACCCTTAACTCCGCTTTACTTTAACCTCATAAAAATACATCAATGTCATTTCATTGAGGCCACGGAGCGCGGTGTGGAACTGCCTCGCGGATATTCGCAGCTCCACTCTGATTTTAATACGCTTTAGTTAGCGGGAACGACGACGCGCCGCGCGCGCCGCCCGCACGTGCATCTGGGCGCGCAGCGCGAGCCCACCCCGGATCGCCCAGCGCAGCGGCGCCTGCCAGGGGCGTGCGTAGACACTATCGATATAATGCGCCGCGCTGCGGTGATGTTCCCGCAGCATGGCAGCCGGCTGATCTTTCCAGGAGGCACCCTGGGAATGGATAACCTCCGCCGCGGGGAAGAAAACCGATTGCCACCTCGCCCGGGCCAGGGCCTCCCCCAGGGCCACATCTTCAAAGAACATGAAATAGGAATCATCGAAACCACCCACGGCTTCGAAAGCTTCGCGCCGCAGCAGCAGGCAGGCGCCGGAAAGCCAGTCCACCGGATGAGCCCGGGTGACATCCGCATTGGAGCGGTAGGAGCGAGAGAAGGGATTATTCGGCCACACATTCCCCAGCAGCGCGTGCCCCACCCCGGAAACGATGCGCGGGAATTGCCGCGCCGACGGATAAATCTCCCCTTCGGGCGTGCGGATCAGCGGACCGAGGGCGCCGGCCCGCGGGAAGTTTTCCGCGCCGCGTACCAGGGCATCGAGGGAGCCGGGGGTAAAGACCACATCGGGGTTGGCCACCACCAACCATTCCCCACTGAAATCGCAGGCCCCGCGGTTGGCGGCCCGCCCGTAGCCGATATTTTCGCCGGTGCGCAGCACCTGAGCCCCGTACACGGCGGCTACCCGATCCACTTCGCCGTGCTCCGAACCGTTATCCACAATGATGCATTCGTAGGCGTCATGCAGGGCTGCCGGGAGGGAGGCGAGAAAAACTTCCAGTTCCGGCCCGGGATTAAAAGCCACGGTGATGACACGAATGCGCATGGCACTAGCCTAGCCGAGCCACGCACCTCCCGCCCGCGCCACCGTGCTTAACACCGCAGTGCGGCGCTTCTTCCAGCGGGCGACGCGCCCGAACCCCTATGATGAGGTAGTGGCAAAAAACTCACGCGCCGCGGCGCATCTGATCGGGGGCCGCCGCACCTCTTCGTGGTGGCGGGTCGTGCTGCTTGTGCTGCTCGCGCTCCTCCTCACTTTCGGGACGGCACTGTGGTCCGCGTGGGCGCGCTACCAGGGAAATATCACCCGGGCTGATATTGATGACCTGGTTCCTTCCGCCGCCGCGGCAGAACCGGTAGATCCTTCCGCGGGCCGCCCGCTCAATATCCTCATTCTCGGCTCCGATGTGCGCAGCGGGGATTCCGATATTGATAACGCCGGCGAGTCGGGAGAAGTTGGCGGGATGCGCGCGGACACCACCATGATCATGCATATCAGCGCCGATCGCAGCCGCGTGGATATCGTCTCCGTGCCCCGCGATACCCTCGTGGATATTCCTTCCTGCACGATTCGTACATCCTCGGGCGGTTCGGAAACGGTCACCACTCGCCCCGCCCCCGAAACGATGTTCAACTCCGCTTTCGCCATCGGCGGCCAGTACGGGGATGTGGCCAGCGCGGCGGCCTGCACCATGACCACCCTCCACAAGATGACCGGCATTACCTTCAACGGTTATATCGTGGTGGATTTCGCTTCCTTTATTTCCACGGTGGATGCGCTGGGCGGGGTTCCCATGTACTTCGCGGATGATCTGTACGACGAACGCGCCGGCCTCGATATCGCTTCCGGTTGCCGCCTCCTCAACGGCACTCAGGCCCTGGCCCTGGCTCGGGCCCGCTACAGCGTGGGAGACGGCTCGGATATTTCCCGCATCGGCCGCCAGCACGAATTGGTGAGCGCGGTGGCCGCTGAGACCCTCCGCTCCAATCTCCTCACCGATTTCCCCCGCCTCATGCGCCTGCTCGACGCCGCGACCCAATCCTTGCAAACCTCTCAGGAAATCGGCTCCATCAACAATATTGTGGGCCTGGCAAATTCGCTGCGCTCCCTCAATCCGGCCAATATTCGTTTCTGGACCATGCCTTTCGCGTGGGCGGGTAACCGCGTGGTCGCCACCGATTCCGCGGATTACGTGTGGGAGGCACTGCGCCGCGATGTTCCGGTACGTGCGGAGAAGAATGCCGACGGCGTTTTCGTTGGCCTGCCCCCGGAAGGCAGCCCGGATGCGCTTCCCAGTGCCACCGCGAGCGCTGCAGCCGCCGCCACCGGCGACGCTGAGGAACCTGCGAGCGCCGCGGAATCCACCACCAGTAGTGATACCGAAGCCGCCGCCTCATCCGAAAGCCCGGCAGCTGAAGCGGAGCCGGAGGGCGATGCACCCGCGTCACTCGCTCCCACCACCGCCCAAAGCACCGAGTTGGCGCCTGTATGCACCCGAGAGAATGCGATTCCCTGAGTATGAACCGTTTCCATGGGGCTACCCCGCCGCCGTCGTTCCCACCCAAGCGCAAGCTTCCGCGCCCCTCCTCGCAGGGCGCTCAATCGGTGGGACGCGACCGCACTGTGCCACCCGAAGCACGCGAACACTACGCCGATACTCCGGGCGCTACCCGGGCCGCCGGAGCTCCGCGCCGGCCCGCCCCCGTGCAGCCCCCGAGCTTTGCTCCGCAGCGCCAGGGGGCACCCGCCCGCCCGGCAGAGTCCTTCGAGCAGGCACCTTCCTATCCCCCGGTAGTTTCCTACCCGCCGGCGCGCCCCGCCGCGCAGGCTGCACCGGCCGCCGCCCACCCGCATCCCGGCGCTGATCGCTATCCGGCACCGGATACGCCCGGGATGGGTGCGCCTGCCGGGCGCACCCGGCGCCGCCATCCGTGGCGCTGGGTTGCTGGCGTCGTCGTCGTGCTTCTTATTCTTGCGGTGACCTGGCCCGCCTACCTGTTCTTCTACGGTAATTCCAAGCTGACCCGAACGGATGCGCTGAGCGGGGCCGGTGCAACGAGCGGAACCACGTACCTTATTGTGGGCTCGGATGTGCGCGAAGCGGACGGCATTGACGACCCGACCGAGGGCGAACGCGCGGATACCATTATGCTGCTCCACGTGCCCGAATCCGGGGCGCCCGCGCTGGTCTCCCTCCCGCGTGATTCCTACGTGAATGTTCCCGGGGAGGGCGAACAAAAGCTCAATTCTTCCTTTGCGCTGGGCGGGCCGCGCCTCCTGGTGGAAACGGTTGAGGAGCTCTCCGGGATGACGGTGGACCACTACATCCAGATTTCTATGGCCGGGGTACAGCAGATTGTGGACGCGGCCGGCGGAGTGCGCCTGTGTTACGACGACGACGTGGACGATGCGGACTCTGGCATGGTGTGGGAAGCTGGCTGCCACAATACAAACGGCGCCCAAGCCCTCGCTTTCGCACGGATGCGCAAATCCGATCCGCTGGGTGACCTCGGGCGCACCAACCGGCAACGCCAGGTGGTGTCCTCCCTGATTAGCAAGCTGAAGACCCCGGCAACGCTGGTGGATTTCCCGCTGCAGCGGCGCATGGTCGGCACCGCCGGTTCCATTCTCACAGTAGATCGCGATACCTCGCTGTACAACGTGGGGCGGGCCGGGCTGGCGCTCGGGAGCGTGCTGGGCGAAGGTGGCCTGGCCGGGGTTCCCCCCATCGCCGATCTTGATTACCGAGCTAACGGGCAGTCCAATGTGCTCCTCGATCCGCAGCGTACCCCGGAATTCTTCCGGAAAATGCGCGAGGGGAGCCTGACTCCGGCCGATATGCTTCCCGCTTTCTAAAGCGTGATAGTCTCAGCTCGATGACTGCCCCAGCACCGGAACCAACCCCAGCACCGCGTTCTTCCACCCGCGCCCGGGTGGAGAAATTGCTGCGCCGTTTACTCAAGGGCCAGACCTTCCGGCAGTGGCTCGTGGAATTCCTGCAGTTCTGCACGGTGGGGCTGGGGGCCTATATCGTCAATGTGGGTATTTTCAATCTGCTGGCCCATACCGGACTGGTGCGGCTGCCAGGCGACCAATCCATGACGGCGAAAGTCATATCCGTTACGCTGTCCGTGATTTTCTCCTGGGTGGCTAATCGCTTGTGGACGTTCCGCAGCCAGCGCTCCACCGAAAAAATGCGTGAATTCCTGCAATTCGTGGCGGTGAATCTGTGCGGAATGGCGATTGAGCTGGGCTGCTTGTGGTTCTCCCGCTACGTGCTGGATATGCGCTCCCAGCTGGCCGATAACATTTCCTCCAATGTGGTGGGGCTAATTTTGGGCACCGCCTGCCGCTACGTGCTCTACCGCTACGTGGTGTTCCGGGTGCGCGAGTAGCGCCGCGGATTTTAGAAACGCCGCCTGCGGGCTCCCACCGAGATTTCCCCACCCGCCGGAAAGACCTTCGCCGGGTCAAGAGCCGCCGGGAGCGCGGCGAGGACCACCGAAAAAATAGGGGGCCGCGCCTGGGATAATTCCAGGCGCCCGCCATTGCGTTCCGCCAGCTGGCGGGCGAGCGGCAGGCCGAATCCGGTGGATCCGCCCAGGGAAAATCCCTGGGTGAAAATAGCTTCCACGAATTCGGGGGCAACACCCTCCCCCTCGTCGCTAATATCAATAATGACACCCCGGCCGGCTGGACGCGAGGTGACCGTCGTCGTTCCCGCCCCGTATTTCAGCGAGTTTTCCACGCAGGTGGCGATAATTTGGGAGAGCGCCCCGGGATCGGAAAGCACCGGGCCGTGCTCGCCCACCGTAAAGACCACTTTCCGGCCCGCAGCCGCGAAAGCCCGCTCCCACTCCACGCCCTGCTGGGTGAAAATAGGTTGCAGCGCCACCGCCTCCGTGGCACTTTCCTGGGCGCGGGAGGCATGCAGCAGATCGGTTACCACCCCGGTGAGCCGTTCCACCTGTTCCAGGCAGCGGGTAGCTTCTTCTTTCACGTCCGGATCCTCGCTGAGGTACTGGATTTCTTCCAGGCGCATGGATAGCGAGGTGAGCGGAGTGCGCAGCTGGTGGGAGGCATCGGCCGCGAATTGACGCTCAGCGGAAAGCCGCCCGGCCATGCGATCCGCAGCCCGCGCAATCTCCTCAAAAACCAGGTCGATTTCTTCAATTCCCGAGGGTGCCATTTGCGGGCGCGTTGTTCCCGCTCCCAGCTGTTCGGCAGCGGCGGCCAGGTAGATAAGCGGCGCGGAAATGCGACGCGAGACCCGCATGGCGATCCCCACCGCCACCAAAATGGCTACGATAATCGCCAGGATTTCCGCCCCCAGGAAGAGCACCATATCCCGGCGGGCCCGCCCCTCATCAAGGGCATTGCGCGGGATCGTCACCCCGCCCATAATCAGCGCCGGGATACCGACCAGCAAAATAGCGGCCAGCGCGGTGCGGATCGTCATCCGCAAAGAACGTGCGCGCATGGGTTCTTCTTAATGTGTTTCGAAACGGAAGCCCAGTCCCCGCACCGTGGAGATATAGCGAGGACTGTCAACGTCGTCGCCCAATTTGCGGCGCAACCACGAAATATGCATATCAAGTTTCTTCGAGGAGGAGCCGTTTTCGTCCCCCCACACTTCGCTGAGCAGAAGTTCGCGCGACACGGCATCCCCCGCGCGACGAATCAGCGCGGTAAGCAAATCAAATTCTTTCGCGGTGAGCGGCAGCTCCACTCCCTCGCGTAGCGCCCGGCGCGCCCCGGTATCCACCGAAATATCTTGGGCGGTGAGGTGATCATTGCTTTGCTCGGTACGCCGCAGCAGCGCCCGCACCCGCGCCAGCAGCTCCGCGAGCCGGAAAGGCTTGGTGACGTAATCATCCGCCCCGCTATCCAGGCCCACCACCATATCCACTTCTTCGGTACGTGCGGTAAGAATAAGAATGGGGAAAGTGTGGCCCTCCCCGCGGGCCTGGCGCGCTACCTCGAGGCCATCCATATCCGGCAAACCGAGATCCAGAACCATAATGTCCACCCCGTTGGTGAGCTGGTCCAGCGCATCCCGGCCGGTAGCAACCAGGTTCACGGTGTACCCTTCCCGCCCGAGCGCGCGGGCCAGCGGGCCGGAAATAGCGGCATCGTCCTCAACAAGAAGCAAAGTAGTCACACTGAAAGTCTAAGCTATTTTCTTTTTTCACTCAGGGCCTTTGCCCAGGGGCGTGAAACCGGGCATAGCCAGCACCGGAATGTTCTTCTCGATACGCGCGAGGGCAGCCCTTCTTAATGCGCGCGGATGCGGCGCAGCTCCAGCACCTCGGTGGCACCCAGCCCCTGGAGGGTAGGAGTGCCCACTGAAATCGTAGTGAAGCGGTTCTCCCCTACCGCCTTGAGCGCGGTGGCCACCGGCCGCGAGGTGAGAACCGTACCCGGGGAGGCCACATCCGCGAGCCGGGAGGCCATATTCACCGAGGGACCAAAGACATCACCGAAACGCCCCAGGACCGGCCCCCAGGTGAGGGATGCCCGCACCGCCGGAATTTCCGGGGTATCGCGTAGAGCCTGGGTCACATCGCACACAATATCTGCACCCGTGACGATATCGTCCGCAATAAAGAGGAAAGCATCGCCCATGGACTTAACCACGCGCCCGCCCCCGCCGGTAATCACGGCGCGACAGGTGTAATCGAAACGCTCAATGAACTCCATGAACTGGTGCGACGTCATACGTTCGGTGCGGTTCGTGAAGGACACGATATCGATAAAGCCCACCGCACGCGGGATCTGCGGGATGGCATCATCCTCATTAATATGGGCGATTTCGGCTTCGGTATGGCGCAGTAGCGCGGCGGCCTGCCGCGACCAGGTATATGCTGCGGTGCGCCGCAAAAATTCTTCAATATCCGCGAAATGATCAAGCACCCAGCGCCGCGCATCCACCGGCCCGAGTCCACCCGTAGTTTCGGCCAGCTCGAGCAGGGTTTCCACATGCCACTGCAGCATGCGATCCACGTTGTGGGCGCTGGCACGCAGCAGCGACGTGAGGGCCGATTCCGTCAGCGGAGATTCCCCGAGCGATTCCGCCATCGCGCGCATCGCCGCGATATCACCGTCCGTGAAAACACATTCGCTATCTTCATCCACGATGGTGGGGAAACCGAGGGCCAGCCAAAAACGCCGCACGCCTTCCGTGTCCATTTTGGTTAGTTCCGCCGCCTGGCGCAGGGTATAGCGCGGCAGCCCGCCTTCAAGATGCTCCATATAGGAGGAGAACGCGGTGGGTTCCGTATCCGCCGTGGCCTGCGGCTGAGGCGTGGCCGGGTAGCGGTGCGACGACGGCGCCGCTGGCGCGGCGGATTCCGCCACTTTCACGCTGCTCGGGTGCCGGCCATCCGCATCCGGGCGGCAGGCCCGCGAGCGCTGCGAAGTGCGGGCCGCTGTTTCCCGGCTCGGCACGAAATTACGGTCCACCGGGGCTTCCATGCGGGCGGTATGCCCGGGGCGGGGCACCCCGGATTCCGGGCCGAGGGGCAGATCCGCGGCGGTATTACGCCGCAACTGAGCCATATCATCCGCGCTGAGATCCGCGCTTTCAGCGGGCTGGGCACTACCCCCGAGGAGGTAGGCGATGAGATCGGCGCTGATTCCGGGACCGATACCGGAGCGTTTGCGCGCTCCTCCAGCCGCCTCACGCGATGTTTCGGGATGGGGGGCGGGGCGCGGCGCGCTTGCGAATTGCTCAGCCACACTAGCCCCTTCCCTTAGCTGTTCACCACCGGCGCGGCGCCGCCTCAGGTGAGGAGAACAGGGAGCGCCAACCGCCAGCTATAAATAAAGTGCCTTCCATCACAGTATACTAGTCATCCTTGACACTCACGTCCATGTTTTCATCCGGGGATTTTGCTGGGAGTGGAGTGCGCGGTAGCCGCGGGCTATTCTGGAGCAGTGGAGAATAAACGAGAACACACAGATATTGATGCCCTCGCGGATCGCTATTTCCAGCGCGTCCTCGATACCTCACCCGAAACGGTGACCTTCACCGGCCTGCCCGGTGCACCCGAAACCAAGCTTGATGATTATTCGCCCGCCGGGATTGCCGCACATATGGATAACGTGCGGGAAACCTTGGCTGCCCTGGATCACCTCACGGAGCAGGACGCCATTGATCGCGTGACAGCCGCGGGCCTGCGGGATCGCCTCGGCCTGGAAATTGAACTGTATGAAGCCGGCGAAGTAGTCGGTAAGCTCAATGTTATTGAATCCCCGGTGCAGGGGATTCGCGATGTTTTTGACGTGATGGCCCAGGAAACGGCCTCCGATTGGGAAACCATTGCCGCGCGCCTGAGCGATGTGCCGCGGGCCCTGGCGGGATATCGCGAATCACTGGCGCAGCGGGCGGCCGCCGGCCCCGCTTTCGCGGCCCGGCAGGTAGAACGCTGCCTGGAGCAAGCCCTGGATGCGGCTTCCGATTCGGGGAGCTTCGCGGGACTTGCCCAGCGCGGGGCGGCCACCGCCCCGGAACTCGCCGGCGCTCTGGAGAAGAGTGCCGCCCAGGCCCGCGCCGCCTACGGGGAACTGGCCGAAACACTGCGGGGCCTCCTCCCGGCAGCTACCGAAAATGATGCGGTGGGCCGGGATCGTTACGCGCTGCATTCGCGCGAATTCCTGGGCGCCGTCGTCGACCTGGATGAAACGTACGAGTGGGGTATCCACGAACTGGAGCGTATCGACGCCGAACAGCAGGCTATCGCGCGCGAGCTGTACGGGGAGGGCGTGAGCGTGAACGAAGCCCTCACCCGCCTCGATCAGGAAGAACGCTACACCCTGCACGGCGTGGAGGAATTGCGGTCGTGGATGCAGCACACCGCCGATGATGCCATGGCCGCTGCCACGCAATACTTCGACATTCCCGAGGCGATGCGCACCATCGAATGCATGATTGCGCCCTCAAATTCGGGCGGTATCTACTACACCGGCCCGTCCGATGATTTTTCGCGGCCGGGCCGCATGTGGTGGTCGGTGCCGGAAGGCGTCACGGAATTCCACACCTGGCAGGAAAAGACCACGGTCTACCACGAAGGAGTACCGGGGCACCACCTCCAGCTGGGCCTGGCCGTTTACCTCAAGGATCAGCTCAATGCGTGGCGCCGGCAGGCCTACTGGGTGTCCGGGCACGGGGAAGGCTGGGCGCTCTACGCCGAAGCCCTCATGGCCGAGCTCGGTTTCCACGAAGATCCGGGTGACCGAATGGGGGTGCTCGATTCCGAGCGGCTGCGCGCGGCCCGTATCGTGGTGGATATGGGTGTGCACCTAGGTAAGGATGCCGGGAAGGTGGCCTGCGGCAAGTTCGGCACCGGCGCCTGGGATCACGATGCCGCCTGGCGTTTCCTGCGCGCGAATGTGGCCATGGAGCAGTCTTTCCTTTCCTACGAACTGGATCGCTACCTCGGCTGGCCCGGGCAGGCCAGCGCCTACAAGGTTGGCGCGCGGATCTGGAAGGAACTGCGCGAAGAAGCCCGGGCCCGCGCAGGAGCCGACTTCGACCTCAAGGCCTGGCATATGAAGGCACTGCGCCTGGGCGGGGTGGGCCTGGACGTGCTGCGCAGCGAGCTCTCCCGCTAGGCCGGTCCTTTTTATGACCGGTGTTACGCACGGGGGCGGCGCGGGGCATACCGCCGCGCTGCCCTCCCTTCGCCTGGCCTTGGCCAGTCAATCCCCCGCACGCCTGGCCACCTTGCGGGCCGCGGGGGTCGATCCCCTGGTGCAGGTGTCGCACGTGGATGAGGATGCGCTGCTCGCGCGGGTGCACGGAGGTCCCTCCCAGGGGGTGCTCGCCCTCGCCGCGGCCAAAGCCCGCGATGTGGCCGCCACCCCCGGGCCGGCCCAGCGCGCCGATTTTGTGATCGGCTGCGATTCCATGTTCGAATTCGAGGGCGAAGTTTACGGAAAACCGCATTCCCCGCGGGTCGCCCGCGAACGCTTAGCCCGGATGTCCGGCAACTCCGGGATTCTCCACACCGGGCACTGCCTGGTTCACGTGCCCTCCGGGCGTTCCCTGGCGGGGATTTCCCGGGCCACGGTCACCTTCGCGCATCTGAGCGAAGCGGAGATCGACGCCTATATCGCCACCGGTGAACCGCTGGAAGTAGCCGGCTCCTTTACCGCGGACGGCCTGGGTGGCCCCTTTATTGACCGCCTCGAAGGTGATTATCACGGGGTGGTGGGGATTTCCCTGCCGTTGCTACGTTCCCTGGTGGAGCAGCTGGGCCTGTCCTTCACCCAGTTCTGGGCGCGACCTGCCCGCCCGGCCCTCGGGGTGCTCCCGGAAGCCGCGCAGCGTTTCTTAGCCGATAGCCACCACGGCACGGTCCATCACGGCGCGGATGGTTTCCTGCTGTGCGGCTGCGGCAAACGCCATTGGGGTATGAACGGGGCGGCCGGTATTGCAGCCTTCCGGCGCCACGCCAGGCACATCCAGATTCTCCTCCAGCATCGCTCCCCCTGGAGCCACGGCGGTGCCACCTGGGCTTTCCCAGGTGGGGCGCGCGAATGGGACGAGGAGCCCTGGGAGGGGGCACTGCGCGAATTCACGGAGGAAACTGCGATCCCCCCGGCGGACCTGAGCCGCGGCGGGGAGCTCACCACCGCGCATGTGGATTGGTCCTATACCAGTTTCGTGGCGCGCTGCCGCGACGGTATCGACGCGGTAGCCGACGGGGAATCCATGGAACTGCGCTGGGTGAACGTGGAGGATGTCACCTCCTACCCGCTGCTCCCCTCCTTCGCGGCCACCTGGCCGCAGGTGCGCGAGCTAGCCCGCACCACCCTTGATTGGAGCGACGGCGCCTAGAGCGGGAACGACGGCGCGCGCGGCGCGGCTTGCGCCGCGCGGGAGCCGCCCCCGGCTTAGGATTCGTCGTTAACGTTCGCCGGTAGGCCGGCCACATAGGGGTGGTCGGTGCCGGTGGGCCCCAGGCTTTGTGCCCCGCCCGGGGAGCCTAATTCGGAGAAGAATTCGGCGTTCACGGCGGTGAACACTGACCATTCTTCGGGAACATCATCTTCGTAGTAGATAGCTTCCACCGGGCAAGCCGGCTCGCACGCCCCGCAATCCACACATTCGTCCGGGTTAATGTAGAGGGTACGATCCCCTTCGTAAATGCAATCCACCGGGCATTCGTCCACGCACGCCCGATCTTTCGTATCGACGCACGGCAAGGTAATGACATAAGCCACCGGTGTCACCTCCTCCTCTACCGTAATCCGCGCTGGTGCCCAGCACCAAATCTACTGACCGGGCGCTGGAGCTGGTGCGGGAGCAGGAGCGCCTTCCGGCTGCGGGGCGGGTGCGGGCGGGGTGGCCGGCTGCGGCTTCGGGCAGGTGCGGCCGTGATCGGGCTGGTAGGTCCAGTCATAGGAAGAATCCTCCACGACCTTATCCCCCAATTTGACGGTGCGGGAAACAGTCACGGTGAATCCGGGATCGCCCAGGCCCTGGGGTTCGCAATCCGGCCCCTTGCCTTCGGTCATGACCGGCTGGCGGTAATTGCGCGGTTCCGATGTCCAGGTTTCGACGTCGTAATACTTCGTGGACCAGAGCTTCGTGACCACGTAGCCGCCCTCCAGGTAGGTATCGATGACCGCGCCGTAGGGGGTGGTGTTCTTCCATTTCACGTCAATGGAGCCGGACCACAGCGTAGACTCGCGGCCCATAGGGTAGCGGGAAAAATGCTTGGTGTGAGGGCGGTGCTCCACATCTTCGTAACCGGCCAGGTAGCCGATATTAAAGACGTTCGTGGCCAGCTGGGAGAGTCCCCCGCCCAGGGCCTCGTTATTAAAACCGTTCATGACCACCCCGGAAGAAACAAAACCTTCCGAATATTCAATGGGCCCGAGCGCGGCTTCCAGGGAGAAAGTTTCATTGGGCTTGACCAGGGTATCGGTGACTTTCTGAGTTCCGACCCGCAAATTGGTGGTACGCACCGAATCGCTGGTGAGCGGGGTGGAAATCTCGGAGACCACTTCTTTCACCCCGAGCTTTTCCGCGTCCGCGGTGCTGAAAGCAGCCGGGATTGAGGCTGGGCTCAGTTCCACGAGGCGCTCGGCGGCAGCGGTGCGCAGCGCGGCAACCTGGGCACCGGCAGCAAGGGCGGCATCGTCAATACCCACGCCGTCCTGGGAAGGAATAATCGTGGGGGTGGTGTGGTCCACGATTTCGATACGGGCATCCACACCCGGTTTGAGCAGATCCGGGGCGGCGGCCCGCACCGCATCCCCCAGCACCTTGCCATCCAGCTTGAGCTGCAGGGCCGCGCCTTCGGGCACGAAAGATGCCGCCTGCGCCAGGGTTTGCGGGCTGAGGTTCACGGCCCGCTCCCCCACTTTCGCGGTGAGATCACCGGAGACCAGCGGGCCGGCCAGTTCCGTGCGCGCCTTTTCGGCCGCTTCGGTGCTAATAGCAGGTTCGGACGGCACCGCTTCCAGCTCGATACGTTCCTGGCCGCGCAAAGGCTGCTCAATCAGAGCTGCGCGGGTGGCCTCCGGGGCGACGGCGCGCCCGGCCTGCGCCGGGCTGAGCTGCGCCGTCGTACCTTCCATCACGAGGGTGGCATTACGCGCTTCCACGCCGGTAGCCTGACGAATCGTATCCACCTGGGCGGAGAGTGCCGCATCGTCCACGGTGACCCGCGGGGCGACCTCGCCCCTACCGGTGAGGCGGTGGAAAATCTCCACGGGGTTGAGGGTGAAACCGGTCAGGCTCTCCACCGTGGCCGCCGCGTCCACACCCAGGGAATAATCACCCGGGTTGACGTTCACGCTGGTGCCCTCCACAACCACCTCGACCGGGCGGGCTACCCGCGCGGCAACCTCGCCACTCAGGTGCTCGGTGGCGGTGGCGGTATTCATCCCGCCGATCTCGATTCCGGCCACGGTGGTGCCCCGAGCCACCCGATCCGCGCTATACCAGGCATAACCAACATAAGCGAGAGCCAGGATCGCGATAACCGCGGAGGTAATCCAGGGCCAGCGCAGGGTGCGGCCGGGCTCTACCCGCTGAAATTCGCCGGTATCGAAAGGCGTGTCCGAATTCGCGGGGCCCGCCGCGGTAGTTTCGGGACCTCCGCTCAGCGGCGTGTGCTCAGATCGCATGCGTCCTCCTGTGGTTGAGCCTGGTCAGCTTCCGGGTGTGGGCCCGGAGGCGTGGAATGCCGGCGGCGCAGCACGGCGCCGAGCAGCGGGAATGCCCCGGCGAGCGGAGCGAGAACAAGCCAGAGATTCGCGGCCACCCCGTGAAAAGCCACGATATCCCCGTAGCCGGGAGCGGCGAAAGCCCAGAAGGTGAGGGCCACTTCACCCAGCCAGAATCCAGCCCAGCACCACGATCCTAACCAATCGCGGGCGAAAGATGCGCCACTGGCAACGAGCAGCGTGGCGAGGAGCGGACCGACCCAGACGATGTCGGTGGCCAAGCCGGGAATCCCCGCGAGCCCCGCGTGGGTGACCGCGGCCAGTGCCCCGGCGAAGGCGCCGAGCAACAGGCCGGCGGCGAGCTTGGTGCAGCTCCGCAGCGCGGCTCCCAGCACGGCTGAGCGCGCGCTCGGGCGCGGGACGCGGTTCCTCCTCATCTCACTCCTTGTCTGCGCGGGCGTGCCACGGAGCAGTGCAGGCCGGGTAGTGGCCGTACAAGGCGCTCACCGCGGCACGCGTAGGCTACTTCTTCGCGCGCTTCTTTCGGCCGGCAATTTTCCCGCGTTCCACCGCACTCAGCACAACTTTGCGCACCCGCACGGATTCCGGGGTTACTTCCAGGCATTCGTCATCAGCAGCGAATTCCATAGCTTCTTCTAGGGTAAGGCGTCGCGGCGCTTGCAGGGTCTCAAACACGTCGGCGGTGGCCGAGCGCATATTTGTCATTTCCTTAGCGCGCACCACATTGACGTCCATATCTTCATCGCGCGGGTTTTCACCCACGACCTGGCCTTCATAAACTTCCTGACCCGGGGTGACGAAGAAAGTTCCGCGATCTTCCAGGCGCTGAAGCGCGTAGGCGGTGACCTGCCCGGCCCGGTCGGACACCAGGGAGCCGGTGGCCCGTGAAGAAATCTCCCCCATCCAGGGAGCGTAGCCTTCCGAGATGGAGGCGGCAATGCCGGTGCCGCGAGTTTGCGTGAGGAACGCGGAGCGGAATCCAATCATGCCGCGCGCCGGCACCACAAATTCCATGCGCACCCAGCCGGTACCGTGGTTCGCCATCGTTTCCATGAGACCCTTGCGGGCCGCCATGAGCTGAGTGACCGCCCCGAGGTATTCTTCCGGCACATCAATGGTGGTACGCTGCATCGGCTCGCATACCGTCCCGTCAATGGTGCGGGTGACCACCTGGGGCTTACCCACGGTCAGCTCGAAACCTTCGCGGCGCATCTGCTCCACCAGAATCGCCAACGCCAATTCCCCGCGGTCCTGCACTTCCCAGGCATCGGGGCGCCCGGTGGGAAGCACTCGAATGGACACATTGCCCACAAGCTCCTGATCGAGGCGGTCTTTGACCTGCCGCGCGGTGAGCTTATGGCCCTTGCCTTCGGTGCCGGCCAGCGGCGAGGTATTAATTCCGATGGTCATGGAGATGGCCGGGTCATCCACGTGGATGGGCGGCAGCGGGCGCGGATCATCCGGATCAACCAGGGAATCACCGATCGTAATATCCGGGATACCCGCGATAGCCACAATATCGCCAGCCCGGGCAGAGGTGGCCGGCTTACGTTCCAGGCCTTCGGTAAGAAGCAGTTCGGAAATATGGGCCGACGACGTCGTACCATCAGCGCGGACCCACGCAACTGTCGCACCCTTTTTAATAGTGCCCGAATAAATGCGCAGCAGGGCGATACGGCCGAGGAAAGGCGAGGCGTCCAGGTTGGTGACCTGGGCGGCCAGCGGCGCATCCGCCTCAAAATGCGGGGCGGGAATGCAGTTGACGATCGCCTCGAACAGCGGCTCCAAGTCGGTGCTCTCGGGCAGCTGGCCATCCGCGGGACGGGTGAGGCTGGCGCGCCCCGCTTTCGCGGAGGCGTAAATTACCGGGGTTTCCAGCAGGGAATCAAGCATATCCGGGTCGGGATGATCCAGGTCGGAGGCGAGGGAAAGGAGAAGATCCTGGGTTTCGGATTCCACCTCAGCGATGCGCGCATCCGGGCGATCGACCTTATTAATAACAATAATGACGGGCAGCGACGCCTCGAGAGCTTTGCGCAGCACGAAACGAGTTTGCGGAAGCGGGCCTTCGGAAGCATCGACAAGCAAAATAACACCGTCCACCATGGACAGGCCGCGTTCGACTTCCCCACCGAAATCGGCGTGGCCGGGAGTGTCGATCACGTTAATGGTGATGCCCTCGGGCACGCCGGCCGTGACCGCCGCCGGCCCGCGGTAATGGATCGCGGTGTTCTTCGCGAGGATGGTAATGCCTTTTTCGCGTTCCAGCTCTCCCGAATCCATGACGCGCTCCCCGGTTTTCTCCACGGTGGCGCGCTCTCCGAAAGCCCCGGCCTGCCACATGAGCGCGTCCACGAGCGTAGTTTTCCCGTGATCAACGTGCGCCACAATGGCAACGTTGCGAAGATCGTTGCGACTATCCATAACCTACTTCCCTGCCGACCCGCGCCGGCGTTGTGATATGAGGGATGCGCAAGCGCAAACCCCTGGCAATGTTACTCGCCTGGCCCGCACCGTATGTGCCACCATGTCAAGAATCACCACCGCCGTTCACAGGTGGCCGCATTCGCGGCCCGAACGTGGGAAAATATGCGTATGTCTGCACGTTATCGTCTTCGCGGCGCCTCGGCCGCCCCCGCCGCCGGGCTGTGCGGCGCTATCGGAATCATTGCTCTGGTCATGCAGGTGTGGCAGGGCGGGTGGGGCTATCTGCCGCCCGCGGCTGTGTTTGCCGCCGGCATGTGCCTGGCCGGGTACGCGCTCTTCTATTTACCCAGCGTGGACGTGGATGGTTCCGGGGTGACGATACGCAATACCTTCCGCGATCTGCGGGTTCCGTTCCCGCGTTTGCGTGCGGTGGAATCCGGGTACGGTCTTGTTATCACGACGACGGACGGCGCGGCCATCCACGCCCGCGCCTTCGGTACCGTCGGCCGGCCTACCCCGGATACCCGCCGGGCAATCCCGGCCCACGACTCCGGTGATCATACGGTCACCACCGCAACGCTGCCGGTGCGGAAGTTCATTGAGTCGGTGGCGTCCCGTTATGCTCCCACCGGCGCCCCCAGCGAGCATCCTCGGGTGGAACGGCACTGGGCCTGGGATCGGCTCGCTTTCGCGGTGGCCGGGGTACTCGGGGTGCTCGGCGGTATTGCCTGGTCGGTGGCGCTGTGAGCGCGGGTGAACCCGGCAACGCAGCTCACCATAGCGGCAGCGGCAAAGCCGCGCGGAAAGCCGGCGAAGTAATCCTGCGGTCGCGCGGCCACATCGTCAAGGGCGGGTTCCTCATTGCCCTCGGATTCGCGCCTCTTATCCTTATCGGAGCCGGGGTTGCCATGCCTTTCTCCGCCCTCACCGCGTGCTTTATTGCCGCCGGGATAACCGGAGCGGCGTGGTCGTTCTTTTTCCTCCCCGAGCTGCGTTATAACGCGGAGGGTCTGACCATTATCAACCCGTTGCGTACCATCTGGCTGCCCTGGGGCGCGGTCGCGCGCTTCACCACCCGCTTTTATCTCACGACCCATGCGCGGAGCGGCCACCACTGGGATGCGGCAGCTTTCCCGGCCGGTGGAGCGCTGGCGGCCGGGCGCCGTCTCCTTCCCGCGCGTCACCCGGCCGCAGCCCGCCACGTTGATCTTCCCGCACGTCCCGGGCGCGGCACCGCTATCCGGTGGGTGACGCTCGCCCGGGCTGCCGAACAATTACGGGCAGCGCAGGAAAATGCAGCGTCAGGTCCAGGGAGCACACCACGCAGCACAGTAGGTAGCACAAACCGCCCGGTCCGATCCGTGGATCTGGGCCGAGCGGTTCTGTGCGCGGCGTGGGTGGCCTGCCTAGCCGCCGCCTGCGGCCTGGCTTTCACCTAAGCGCCGGAGTAGCTCTCGCCTAGTTGGCGGCGTCGTCCTCACTCAAACGCAAACGCGACACTTCCCGGCCCTGCTTACGCAGCAGCGCGTGGCGTTCTTCGCGGCGGCGGCGCTGCTCAATCGGTTCGGGAACCGGAGCGGCCGCCAGGAGCCGCTGCGTGTAGGCTTCTTGCGGGTTGTGGAGGACGTCCTCGCGCTGGCCCGCTTCTACAACCTTGCCGTTTTGCAGCACTACCACGCGATGCGAGAGCATATCGACCACCGCAAGATCGTGCGAAATGAAGAGGCAAGCGAAGCCCATGTCATCCTGCAGTTCGGAGAGCATGGTCAGGACCTGGGCCTGAACGGAAACGTCCAGCGCGGAGGTCGGTTCGTCCGCGATGAGGAGCTTGGGGCGCAGGGCCAGAGCGCGAGCGATGCACACGCGCTGGCGCTGACCGCCGGAAAGCTCATGCGGGTAGCGGTTGAAGGAGGAACGCGGCAGCCGCACCGCATCCAGCAGATCGTACACACGCTGGCGACGTTCCGCCTTGGTGCCGACCTTGTGAACGTCGAGCGGTTCCATAATGCAATCGCCCACCGGGAACCGCGGGTCGAGGGACGCGGCCGGATCCTGGAAGACCACGCCCACGTGCTGGCGCAGTTCCTGGGCGTGCTTACGGGAAGCTCCCACCAGATCTTCACCGAAGATCTTTACCTCACCGGCCGCGGCCGGGATAAGCCCGAGTACGCACTTGCCGATCGTGGATTTACCCGAACCGGATTCACCCACGAGCCCGACAATTTCACGTTCCGCAACATCCAGGGACACATGGTCCACGGCGCGGAAGGGTTCCTTACCCGGAATCTCGTATTCGATAACGAGATCTTTGGCTTCCAGCACCTTTTTATCAAGGTCGATGGATGCTTCCTTTTCCAGGGAGAAACCGAATTGTTCGCGGCCCTGGCCCAGGTGCGGCACCGCTTCCAATAGGCGGCGCGTATAGGGATGCTTGGGGTGATTGAGAACCTGGACGACGTCGCCCGATTCCACAATCTCACCCTTGAACATCACGTGCACCCGGTCAGCCATATCCGCGATCACACCCATGGAGTGGGTGATGAGGAGAATACCGGTATTGAGCTGGTCCTTGAGGGAGCGCAGCAGGTCGAGGATATCCGCCTGGACGGTAACATCCAGGGCGGTGGTCGGTTCGTCCGCAATAATGACGGAGGGGTTGGCGATAAGCGCAATCGCGATAACCACGCGCTGGCGCTGCCCGCCGGAAAGCTGGTGCGGGTACTGGTTCATGCGCTCTTCGGCATCGGGCAGCCCGACGGCCTTGAGCATGGCGACCGCGCGATTGCGGGCATCTTCCCCGAAGGCAAGCCCGTGGGTTTCCAGACCTTCCGTCATCTGGCGGCCGATGGTGAGCACCGGGTTGAGCGCGGTCATAGGCTCCTGGAATACCATGCCCACTTCCGCACCGCGCAGCGCGCGCATGCCCCGCGAGGTCATTCCGCGTACTTCACGGCCGGCTACCTGCACGCTTCCGCTAATAACAGCATTGGAAGGCAGCAGGCCGAGGGCTGTGGTGGAGGTCACCGATTTACCGGAACCGGACTCGCCAACAAGACCCACCACTTCGCCCGGGCGCACATCAATACTCACGCCTCGCACGGCGTGAACCGCACCGAATTCGGTGGCGAACTTGACGTCCAATTCCCCGAAGCCGAGCACCGGCTTATCGGTTTTCGGATGGGGTGTGACGACGGGCTGGTCAGCCTTCAGCGTGGCCGTGGCCGCTGTCGCGGCGGCTTTATCCTGCGTTGTTGCAGCGCGTTTTCCGAGACGCATTTATTCGCCCTTCCTTTCGGTGGCGTCGGATGCGGGAGCGGCGTGCTCGCCACCCGTCGCGGTGGTGGCCGCAGTGGTCACCGGCATGAGATCAGCTTCGACGTCGTTCTCAATATGTCCTTCGGCGAGGGCCTTCATCTTGCGGCGCGATACCGCCGAACGCTGGCGCGGATCGAAGGCATCACGCAGGCCGTCACCGATGAAGTTAATGGAGAGCGCGATGATGAGGATCAGGCCGGCCGGGGCGAAGAAGAGCCAGGGGCGCGTCGAGAACGTGGTCTGGTAGGTAGAAATAAGCAAACCGAGCGAGGTGGCCGGCGGGCGCACCCCGAAGCCGAGGAAGGACAGCGACGTCTCTAGCAGAATCGCCGACGAAATCGACAGGGTTGCCGAAACGATAATCGTGCCCAAGCAGTTCGGGAGGATGTGACGGAAAATGATACGCCACGGGGAAGCTCCCAGCGCGCGAGCCGAGGCTACGAATTCGCGTTCGCGCAAGGAGAGCACTTCGCCGCGCACCAGGCGGGCCAGGCCCGTCCAGGAGAGCACGCCCAGCATCACCGCGAGGAACAAGATACCTTGGCTTCCCACCATCTTGCCGATAACCGCCGCGAGAATAAGGAGCGGGATCACGATGAAGAGGTCGGTGATGCGCATGAGGATCGCTTCGGTCCAACCGCGGAAGTACCCCGCGGCCGCGCCGATAATCGTGCCGATAATGGTGGACACCAGCCCGACAACGAAGGCGATAATAATTGAAATCTGGGTGCCCTTCATGGTCAGGGCAAAGTAGTCCTTACCGATATTGTCCTGCCCGAAGGGGTGTTCGCCCAGCGAGGTCCAGGTCATCGTCGGTTTGCCGTTATTAACGACATCCAGAACATCCATGTAATTGTGGCGCCACAGACCGGAGAAATGCCACTGCAGGCCGAAGAAGCTCATATTCCAGCCAATGGACAGGAAAGCCACCAGCGTCACAAGGATAAGAACGACGGCGGAAACCATCGCGGGCTTATGCCGCAGGAAACGGCGCAGCACCAGGCGCCCCTGCGAATAGGAGGGGCTGGAGGAAGCGAGCTGAGCGTCGTCGACCTCAACAACGTGTTCCGGGTCGAGCGACGCGACGGTTGTTTTCGAGCGATTCTCACTCATCGGATTCTCCTCGGGCTTGGTGACGATTCATGGGGGTAGTCAGGCTCATGGTTACCGCCTAATCCGAGGATCGACGTAGGCGTACATGATGTCCGCGACCATATTCATGAGAACCGCGGCTCCGCCGGTGACCAGGAAGAAAGCCATAACCGGGGCCGGATCGACCTGGGCAAGCCCGGTTCGGAAGAGTTCACCCATGCCCTTCCAGCCGAAGACCGTTTCGGTAATAACCGCGCCACCGATCAGGCCGGCAAAATCGAAAGCGATAATGGTCAGCAGCGGCAGCATGGCATTACGGAAAGCGTGCCGGGTAATAACCGTGTGCTCGGGAAGTCCCTTGGCCCGCGCGGTGCGGATGTAATCCTGACCGAGCACTTCCAGCATGGACGAACGCGTATAGCGCGTATAGGACGCAATGGACATGAGCGTCAACGAGATCGTCGGCAGCAAGAGGTGAGTGAAGGAGTCCAAGAAGCTGAGCCAGAAGACGTGGCTACCCTGGAAATTCGGAGTCATCGAACCGATGGTGGAAATCGGGCGGTTCTGGGTGAGCGGCAGGTAGGTCGACCAGTAGCGGGCCGCGAAATCGAAAATAATCGCGATCCACACCGAGAAAACGGCCCAGATCGACGCCCAGGTCACCGAGCGGCGCGCGTAGCCACCGAAGAAGTAGGACACGCCCACGGAAACGGCGACTCCGAGAGCCAGAATCAAGAAGAGGAAGCCCCAGGTCGGCTCCCAGAGCATATTCGAGCAGGCCGCCACGATGACGAACATGATCGCGGCGTTGGCGCCCACCACGGCAAAGCCGCGCTTATTGGAGAAACCGAGGAAGAGACCGGTGAAGAGCACCGTGCCGGCCAGGCCCATGAGAGCTTCGATCCACAGCCCGCCGGTGGGTTCGAGGAAGGCGCGGGTGACGGAAATGTATTCCATAACGCCGAAAGCAACAGCGAAGCTAATGCCCGCGGCCATCGCGCGCCGCTTCGGGCCGCCGGCCACGAGGGCCTGCACAAAGAGCGCGAAAATGCCGGCAAATATCACGATAGTAACCAGTGAAATTGTTGGATCTGCCAGCCAGTCATTAAAGCGAATAGCGCCGTATTCCTTCAGAAGCACCGCGAAAACGAAGGCGGGTAGTGAGTAGAAGGTGAAGGCGAGGAAGGTCACGACGTAATCGAAACCGGTGTAGCGGCGGATAGCACTCATCACGCCGAAGAAGATTCCGAAGAAGATCGCGAGGAAGGTGGCCGCCAGCACGAGGCGCAAGGTGGCGGAAGCGGCCTGACCGAGCATGTCATTAACAGACTGTCCGGAACGATTGACGCCCAGGTCGCACTGGCCGATGAAGCATTTTGCCGCTCCGGTCAGCCAGGTCCAATAGCGCTCGTACCAGGGCAGGTCGAGGCCCATGAAGGAGGAGCGCTGCTGCATGAGGTTTTCGCGATTCGGGTTATTGGATTCGCGAAGGTCCTCGAGGGGGTCGCCCGAATTGATCGTAAGAACAAAAATAAGGAGCGACGCGGCCCAGAGGATAAGTACTGAGATGCCAATTCGTTTGGCGATGAATTTATACACCGCGAGACTTCTTTCCGTTCTGTGTGCCGATGGGCGCCGGTTCGGACAATTTTACTCGGTGACTATAGTACATAAGCATTTCCAGACGAAATGGGACGTGGGATGTGACACAGGAAGGGTGAACGAGACTGCACGCCGGGAGGGGCCGCGCTCGCGGCCCCTCCGGTGCAGCTAGAAAATAACTATTACTTCCTATGCATAAGGCTAATTACTCAGCCTTGGCGGGTGCGGAGCCCCAGCTCCACTTTTCGGCATTCCAGGCGATGCCGGACTGGGTGACGTTGCGCTCAACGTTCTCCATACCGGTGGTGTACGCCGCGATGCCCGGGTGGGTGAAGAGCGGAATACCGAAGAGGTCATTCCACAGTTCCTTCTCAATCACCTTCTTGGCTTCCTTCTGGACCTTCGGATCCAGGCTGGAGGAAACCTTGTCCCATTCGGTGTCAACAGTGGCGTTGGCGTAACCGGTTTGGTTCTGGCCACCGTTGGACTTGTAGATATTCGCGCCGGAAACGATCTGGCCGGAGCCGGACCAGGCGAAGAGCACCATATCGAAGTCGCCGCTCTCATAGCCGCCACCCGGAGCCATGAAGCCCTGGGCCCCGACGTCCTGGACGGTGATGCCGGCCTGGGCGCAGGAGGAGGTCACGAGGGCAACCTCATCGGAACGGCGCTGGTTGGGCTGGTTGTAACCAATGCGGACCACCGGGTTGGCGATACCGGATTCAGCAACCTTGGCCTTGGCCTTTTCGATATCCACGGTGTCGTATTCGCCGTTGTAGGAGGCGGACACAACTTCCTTGTACTCGGGGTTATCCGGGAAGTATTCGCGGGAGTTGAGAACTTCAGCCTTGTCGTTGAGCGGCTTGATAAGCGAATCAACGATCTGCTGACGCGGGATGCAGTAGGCCATGGCCTGGCGCAGCGCGAGGCCGCCCTTGTCATTGGCGAAGATGGAGCCCGGCTTGAAGTTGAAGTCGAAGTGCTCCCAAATCATGGTGTTACCTTCGAGGACGGTCACGCCCTGGGTGCCGTTGAGGGCATCAAGGGTGTCCTTGGTGGCCTGCGGTTCGATAACGTTGACGTTCTGGTTGGCGAGGGCCTGCACCTGGCCTTCCGGCGGAATGAAGCGGATCACCAGTTCATCGAGGCCGGGCTTCTCACCCCACCAATCCGGGTTGGGAACCATGGTGATGTACTGACCGGCTTCCCAGCCACCTTCCTTGAGGGTGTAGGGACCGAAGGACGGCGCATCTTCCGCGGCGGGCAACTGGCCCGGGGTGGGAGAATTCCAGTTATTCCAGAATTCAGCGGCCTTCTTAGCGGTCTCGAAGTCCTTGTTCTTCAGGGCCTCGAAGAGTTCCTTCTTGGAGATGCCAATCTTGTTGGCTACCACGTGCGAGGGAAGCGGACCGGAAACAACCAGCTGCCAGTCCGGATTCGGCTCGCTGTAGGTGATGGTGAAGGAACGGTCACCCGGGTTGCACTGGGGGCCTTCCGGAACGCCGTCCGCGTAGGTATCCGGGCTGGACACGTGATTGAACAGCGGTTCATCGGAGCCGGCAGCGGCCTGGCCGTCCATAATCCACTTCGGGTTCTGGGTAACCCAGTCCATGTAGGCGTCTTCACAGGTGATGAGTTCGCCGCCCTGGTACTTGGCCTCATCGTTGAAGGTGTACTTCACGGTGAGGGGGTTCTCAGAAACCATTTCATAGTCACCGAGCGGGGTGCCGTGCTTCCACTCGCCATTGGCGGAGTAGTAGCCGAAACCGGGCATCATACGGTCAACAACAAGGGAGTTGGCCGAGCTGTAGGTAGTGGGCGTCAAGCCGTTGTAGCCCAGGAATTCATCGGCACCGACGGTGACCGAAGCGGTCCGGTTGACATTTCCTTCGACCTGGGTGGGGCCACCCTTGCCGTTGGAGGAACAACCAGTCATGACCAGAGCAAGCGCGGCTGCTCCGGCCACCAAGGGATAAGCGGTCTTCTTCACGAAGGAACCTCCTCATTGACTGTTTCCGTACCGCGGGGGCAGTCCCCCGGTGCGGAGTGATCATGTTCGCGCCGTGAGCGCGTGGAATATGCAAAAGCGGTGCCGGATTCTTGAGAATCCGGTGCGTTGACGATCTCCACAGGATGGAACACGCATTGACATCCTGTGCGGATAGCCAGCGCCACCGCTCTAACCATGAAAAAAGCCTACACGAGTCTTGACGATTTCTTTACGTTTAGGCTCAGGCTTTTTTGATGTGCAAATGTTCACGCTCGCAAGAATGGGGAAAATCCGCGGCACAGAGCCGTTTTTCGACGTTGTGAGCGACTGAAGACTTTCAGGAAAGAGTCACGTCTCACGCCGTGCATATCTCATATGCTGAGATAGTTTTTCTCAAAATCATTCCAGCGATGAGATGCGCACTGTTTTAGGGCGCCGCGGGAGCGGGCGCGGCAGTACCGTGCCCGAAGAGATCCCGCAGCCGTGCCCGGGATACCTTCCCGTCATCGTCCACCGGCAGCTCATCAAGCACCAGAAGGAGGCGCGGGAGCTTGAAGGTGGCGAGCGCCTGGGCGGCGAAAGCCCTCAGCTGGTCGAGGCTGGGCACGGGCAAGCTTTGGGGCACCACCGCGAAACCACCGGTCGCCGGATCCGGAGTAGCGAAATCTTCGGGGCGAGCCGCGTGGGAATCCATCACGATGGCGGCTCCCACCACCTGGCCCCACACCGGATCTGGCACACCCGTAACCAAGGCGGAACGCACTCCCGGGTACTGGTGGAGTACCCGCTCAATTTCTTCGGGGTGAACGGTATCTCCCCCGGTCTTGATGGTATCGGTGACCCGGGCAACCAGAGTGATATATCCGTCTGCATCCACCCGCGCGTGATCCTGGGAACAGAACCATTCCCCCGCGAAAGAAGAGCGCTGGTAATTATCCCCGTGCCAGTATCCAGCCGAAATGCTCGGCCCGCGCAATTGCATTTCTCCGATTTCCCCAGGCGCCACCGGGGTATCGGTACCCGGTTCCACCAGGCGAATCTCCACGTAGGGCATGGCGCGCCCCACCGTTTCAGCCTTATGGGACACGCGCGCGGTGGGAAGATACGGGCCGACGCCGCCCGTTTCCACAGACCCCCATATATTAAGAGGATGGAGACCCGCCGCATCCAGGCGCCCCATAAGAGCGGGCGGTACCGCCGCTCCACCCACGAAGGCGTAGCGGAGACTGGAGAGGTCCCGGGCGAGGAAGGTGTCGTCGTCGAGCATAAAAGAATAGGTGGTGGGGGTGCCGAACACGGTGGTGACCCGGTGTTCTTCCATAAGGTGCAGCAGGCCGGCCGGGGAGGGAGTGCGTGCAATAACAATGCGGCCCCCGCGTGCGAAGTGGAAAAGCGTGCCGCCGTTGAAACCGGCGATAGATGAACAGCGGGCGCTGTGCAGGAAGATGTCGTCGCGCCCGTAACCCAGCGCGTCGTGGAAAATACGATCCGCCCACCACAAGTTGTCATGAGTAAGTTCGAGGGCTCGTGGCGCTTCCGGGGGCGCGGGCCGGAACATCATAACGGCCACCCCGCTCGGGTATCCCTCCGTATTAAAAGCGGGATTACCGGCGGTGCCATCGGCAACGAAATCAGCGGTGAAACTCCCGGTTGCCGCGCTCAGAGCAATATAGCCGTTGGTGAGGGCAGGAGTGAAGGGCGGGGCGAGCACGTCGTCGTCGATAACAAAATGGATAAGGGTTCCCGTGGAGGTGAAGGCGCCGGCGGTGCCTATTTCCGCGCACGCGATAAGGACGCGCGGGGCCGCGAAATCAACGAGGCGTTGAATCTCCACAGGGTGGAGGCGGGCATCCACCGGAACGTACACCGCACCGATGCGGGCGCAGGCCACCGCAACAAGATAGTGATAGGGAGAATTATGGGCCACGATCATAACGCGGTCCCCGTGTGAGACGCCGGCCTGCACGAAAAGTTGGGCGAGGCGGGAGGTGGTATCGCGGGCTTCCCCGACCGTCAGGGCGGTAGCGTCATAGAGCAGGCAGGTGCGATCCGGGTTGGCGAAGGCGGTGCGATCAAGCAGATAGGCAACGTTCGTGACGGGGACGCTACTCATTGCTCTCACTTTCTGCGCCCGGGCTCGCTCCCCCGCCGGTATCCGCGAGATCCGCATCCTGCATATCAGCGGCGCGCTCACCGAAAAGGAAACCGCGAATGAGGCGGCGCAGCTGGTAGAGATCCTCCACGTGGGAGAGCTCGCGCGCCGAGTGCATAGACAGAAGCGGCACGCCCACATCCACCGTGGTGATACCCAGGCGGGTAGCCGTGAGTGGGCCGATGGTGGTACCGCAGGGAATGGAATTCCGCGAGATGAAGAACTGGTAGGCCGCTCCGGCATCACTGGCCGCACGGAGAGCGAGCGTGACCGATGCGGCATCGGAGGCGTAGCGCTGCTGGGCGTTCATTTTGATGAGCGGGCCGGCACCGGCGCGCGGGGCGGAATCCGGGTCGTAGAACTCCGCGTAATTGGGGTTGAGGGCGTGCCCGGCATCGGCGGATAGGCAGGCCGAGCGCGCCAGCAGCTGGTACCAGCTATCCCCGCGCACCCCGAAGCTTTCCGCGATGCGGGTCAGCACGGTTTCCAGGAAGGGCCCGCTGGCTCCGCTGGTGGTTCCCGAACCTACTTCTTCGTGGTCAAAAGCGGCGAAAACCGGGAAGTAGGGAAGAGCTGCGTTATCCCCCACGCCAGCGGCTACCCCGTCGAGGAGTGCGCGCAGCCCGGCGTATACGGAGGACAAATTATCCTGGCGTCCGGCCGATAGGTACGCCCCATTGCGCCGCGGCGGCTCCACATCATAAGCGTAAATATCATGCCAGCCGATCCATTCAGCGCCGGGCGCTTCCCGGCCTTCCGGCCCCGGCTGCGCATAACGCGCCAGGGTTTCAAAAAGATCGCTATCCGTATCCGCGCCGAAGCCCGCATCCACCCCGGTAACAATCGGGTGGAGATGCTGCTGACGATCCAGCGTGAGACTATCACGGTTACCGGAAATAAGGTGCGGGGCGAGCTGCGGGATCACCATGCAGGCGGGGGTGCGAACCAGGTATTCCCGACCGTCCATATCCGTGACGCGCCCGGCCAGCCCCAAATCCCGGTTGAGCCAAGAATTGAGCAATGGCCCGCCGTAGACTTCCATATCCACCTGGGTGTAGCCCCCGTGGCGGGAGGTTCCGGCCGGCTTGAGTTTGAGGCTGGGCGAATCGGTATGCGCGCCCAGGATGCGGAAGGGTGCCAGCTCGCCGGAACCGGCGCCCCGCGGACTCACCCAGGCAATCAGTGCCCCGCCGCGCCGTACGTAGCGGGCCCCGCGCGCCTCCCAGGGTTCCGTTTCGCGCTGCTCGGTAAAACCGTGCGCTTCCAGAATATGAGCCAGCTGCGCCGCTGCGTGGTAGGACGACGGGGATGCCGCGATGAACTGCGCGTATCCGCGAGCGTGGCGATCAGCGGCGGCACCTCCCTGCGCCTGCAGCGGATCCGCCAGCTCCGTATCGGGCGTGGACTCAGCAAACTCAGACATGCTCATGGCCTCCCAGTCTAGTGACCGCCGGGGCACCCCGGCCTCGTTGTTTCAGCGTTTAGGAGCGCGGCTGACCTTCCGGGGAATCCCAGAAATCCCCCGCGGGATCAGTTCCGGTGGTGCCGGGTCCGCCAACGGCCTCAGCTGCGCCGTCGTTCCCATATTCTTCGTTCTCCGCAACCGCGCCGGCCGCAACTTCCGCGGGCGTGACCTCCATGGTGCCGCGCGCCGCGTGGCGGCGTGCCAAGAAGAGCAAAAGAATTCCCAGTGCCAGCACCAAAACGCTAATAACCACCCAGGCGAGGACCTGCGCCCCACTACTGGCGAGCTGGGCGCCACCGTTCACTGTTTCCATTGTTATTGAACTCCTCACCGCAACGATTAGCTTCCTGGGACGATGGTACACCGGGTGACTAGAACATCACACCGGACCTTTTCCACGCGTTTTCGTCAGCAAGGGTGGCTAGGATTCCCGCTCATGACAAAAATTTTTCGCGCTGCATCGCTGCGGCGTGACGGTGGGGAACACAGCGCCCACCGTGGCGGGGCTCTGACCCGCGCCGGTCTTGGTTTGGCTGCTCTCGGCGTCGTTTTCGGCGATATCGGGACCAGTCCGCTCTACGTTGTACGCGCGGTTTTCACCGTGCACGGCGGCGCCGTTCCGCTCACGGACGCCTCGATTTACGGAGTGATCTCCCTGGTGGTGTGGATGCTCCTTCTTATCGTGTCATTCAAATACGTCATCCTTGTGTTGCGTGCGGATAACGACGGCGAAGGCGGAATCATCGCCCTCGCCACCCTGCTGCGCACCCTCAGCGGTGGGCGGCCGCGAGCTGCCGCGCTCTTCACGGTGGCGGGCATGTTCGGTGCGGCGCTCTTTTTCGGCGACGCCGTTATCACCCCGGCCATTTCCGTGCTCTCCGCTATCGAAGGCATCCGGGTGGCACTCCCAGCCTTCCCCGCCACCCTCATCGTGCCCATCGCGCTGGTGATTCTTCTCACCCTGGGCTGGATGCAGCGCTACGGCACCGGGCGGGTCGGCGCTATTTTCGGACCTTTCATGCTGCTGTGGTTCACGGGCCTGGCCCTCATCGCACTCCCGCATATTGCCGCGCATCCGGAAATTATCGCGGCACTTTCCCCGCATGAGGCCCTCACCTTCGTGGGCCGCCACCCGGCTATCGGTTTCCTCGCCATGGGCGCGGTGGTGCTCGCGGTGACCGGCGCCGAGGCGCTCTACGCCGATATCGCCCATTTCGGGCGGCGCCCCATTTCCGTGGTGTGGTTCGTGGTGGTGCTCCCCGCGCTGGTGTGTAACTACCTGGGGCAGGGTGCGCTGCTGCTCGCGCATCCGGAGGCCATCGCCGATCCGTTCTTCCACCTGGTGTCGTCCCAATGGGCCCTGGTGCTCATGCTGCTGGCCACCGGCGCCACGGTGATTGCCTCGCAATCGGTGATCGCGGGAACCTATTCCATTGCCCGCCAGGCTTCCCGGTTGGGATACTTGCCGCACCTGCGGATCCGCTATACCTCCGCGAGCGGGGCGGGGCAGATTTACCTGCCGGATATTACCGGGCTGCTGGTGGCCGCAGTTGCGGCCGTCGTGGTGATTTTCCGCGATTCGGAGCGGCTTTCTTCCGCTTACGGACTGGCGGTTTCCACCGATTTCCTTCTCACCACCGCCATGCTCCTGGCCCTCACTGTGATCGGCTGGCACTGGCGCTGGTGGCAAAGCGCAGCGCTTGCGGTGGTCCTCGGCGCGGTGGAAGTACCGCTTTTCGCCGCTAATGCCGCGAAGCTGGTTACCGGCGGGTGGCTGCCTCTGCTCATCGCGCTCGTTCTCATGGTGGTCATGCTCACGTGGCGGCGCGGGGAGGCGGTGGTGGCAGCTACTCGGGCACGGACCGAAGGCACCCTCGCGGAGTTCGCGGCGCAGCTGCAGAAAAATCCGCTGCGGCGCGTTCCGGGTACCGTGATCTATCCGCATTCCCTCGCTACCACGGTTCCGGCTGCTTTGCTGGCCACCACGGCGCTGCATCGCAGTATGCGCGACCACGTCATTATTCTCTCCATCAAAACGGCCCCGCAGGCCCATATCGAGCGCGCCGAGCGCATCACACTGACGCAGGTGAGCCCGCGCGTGGAGGGCGTTGTGCACCTCACGATGCGTTACGGCTTCATGGATAGTCGCAATATTCCAGCCGATCTGGAATGGGCACAGCGCGAATACGGCTGGGGGTCCTGGAAGCTCAGCGAGGCCCAGTGGGTGCTTAGTCACCTCGGGGTACGCTCGCGGGGGAAGAACGACGACGCAGTTTCGAGCGCCGTGCCCGCTGCCAGCACCGGTGATTTTCCGCAGTTGCCCCGCTGGCAAGCCTGGCTTTTTGCGCGGATCGCGCGCCATTCCGCATCGCCGGCCTGGGTGAAGAGTCTCCCGGCGGATCGCACCGTGGAGATTTCCCGCGAGGTCATCGTGTAGCTACTCATGTCGAAGCGCCTGGTAGCGTTCCTATTATGACGACAACAACGCACTACCTCGGGCAGCTTCGCCTCGATGAACTCAGCCTCACGGTGCCGCTCACCGCGGATCGGGAAGATACGCGCACCATCGATGTATTCGCTCGCATCGCCACCCGCCCGGGTGGGGAATCCCTCCCCTACCTTTTCTATCTGCAGGGCGGGCCGGGCTATGAAGCCTGGCGGCCCAGCCTTTCCCCGCTGGAGCCCTCCTGGCTGAATGTGGCCTTGGAACGCTACCGGGTTGTTTTTGTGGATGAACGCGGTACGGGCCGCTCCACGCCCGTCGGGGAAGATATCCTCCGCACCGGGAGCACCGCGCAGGTGGCATTGTGCGCGATTGCGAGGCGCTGCGCCGCGAGCTCGGCGCGGAGAAAATCAATCTTCTCGGGCAGTCCTTCGGTGGTTTCACCACCGTGCATTACCTCTCGGTAGCGCCCGAACATATCGATCAGGCTTTCCTCACCGGCGGGCTCACCGCGGTGCGCCGCAGCGCGGATGATGTCTATTCCCTCACGTGGGAAAAGATGCGGGAGCACAGTGAAGAGTACTACCGGCGCTTCCCCGCGCACCGGGATCGGGTGCGGGAGCTGGTGGATCTGGCCGGTAGCGGCTCCATTGAATTGCCCTCGGGGGAAATCGTTTCGCCCTCACGGCTACGTTCCCTCGGGCATCTCCTCGGTTCGGATAACGGGTGGCGGGAACTGTACTACCTCCTGGAAAAGGATCCGGCTTCTACGGCTTTCCGTTATGACCTGGCCGCCGCTATGCCCTTTGATGGGCGTAATCCGCTCTACTACGTGCTGCACGAATCTTCGTACGCGGATGGCGTGGTCACCAATTGGAGTGCGGAACGTACCCAACCGGAGGATTTCCGCACCGATACGTCGCTCCTCTACGGTGAACACGTCTGGGCGGAGTGGGCGGATACCGTCCCGGCCTTCCAGCCGTGGAAGGATGTCGTTGAAAAGCTAGCCACGTGGCCGTGGCCGCAGCTCTACTTCCCGGAAGCTTTGCGGGAATCCGGGGCACGGGGTGCGGCCGCTGTGTATGTGAACGACGCTTACGTGCCCGTGGAGTTCTCCCTCGAAACGGGGGCGCTGCTGCCCGGGATCCACCGGTACGTGACGTCTACCCATGAGCACAGCGGATTGCGTTCCAGTAACGGAGCGGTGCTACGCACGCTCTTTGAGTTGGCCGATGGTACGCGCCTGCGCTAATTGCGCACTCCCGGAATAGTGGGCGGCCCGCGTCCGTGCGGGCCGCCGGTAAGAAAGTGAGGATACATATATGTGGAATGATGCGGATACGGACGCTGTGGTGTTCGGAGATAACCTACCGGTGCTCCGGGCCCTCCCGGCCGAATCATTCCAGCTTATTTACCTCGATCCTCCTTTTAATACCGGCCGGCCCCAGCGCCGCTCCACGGTGGTGACCCGGCGTTCGAGCACCGGGAATCGTATCGGTTTCAAGGGCCAACGGTATGAAACTATCGTGGAGCGGGTACTCGGCTACGATGATAGCTTCGCCGAATATTGGGGTTTTCTTGAACCGCGCCTGGAAGAGGCCTGGCGGCTCCTCACCGATTCGGGAACGCTCTATCTCCATCTTGATTATCGGGAGGCGCACTACGCGAAGGTGCTCCTCGATGCGCTTTTCGGGCGAGAGTGCTTCCTCAATGAGATTATTTGGGCCTACGACTACGGCGCCCGCACGAAAAAACGCTGGCCCGCCAAGCATGACACCATTTTGGTGTACGTGAAAAACCCGGCTAGCTACTATTTCAATTCGGAAGATGTGGATCGTGAACCGTATATGGCTCCCGGTTTGGTCACGAAGGAAAAGGCGGCGCGCGGCAAACTTCCTACGGATGTGTGGTGGCATACCATTGTGTCCCCTACCGGGAAAGAGAAAACCGGCTACCCCACCCAAAAACCACTGGGGATTCTGCGCCGAATTATCACCGCGTCCTCTCGGCCGGGGGATTGCGTCCTTGATTTCTTTGCCGGTTCGGGTACCACCGGGGCCGCGGCGCGCGAATTGGAGCGCCGTTTCCTGCTTGTTGATGCCAATCCGGAAGCCATCGCGGTGATGCGCACCCGCTTCCCCGCTGATGTGCGGTTCGGGGAATGGGATGGCGCGGCGGTGAGCTGGACGTAGTGCGCCCGCAGCGCACCTCCTGAAGCTGGCCGGCTACCCGGCTCAGGAATCCACACGCAGCTGCGAATAGAGCGCGCAGGCACCTACCCGATAAGCAGGCTCCAGGGAAAGCTCCGGATCGGCGTAGAAATCCGGGGAGTGATTCGAAGCGGGCTCCCCCTGCGCGGGGTTGAGCTGCGCGGGTGAAAACCCGCCGAAAAGCCAGAATACCGACCGTGCCCCGGCGCTCTGTCCCAGCACCGCAAAGTCCTCACTGAAACCGAAAGTTTCGGCGGCCAGATTCTCCTCCCCCAGTTCCGCAGCGATGACGTCACGCAAGGCCGCAACAGCTGCGTCGTCGTTCACGGTGGCATCCACCTGGCGGATCTGGCGGATCAGCGGTTCGGGCGCGCCGGCCGCGAGCGCCTCAGCCCGCACAATCCGCTCGATACCGGTGTTGATGATTGCGCGGGTTTCCTCATCCCGGAACCGGGTATTGATGCACAGGCGCGCGGTGTCCGGAATGATATTGTCCTGGCTGCCGGCCTGGAAAACACCGACGCTCACAACCGCGTTGCGGTCCGGGTCCGTCATGCGGGAACGGATTGTTTGCAGGCGGGTAACGATGGCCGAACCTATCACAATAGGGTCGACGGCGCGGTGGGGCTGCGAACCATGCCCGCCTACCCCGTGCACAATAACTTCGAAACCGTCCGAGCCGGGCAGAACCCCACCCGGATAAAGATTGACCCAACCGGCCGGGCGTGGCACCACGTGGCCGCCGTACATGATCTGCGGGCGCGGGGCTTTCTCCCACAGGCCAGCCTCCACCATGGCGCGTGCCCCCAGGCCGTTTTCTTCCGATGGTTGGAAAACAAAAACAATGGTGCCGTGCCACAGCTGCGTATTTGCGGCAAAGGCCCGTGCCAGGGCGAGCGCGAGCGACATGTGGGAATCGTGCCCGCAGGCGTGCATAACCGGAACGTTTTTCCCGGAGGCATCGATCCCGGTGGCCCGCGAGGCATAGCTCAGGCCGGTGCGCTCGGCAACGGGAAGCCCGTCCATATCAGCGCGGTAGCCCACCACCGGGCCGGAGCCGTTGCGCAGCACGCACGCAAAACCGGTATCGGTAACGGGGATGATCTCGCGGGTGAGCGCGCCGGAAAGTTCCATGGCTTCCAGGCGTTCCCGGAGCGCCCGCGAGGTCTCCACTTCCTGGAAAGACAACTCGGGGTTGGCGTGGAAATACTGGAAATCAGCGATCATCGCGGCCCGGGCCGAGGCGGTGAGGTGAAATTCCTCGGGGAGATACTGCACGGCGTTCCCTCTCATCCGATGCTAGCGGTGCGGGCGCCTCAGTGGCGCAGGGTGCGCAAACGTCCGCTCACCTCGTTTATTTTAGCGCCGCGCCGAACGTCCGTGGCAGGCCGGGGCAGCCACTGGCTAGGCTGGAGGGAGTGCGCGAACGCGGCACGCTAGCAAGCGGAGCCACGATGTGCCGGTACGTGCGGCGGAAACGCCCAGGCGAGGAGGAATAATGTTCCACAACATCATTTGGGATATGGGCGGAACCATGGTGGATACCTACCCGCACGTGGATGCCACCTTGCAGGCCGTTGTGCTCGATTCCGGTCAGGAGGTTTCCCTCCTGGAGGTTGCCCGCCTGACCCGGCGTTCCACCAACCTCGCCATCACCGAGCTTTCGCGCCGTTTCGGGATTCCCGAAGCGCGGTTCCGCGAGCGCGAACAAGAACTAAAAGACTCCTGGAAAATCACACCTCCGCCCGCGATGGCGCATGTGCATGATGTTCTTGCCGCGGTTGCCGGGATCAACGGGATCAACGTGGTGGTCACGCACCGGGATCGCGCGAGCGCCCGCACCCTCCTGGAGGGCTTGGGCCTCCAGGTTAGCGATATGGTCTGCCCCGAGGACGGCTTCCCGCGCAAACCCGATCCGGCAATGTTCACCCATATGATCAACAAACACCACCTGGATCCGGCCCGTACCCTCGCCATCGGAGATCGACCCATCGATATCACGACGGCGCACAAAGTTGGCGTAGCCGGTGCTCTCCTAGAAACTCCCGGTATTGAGCTGGAGGCAGATGCCGATTATCGCATTACTGATCTTGCCGAAGTCCTCCCGCTCCTCGGCTCATAAGCTAGCGGCGTAGCTTGTGCCCGCGCGGGAGTTTTTCTGGCACAACTGCGCTTATTGCGAGGAACGGCCAGTTTCAGCGACCCCATGCCTTTCCAGCCGCCTCAGACTTTTCCAGTCACCCCGGGCATTTCTAGCCGCAGCAGTGCTTTTTTCATATCCAGCCCGCCCGCGTATCCGCCCAGGGCGCCACGCGCGGCAAGCACTCGGTGGCAGGGCAGCACAATAGGTATCGGATTACGCGCGCATGCCGATCCCACCGCACGCACCGCACGCGGGTTGCCCGCCATTGCAGCAAGCTGGCCATACGAGCGGGTCTGCCCGTAGGGAATCTCCCCGAGGGTGCGCTGCAACCGGGCCGCAAAGGGGCCGCGAGTGAGAACCAGATCGGTCGGGAGTGTGAAATAGGTGCGTTCCCCCGCGAAATATTCGGTGAGCTGGGCGCATGCTTCCGCCGCGAGCTGCTCCGCCCGGCACCGCTCTTCGCCTTTCTCAAGCTCGATAACCGCCTGCGGGCGCGGCAGCCCGGGAAGCACCACCGCGATAAGCGCATGCGCCTGCGCCGCAACGGCGAATTGCCCCAGTGGGGAATCACAGGAGCGCCATACCGCTGCGGCGCAGGCACGTGTCACGGTAGGTTTCTTTACTTCGCGAGCTGGGAGGTGAGTTGTTCAAGGCCGCTCAGCACGGCTTCTACTTCACCCGCGCGGCGTTCCAACGGGGTGAAGTCGCCGGCTGTCCAATCCTCAAACATCATGAAATTCACTTCGGAGCGGATGGCGGGCATATTGAAATTAGCCGTAATCTGGCGCCACTGCTCGATAGCGCGCACGCCCCCGATGGAGCCGTGTCCCACGAAGGCAACCGGCTTATTCATCCACTCGATACCCAGCGCATCAACCGCGTTCTTGAACGCCCCGGGAACCCCGTGGTTGTATTCCGGGGTCACGAAAATAAAGGCGTCGAATTCACCGATTTTATCGGCCCAGCGCTGAATGGCCGGGTTATCGTAACGGCCCGCGGCCGCGGCCGGAACCACGGGGCTGGTGAGGAGCGGAATATCGAAATCCTTGATGTTGACGAGTTCGTAGGTGGCCTCCCCAGCCCGCTGGGATGCGAGCTGGGCGACGTACCGAGCCACACTTTCGGTGGCCTGACCCTCGCGAATTGATCCGGAAATAATTGCGATCTTCATAAACGTGTCCTTTCATTGAGGTGAGCGACACCCAGATTACCAATCACTCATTTACCTTTCAACGGGATAGGTAGTGCCCCGGTTCAGCTCTGTGCGAACATCGCTCGCTCGGGTATGAGCACCATCCGCTGCGGTACTGGTGGGCGCCTGCGCCTCACCGCCGTGTCCCACCGCAGCACCGGCATTCTCATCCAGATCACTGGCGAGCACGGCGTAGACGATAGTATCCGTCCACTCCCCTTTGAGCCAGAAATCCTGGCGCATATGCGCCTCTTTACGCATTCCCGCGTGCTGGAGCATGAGCTCGCACACCCGATCCCGCGCGTCCATTTGCGCGGCAACGCGATGCACCCCGCACTCGGTACAGGCGTAGCGAATCATGGCCCGCATAGCCTCCGAAGCGTAACCGTGCCCGCGAAAATCCGGGTGCAGCACGGTGGCGATCTCCGCAACGCCGTGCTGCGGATCGGTCATCCACAGGCGCACATCCCCGATAGGTTGTGCATCAAGTTCTATTACGACGGCGAGCGCGGCCTGCGGGCCGCGCAAATCCCGCGCCTGGGCACGCTGGGCAGCTTCGTTGACCGCCCGTTCGGGATTCCAGGCATCGGTCATGAGGTAGCGGGTGACATCTTCGCGACTGTAAATACTGTGCAGCCACGGCGCATCATCGGGCCGGTGCAGTCGCAGTCGCAACCGCGCGGTTGTCACCGAAAATTCATCATATGTAGTGGTATTCATGGCCCTTTAAGTGTAACGACAAACACTTTTAGGGGAAGAGGCCCTGAGCTGGTTATCCGCGATATGGGACGGGGCGATAGCTCGGTAACGGGTCAGCCGCGAGCCTCCCGTACAGATCAACATCGATGCGCGCGCCATTGATAAGGAATTTCCCGCGTTCGGTTCCTTCCTTGAGGAATCCCGCCGCGCGGGCAACTCCTCCCGAGGCGGGGTTATTCACACGGTGTCCGAGTTCCAAGCGTTCCAGCCCGCGCCCGTGCAGCGCCCAATCCGCGACCGTTGCCGCAGCTCTGGACATGATTCCGCACCCCCAGTAATCGTGGTGCAGCCAGTAGGAAAACCACCCGCTTTTCTCATCCCCATTGACTTGGATGCGAACCATGCCGATGAGTTCATCGCTATCTTCCCGGGCGATCACCCAGGCCAGCTGCGAGTCGGGCTCCGCCAATATCTGCGCGATATAGCGGCGGGCGCTAGCCAGATCCGTAATATTGCCCTGCCGGATCATATCGGGATGGGAGGCGAAGGCCGCTACCACAGCTGCGGCGTCGCTTTCACGCACCGGGCGCAAGGCAATATCGACCTTCATGTCCACTCCCTCGCGCTACCTACACATTAAAGCGGAATTCGACCACGTCGCCATCCTGCATAACATAATCCTTGCCTTCTTGGCGCAGTTTCCCGTGTTCGCGAGCGGCGGCTACCGAGCCGTATTCCACCAGGTCATCGAACGACACCACCTCGGCTTTAATGAAGCCGCGCTGGAAATCGGTGTGAATCACGCCGGCGGCCTGCGGGGCGGTATCACCCTTGTGGATGGTCCAGGCGCGGGCTTCTTTAGGACCGGCCGTCAGATAGGTCTGCAAGCCGAGAGTATCGAAGCCTACCCGGGCCAGCTGATCCAAGCCGGATTCTTCCTGCCCCGTAGCCTCGAGCATTTCCCGTGCTTCTTCTTCACTGAGTTCCACCAGTTCGGCTTCGAATTTGGCGTCGAGGAAAATAGCTTGGGCCGGTGCCACAAAATCACGTAGTTCTTCTTGCATGGCAGTGTCAGCGAGGCCGTCGTCGTCGGTATTAAAAACGTAGATAAAGGGCTTCGAGGTCATGAGTTGGAAAGAGCGCAGGGTATCCGCGTCAAATTCTGCGGCGTGGTTGGACAGCACCTCCCCCGCCTCGAGAAGCGCGTAGGCCCGTTGAGCTGCATCGAGCGTTTCCTTCGGGGTTTTCTTCCCCGTCACTTCCTTGGTCAGGCGCGGGATGGCCTTCTCCAGGGTCTGCATATCAGCGAGGATAAGTTCGGTGGTGACCGTTTCGATATCATCCTTCGGATCCACGCGACCTTCCACGTGGACCACGTCCGGGTCGGCAAAAGCGCGGGTGACCAGGCAGATCGCATCCGCTTCGCGAATATTGGCGAGGAATTGGTTGCCTAGCCCCTCCCCCTTGGATGCCCCGCGTACGATTCCGGCAATATCCACAAAATCGACGGTTGCCGGCAGGATTTTCTGGGACCCGAAAATTTCGGCAAGCTTAGTCAGCCGCGCATCCGGGAGCGGTACCACACCCACATTCGGCTCAATCGTCGCGAAAGGATAGTTCGCCGCGAGCACCGTTGCGCGCGTGAGCGCATTAAAAAGGGTCGATTTTCCGACGTTGGGGAGTCCTGCAATACCAATTGTTAAAGCCACGCCCTCCATTCTAGCTAAGAGAAGGGAGGGCGGGCTGCACACCGGATGCGTTTGTGGCCCGGTGGCGCTACGCCGCGCACCACCGGGACGCCGCGTTACTGCGCCGGCGTGTCCATGGACTTCGGGGCATGCCAGATATCTTCACCGCGCAGAATTGCGTCCGCACCGCCGTCGATATACAGAATCTGGCCCGTGATGGTCCGCGAGAGTCCGGTCACGAAGAAGACGAGCGCATCGGCAATATCGCGAGCTTCCGAAGCGCCGTGGTACGGGGCGGGCAGCGCACCGAAAGCCTGCTTGCGCCCTTCTTCGGTGGAGAGGAGTTCTTTCGTCATCGGAGTGGCAACCACGCCCGGCCCCACCGCATTGAGCCCGACGCCGCGCCCGGCGAATTCCTCACTCACCGCCGCCCGGCGCACCCACGTGGCAATAGCGCGCTTGGAGCACGCGTAATTCGCGTAGCCCTGCATCGGACCCTGCGCGGCCAGTTCCTTGCCGTAGGCGAGGGCTTCTTCGCGCTGATCATCCAGGAGGAGCTGGACAAGCTTGGGATCGCTGGGCTGCAAACTGGCGCAGGACGCGGTAATAACCGCGCGCCCGTTTTCCGCTTTTTCCAGGTAGGGAAGGAAAGCACGCACGGTGTCACGCGCGCCAAAGAAATTCACCTTGAGATCGAGAGGCGAATTACTCTGGGTTCCCGCATTCGCGATCACCCCATCGATCTGCGGATACTTTTCCGCCACCCGAGCAACCGCATCCGCGATCCCTTCCGGGCTGGACAGATCCGCCTCAAATTCCGCCCCGCGCAAATCGACACCGACGGGCGTATGCCCGCGTTCTTCCAGAATCTGCCCGCAGGCAGCGCCGATACCCGAGCCCATTCCGGTCACAACGATAGTAGACATGGTGTTCCTTTCTTCCCGGTGCCGCTCCCTCGCAGCACCGCCAGCGGTGACGTTAGCCCTATATTTATTGTGATGTACGCTACTCTCCGCTACGTCAAAAAATACCAAAGTACCGTGCGTAGAACAAGGGGCGACGACGACGCCAGCTCGCTTCCCTCCCATTTTTCTGTCGTAGGTGGGTGTTTGAATACCGCTATGGATATTTCGATTGTTATAGGTGCTCTGATCGCGGTGGGATGCGCGTGTTTCGCCCTGGGCTTCTTGAGCGCGCGGGTGCGCGCGGGCGGGGCGGTGTCGGCGCGGGAGCTGGCGCAGGTGCGCCAGCAACTGGAGGAGGCGCAGCGCGATGCCGGGGCGGTGCGGGCGCAGCTGGCGGCCGCCCAGGCCCGCTCGGATCGTTTAGAAGAGGAAAATAACGGGCTTATCGCGCGTGCTAAAACAGATAACGATATTTTGCGTTCTCTGGCTCCTATTACGCAGCAGCTCAGCGCAATGGAGCAGCGGGTCCGTGATGTTCAGGTCCTCCAGGGCGAACAGCGCACCGAAATCCGTACCCAGCTCACCGCGGCGGCCCGCACCCAGGAAGATCTCGCACGGGCCACCCAGGCGCTGCGCGGGGCACTTAGCTCCACCTCGGCGCGGGGAATGTGGGGTGAAGTGGAATTACGCCGGGTGGTGGAGGCCGCGGGGATGCTCCCCCACGTGGATTTTTCCGAGCAGGTATCCTCGCGCGCGGGCGGCGGGCGCGGTGGCGATGCCGGGCTCGCGCGCCCGGATATGGTTATCCACCTCCCCGGCGGCGCTCAGCTTCCCCTCGATGCCAAGGTTCCCCTCACCGCCATGCTCCAGGCACAGGCCGTCCCGGCCACCACGGCGGAGGAAATCGCGCGGCGCCAAGATTTCCTCTCCCAACATGCCAAGGCGGTGCGCTCCCACGTAAACGCGCTGGCCAAACGGGATTACCCGGCACTTTTCCCGGGGTCACCTCGGCTCACCATTATGTTCCTTCCGGGCGAATCGCTCCTGGCGGAGGCGCTGCGCGCCGATCCTCCGCTCCTGGAAGATGCCTTGAACCTCGGGGTAGTTCCGGCGTCTCCGGCCTCGCTGCTGGCGTTGCTGCGCACCGTGGCAACACTGTGGGCCTCCAGCAAGATCAGTGAAGAGGCCGGGCATATTATTACGCTCGGGCGGGAAATGACGGATCGGCTCCGGGTGGTGGCCGGTCACTTGGAAAAGCTCGGGAACTCCCTCACCTCAGCGGTCAAAAACTACAATTCCGTGCTCTCCTCTTTCGATTCGCGCGTGCTGGTCACCGCGCGGCGCCTGGAAAGCTTGGATGCTGATTTTTCCACCCCGCCAGCCATTGCTGCGGAAGAAGGCCAAGTCAAACGTTTCCACGATGCTGGGCTGCGGGAGGCACTCGATGGCGAAGATGATCGTGAAACACGGATTGTCCCGTAGCAGTGCGGGGCAAAACATGGCACGATAACTGATATGGCTTCAACAACTCCGGTACCCGCAACGCTGCCGCAACGGGCTGCGCAGACAACACCGGATCACCCGTGGCCGCTGCGTCTCCTCTCGGTAAAAATCCGGGAATACGTGGCGAAAATGTCACGGTTATGGGTGGAAGGTGAAGTCATTACCCTCCAGCGCCGCCCCGGAGCGAAAGTCCAGTTCCTCACCTTGCGGGATCTGGAAGAAAACGTCTCCATGACGGTGAAAATCCTCAGCCATCTACTTCCCGCCACCGTCACCTCCGGAAGCCGAGTGGTGGTGTGGGCCGTTCCCGATTTTTATACCGGTAATGGCTCACTCTCCCTGTGGGCACAAGAAATCCGCCCCGTTGGTGTGGGTGATATCCTCGCGCGTTTGGAGGCATTAAAAGCCAAACTCGCAGCCGAAGGTCTCTTCGCCCCCGAACGTAAAAAGCCCCTCCCCTTCTTACCTCGCGCGGTGGGTCTTATCGTGGGGCGTAATACCAAGGCAAAAGAAGATGTCATTATTAATGCCTCGCTGCGCTGGCCCGGAGTGCGTTTTGAGGTACGCGAAGTAGCGGTCCAGGGCCGAGACGCCGTGGCCCAGATGATTCCGGCCCTGCGTGAACTAGATACTCACCCGGGTGTGGATGTCATTGTGCTGGCACGCGGGGGCGGCTCCGTGGAAGATCTCCTTCCCTTCTCCGATGAGCACCTCGTGCGTGCCATTGCGGCCACCCATACACCCGTGGTCTCCGCTATCGGGCATGAGGGAGATAATCCCATCAGTGACTACGTGGCAGATCTACGAGCCTCCACGCCCACGGATGCTGCCAAGCGCATTGTTCCGGATCGGGAAGCTGAGCTCGACGGGGTGCAGGCAGCTGTGCGCCGCTTGCGCCAGGGGATGCGCCATCGACTTGACCGGGCCACCAAAGAACTCGAAGCATTACGCGCCCGGCCCGTCCTGGCCCGCCCCCGCACTATGGTGGAGGTGCGCGAACAGGATATCCAGTCGCTGCGCTCCTGGCTGCGGGCCCATATCCGGCGAGATATGGCCTCCAGTTCCCAGGATATCGCCTCGCTTCTTTCCCAGCTGCGGGCCCTCTCACCCCAGGCAACACTGCAACGCGGGTATTCGGTTATCCTAAGCGGGGATGACAGAGTAGTCTCACAAGAAAACGATGTCCGAATCGGGGAGCACCTGCGTGCCATTTTGGCCGCCGGAACCCTCCATCTCGAAGTGAAAGGGAGCGCGCATGGCAACTAAGGGACCCACTCCTGAGGGATTCACGCCCCCGGCGCCAGCGCCGGACTCACCCCACAACTTACCTCACGCATCAGGTGCCTCCGCCCCCCGCCCGCGCGAAGATATTGAAGCGCGCGTGGCTACCCTCAGCTATGAAGAGGCCCGGGCTCGCCTTGTCGATATTGTTTCCCGCCTGGAGCAGGGCTCCATTCCCCTCGAAGAATCCCTGCGACTGTGGGAAGTAGGCGAGTCTCTAGCCCGCCACTGCCAGAGCTGGCTTGACGGCGCTGCCGCCCGGATCGATGCGGCCGAACGCGGCGAAAGCCTCGCGGATCTCCCCGCCCCGGCTGGCGCGGCCCCCGCTCCAGCCCAACCCGCGGTGCCTGCCCCAGCAAACCAGGCCGCGGCTCCCGCAAGCACTCCAGTGAACCCTGCTCCACCGGCAGCGGCGCCGCAGGATAGCTATCAGGCACCCGCCCCCGCCATTCCGGCACAGGCGTCCAAGGAAGACCGGGTAGCTGCCCTACGAGAAGCGGTGCGTGAGGTACGCGCAGAAGACGTACCGGCGATTCAGCCAGCTCCTCAAGCCGCACCCGCGGCGGCATCCGCCCCCGCTGCCCCGCGCGGTGAGGCCGCTCCCACCGGCACACCCGGTGGCGCCACCGCCACCCAGCAGACTTCCGTTGCGAACCCCGCGGCCGGCGATGATGATGATTTCGACCCGGAAGAATTCGCGGACGGAACAGGTCTTGATACCACCCCGCTCACCCGCCACCCCGAGGATTTCGCATGACAGTTCTTGTCATTGGCGATGCCATCGCCAACCAGCGCGAACAGGAAACCCCTTTTCGTGCCGGCACCATGTTTAAGGTGGCGGTCAATCTGGCCCACCTGGCGCGCGAAGTGCGGATGGTCACCGATGTCTCCGAAGCCTCCGATCCACAAGTTGTGCGTGATTACGCCGCCGAGCACGGCGTGGAACTCCTCTTGCGCCCCACCTCGGCTCCCTCCAGCGCCGCTCTCGCCTCCGGATTGCCCACCCCGCCCCCGGCTGCTTTCACCGAAGCTCATTACGGGGAGGGGCACGGGGATCCGGAAGAAAGCTGGAATATTTTGCCAGCTCCGGAACGCGGCGCCCGCAAACTAGATTTTGATCTTTTCAGCCCCTCGGCCACTATTTTCGGTGGGGACGCCTGCCACGCCATGCCCGTAGCTCACACCGTCCGCGAGTGGCTGCGGGTGTGCCGGTCCACCTCCACCATCATCTACTCCCCGGCACTGCGCCACCCCCGGGCCCGCAACCTGGATCGGGTCCGTATCCAAGCCGAAAGTTTCTTGCAGCTTAGTGACGTCGTCGTCGCAACCTCAAAAGACATCCGGCTCCTCTACGGTATCAGCGGTCCCGAAAATGAGTTCGCCGCGGTAGCCGAACACTGGTTTAGCTTCGGGCCGCGACTCGTGGCCATTCTTCTTGAGGACGGTGCCGCACTCATGATCACCGCCTCGGGTGACCGCCTCCACGTAGCTTCGCTGCCGCGCCCCTGTGTGGACGTGGCAGGAGCTCGCAGCGCTTTTATAGCCACCACCATCGATACGCTGGACCGGGTGAGTCTGCTCGGTCGGGAAGCTAGCCCCGGGCTCGCCACCATGTCCATGTCCCACCTGTATACCGTGGGTGCTTTCGCCACCACCGCACGCAGCCTTATGACCGCGCATGCCGGCTGGGAACCGCTCACCCGCAATGAACTCAGCGAGGGCTTCTTCGAATACCAGAGTCGCGAAGGCTTGATTTAGCGCCCGCGGCGCCGGTCACGTTGCGTATAGTCACGCAGGGCACGCAAGAAATCCACGCGCCGGAAATCCGGCCAGTAGGTTTCGCAGAAATAGAGTTCGGTGTGCACGGACTGCCAGAGCATAAAACCGCTCATGCGCTGCTCCCCGCTCGTGCGAATCACCAAGTCAGGATCAGGTTGGCCACGGGTGTAAAGATGGTCAGTAATATCCGCGAGCGAAAAATCTTCGGCAACCTCCGCGAGGCTACGCCCGGCTGCTGCTTCATCGCGCAGATAGGAGCGTACCGCGTCGGTAATTTCTTGACGCCCGCCGTAGCCCACCGCAATATTCACATGTAAAGCGCTACAGGCTTCGGTGCTCGCGGCCGCGGCACGCAAGCGCTGTGCATATTCCTCACCAAGAAGATCGAGATTCCCCACCGCCACCAGGCGGAAACGGCCAGAACGCGCCAGATTTTCAACAGTTTCACAAATAATGGTCAGTAGCGGACCCACTTCTTCCGCTGCCCGGGAAAGATTATCCGTGGAGAGCAACCACAGGGTCACCACCTCAATGCCGGCGTCTTCGCACCACCCGAGGACCTCAGCGATACGCTCAGCCCCGGCCCGGTGCCCGAAGGTGGCAGATTCTCCCAGCTCCCGCGCCCAGCGGCGATTCCCGTCCAGCATAATTGCCACATGCTTGGGCATACGCTTCCCGGAAAGCTCACGCACCAAGCGGCGCTCATAGGCTGCGTAGAGCCATGCTGACATTCCCACGCTGTCTCCCTCCCTCGTTCTAGCCACTGTGGCCCGAGCCGTGCCCGGGAGCCGCAATTGAGCTGCGCCCGGCAATGCTTGCAATCGACCCGCGCCCGTCAAAGCCGCAGCTGAGCCGCACAACTAGATGCCTAACCGTTTAACTGTAGCCCGCCCATCCTGAGGGAACAGGAAAAGATACCCGGAAAATACTCAGGCAAGCAGCGTACACTTGCGCCAGCGGCTCACAGCGATGGGCAAACCGGAACCACACGTACCGCTGCGCCCATCGCCGCGTTTGCTGATCTTCGGATATCCCGGAGGTATTCACCGACCACGTGGGGAGCACCATGACCCGTCCTTGTCACGCCACTAGCGAACGCCACCCGGATCATCTCTCTCAGCCACCGCATCGTGAAAAGAAAGACCGAGCTTCCCATACCGCGCCAGGGCGGGCCCGGGCAGCACGGAATCTCCGATCCTTGCCCGCGGGCGCACTCCCGAAACCAACCCTGCGCGGTTGGCAGCACGCCATTATTGCCCCGCTTGCGCTGGCAAATATGATCGTGCAAATAGTTTTTGCGCCCACTGCCGCACTCACCATCGGCGTCATAGTGTTCGGGTTGAGCGCCGTCGTGTTATTCGGTCACTCCGCGGTCTATCACCTGGGCTCGTGGGGACCGAAAGTACACGCTATTTTGCGGCGCCTGGATCACTCAAATATTTTCCTGCTTATCGCCGGAACCTACACCCCGCTCTCCCTTGCCCTACTGCCGGGCGGCACCGCAGCGCTGGTGCTGGCCATCGTGTGGGGCGGGGCGCTCGGCGGGATAGCGCTCTCCAATTTCTGGCCGGCCGCCCCGCGCTGGCTGTACGTTCCCCTCTATATTGCGCTCGGATGGGTGGCCATCTGGTTCCTCCCCGATATGTGGGAGGCCGGCGGCCCGGCCATCGTCTGGCTCATTATTGCCGGCGGGATCTGCTACACGGTAGGCGCACTCGCCTACGCATTCCGCTGGCCCAATCCCTGGCCGCGCACCTGGGGATTCCACGAATTCTTCCACTCCGGGACAGTGGCGGGCTACGCCTGCCACGCGGTGGCGGTGTGGCTTACCCTCTTCGCTGTCGCCTCGTGAGCCCAGCCGGCACGGCGCACCCGGCACCCTGCGCACCACCGGCCAGCACGCTCACTGCGAGCAAGCCAGCTGCCAGCAAGCCCGCTGCCAGCTCCCCGCGGCCCGCAGGGCCGCGCGGCGTCGTCGTACCCCTCCTCTAGAATGGTGCCCAGCATCACAGAGAATTTCTCAGGCACAGGAGTGAAGAGAAGATGAGCAAAAAGAAGAACGCGGAGGCGCGAGAGCAGGCCGTCAGCTGGAGTACGGCCCCCGGAATTGCGCTGCGGGTCCGGGATGGTTTTCAGATTGCCTCCGTTGATACCGGATCCACGCCGGGCTGGCACGGCGCGAAAAAGGCCGGGAAAGCTGCCATGAAGGAGCGTGGCAAGCTCCTCGCGGAGCTGCAAGAACGGCTCTACGCTGAAGCGCGTCAGGGCGGCGAACGGCGGGTGCTGCTCGTCGTGCAGGGGATGGATACTGCCGGGAAGGGCGGTATTTGCCGGCACGTGCTCGGGATGGTCGACCCGCAAGGCGTGCATCTGCGTTCTTTCGGGGTACCCACCGCGGAGGAACTCTCCCACGATTTCCTGTGGCGGATTCGGCGCGCGTTACCGCCGGCTGGGATGATCGGCGTTTTTGACCGCTCGCATTACGAGGACGTGCTGGTCGGGAAGGTTGATGAGCTGGCTACTCCCGCGGAGATCGAGGAGCGGTACAAAAAGATTAATGAGTTCGAGCGGGAACTCGTGGATGCGGGATATACGCTCGTCAAGGTGGCTCTGCTTATCGGCTATGAGGAACAGGGGTTCCGGCTGCTGCGCCGGCTGGCGCGCCGCGATAAACACTGGAAGTATTCGCCTTCTGATGTGGCGGCACGCGCCCAGTGGCCCGCCTATATGGATGCCTACCAGGCGATGTTTGAGCGCACCTCCACGGAATATGCCCCGTGGTATGCGGTGCCGGCAGACCGTCAGTGGTTCGCGCGGCTCGCGGTGACCGAGCTCCTCGCCCAGGCGCTGGCCCACCTGGCCCCGCGCTGGCCGGAAGTACGCTGGGATCCGCGCACCCAGGCCGCGCAGGTGCTCGCCACCATGCCTCGCCACACCGCGCAGCTCTCTGTGGAAGAACTGCGCGCGCAGGCCGAGGAGGTCGCCGCAGAATCCGAGGATTACCGCAACGGCGTGGAAAAGCTCATCACTCAAGATGCCCGCAAGGACGCCGGGGAACGGGTAGGAAACGCGCAGTAGCTAGCGGGAACGGGCAGTCACTAGCGGTAGCGCGCCGCCGCTTGCTCTTCGCTCTCCAACCCGGGCACCCGCGCGAAGAGGTCCGTTTCGCCCTCCGCGGGCGCCGGGCCCACGGTGGAGGCTGCCAGGTAGAAGTCCTCGTGCGGCCACACCTGCGCCTCCAGCTCCCGCGGCGCAGCGAAGAAAAGCCCGTTCGGGTCGATTTGGGAGGCGTGCGCACGCATGGCCGCGTCACGTAGTGGAAAATATGCGACGACGTCGACCCGCGTGGTTGCGGCATGCCGCGGGCGCGGGAATTGCGCGGCCTCTGTGAGCCATTCCGTGAATGGGCTGGCCTGGCCGGCGGCGAGAATCGCTTCGTGTAAAGTGCGCAGCCGGGTGAAGGAAAGATTGGCGTCATAATACAATTTGGAGACCTGCCAGGGCTTACCCAGTTCCGGCCAGCACGGCTCGCCCGCCAGCCGCACTGCCGCGAGGGTCGCGGTATGGGTGCGCAAGTGATCGGGATGCGGGTAGCCGCCGTTTTCGTCATAGGTGGTCACCACCTGGGGCCGAAATTCGCGGATCTGGGCCACGAGCGCGCGGTGGACATCCGCATCCGTGGCCCGGGCAAAACTATCGGCGGGCAGCTCCACATCCGGGTAGCCCTCGGGGAGTCCGGAATCCACAAAGCCGAGGAAAACGTGCTCAATGCCGAGGATTCGAGCGGCTGCTGCCATTTCTTCCCGGCGTAGCTGCGCCATAGTGCGCCCGGCCAGAGCGGCGTCGTCGAATAAAGGATTGAGGATATCCCCGCGTTCGCCACCCGTGCAGGTGACTACCCGCACCCGGCCGAGGCGGGCGTATGATGCCAGGGTTGCTGCGCCTTTCGATGATTCGTCATCCGGGTGGGCATGGACGCAGAGGAGGCGGCGTTCGTCCATTATCCTTCTCCTTCCGCAGCTGGCGCGTGGGCTCATCGCGCGGGTTTTCTGCTAGTGATACGGGACTGCGGGCGCGCGCTCACGAGCGCGGCTGCCAGCAGGCCGATTCACCGCGCTACTCTACCAAGACGACTCGGGCGCTGCCCCGCGGTGGTAACCACGTGGAATACGGGCCGGGAATGTTGCAACCGCCGGAAGGCTGGTATGCTTAGCCGGAGAAACATGCCTGTCAGGGCATGAATTTTTTTATCCGAGTGGGGCGTCCCACCCGCGCCCAGCGCTCGGGCCCCCGCAACCGCATCGCCGCACGAAGGCGTGCCGAGCTGCGCCGCGCGAGCGCGGGCTCATAACAGAATGACCAACCGGGTAGGTGCGTACCGCACCCGCCCGCCGTGACGAGAAAGAGGAAGAGATGTCTGAAAACACCAAGGGGGCTTGGCTCTCCCCCGAAACGTACGAGCACCTCAAGGCCGAACTCAATGACATGATTACCGTCCAGCGCGCGGAAATCGCCAAGAAGATCGAAGCGGCGCGCTCGGAAGGTGACCTGCGGGAGAACGGCGGCTATCAGGCGGCTCGCGAAGAGCAGTCGAAGCTGGAGGGGCGGATCGTGGAGCTGACCGCGTTGCTGGAAAACGCCCACGTATCCGAACCGCCCTCGGGCGATGAGGTTGCCTCCGGCACGGTTGTGACGGCCACGATTGGCGGCATGGAAGAAACCTTCCTCCTCGGTTCGCGCGAGGCCGCTGACATCGTGGGAATGGAAGTGTATCCGGAAAGCGCGCCGCTCGGGCAGGCGATCCTGGGGCTGAAGAAGGGGGAAAAAACCACCTTCAAGAACCGCCTGGGCCGGCCCGTCAAGGTGGAAATCCTCGATATCAAGCCTTACGAAGGCTAGAAGGCTCGGGTGCCACGCGAAGGCACAAGCGAAAACGGACAGCAAAGCGAAAGTCTAGGTACGAGGTAAGGAGCTGATCGTGAATCTTTCTGCTACCACCGCACTGCCCGGCCGGGGCGATCCGATTAATCCGAATCCGGCGCCGCACGCGGTCCTGGGGACTCCCCTCCTGGCTGAACCCGGGCCGGGTGAGGAGCTCATTTACCTTGCCTCCGGGTGTTTTTGGGGTGCGGAAAAGCTAGCCTGGGAGGCGGGTGCGCTGAGCACCGCGGTCGGCTATATGGGTGGTACCACGCCCAATCCCACCTACGCTGAGGTGTGCACGGGTCGCACCGGGCACGCGGAAACGGTGCGGGTAGTTTTCGATCCGCGCGAGCTCCCGCTGGAAAAGTTGCTTCAGCTTTTCTTCGAGTCTCACGATCCCACCTCGCTTAACCGGCAGGGAAACGATGTGGGCACCCAGTATCGCAGCGCTATTTTTACGACGACGGACACCCAGGAGCGCACCGCTCGGGCCATGATTGCTGGTTATGAGGATGTTCTCCGGGCTGCCGGGCGGGGAGTTATTGTGACGGAAGTGGTGCCGGCGCTGGCCGCCGGGCCTTTCTACCTGGCCGAAGAGGAGCACCAGGGGTATCTCCATAAGGTGCCGCACGGCTACCAATGCCATTCGCGCACTGGAATCGCCTGCCCGCTGCCGGGTGCCGGCCCGCTGCCGGGTGCTGGCCCGCTCGGCTAGTACCTCGCCGGGCCCTCCCGGGGAAGAATAACGCGGGAATCATGCACGAAGGCCGGGACGGAAAAACATCCGTCCCGGCCTTTGCTGTAGCTATCAGCCTTAGTGCCGCGGTACTGCTAGTTCTGAAATTCTGGCTCTAGTTCCGCGATTACGGCTAGTTCGCGATTCCCCTAGTTCCGCGAGGATGCGGCCAGGTAGGCCACAACGCGCAGCACTTCGAGGTAGATCCACAGCACCGTCATGACGATGCCGAAGGCTGCCGTCCACGCAAATTCCTTCGGGGCGTGGCGTTCCACCGCGAGCTTGGCGGTTTCCAGATCGGAGATGAGCACGTAGCCGGCCACCGCGATCATAACCAGCCCGAGGATGATCCCCAGGTGGAAGCCACCCACCGTAATATTGCGCAGCGAGTTGGTCACGCCGGTCAGCATAAGAATGAGATTGACGAAACCGAAGATAATGTAGGCAATCATAATGGTAAGGACCACACGCCGGCCCTTGGCCGTGGTGCGGACCTTTCCGGACATGTGGAGGAACACCGCCACACCCACCACAATCGCGGTACCCAGAATCGCCTGGAAAGCCACCCCCGGATAGAGAGTGTCAAAAGCATTGGTGATCGCACCGAGGGCCACGCCCTGGAAAAGGGAGTAGGCAATGGAGATACCCGGGCCGACCATCGGGCGCCAGGCGCCGAACATACCCACCGCGAAAGCGATGAGGGAGGCCGGGATCGCGAGCATCATCGCGTAATCCAGCGGCACGAAGAGCATGGTGGCCGCGCCGGCAACAATGGAGACCGCCAGCAGAATCGCGGTTTTCACCATGGCATCGTCATAGGTCATGGTGGCGGTGGCCGGAGCCCCGAAAGCACCGGGCTGGCCGTAGCCACCCGCGTACTGGCCATAGCCCTGCTGCTGATAAGCCTGACCGTAGTCCGGATGCGCAAAGTTCTGCTGGTTATACCAATCGGGCTGCTCCGTACCGTAGCCACCCGGCTGTTCATAAACACCCGGACCGGCCTGGTAACCCTGACGCGGTTCCGTTGCAATATTGCCACCGCGGAACTGCTGGTTCGGTGTGGCAGCACCCTTGCGGAAATACGGGTTGTTACTCATCACGGGATTCGACAAAATACCCTCCTGTATTGTGGTGGACCGCCGGATAAGCGGCCCGCCTACTATCAGACGCGACCATCGTCCGGTTAGCATCCAGGTTACGTAGAAACTTGGTTATAACTCGTCCAATATCGTCTCCAGGGTTATTCTCAAGCCCGTGCCTGAATTTTTCCTGAAAGGCTTCTCGGTTTTCCTCAATCAGCCTAAGAACACTGTTTCCGGGAATAAATCCGCAAACCATGCCAGCATCCGGCGGTACCCCCGGACGGACTCGAACCGACACTGAACCGATTTTAAGTCGGGTGCCTCTGCCAATTGGGCTACGGGGGCTGAACATGCGAGCACATTGGCGCGTATGAACATCCCTAGAATACTACCTTGTTGCGCCACCCTGTAGAGTAGGAGGGATCCTAAGCGCGTCGCTTCACCGGCTTTTACCTGCGTAGAGGGCCGCCGGCCGGTAGCTGCGCCGTCGTACCACCAAAACCTAGGCACATAGAATCGAGAGGGAATGACACAGCGCGAGCACCGCGACACCACTCACGAATCCGCCACCGAACCCGAATCCGCCGCCACCGCGGAAAGCGCCGCGACCCCAGAAACCGCCTCGGGAGCCGAGCAGCGCAAACGTCGCCCGGGCCTGCGCCGGGTGGGGAAACTCGCGGCGCCGGTCACGCGCTACAGCCAGGCACTGCGCAATGAATCTTTTGCCGGGCTGGTGTTGGTTATTTCGGCGGTCGTGGCGCTTATCTGGGCCAATTCCCCGGGCCGCGATACCTATTTCACGCTGGCTGCCACAAAAATCGGGCCGGAGAGCCTAGGGCTCCACCTAGACTTGGCGCATTGGGCCGCGGATTTCGTGCTCGCGCTTTTCTTCTTCGTGGTGGGAATGGAACTCAAGCAGGAGTTCACCATCGGTTCCCTCAACGACCCGCGTAAAGCGGCTCTCCCCGTGCTGGCAGCGGTGACCGGCATGCTCGGGCCCATCGGGGTCTATTGCGCCACGCAGGCTATTTCGGGCGCCCGTATTTATGACGGCTGGGCCATTCCGGTTGCCACCGATATCGCTTTCGCGCTCGGGGTGCTGGCGCTGGTGGGTAAAGGGCTGCCGAAAGCCGCCGGTATTTTCCTCATGACGCTCGCGGTGGCCGACGACTTGGGCGGCATTATCGTTATCGCGATTTTCTTCTCGGAGGGTGTCAATTTCCTCTTCCTCGGCGGCGGCCTGCTGGTCGCGGCCGTATTCGGGCTGCTGTGCTGGAAAGGGTGGAACCGCTGGTGGCTGCTATGGCCGCTGGCGCTGGTGTGCTGGTACTGCTTCTTCCGCGCCGGCGTCCACGCCACAATTTCCGCGGTGGTCCTTGGTTTCATGATCCCCACCTCCACCACCGACGCGGACGATACCCCGCTCACGGAACGCTATAGCGAACGGCTTATTTTCTGGTCGGCGGGCATCGCGCTGCCGATTTTCGCTTTCTTCGCCGCGGGCGTGAATATCACCGATGCCGGCGGAATCACCGCGCTGCTCGCGGACCCGGTTGCCATCGGCATCTACCTGGGCCTCCCGCTGGGCAAATGCATCGGAATCTTCTGCGGCACCTGGCTCTTCGTGAAAGTCTTTCGTCTCAAATTGGGCGAAGGTCTGCACCTGGGCGATATTTTCCCGATGTCGATCCTGGCCGGTATCGGCTTCACGGTGTCGCTACTTATCGCGCAGCTCTCCTTCGCGCCCACCGACCCGCACGAAGCCCACGCGCGCGTGGGCGTGCTACTCGGCACACTGCTCTCAGTGGTTCTCGGGGCGCTCGCTACCCGGGTGCGGGTGCGGCACCATCGCGCCTCTGGTACGTTGCACGACGACGGCGCTAGCGGCAGCGCGGACTCCGCCGCCTAAGCGGCGGGCCGGGCGGGTGGCTGGGGTTCCCGGGCGGCCCATAGCGCCAAGCCGTCGAGGATGTCATGTTCCGAGGTGGTGATGGTGGCAAGCGGGCGGCCCGCGGCGCTCCGGCGCTCGGCAATGCGGCGTACCGCTTCTTGCCATACCAGCGCCCCGGCACCGATCACGGGGGCTCGCCCCGGGTGCATAAAGCCGAGCGCGGCGCGTTCTTCTAGGGGCGCGTGGATAAACCAGTCGGTCACGGTGTCAATATCAGCCAGCGGCATTGCGGTGCCGTGCACTGCCTGCGAATCATAGGTATCGAGCCCCAGCCAGGTGGCGGTTACTGACGTAACGGTACCGGCTACTCCAACCACCTGTTCGGCCTGCCCGAAGGACACGTGCTTTTCTGCTTCGTCCAGGGCCGCGCGAATGTCGGCACGGGCGCTCTCCAGTTCGGCCGGGGTAGGCGGATCGTGGCGCAGGTGGCGTTCGCGCATCCGCACCGAACCGATATCCATAGAGTAGCTGGCCATCACGCTGCCGTCCGCGCGGCCGAGCACGAGTTCGGTGGAGCCGCCGCCCAGGTCAATAAGGAGCACCGGGGAGGCGGGCGAGCTCAGCGCGGAAATCGCGCCGGAGAACGAGGTTTGGGCTTCTTGGGTGCCGGTGAGCACCTGGGGGCGCACCCCGAGTCGGGCCACCACCCCGTCGAGGAAGTCCGCCCGGTTGGACGCATCGCGAGTGGCGGAAGTAGCGGCAAAGCGAATGGACGTTACCCCCGCTTTCTGGCACATCCGCGCGTAAATTTCGACCTGCTTGAGGGTGCGCTCGAGCGCTTCGGGAGCGAAGTGCCCAGTGGCATCCACGCCCTGGCCCAGGTAAACAATTTCCATGTGGCGAGTGATATCGCTCAGGGAACTACCGTCTACTCCTGGAACATCGGCAATGAGGAGACGGATGGAATTGGTGCCGCAGTCAATACCGGCAACCCGCCGGGCGGGCCGGGCGGGCGCAGCAGGAGCGGTGGGCGTGGAGGTATCTGAGACCAACATGGTTGGTGTATAAGTCCTTTCTCGTGCACTGGTGTTAGTGCGCTGCTGCGCTGGTTTCATCATCGCGGGAGGCGGGGGACTCTTCGCAGTGGCAGGTGGTGCCATCCCAGCCGACCAGGTCAAGAGCACGGTCCCCCAGTGGGCAGACTCCACGCCCCGCGCTGAGTGCATAGCCCGCCAGCGCGTGCAGGCATTTGACCCGCTCGGGCATTCCCCCTGCCGATACCCCGGCAATTTCCGGGACATCACCCAGCAGGGAGCGGCGCGCAATATAGGATTCGTGGGCGGCCCGGTGGGCCGCGCGCAGTGCGGCGTCGTCGGATAAAACGGAGGTCATGGTGGCCATCTCCCCACGCGCTTCCAGGCGAGAAATCTCTTTAACCAGGTAGGGCAGGCACAGGTAGAAGAGGGTCGGGAATGGTTCGCCGTGGCCGAGGCGCGGGAGGGTGATAGTGACCGCGGGGCGGCCGCAGGCGCAGCGCGCCCCGATGCCGACGAGGCCGCGCGGGACGCGCCCGAGCTGCGCAGCTACCTCGGCGCGGTCAGTGGGGCGCAGCGGGGTGGCGTTCACGGCGATGCGGCTGAGGAGCCCCGGGGTGACATCGCGCTCGGTGAGGACATCGGTCATACTTATTCTCCTTCGGCTGCGGGCGCGGTATCGGCTGCGGGCGCGGTATCGGCTGCGGGCGCGGTATCGGCTGCGGGCGCGGTATCTGGGGCCGGCGCGGTATCGGGTTCCGGGGTGGCATCTTCCGGCGCCTCGCTTTCCGGTTGCGGCGTTGGCGGGGTATACATCGGGGCCTCGTCCGGGTTATCGAGCTGGCCGTCCACCGAGTTACCCGCAATGGTGATGGAATCCCAGCCGGTGATATACCACGGAGTATTCGCGCGGCGCTCGCGGTTAACGGTAGCCACCCGTTCTTCCAGTTGCTCCTGAGCGGTGCCCTCGTTCGGGTCCGCGCCCACGAAGAGCCGCTGGCCGGGAACAACGTAGCCGAGCCGCACCCGGGCTTGGGCCCGCACGTAATCCGGGTCGTTCCACAGGGCTTTTTCCACTTCGAGTTCCCGGGTGTGCTGCTGCACGCTTTCCAGCTCCGCACGCACCGCCCGCAATTCATGCTGCTGGGCAGAGAAACGCGAAACCGTCGGGGTCACAATAATAATGGCGAGGATCGCGAAAAGCGCAATAGCCACCGCTCGCAAACTCACGGTGTGCTGGCGCTGGCCAGATTCGACTGTGATAGCGCGGCGCTGGCCGTTCCGGCCTTGTGTAGCCGTCCGAGCGCTACCTTGCCCCAGCCGGCTGGTTTTTTCCGACCGGCTAGCCGTGCCTTGCCGTGGCTTCGTTCCGGGGCGCGGTTTGGCGCCCGGCCGCGGATTAGCCCCCGGGCGCGGCGTTGTTTCGCTGCGGTAAGCAGCACCCGCACGGGCGGGAGAGTTGGCGGAACGCGCCGGCGAGTGAGCGGAACGAGCTGGCATGCTACCTGAGCGAGGCTTCGCCGCAGTATCCTCGCGGTTCGCCTGAGTCCCGTGATTCCCTTGAGTTCTTTGGGTTCGCTGAGTGTGCTGAGTTCCGCGCGCGGAGATGCGGCGGTTGCGCTCGGGGCGCGAGGGGGGACGGCGAACACTCATGGCTACCAGTCTAGGCGCCTGGTGTCACCGCTCGCGAATAGGGCGCGCCCCCGCAGTCCTCACAACCATGCACCTGGATGATCGAACCCCCACAGGATGCAACCTGGTGACAGCACCGCCCACAGGATGCAACCTGGTGACATCAAAACAATTTCTTAAGGGGGTGCGGACGGTTTCCTAGAGATTTTTAAGGAGATAGTTCAATGAATAAGAAACCGGGAGTTGCAAACGGGATCAGGTACTCCGCCAAAGACAAGCAAAGAGCTCTCGCCATCCTGGAAAAGCTTGGCTCTCTAAGGCAAACAGTCCTAGAACTGGGTTATCC
>NZ_QDIE01000011.1 GCF_003957255.1 Actinotignum sanguinis
TTGCGGGGTATCTCCTTTCGAGGATAGGTAGGAGTTGATTCGAAAGGTACCCGCGATGGTCGCCTTTGTGTATACCGACACGAGGATCACCGCGGGATACAGATACACCACACTAACGGACGCAACCGCGTACCTATCGAATTCGGCGATAAAGAAAAACAGCGTGCATTCCGCCGGAAATTCTTTGGGGTGGTCTATCAAAATGCTGAGCTTTACGGCCCCATGAGCGCAGTGGAAAACGTTGCGCTTCCACTCCTCTTTTCCGAGGATAAAGAAGTACGGAAATATGCTATTGGCCGGGCCCGCACATTATTAGAAGAACTCGAAGTCGAATCTATCCACATCCCCGCTTCCCAGCTCTCCGGAGGGGAACGGCAACGCACATCTTTGGCCCGTGCACTCATCACCGAACCGAAGTTCATTCTTGCGGATGAACCAACCGGAAGTCTTGATGATCTCACCAAAAATCGCGTTGCGGACTTGCTCTTCGAGAAACAACGGCTCCACGGCTTCGGTATTCTTTTCGTTACTCACGATCACGAGCTGGCCCGCCAGGCCGATTCATATGCCTTCCTCACTCACCAAGGGCTCCGCGATTCCCAGCCGTCCGGAAACGGTGATGGCCATGAGTGACCCGCTTTCCGCAATTATTCGGATGCCCACCTGGAGGCGCCTCTGCCTCGCGTTTTTTGTTAGCGCTTTTATTCTGGCAGTAACCAGCATTGGCATGATTAGCGCAGGTTATAGCGGTGCCGCCCAGCGCAGCCCCATCCCCGCGGGAGTGCCAGCGCAGACCAACGCGGATACCATCGCGCTTTTCAGTTACGGCTGGGATTCTCTGGAAACTGAACAATACGGTGTTTACTACTACATCCGCACAAATGATACCGCTCCCCCACCACCTGGCTTAGATTCGTGGCCAACTCCTGGCTCAACCGCGGCTTCTCCCGAGCTTTATGAAGCCCTCCGTAGCGAGCGTGGATCTTCTTCCACCCAAAATATGGCCGTTATTGCGCCGCAGTTTTTGACACAGCCCACTGAAAAACTGGCCTACGTCTTCCCCTCCCGTGCCCAAGCCCAGCTTGATAAGTTCACTCCAATTTCGGCCTACGGCGGCAACCTGGCATCGGTGAGCGAAATGCTCAACTACCAGAATATGTGGATGTTGCAGGCCGTCTTCGCCCTCATGTTCATCCCCGCCGCCGCTCTGGGTATTTTCACCGCTGCCCGTATTGACCACCAGCGCTGGAGGGACCTATCCCGCATTTTCCGCGTCCTCGCGCTTCCCCACCGCGATTTACGCGCTCTGATTCTTCGATACGTGACGCCCAGCCTGCTGTACGGGATTGCCGGGGCGGTCATTATCCTGGCTGTCTTCTGCACGCTGCCGATCCGTCTGCCTTTCACAGGTTTCGTCACCACACCCTCCGATTACAGATCCGCGTTAATCTTGCTTCTTCTCCTCGCAACCCTCGGGCTGGTATGCGCCACATTCCTGACCGTGAGCGCCATCGCTACGCATCTGAATAAAACATCAGGAACAGCTCACCGCGGCTCAGAATTACGCTGGTATCACTATGTGTGCGCCCTGGTTTTCCTCACGATACTATGCGGGTTAATCCCCCTGGTTTCTCTCCTATCCGATATTCCCATTATTGAGCTAACAACGATCATCTACGCGGCATGCACGATTGTGGCGTGCACCGTTCTCCCCGGAACCATCACGCTTATCTCAGCGCTCACGGGCAGGCTCACCGCCGCGCTCGGAAAACGCCGCCACGCCGGCGCACTCCTCCTGGTCGGAACGGCCCTGCGCAGCGCACCACGCATGGCTGGTAAAACTGCAACAATTCTCGCCTTTGCCCTATTCTTCGTATCCCAACTTCAGTTGTGGCAGGGGACCCTGGGGCGCGATTCGCGGGGAATCGAGATATACCAGGCTCAATTCGGCCATATTCTTGAGGGGGACGACAACGCACCAGCCGTCCTCGAGCACTTCCGCACGGGTCTGGATCAGATTCCAGAAGCAACCTGGGTTCTCATGTATATGGATCGAGCCGAGAGCGGTGATCGTGAACTGACGGTCTCCGCAACAGATGAGAATCTTCGGAAACTGGGGGTTGCTGCCGGCACCGTTCATGAACTCAACACCAATTCTTCCCCTTCCGACTCAATTCTGGAACAGCGCGCGAGCCTGTTACGGGTCGAGCGAGTGTATTACACCTCCCTCACGGAAGCTCATCCGGAAAGCCGCTTAGCTCTTTATTCGGACGGAATCCACCGTTTTGACGCGAAACAGGTCATCAACCTTGGCCGGAGCGTCGCACCTTTTTACAGGTTTGACACTCCCGCTTCTTCCTCAGTGATCGGATCACAACGTCTCATCCACCAGGGGCACTGGCTGACATTCGCCACGGTAGGAGGATGTATTCTCCTCACCTTAGCCACTCTCATCTGGACAGCTTCTCAAGCACGACTGAAGCCAGAGGAATGCGGCCCACTTGCCATAAGCAATGTTCCTCGCTCTGCCGCTCGCAGACTCACAATGTCCAGATTTATGGTTCCGGTGTGGATCGCCATCGCGCTCTCCTTCCCCATGACCTACGTTTTTGGCTATATCCACATTGACCCGCTTTTCGGCGTAACTATCCCCTGGCCGGCACTCTTAGCAAGTGCGGCATGCGTGGTGCTGTGTGCCTGGATCATCGGTCACTACGTGGCTAGGGCGTCCGCGAATACCGCGGACGCCTGGACTCCCGGCAGGAGCCAAGGTGAGCTTTAGCTAGCGCGCCACTTCGCCGCCGGAGATCTCCGCGATGGTGAGTTCTTCGCGGGTGGGCCCGCCTTCCCAGTCCCCGATGGTTCCCACTGCGAAGGCTCCCAGCAGGTGCCCGCGATCCAGGCGTTCCGCGAAGGAGAGCCCCTCGAGCCACCCGGAAAGATAACCAGCCACGAAAGCATCGCCAGCCCCGATGGTATCCACCACGGTGACCCGCCGCCCCGGTCGTTCCACCGACTCGGTGGGGGTGGTCACGCGCGCCGTCGTCGAATCTTTCCACACTACTTCCGCAACGCCCCAGTCCAGCAGGCGCTGAGTTGCCGCGGCCACCCCGGATTCACCGGTGAGCAGCTCCAGTTCCTCCGTGCCGCCGAAAACCACATGCGCCCCGCGCGCGATCTGCGCGAGCACCGGGGCTGCGTCCGTGGCATCCCAGAGCCGGGAACGGAAATTAACGTCAAAGGAGACCGGCACCCCGCGCTCCCCGGCCAGTTCCACCGCGAGCATCGCGGCAGCACGCGCCTCCTCCCCGAGCGCCGGAGTGATACCCGTCAGGTGCACAATTTTCGGCTCCAGATCAAACATGGCGCGAATCTGCGCGGCGGTAATGAGGCGCCCGGCGGAGAACTTACGGTGGTAATCCACCGCAAAAGTCCCCAACCCCGCATGGCGCGAAACTAGCACCCCGGTAGGCGCGGTGGTGATCTGGCGGGCGTGATCCCAGCGCACGCCCTCGCCGCGCAGGGTACGCATAATCATGTAGCCAAACAGATCCTTGCCGACGCTCCCGACCCAGGCGGTGGAATGCCCCAGCCGCGCCATCCCGATGGCAACATTCGTTTCCGCACCGCCGAACGACGCGCGCGGCCGCGCTCCGATCTGCGGGGATTCCGTGAAGGTGAGAGCCCCCATCGATTCGCCAAAAGTCACCAGATCCGTCATATTTTTCCTCCTTGACGACGACGCCGCCCGCGCCCCGCAGCCCCGGCCTTGTGCGCCGGCGCAGCTCACGTGGCGGTCACCATAGCCATCATATCGAGGGGGAGCACGCGCGGGAGGAGAGGCCCGGCGTCGTCGTTAATAAAGGGAAAAGCACGCGGAGCACGCCGCCACGAGACGCAACCACCCGCGTGAAACTCAGCACATCACAGCTCCCGGCGCCCCACGTAACTAAAACATCACGGGAGTTTTACTGTATCTTTACCAATGGGAGGAGGTTCCACGCACCTCTCCCGTCAGCTTCGCGCAACTATCGCAACCGTAGGAGGGACGATGAACGCATATACGCCGTGGACCATGCTGGTCGACGCCGGAATGATTGGCCTGCTGCTCGCCATTGGGGTGTTCCTGCGCGCCCGGGTGAAGTGGCTGCAGAATATGCTGGTTCCCGCCTCGGTGATCGCCGGTGCGCTGGGGCTGCTGCTCGGCCCGAATGTGCTCGGGGCGGTAGCGAAAAGCCGCGGCTGGCATATCGGCTCCTGGCAGGTGACCGGGATCCCCTTCTCCGAACACATGGGCACCTACGCCTCGATTCTTATCGTCATTGTGTTCGCCTGCATGGCTCTCACCGATGATTTCGATATCCGCAAAGTCAATAAAGCGGTAGGCGGCTTCGCGTCCTACGGGGTGCTTATGTACGGGGCGCAGGTGGCGCTCGGCATGGCCTTCGCGCTGTTGTTCCTCACCCCGGTACTCGGTTCGCCGGACGTACTGGGAATTATGCTTTTCACCGGCTGGGCCGGCGGCTTCGGAACCGCCGCGGCCGTGGGCAATATTTACGCGGAAAACGGGCAGCCGGAAGTGGCGTCGCTGGCCTTTACCTCGGCCACGGTCGGACTGCTGGTCGGGGTGATCGGTGGGATTATCCTCGCGAAATTCGGGGCGCGGCGCGGGCAGGCCAAGGCCTTCCGCGGCATGGAGTCCCTACCCGATGAACTCCGCACCGGGGTGCTCGACGCCAATAAACGCCGCCCGGCGCTGGGCTACCACACCTTCTCCGGCGGCTCGATTGAAACGCTTTCCTTCGAGGTGGGGATTGTGAGCCTGGTAGCGGTGGCCGGCTACGGCATCGGCCAGCTCCTCAAGCATCTTTTCCCCGGCATTTCCTTCCCGCTTTTCGCCATCGCCTTCCTGGTGGGCATCGTGGTGCGCATCGTTATGAACGGGGTTGGGGCATCCCACCTGCTCGACGCGGGCACCCTGCGCTCGGTATCCGGGCTGTGCACGGACATTCTTATCGTGTGCGGTATCGCGTCGATTCGGCCGGAATTTGTATCTGATCACGTCCTCGCTCTCGGGCTCCTCTTCCTCTTCGGCCTTATCCTGTGCACGTCCTTAGGGCTGGTGGTGGCCCCGCGGCTCATGGGCGAAGGCTGGTTCGAACGCCAGCTCTTCACCTGGGGCTGGGCCACCGGCTCGGTCTCCACCGGCCTGGCGCTGCTACGCATCGTGGACCCCAAGCTGGAATCGGGCACCATCGAGCAATTCGGTTACGCCTACCTACCCGTGGTGCCGGTGGAGATTTCGGCGGTATCCTTCGTGCCGGTGATGGCGCTGGCCGGTATGGGATGGGCCGTGGTGGGCGTCTGGGGCGCCATCGCGGTGCTCGGGCTGCTGGGCGGCTGGTGGGTGGTGCGTTCCGGGCACGCGAATACCCACGGCGAACCCGGGCCGGTGGGGACCCTGGGTACCGGGTTTACCGGCTAGGCGGCCCGCGCCGATGCGAGGGCGCAAAACCGCCGCGCCCTCGCTCAGGAAGAAATTTTCCGCCGTCCGTTATCTATTTAAAGCTTTCTCGGGCACACTAGAATGTATCTATCGCCACGTTATTGGCCGACGCAAAGGGGATGTGATGGCGCAAAAAGATGTTGAGAACGCACGGGCAAGCACCACCGGGCCGCTTCCGGGCTCCGGCTACGTGGCGTCCTCCTCCGAAGAAGCACGGGCCGCGGCGGCGCGCGAACCGAACCGCCGCACCGTGGGCGAATTGTTCTCCTCCGCCACGGCGCAATTCTCCACCCTGGTTCGTGATGAAATTCAGTACACCCAGGCCAGCCTCAAGCACAAAGTCCTCAACCTCGGGATGGGCGGGGTGTTCCTCGCCGTGGCCGGCGTGCTGGCCTTGTTTATGTTCGGTTTCCTGCTGCACGCGGCGGCCGCCTTCTTCGCGATGGTCTTTGGTGGGCGCTGGTGGGCCGGCTACCTGATGGTCGCGGGAATTCTGCTCCTTATTATTGCGGTGCTCGCGCTGCTGGGCCTCCTCAAGCTCAAGAAATCCGGAAAGTATCCAACTAATCTTGTTGGCGGCCTGAGCAAGGACGTCGACGCCGTGAAGAAAGGCCTGTCGAAGTGAGCGCTTCCGATAACCGTAAACCTGAAGATATCCAGCGCGATATCGAGCGCACTCGCGCGGAGCTCACCGCCACGGTGAATGAGCTGGTTGACCGCCTCGATCCGCGCACGAATATCAAAAACGCAACAGACGCCGCGAAGGACAAGATGGCTTCCACCACGGCCACCCTGAAAGATAAGGCTGCCGCGTTTGCTGAGGCCGCGAAGGATAAAACTGCTGCTTTCACCGAGAGCGCCAAGAGCACCGCGGCCGACGCCTCTGCCAAGGCCTCCGATTTCGCGCACACCGCGAAGGCGAAGGTAAGCGACCTGGCCGATTCCGCGAAGGAACACTTCGCCGGCGCGGGTGCCAGTGCCGGGGGCGTTGATGACTGCGGCCCGTGCGGTTGCGGTTGTGCCGATTCTGACGCAGCGGTTGCGGAATGCGAATGCGGCGGAGCTTGCGGCGGCGATGGCGCGTGTGAGTGCGGTGGCGGTGCGTGCGGTGGCGCGCATCATTACGACGACGCCGCAGCTGGCCACGGGTGCTCGGGCCATTGTTCCGCGGCCCATCTCTCCCCCCGCCAGGTAGTTCAAGATGTCATTGACGATGCTCGGCGGGGGGAACAAACCGGCCTCGCCGTGGTAGCTGGCCTCGGGATTGCCGCCTTGGGTGCGGCCACGCTGCTGGGCGGTGTTCTCTTCAAGCGTGGCGCGTGACACCTGTCGCGCGGCTCGCCCGATATTTATAGGCCATCTACCTGGGAAAGGTGAGGAGCGCCGTACTATTTCCGCGTATGTCACATAGCCATCTATGGGCTACAGCGGCTAATATAGGTCACGAAATAGTAAACCGGGCTAGAAGAGCCCAGATGAGATGAAGGGGGTCGAGCTCATGGGGCGCGGCCGTCAGAAGGCTAAGCAGCGTAAGGTAGCCCGGAATCTCAAGTACTTTACACCGGATACTGATTACGCCGCTCTCGAACGTGAGCTGGGTATTAATCGTGATGCGCGCCAGGAATCCCACTACGATTCCTCGGATGATCCGTACGCTCGTTACGCAGACTACGCAGATTACAACGAGTCAGATGACAATGACGATGACTGGGCGGACGATTACGATCCGAACAATATTCCACCAGCCACCAAATAGGTACTCATTCCTTTAACGGACGTGCCGGCAGCCCCGAGGCTGCCGGCACAGTTGTTTCCAGAGAGCTAGGCGGCTTTCCCGTAAGCGGGCTTTCCCACAAGCCGGGTTCCCCATAAGCCGGATTTCCCGTGGCAGGTTTGCCGTGGGCCGATTCGCCGTGGAATATCTCTCCGACGAGATTATGCCCCGCGAGTTAACCTTCCCGCGAGCTACACCCCGCGGCCCGCAGAGAACCCGAGCAGCTCTCACCAGACATCGCTGCCTCCGCCAGCATACGCTCCACCGAAACAACAAAATGCAACGGCAACTACATTAACTTTTCTAAATCATGCGCTGACGTTGCTTTCTGTGAGCCCCCACGCTGAGGCGTTGCATTCTGTAAGGCCCCGCGCTGAGATGTCGCATTCTGGAAAGACCCCGTGATAGAACGTTGCTTTTCAGGAGGCCTTGTACCAAGAGGTTGCATCTTGCGAGCCAAACCGCCGAGACGCTACTTTTTACGTGGCCCCATGCCGGGACGTTACTTTCTATTCACTACCGCCACAGGGCGTTGCTTTTTGTGAAACCGACGGCGGCACTAACCACGCACCATCACCCCAACTCACAAAGTGGTACTGGAGCTACAACCAACACCCGATTCCCTGTCAGCTAGTACCACTTTATAAAAGCCGATGTCGTACAGGACCACTTTGCCCTCACCTCACAGGACAGAGCCTCCTACCAACTCACCAAACTAGACCTCCCCAACCCCACCAACCCACCACACCAGCGAAGCAGAGTCTTTTTCCAGGGTGTACTTCGCATGTACGACATCCGCACTACACCCCAAACAACACATACCAGCCCCGCAGGGCTTCGTGTGACTATTGCAGCTTGTGAGGCTTGTGAGGCTTGTGGGATTCCCGCAGGCGATCCACATCTTCGACGCGGCGCTCCACGCCCTCGGCTCAGCGAGCCGAGCCTGCCACATGCACCAGCGGGAGAAACTCGGATAGGTTCGCACGGGTCCCCGATGCGTCTACCCGCCCGGAAGCCACGGCATCGTCCCAACCCAGGGTACCCACGCACAGTCCCAGGAACGTAGCAGCATCGCATTCGACCACATTCGGCGGGGTACCGCGCCGATGGCGCACCCCGGCGACCGCCTGCACCGCCCCAACATAGGGAACCCGGATTTCCACCGCATGCCCGGGATGCCGGTCGGCAAGCTCCTCGAGAAGGAAACGCACAGCTGTGCGTGATTCGCCCGCACCCAGCTCCTCACCTGCGCAAAAACGGGCGAGGAGGGGCAGCGCGTCCGCGCTATCGATTTTTCGTGTCACGTCTCTACTGTACGACGCCCGGGAGGACGACGATGCAAGGTACGACGGCGCCACCGCTAGCGCGCTGGACATGCGCCGGGCAGATGCTACGAGCGCGCCGAACTCCGCGCCGGCCGCCCCGCCACGCGCCACAACCAGCATCCGCCACCGCGAGCGCACTGCGCCACGCACGGCGCTCTTAGATCACGCCTTGCGCGATCATCGCCTCTGCGACCATCTCAAAGCCCGCGGCATTGGCACCTACCACGTAGTCACCTTCGTGGCCGTAGCGGGCGGCGGCATCCAGGGCGGTGTCGTGGATATCGCGCATGATGTCGTGCAGTTTGGCATCCACTTTCTCGAAGCCCCAGCTTTGCCGTGCGGAATTCTGCTGCATTTCCAGGGCGGAGGTGGCTACCCCGCCGGCGTTCGCGGCCTTGCCGGGGGCGAAGAGCACGCCGTTCTCCTGGAGGAGGTGGGTGGCTTCCAGGGTGGTCGGCATATTCGCGCCTTCCACTACCGCACGCACTCCCCCGTCGAGGAGCTGGCGCGCATCAACCTCATTGAGCTCGTTCTGGGTGGCACACGGGAAAGCAATATCCGCGTGAATCCCCAGCTCAGCCAGGTTCCACACCTTCGCCCCGGCCTGGTATCGGGCCCCGGGGCGCTGCGCCGCGTAATCAGAGACCCGCCCGCGCAGATCTTCCTTAATATGGCGGAGAAGCTCGACGTCGATGCCGGCGTCGTCGTACACCATCCCGGAAGAATCCGAGGCGGTGACCACACGCGCGCCCAGCTGCTGCGCCTTCGCGATCGCGTACAGCGCGACGTTCCCGGAACCGGATACCACCGCGGTGCGCCCGTCCAAGCTTTCCCCGCGCGCGGCGAGCATGGCGTCGGCGAAATAGACGGCGCCGTAACCGGTGGCTTCGGTGCGCGCGAGCGATCCGCCGAAGCCGAGCCCTTTGCCGGTGAGCACGCCGGCGTCGAAGCTATCGCGGATGCGGCGGTACTGGCCGAAAAGATAGCCGATTTCGCGCCCGCCCACGCCGATGTCGCCCGCGGGAACATCGACATCCGGGCCGATGTGGCGCTGCAGCTCGGTCATGAAGGACTGGCAGAAACGCATGACTTCGTTATCGCTTTTACCCTTGGGGTTGAAGTTCGCGCCACCCTTGGCGCCGCCGATGTGCTGGCGGGTCAGCGCGTTCTTGAAGATCTGCTCGAAGCCGAGGAATTTGAGCATGCCCAGGTAGACGGTGGGGTGGAAGCGCAAGCCGCCCTTGTAGGGCCCGAGCGCGGAGTTGAATTGCACCCGGTAACCTTTGTTGACGCGAATTTTGCCGGCGTCATCCACCCACGGCACCCGGAAAGCGATAATGCGTTCGGGTTCGACCAGCCGTTCCAGGATGGCCTGGTCGGCGTACTCGGGGTGAGCATCGAGAACCGGCGCAATGGAATCGAAAACTTCGCGTACGGCCTGATGGAATTCGGGTTCGCCCGGGTTCGCGGCGATGACCTGATCGTAAACTTTATTCGCGTAATGCATATCAAAATGGTAAAACGTCCGGGCGCTTTCGCGGTATGATTTCGAACCGCGAACACTACTCCGCGGTGCACGTCACATTTAGGTACGGTGTGCGTGTGGTTCGTGAAGCACGACGACGCCGCCCCGGCCAACCGGAACCCTGGCGAGCGCAGCGAACGCGGGGTGCGCCCCGCGCGCGGCAGCCGCACCTAGCGCCCGGGCCAGCGCTCCCCGGTGAGCATTTCGCAAACGCGCAGGTAGCGGTCGCGGATATCAGCCACAACGCTGGCAGGGAGAGCCGGCGGCTGGGTGCCCTGCTCCGCATTCCACCCGGATTGCGGGGACATGAGCCAGACCTGGGCCGCGTCCTTATCGAAGGAACGCAGCGCTTCCGGGGTGGGCAGTACCTCCCCGGATTTCACCGCGCGGTATTCGGTGGACAGCCAGTAGTGGGCGGTATCCGGCGTGAAGGCTTCGTCGGCCAGGATGAGCCGACTGGATCCGGCATCCATATCCGTACCGAATTCCAGCTTGGCATCGGCAAGCACCAGCCCGCGGGCCAGCGCGATGGCGTGGGCGTGTCGGTAAAGGTTGAGAGCCAGAACGCGCACCCGCTCCGCGGTACCCTCCCCCACGCGCCGCATAAATTCCTCCCACGGAATGGGGATATCCGGGCAGCCCGGCCGGCGCTTTTCCGCAATTCCGACCCACGGTAGTTCCAGCTTGGCGCCCACTTCGATGGCGCCGTCGTACGGCATGGCATCGAGCGTGCCGAGGGTCCCGAGCGAGCGCACCGCGCCCGCGGTCAGATAGCCGCGCACCATCACTTCGTAGGGGAGCATGCGCAGGGCCCGCACCAGGATCCCGCGCGCGGCGATATCCCGCGGGACGCCGCCGGGTAGGTAGTGGCTTTCTGCGATGTCCCCGGTGCGGTCGAACCACCAGCGGGCAATCCGGGTGAGGATTTCGCCCTTGTCTGGAATGAATGTGGGAACAACGTGGTCGAAAGCAGCGATACGATCCGAGGCCACAATGAGATAGGTATCCATCCCGGCCATCGCACCCCCGGGCACGGGCCGGTATAGATCGTGCACCTTCCCGGAATAGGTGCGTTGCCATCCCCGAATGGGGACAAGGCTACCTGTGGTGTATGTAGACATTCCCGCCCCTCAATCTCTTCACGCGGGAGGCTCCTTCGCGTTCCCGCTCCGGTGCTGCATGAGGGGCCGCCGCGGGCTCCGCGTAGCACATCGCAGCCCGACGGTGATCCTCCCCACACAACGTTCTTTCCTTATAGTAAAGGAATCTTTACCACCTGCCCTGGGAGCTAAGTCACCTATAGCACATTTACGCAGGTCAGACCGGGTAAAGTGCGACGGCGCCAAGCTCAGCCAAACTCAACGAAGCTCAGCCAAGCAGATCGTGGAGCACGATCGTCTGTTCGCGATCCGGCCCCACTCCGATGAGCGAGAAGCGGCAGCCGGCCATCTCCTCCAGCCAGCGCACGTAGCTTTGCGCATTGGCGGGCAGGTCCGCGAATTCGCGCACCGTGGAGATGTCCTCGGTCCAGCCGGGGTGGTACTCGTAAACAGGCTTAGCGTTAGCGAAATCCCAGGTGTCGATGGGGAATTCGTGGACGCGCTGGCCGTCAATCTCATAGCCCACGCACACCGGGATCTGTTCCACGCCGGTGAGCACATCGAGCTTGGTGAGAACCAGGTCCGTTAGGCCATTGACCCGCACCGCGTAGCGGGTCACCGGGGCGTCATACCAGCCGCAGCGGCGCGGGCGCCCGGTAGTCACGCCGTATTCGCCGCCCGCTTCGCGCAGCCAATCGCCGGTATCTCCGTGCAGCTCAGTGGGGAACGGACCTTCGCCCACGCGGGTGGCATAGGCCTTGACGATGCCCACCACCCGGTCAATGCGAGTCGGGCCCACCCCACTGCCGGTGACCGCCCCGCCGGCCGTAGCATTCGAAGAGGTCACGTAAGGATAGTTGCCGTGGTCAATATCCAGGAGGGTGGATTGCCCACCTTCAAAAACGACCGTCTTGCCGTCATCAAGGGCCTGGTTGAGTTCACGCGAGGCGCTAATCATCATGGGCGCGAGGCGTTCCCCGTAGGCGAGGAGCTCGGTGAGCACGTCGTCGACGTTAATCTCCGCACGCCCCAGGGCCCGCAACACCAAGTTTTTCTGCGCCACCGCGGTCTCTACCTGCCCGCGCAAACGCCGCGGGTGCACGAGGTCCACGATGCGAATCCCCACCCGGTTCGCCTTATCCGCGTAGGTGGGGCCGATACCGCGCCCGGTGGTGCCGATTTTGCCGTCGCCGAGGACTTCCTCGTTGAGGCGGTCAAACATTTTCGTGTACGAGGTGATGACGTGCGCGTTTCCGGCGATGCGGAGGTTTTTCGTGGAGATGCCGCGCGATTCCAGCTCCGCCATTTCCGCGAAAAGAGCTTCGGGATCAACGACGACGCCGTTGCCAATCACCGAGATGCAATCTGAATTGAGAATGCCGGACGGGAGGAGGTGGAGAGCGAATTTCTGGCCATCCACGCTGACCGTATGGCCGGCATTATTACCCCCGTTAAATTTCACAACATAATCGGCACGCTGGCCGAGCTGGTCAGTTGCCTTGCCTTTTCCTTCGTCGCCCCACTGGACGCCGAGAATAATGACCGCGGGCATAGTATCTAATCTCCTCGTTATATCAAACAGGTGTAAAGAGCTCCGCCACCCGTGCCATCGTGCGGCTGCCATGCCGCCACCGTTGGCACCCAGGCCCCAGACCCTCGGGCGAACGTCCCGCTTTACTACACAATAATAACCGCCACAGCCCAACCGGGGCATCTATTCACATTTTCGCAAGGTTTCTCGGCTAGGATAGAGAAGGCACGTGCCCGAATATTTCGAGGAGCAAAATGTCTGAACTGACTCAACCACTCGGGGCTTTTACCCGTTCGGTATCCGGTGTCTCGACCTCCGGATCCTCCCTACGTGATTACTGGGAGGGGCTGTCCGAGCTCACCATGAGCCGGCTGGCCGATAACTGGGAAGCCACCACCAAGAAATACCGGGAGGGTCAGCGCGCCAGCTACTTCTCCGCGGAATTCCTCATGGGGCGCGCACTTCTCAATAATCTCGTCAATCTTGGCCTGGTGGAAGATGCCCGTAAGGCCCTGGAAGATTACGGTCTCAACCTCACCGATGTGCTCGATGAAGAACCCGATGCCGCGCTCGGTAACGGTGGGCTGGGGCGCTTGGCCGCCTGTTTCATGGATTCGTGCGCTACCCTCAATTTCCCCGTGGTCGGCTACGGGATTCTCTACCGCTACGGCCTGTTCAAGCAGAGCTTCGTGGATGGTTTCCAGAAAGAAGAGCCGGATCCGTGGATGGAAAACGGTTCTCCGTTCGTGGTGCGCCGGGAGGCGGAAGCCAAGCACGTGAAGTTCGCGGATATGGATGTGCGCGCGGTTCCTTATGATATGCCGATCACCGGCTACGGCACCGCGAATGTCAATACCCTGCGCCTGTGGAAGGCGGAGCCCCTCGAAGAATTCGATTACGATGCCTTCAACTCTCAGCGTTTCACCGATGCGATTGTGGAACGCGAGCGCGTGAATGACCTGTGCCGGGTGCTCTACCCGAATGACACCACCTACGAAGGCAAGGTGCTGCGGGTGCGCCAGCAGTACTTCTTCTGCTCGGCTTCCCTCCAGTGCCTGATCGCGGAACATAAGGAAGCCCACGGGGATATCCGTTCCTTCGGGGAATACAACTCTATCCAGCTCAATGACACCCACCCGGTGCTCGCCATTCCGGAGCTCATGCGTCTGCTCATGGATGAGGAAGGCTTGGGCTGGGAGGATGCCTGGAAGATTGTTTCCCAGACGTTCGCCTACACCAACCACACGGTGCTGGCCGAAGCGCTGGAGACGTGGGAAACCTCGATTTTCACCAAACTTTTCCCGCGTATTTACGACATCGTGGCGGAAATGGATCGCCGTTTCCGTGCGGAGCTGGCGGAGGCCGGTTTCCACCCGGGCAAGATCGAGTACATGGCTCCGCTTTCCGGCGGACTCGTTCATATGGCCTGGATCGCGTGCTACGCGTCGTTCTCTATTAACGGGGTGGCCGCGATCCACAGTGAGATCCTCAAGCGCGATACTCTCCACGACTGGTACGACATCTGGCCCGAACGTTTCAATAACAAGACGAATGGGGTGACTCCGCGCCGCTGGCTGCATAATTGCAATCCGCGCCTGGCCGCGCTGCTCACCGAAGTGCTCGGGGATGATTCCTGGGTGACGGATCTGGATAAGCTGGCCACCATTGAGGAACGCGGGAATGCTGATATTTACCGCCGTCTCATGGAGATCAAGGCGGAAAATAAGCGTGATTTCGCGCGTTGGATTAAGCGCCGCGACGGCATCGACATTCCCACCGACGCTATTTACGACACGATTATTAAGCGCCTGCACGAATACAAGCGCCAGCTTATGAACGCGCTGTACATCCTCGATCTGTACTTCCGGATTAAGGACAATCCCAGCATGGAAGTCCCGCCGCGGGTCTTCATTTTCGGGGCGAAGGCCGCGCCGGGGTACAAGCGCGCCAAGGCGATTATCAAGTTCATCAACGAAGTGGCGAAGCTCGTGAATAACGACGCCGATACGCGCGGGAAGATCACCGTGCTCTTCGTGGAGAACTACAATGTTTCACCGGCCGAGCATATTATTCCGGCCACCGATATTTCCGAGCAGATTTCCCTGGCCGGGAAGGAAGCTTCGGGTACCGGCAATATGAAGTTCATGATGAACGGCGCGCTGACGCTGGGCACCATGGACGGAGCCACGGTGGAAATTGTGGACGCCGTGGGTGAAGAAAACGCCTATATTTTCGGGGCTCGCGAAGAGGAGCTGCCGGAATTGCGGGCGCGCTACAACCCGCGTGAACAGTACGAAACCGTGCCCGGCCTCAAGCGGGTGCTTGACGCCCTGGTGGACGGCACCGTGAGCGACGGCGGGACCGGCGAATTCCACGACCTCCTCGGGTCTTTGCTGGACGGTTCTTCGTGGGAGACTCCGGACGTGTACTACGTCCTTGGCGATTTCGCTGATTACCGGGCCACGCGTGATCGGATGGCCGCGGATTACGCCAACCAGGAAGAGTGGGGCCGCAAGGCGTGGATCAATATCTGCCGCTCGGGCCGCTTCTCCTCCGACCGCACCATCGCGGATTACGGCCGCGATATCTGGGGCGTGGAGGCGACGCCGATTAAGTAGCGCGGGCGCTGCGTGAGCTGCGGCGCGAACTAAGCGGGCGGCGGGTGTGCTGATTCTGGCACACCCGCCGCCCGTATGTGTATATGCGCTTATCTACTTCGGGCACATCAGGATTGCCCGCTATCAATGTTCATACGCAGGAGACTTCTTATGTTTAAGAACGACGACGCCGTGCCTCTTTCCCGCCCCTAGGGTGCATAGCGCAAACCCAGAACAGAAAAACCGCCGCAACCGTGCCTCAACTTGCACTACGTGATGATGGGTGGCACGCTGCCGGCTCGCGAGGCTCCCCAGACCTCACGGACCTCACAAATTTCAATAGCCGCATGAAACTCGGAATTCACACGAGCACCTGCCGGGGCAGTATGTGTTTTCAGAGCTGTACTGCATCTGTCATACATGAGAAGTACACCCCAGAAAAAGTACCCTCTACCCTCTACCCCCCTGCCCCTCCCCACCAGAGTTGCGAGTATGGCTCAGCAGGTGGGCATCGGAGTGGTACCGGAGAGCTGCGAGCGGCGTTCACATATGTGGACTGCGCAGAGTGGTGCAGGGGAACCCCGGCCCACACAAAGTGGTACTGGAGAACACCAGGCTGCGCAAAGTGGTACCACACAACAGGAAACCGGGTATTGATTGTAGCTCCAGTACCACTTTGTGAGCTGGCCCGGCGTGATGATGGGCGGCTGCCTGAGGCTTTCGCATTGGATTAGCCTTCGGCTTCGGTGAGGAGATCATCGAGTACCGGGCGTTGCAGCCAGGCCGTGAGGTAGAGCGGCACACTCAGCCCGGCCAACGCCAATGCCCAGAAGATGGCCAGGCGCGAAACCGGCGCATAAAGCCAGGCCAGCGGGAGCGCCACCCCGGCCGCTACGCACGCGGCCGTGCGTAGCGGCCGGGTGATGGCGAGGAGCACCGCGTTACCTAAGTGTTCCAGGAAGGCGTTGGAGAAGAATGCCTGGAGCGTCACCAGCCAGACCAGCACGGCAAGCACGAGTAGCAGCGCCACGATAATGAGGCCGGAGAGGATGCCGGCTAAGCGCGGATCCGCGGCGAGAGTCGGGCCGGCCAGGCCAGAGAGCCAGCGGTTTTCCCACCAAGCCAACCCGAGCAGGCCGAGAGTGGGCAGCCACCAGGCCAGCGACGGGAGGAAAGCCGCGCGCACGTGCTGCCACCAGAGGCGCCACGGGCGGGGCGCCTCGCCGCGGAGCAGCTGGGCGCTCACTCGCGCGGAGGCCACCAGGCTGGCTCCCCCGCTCACCACCGGGAGCAACCCGAGCAGCGTCATGATATTAAGCTCCACCAGGACGACGGCATCGGAAAGTCCGCGCTGGAAGGGCGAATCAGGATCGAATATCCGGCGCATACATCTCCTTCGGTTGGTGGCACATCAGCTGGCATAAAGAGTGCCGGGCGAATCGGCCGGGGCGGGATCCGGCGCGTAGCGCGTGGAATACGCGCTCGGGGCCCGGCGCGAACCGCGCGAAACACCCGCTCGGCGCCCGGCGCGAAGCGCGTGGAGCACACACCCGGCGCTCGTGACCAAAGCACCACACAGCCAAAGCACCACGTGGCCGATTTACGGCGCCGCGCTCCCGGTATCGGGGGCGCGGCGCCGCGTCGTCGTCGTGCTTCATGGTGCCCCGCACGAACGGCGGGCACCTACCCCTTGACGGAACCTGCCGCAACGCCTTCCACAATATAGCGCTGCGCAAAGAGGTAGAAAATAATAATGGGGATAATGGCGAGCACCAGCACCGCCATCTGGGCCCCCAAATCCTTATTTCCGTTCGAGCCCACCAGGAATTGGATCACCACCGGGACGGTCCGATAGGCCTCCTCTCGCCCGATCACGAGGTTCGGCAGCAGGAAGTCGTTCCAGATCCACATGGTGTTGAGGATCGCGACCGTGACCGCCGTGGGCTTGAGCATGGGCATGACCACCTGGAAGTAGGTCTTGAACGGCCCGGCGCCGTCAATGGACGCCGCCTCTTCAATTTCGCCGGGAATCGACCGCACGAAGCCCGCGAAAATAAATACCGAGAGCCCCGCCCCGAAACCGAGGTACAGCACGATCAGGCCCCACGGCGAGGACAGCCCCAGCTTGTCCGCGATTTTCACGGTCGGGAACATAACCATCTGGAATGGCGCCACCATGGAGAACACCAGCAGGTAGTACAGCAGCGACGTCCACCAGCTCCGCACCCGCGCCAGGTAGTAGGCCGTCATCGCGCAGAAGAACACAATGACCAGCACCGAGGCCACCGTCACGAAGAAGGACCAGCCCAGGGCCCGCATAAAGCCCGAAAGGTTCAGCGCGGTCTGGTAATTATCTATCCCGGCGAAGGTTTCACCGGCCGGGAGGCTAAAGGGGTCGTCCGAGATGAAGAAACGCCCCTTGAAAGAATTGACGAGGATGAAGAGCAGCGGCACCACGTAAATAAGGGAAAGAATCCCGAGGAATCCCACCGCCGCCCAGCGTCCGGGCGTCATGCGTACCCGGTGGCGCGGGGCCTTGAGCTTCGGTTTCGCCGCGGGATCGGCGCCGCGTACGTCCGTGCGTGTTTCCGTGCGCGTATCCGCGGGAACGACGGCGCGCTTGGACTCAGCGGCGACGGCGCGTTTGCCAGTTTCGGTACTCACAGGTCCACCTCCTTCGTGCGGGTGGCGCGCAGCTGAATAAGCGCAATCGAGGACACAATGAGGAAGAAGATCACGGCTTTGGCCTGCGATACTCCTTGCTGCCCGACCTGCTCATACATGCTCTTGACGATATTGAGCGCCGCCATTTCGGTTTCCCGCATGGGGGCGCCGTTCGTGAGCGCCAAGTTTTGGTCGTAAATCTTGAAGGTATTCGCCAGAGTCAAGAAGAGGCAGATCGTAATCGAAGGCATCATCATGGGGATGGTGACCGAACGGAGGGTGCGCCACCGCCCGGCGCCGTCGATCTGTGCGGCTTCGTTGAGCTCAGCGGGCACATTCTGGAATCCGGCGATATAGATGATCATCATGTAGCCGATCATCTGCCAATTGACCAGCAAGATGAGGCCGATGAATCCGTATTTCGCGTCGTTGACCAGCGTGGTTCCGTAATTGGAGAGGACCGCGTTGAGGAGTGACTGCCAGGTGTAGCCCAGCACGATCCCGCCGATGAGATTCGGCATGAAGAAGATCGTGCGATAGAAATTCGTGGCGGGCAGCTTCTGCGTGAGCAGATACGCCAAGAAGAACGCGATGATATTAACGCTGATAATAGACACAATCGCCACCGAGGCGGTGAAGATCAAAGCCCCGACGTAATTTTGTTGCTCCGTGAAGGCATTGACGTAATTTTGCACGCCCACCCAGGTGGCATCATCAAGCGTGGTGAAATTCGTAAACGAAAGATAAATACCAATAAAGAACGGGGCGAGGAAAGCTATCCCGAACGCCACGTACGTGGGCCCCACGAAGGCAAGCCCGTGTTTTTTCAATGTTCTCATGAGAAACCCCCTGTGACACGCGGGGCCCACCGCGATGGTGAGCCCCGCGCCTCACCTCAGGCAAGGCAGGTGTGGTAGCAGTAGGCGCGGGCGCTGCGTGGCACGCTGCGTGGCGCGCGCAGCACAGCTAATAAGCGCCCGCGGTAGCCTAGCTACTTCACCCCGGCAGCTGCCTTCTCAGTATTCCACTGGGTGACGAAGTAGTCCTTCACCTGATCCCAGCTTTCCTTACCGACCGCATACTGGCTGAGGTGCTGCCCCAGCCCGTTCTTGAAGTCCATAGAAGGTGCCACCTGGAAGTCCCAGGCCACGTTGTAGTGTTCGGTATCCTTCATGTACTTGATGACTTCCTTACCGAGCGGGTCGGTGGGCGAGAGACTCGCGTATTCCTTGAAGGGGGCAATGAAGCCGAGGTCCTCCGCGCAGAGCTTGGCGCCGGTCGGATCGTTGAGCATCCAGTTAAGGAAGTCCATCGAGGCCTTCTTATCGGCATCCGAGGCCTTGTTATTGATGGTCAGGTAGGCTTCGGTCCCCACCGAGATGCCGGCCTTTTCTTCACCCTTAACGCCCATGTAAATAGGCAGGAAGTGAATATCTTCCGACTTGACGGTATTGCCATCCACGCCATCGATCTGGGACCAGGCCCAGTTACCGTTCTGCACGAAAGCCACCTGGCCCAGCGCGAATTCCGCCATGGAATCGGTAACCGCCTTCGCGGTGGTTTGCGAGGGTTCCACCGTGGAATCAGTGAGGTAGAGATCGAAGATCTTCTTCATATTATCCAGGTAGGTACCTTCGATGCTCCCGGTGTCCTGCACGCCCTTATCCCGCAGCTCGTAGAAGAGCGGCCAGTTCATGAGGTGGGTCTGCCAGCGCCAGTCCTCATTCGGGGACAGCGAAGTGACCGCGAAGGCGCCCTTAATACCGAGCTCATCCTTCTTGGCCTGCATATCATCCGCGACTTCCTTGAGCTTGTCGAAGTTCTTGATTTCATCCACGGACTTAGCCTTGGCGCCCGGCAGCGCAAAGTACTTCTGCAAAATAGCATCGTTGTAAATGATGCCGAAGCCTTCCACCGCGTGAGGGACGCCGTAAATCTTGCCGTCTTCACCCTTGAGGGCCATGTCCTTATCCGTCATGGCTTCAATGAAGGGAGCATCGGAAATATCGCTGGCGTACTGCTTCCATTTGGCCAGGCCGATGGGGCCATCCACGCGGAAAATGGTGGGGCCATCCGCGCGGCCGAGCTCATTGGCGAGGGTGGGCTCATACGAGCCACCGGTCGCGGATACGATCTTGATATCCACCCCGGTTTGCTCATGGTATTTCTTCGCCAATTCTTGGAAGGCCTGGTCAGATTCGGGCTTGTAGTTGAGGTAGTATACCTTGCCGGCCCCACCGTCACTACCGCCACTATCGGAATTGGATACACAGCCACCCAATCCCGCGATGGCCACCAACCCAGCTGCGGCGAGAGCCGCGATTTTCTTCACTGAATGCATCGTTACGTCTCCTATGATCGTCAATGCCAGCAAGAAAGCCGTAACCGCGACAGCACCGTAGCGCCCGGCTCCCTTACCTGTGTGGTGGTACTAGTTTACACCACAGTGTGACTTATCTCGCGTCCTACAGGACTAATTTATTATCACCTTCTTGCATGCTTCCGGCGTTGCGGCGTCATCGCCCGTTTCAGCGACGACGCCGCCAACCGCGCTATCAGCACCCCTCCTCGGTATCTGTGCTGAAAGGCACCAGGTAGACCGTGGCATCCGGCGGGAGCACACCTTCTTCCTCCAGGGGTGCGGAGCTGAGAAGCACAGCCCAGCCTTCGGGTAAGGGTAGGGGCTCGGCAAAAGCCGTCATGACCAAGAGGTCCCCGCGGGAGGTGGCGGCGGCGTCGCCCGCAAAATTGACGAGCGCGATGCCGCTGCCGGCATACTCGGGAGCGCGGCGCAATCCGCCCAAGCCCAGGTCGTAACGGGCTCGCAGGTGCAGTAGCTTCGTGTAATAGGCGAGCGCAGATTCCGGATCCGCTTCCTGGGTGTCGACCGCGAAACGGCCCCAGTCCGCAGGTTGGGGCAGCCAGCTTTCCCCATCGGGGGAGAATCCGAAGGCCGGGGCATCCGCGCGCCACGGGATGGGTACCCGGCAGCCGTCGCGCCCCAGTTCCTCACCTCCGGTGCGCGCGAAGGTGGGATCTTCGCGCGATTCGGGCGGCAACTGGGTGGCTTCGGGCAGTTCGAGTTCTTCGCCCTGGTAGAGGTAGTAGGAGCCGGGCAGTGCCGCGGTGAGGGTGTGCCAGGCCCGCGCCCGGCGCGCCCCCACTGCCGCATCGGGCTGCGGGTCATCCGGGCCGATGCCGCTCGGGCCGTTCCCGCACCAACCGGTGGTCACGCCCGCCAGGCCCAGGCGCGAGGTGGCACGCAAGGTATCGTGATTGGAAAGTACCCAGGTGGTAGGGGCGCCCACGGCGTCGGTGGCGCGCAGCGAGGATTCGATCAGCGCATTAATACGATCCGCGCGCCAGGGGGCGGAGAGGTACTCAAAGTTGAAAGCCTGCTGCATTTCATCGCTGCGCACGTAACGAGCCAGGTCTTCCTCGGTGTCCACCCAGGCTTCAGCCACCATCATGCGGTCGCGCCCGTATTCATCCAGAATTCCGCGCCATTCGCGGTAAATATCATGGACGGCGGGCTGGTTGGCCATGGGCGCGGGCGGCACGCTCACGTCCGGGTTGTAGCGCACCTCCTCCACTTTGTAGGGCCAGTCCGGGAGAGCTGGGTCTTTGGCCAGGCCGTGGGCCACATCCACCCGCAGGCCATCCACACCACGATCCATCCAGAAACGAATGGTGTGAGCGAATTCATCATGAATAGCCGGGCTTTCCCAGTTGACATCCGGCTGGGAGCGGTCAAACAAATGCAGGTACCAGGTTTCTTCCGTTTCCTGCGGAGTGCCTTTCACCCAGGGGATGTCCTTGACCTGGGACCAGGCCGGGCCACCGAAGGAGGAAAGCCAATCCGTGGGCGGCTCGCTCCCATCTTCCCCACGCCCGGGGCGGAACCAGAAATTATCGCGCTGCGGGGCACCCGCGCCGGCCAGCACCGCTTCCCGGAAAAGCTTGTGATCCCAGGAGGTATGATTCGGGACGATATCCACAATGACTTTCATGCTGTGCGCGTGGGCGGTCTCGATGAGCCGCTCGGCATCCGCGAGGGTGCCGAAGCGCGGGTCGACATCGCGACAATCGGCCACGTCGTAGCCGGCGTCGAATTGCGGGGAAACATAGAAAGGCGAAAGCCACACCGCATCCACCCCGAGCTTCTCCAAATAATCGAATTTTTCGGTGATGCCGGGCAGGGTGCCGAGCGGCCCGCCGCTCGACGCGTAGGAACGCGGATAAATCTGGTAAATAACGGCATCGCGCCACCACTGGTCGCGCTGCTGGGGCGGGTGGATAACAGTGCCGGGGTGTTGTGCTGTCACGATCAACCTCTTCGTTGCCGGGAACGGAGCCGGTGCCGGTTGGCACCGCACTTCCAAGCTTACGTGATAGGTACGACGACGCCGACAGCTACAGCTACCCGAGCGCTCCGCCGGCGGCGCTGAGTTTGCGGCGGAATTCTTCCAGGTCCCGCGCCGGGCCGGCCGGGAGTTCACCGCCGTCTGCCGCAGCGGCTTCAAGTGCGCTAATGGCAGCCTGCCAGGCGGTGCGCGCAGCGGTCATATCCCGAGCTTCGGCATGGAGATCGCCGAGCAAGCCGCGGCAGTGGGCAGCGGAAAGTTGCTCACCCAAGCCCGCGTAGATAGCGGCAGCTTTCTCCATAGCGGGCACGCCCTGCGCGGGCGCTCCGTTTTTCGCCTGGGCCACCGCAACGTGATGCCAGGACATAGCGGCGACTTCCCAGGCGGCCCGCTCCCCGCCAGCCACATCTGCGCCAGGCTGCTGCGCGCCGGTGACTTCCCCGCCGGTAACTTCCCCGCCGGCCAGCTCCGCAGCGCGCGCCGCCACCTGCGCGAAATGCTCCGCGGCGGCCGGATAGTCCCCGCTTCCGAGCACCGCGCGAGCCCGCCCGAAGGCACAATCAATCGCATTAAATTCCTGGCCGGGGAGCGCCGCGAAAGCCGCCTCCGCCACCCGGTAATCGCGCGCGGCCGCCGCGAATTGCCCGGCGTCCAAGCGCGCCGCGGCGAGGGTGGCCCGAATAGCCACCCGCCCCAGATCCACCTCCGGCAGCGCCCCCGCGGGCACCAGCGCAGCTTCCAAGGCCGCGATAGCCGCGGTGAGATCGCCGGCTTCCGCGTAGGAGATCCCGGCGTTATACAGCGCATTGGCCTGCTGAGCATCGTGCCCGCCCAGGGCTGCGTACACGCCGGCCGCCTCCCGCATGGCCTGAGCGGCTGCGGCGTCGTTAGCGCCGTCGTGCAAAAAATATCCGTATGTTTCCCAGGCGCGCGCGGCCCGCAAGGACGGCGGCGCAGCGCGATACGCCTCCACGGCACGGCGCGCGAGTTCCAGCGGGTTCTCCCCCAGCTGGCCGGTGGCCAGCGCCGCGAAATACAGGGCATCCGCGTCCGTGACCCGGGAGAAGAATTCCTCCGCAGCCCCGCCCGCGGCGCGACGCTCGGTTTCCCGCGCCTCCACGAAACGGGCGCGGGCTTCGCTTTCATTGTGGCGCTCAAGGGCGGCGAGCCCGGCGCGCAGCAGCTCGGTAACGGTGGCGTGCATAGACATCGTTGAGATCGATGAGCCGGCCTAGATGGACCGGAGTTTTTGGAGGACTTCGATCTGGAGCTCCTGGGTATTCGGCGCGGTGCGGTAGGCCGAATACGCCTGGTTGTAAGAGATGCGGGCGGCGTCGAAATCGCCGGCTTCCTCGTTGATCTCCCCGATATGCCAGAAGCAATTGCCCATGCTGACCGCGGCGTCACCGTTTTCCGGGAACTGTTGGAAAAGCGCGATCGCGCGGCCGAGCCGGTCCGCGGCCTCATCCATCTCCCCGATGGCCTTGAGGGAAATCCCGAGCTGGCCGTTGGCGACAGCACGCTCAAGATAGAGCTCCGGATCCCGCTCGAAAGTATCCGCGGCCTTCCGGTAGAGCTCCGCGGCTTGCTTGAGATTGCCGGCACTAAAAGCCTGCTGGGCATCGTTGAAATAGGCAAGGCCCGCACGCTTGCCCTCGTGCGGATCGCGGGCGGCAGGCTCCGGATGCGCGGGAGTGACTGGTGATTGCGTCATGTGCGGGCTTCTTTCTTACTTGTTCGGTTACGTGAGAGCGGCCGCCGGCACGAGGCCGTGGCCTGGACCACTGACCATTCTATTCCTTGTGAGCGGAAACACAAACTCGAGTGCCGCCGCGACGCGCGGGCAGGCACGCGAAAGGCGGGAGGCCGGGCGCTTATCGCGCTCAGCACTCCCGCCCCGTCGCTACCTTTCGTTATTGATCGCTACCCGTCGTTATCTGTCGCGACGTAGCAGCGGATCCACCGCGGTGGATTATTCTCCACGACGGCGCAGCGCCAGCACCCCGCCAGCCAGCAGGGCAAGGACCGCTCCCGCGGCTCCCAACACATCGGCACCGGTGCGCGGCAGGCGCGGACCGGGGCCAGCCGGTGCGGGCGACGCCGGAGTCACGCTCGGATTGCCGCTCGCGCTCAGCGTCGGGTTCGCACTCGGGGTCGACGACGCCGCCGGCCCGTCCGTGCTCGCGCTGGGCTGGGGCGCGGGCGCCGTGGTGCTCGCCGTGGGCACCGGGGCGCTCGGAACCGGAGACGTCGGCGCGGGCGTGGTAGGCGCGGGAACCGTCGGTTCCGAAGTTGTGGGCGCAGGCGCCGTCGGCTCGGGTGCCGGCACGGTTGTCGTCGCGGTCGGCTCCGGCGTTGTCGGCTCCGGTTGCGGTGCGGGTGCCGTGGTTGTGGGCACAGGATCCGGAGTCCGCGAAGGTTCCGGTGCTACCCGATCCCCCGTCGGCTGCGGCGCGGGAGTTGTGGGCGCCGGAGTTGTGGGTTCAGGCATCGTGGGCTCGGGTGCCGGCGGGACCGGCGGCTCCGGCGGAACCGGAGGCTGCGGCGGCACGGGCGGGACCGGCGCCACGTAGTGGAAGCCGAAATCGGCATCCAGCACATCCGCGGTGCTCAGGGTAATCTCCCCGGAGCTGGCCTTCTCCTTATCGCCCAACCCTTCCCGAACATGGGTAGTTTCCCAAGTTCCCTCGCGCTTCGGAAGGGTAGCGCGGTCAACCACAACCGAGTACGTGCCAGGTTCCAGGCCGCGCACAAGGTACTTACCGCTGGCGTCCGTCGTCGTCGTAATAAATGGTTCCGTATCACCGGGGCGGAACACCTTCACGGTGACGCCCGCCAGGCCCGATTCGCCCGGATCGTCCACGCCGTTGTTATTGGCGTCCTCCCAGATGCGATCACCCAGATCCACACCCACGGTCAGGCACGCATTCGCCTGCGCGCCCGCGAACTTCGCGCCCTTCGAATCGAGGCGATCCGCGGCCGGGGTGAGGGCCTCATTGCACACCTGCTGGGAACGCGCGGTCTCATCGACCACCGCGAACAGGTGCAGCACTTCTTCGCTGCCCGGGGCGATCCCGCGTTCGTGCGTGAAGCGCAGGTAGGCATCATCGGTGGCGTTCGGGTCCGCGCCCTCCACCGGGTCACCGGTGCTCGGGTCGATCACGTCGGTCACCGTGTCATTTACGCGCCACGTGCCGGTGGCGGCGTCATACACGCCGTTCGTGCTCCAGTAGCCCACGTACGTGACGCCCTTGGGGAGCATATCCGTGATTTCCACGCCGGTCGCGAAGCCGGGGCCGGCATTCTTGGCGCGCACCACATATTCCACCACGGAGCCGGTGGCCCAGCGGTCAGTTTCGTTCTTCTTCTCAAGATCAGCCAGCGCCACGCCCTCGGCCAGGCCGGCGTGCGCGGGATCAGCGGTGGCCTTCTCGCTCAGTACGCTGAGATCAGCCGATTTCGCGTGGATATTTTCCTTGGTGAGGTCCAGGTCGAAAGGCATGGTCAGCCCGACCTTCGCCGGCTCGGTCGGCATGACCGGTGCGCCGGTTTCAGCATTCTTGCCGGTCACCGCGTAGCTATTCCAGGCGATGCCGCGGGCGGCCGCCGGGGCCGTCACGTTAGCGCTAATCGTCCAGGTATCCGCACGGGTCAGCTTAGAATCCTCCGGGAATTCCACCCGGAAAGCACGCACCTGGGAGAAGTCCCCACCCAGCTCTTCGGCGGTCTTCCACGTACCGGTCTCACAATTCTGCGGGCCGGACTTCGGCGCACCACCCAGGGTGATGACCTCACCGCGGCACGGATTCACGGAGGTGGAGTAGAGCACCGAGGTGGGCTGCGGGGTGCCTTCCCCGAAGGTCAGCGGCCCGTTCAGGCGCGGGCGCCAGGTGGATTCGCGTTTATTCTCAGGGGTATTCGCCCCGCTCACGCCGTGGTCACCCGGGTAGGGCAGCACATCGTACACCACCACGCCAGAAACCCCGGTGTTACCGTTATTGACGAGGTCCAGCTTGAGTTCGGCCGCTGAAGAAGGCGAAACCGTCCCGTAATTCGGATTGGCTTGGAACTCGGTGTCGACGTCGCCCTTCACGTAATTCTTGCCCGCGAGCGCCGGCAAGCCCGCCACGTTGAACTTCGTGGAGGTGGTGCAGCCGCGCGCTTCGGGGCGGTTGAGTCCGTCGAGGTTATCGGTGAGTTTGCGGCTATCCGTGCGCGCCCACCAGTTGCGGATGCACTGGTTCGGGGCGGTGGCGGTGCCCAGGTTGGGGCGCTTGGCATCCGCGAGGATCATGTCATTGGTATTTTCCCCGGGCTCGGTGGCCGCGGTGATCTTCGCACCGAAGTAGAGCACCATCTCCGAGGAGTTGGAGCTGCTCTGGTCCCCGGTGCTGGGCGGGGCGAAGTAGTCGCCCGTGCCGTCTTCCGGCCAGGTGAAGCGCACCAGCTGGCGCTGCTTGCCGTCCACCGTTTTCATCTCGGTTTCCACCCGCATTTTGTCCAGCGGGAGGGAGGCCGGCCAGTTCGCGGAGGTGGTGACCTGCTGCTTGGGATCGTATTCCATGCCGGGGGCGAGCAGGTCCATAATCACCGGGTAGAACTTGGCGCCCTTACCGGTGTAGAAGCCCAGCCCGAAGGTGTAGGTCTGGCCGGTTTGGAAGAGCTCACCGGGTTTGGTGTCGAGGTTGCCGACCATCTGGCCACCCAGGTGCGAGGTTTTCGACACCCCGTAGGTGGGGTAGCCGTCCACGATAGCGACCTGCGCCACGGATTCCCGCGTGGTGATATTCGCGGGCAGCTCCGGGGTGGGGTTGCCGGCAAAGTCAAGGGATTGCGCGGTCACGACGGCGCGATTTTCCAGCGTGGGAACCTCGTAGCGCGGGGCGTAGCTGTAGGTGGCACCATCGGGTGCGGTGGTGCCGTTATGCACATCAGCCGGGAAATCATCCGCTACGGTACCGCGGATGGCCAGCGTGATATCGCTACGTTCACCGTTCATCACGTCCGCGTCCAAGGCGATGGAGGTGATTTCCTCTCCCGCGGGAACGGTGAGCGGGAAATCGCGGGTGGTGGTGGGGTCGACGGCGACGCTGAGCTCCTTCCCACTCGTGGTGGTGTAGGTGACCTTGGCGGGGACCTTCTTGAGGAGCGGGCGCACCAGGCCGGCCGTGACATTACGCAGGGCCGGGGTGGCGCAAGCACCGGGAGCCTCCGGGGAAATATAGCGGCAGGGTAGGTTATCGGCCACGTGCATACGCAGCGGCACGTTCCCGGTATTGGACCAAGAAATATTCCAAACGGCTTCCCCGCCGCGCTGGGTCACGGCCTTATTGGCCGTTTTGCGGAAATTACCTTCGGCACGCAGGTTTTGGAGCTGGCGGGTCACGGAATCAGCGGCGGTGACGGGCGCGAGCTTGGGATCGAGCGGAGTGCCGGTGGCGTTGACGGTGTTGGTGGCGCTGGCACCTTCCGCGAAAGTACCGGTGGGGAAAACAACCGTCACGCGGTAATCGGCAACGGCGTGCACAATAGGCGAACCGGGAACCACCCAGGTGACGGTGCGGGTGGCCGGATCGTAGGTGCCGCCATCGGTGGCGCGCACAAATTCCGCACCTTCGGGAAGGGTATCAACCAGGCGAATTTCCGTTAGGCCCATGAGGCCGGGAACGCCGGTGCCCGGGTCCTTGAATTTATTTTCGTTGGTATTGAAGGCGCCTTCGTAACCTGCGGTGATGGTGTAGGTGTACTGACCACCGATAGCCGGGCGGGATTCGGGAGCGAATTTACGCACCGCAATGCTGGGCTTGGCGTGCACCGGGGTGGCGAGTTCCACCGGATCGGCCACCTGGCCGTTGGTTTCCCCGGCCACCTTCGGGCGGATTGCTTCACCTTCGGGCCAGCGCAGATTCTCCGGGCGCACCTGCACCCGCATGGCGCCGGTGGTACCCACCGGCACGGTTCCCAGATTCCAGGTGTAGGTATCGCCCTCCCGCACCGGGAGCGCGGCCTGATCATGGGAAGAATTAGTGGCAGTTACGTGGGTGAGCGGGAGCTTATCGGCATCCGAAACGGAATCGACCAAGCCCGGAATGGTCACGCTGAGAGTGGTGTTCTCGCATTGACCTTGCACGCCGGCGCAGGACCATTGCACGTCATAGCTGGCCAGGGCGCCGGATTGGACTCCGGCGGCTTTCTGATCTGCTGGTTCGGCCACCGCGACTTCCAGGCGTGCCGACGAGGCCGCGTCCGCGGCCCGATCGGCGGTTTCGCCGGCCGCGTTGGTGTCGGTTCCGTTGGCAGCCGTGCTGCTGGTAGCCTCGCCGTTCGCGGTCGTTCCATTGGCAGCATCCGTTGCGACTCGCACGTTCGCGGCCATGGCCGGTGCGGTCAGCGGAATCGCTCCACCCACCGCGACGACGGCGGCAATAAGAGCCGCCACCGCGCCCGTGATCAAGCGGTGCACCGCGACTCGCGAGCGCGTCGCTCCCGTTCGTAATTTTTGCATTCTTCGATCCCTTATTAGTTACCCGTTTTTACCGGATTCCACGCCCGGCAGCGCGGTGAGACGCCCCAAACACGTGGCTCAGCTGCGGAAACACCTTGATTTCTCGAGGCACTCCCGGCGCCCCGTGATTGTAAACCATTTGGAAGGTGTTCATGCACGACTTAAATAACTATGTGGTAAATCTTATCTTTCGTGGCAACTGTCTCAAAATATGGCCACCGGTGTGGAGGGCGTGCATAGTGCAAGTCCAGAACAGAAAAACCACCACGACCGTGCCCCAACTTGCACAACGTTTTTCGGGGTAGCGCGGAACCCGGCGATGGGAATCCCGGGAACCTCACAAACCTCACTAGTAACACGAGCCCCTGCGGGGGTGGTATGTGTTGTCAGAGCTGTACTGCATTTGTTGTACATGCGAAGTACACCTCAGAAAAACACTCCTGCCCCCTGAGCCCTGAGCCCTGAGCCCTGAGCCCAGTCTGCGGATCAACCAAAGCACACATCCTGAACCGTTGGGGTCGCGCGTTTGGCCGGTGTAATAGTACTGGAGAGCGTCGGGTCTAACAGAGTGGTACTGCACGACAGAAATTCGGGGATTGGCTGTAGCTCCAGTACCACTTTGCGATCCGGCATGCTGATGTGCGGCCCTCATCGCCGCCAGCCTCGCAAAAAGCAACGTCCTGCCGCGGCGGTCAACAGAAAGCAACCCCCTGAGCCATTGACTCACAGAAAGCAACACCAGCGCACGATTTGGCAAAGTTAATGTAGTTGCTGTTGCATTTTGAGGGCTCGGCAGCTTGAACGCGTTGAACGCACGGGAGCTGCACCGGACCGACGCCCACTCGACGCAAGGAATGCGTATTCGCTCAACACCCGTTCCGCGCACACCCCGCACACCCCGTGCACCCCACGCGCCCCGGAAAATTCCCCGCGCAGCAGGGCAGCAGGGCAGCACGAAGGGCCGGCAGCCCATAATGAGCTACCGGCCCTTGTTACCGCTGTTACGGTTCATGCGCGGCGCCGCGAACGGCTCCACGCCCGCGAATGGCTCGCGCACCCGCGAAAGCTAAGCGCGGCGCGCCCGCTTCACAGGCAACGCCCTACTTCACGCAGCTGCGCGCCCGCTTCACGGGCACCGCTGCACGGGCACCACCCTTACTTCATGCGAGTACCGGTGGAGCCGAGGCGCTCGCACGCTTCGACAACGCGGGCGGCCATGCCAGCTTCGGCGGCCTTGCCCCACGAACGCGGATCGTACTGCTTCTTGTTGCCGACTTCGCCGTCGATCTTGAGAACGCCGGAGTAGTTGGTGAGCATCCAGTCGGCCACCGGGCGGGTGTAGGCGTACTGGGTGTCCGTATCCACGTTCATCTTGATGACGCCGTTTTCCACCGCGGTGCGGATTTCTTCGGCGGTGGAGCCGGAGCCACCGTGCATGACCAGGTCGAAGGGCGATTCCTTGCCAACCTTGGCGCCGACTTCCTTCTGGATCTCACCGAGGATTTCGGGGCGCAGCTTGACGTGGCCGGGCTTGTACACGCCGTGCACGTTGCCGAAGGTCAGCGCGGTGATGTAGCGACCGTTTTCGCCCAGGCCCAGCGCTTCAACCGTCTTGAGGCCGTCCTCAGCGGTGGTGTACAGCTTCTCGTTAATTTCACCGACGACGCCGTCTTCTTCGCCACCCACAACACCGATCTCAATTTCGAGAATAGTGTTGGCCTTCTGGGAGAGCGCCAGCAGTTCCTTAGCGATTTCCAGGTTCTCATCCAGCGGCACGGCCGAGCCGTCCCACATGTGGGAGTTGAAGTAGGTCTGCTTGCCGGCCTTGTGCTGCTCAGCTTCGAGCTCCATAAGCGGGCGAATCCAGGAATCGATGTTCTGCTTGGCGCAGTGATCCGTATGCAGGGCGATGGTCACATCGTAGTTCTTGGCGACGGCGCGCACGTACTCCACCAGGGCGATGGAACCGGCCACGCGATCCTTGATGGTGGAGCCGGAGAGGTATTCGGCGCCGCCCACGGACACCTGGATGATGCCGTCCGATTCGGCTTCCGCGAAACCGCGCAGGGCAGCGGTGGCCGTCTGGGACGAGGTGACATTGATGGCCGGGTAGGCGAACTTATTCGCCTTGGCGCGGTTGAGCATTTCGTCGTACTGTTCGCGGGTTGCAACAGCCACTGAGATCTCCTTATATTCGGCGTTCCTCGAACCATCTGTCCGAGAGGTTTTCTGTGTGAGCACGCGAACCACCGCGGTGTGGCGAAGGCTCCGTGCGAGTGCCGCGAGCGGCACTCTTTGAGGGTTCCTCAAACAGGTTTTATTATCCCACGTTTGGCCCCGCCGTGGCCGGACCTTTGCCCTGAGGGGAAAGATTCACCCCACCGCGCATTCGAGTTACGATGAGCGAGGAAGGTGCACACCGGCCGCCGCGCCGGTACCGCTCGCACGATCAAGACCGCAAGCCGCGCCGCCCGCACGCCAGCATGAGGGAGTCACCATGATCACCAGCGACACCACCGAGGCCGCTCGCGCCCTAGCCGAGCTCATGGAGGGGCGCACCACCGTGGTTATTGCGGGAGCGGGCGTCTCCACCGCTTCGGGCATTCCCGATTACCGCGGCACCGGCTCCTCCGATGTCCCCTCCATTGATTACGATGCTTTCGTTTCAGACCCGGTGTGGCAGCGCTGGGTGTGGCAACGTAATCAGGAGACGTGGCGCGCGCTGGACGGCGTCGTCGCCAATAATGCCCACACGGCACTGGCGCGTTTCGAAAAAGCGGGGCTCATTAACGGCGTCGCTACTCAAAATGTGGATAATCTCCACCAGAAAGCCGGTTCTACCAGGCTCGCGGAACTGCACGGAAATTTTTTGCGGGTCGTGTGCGTGGAGTGCGGGGCGGAGTTCCCGCGCGCGCAGATTGCGGCGCAGCTGGACCGGCTCAACCCGGGATGGCCGGAGGATCCCGATCCGGCGCACGTAGCGATTTTGGCGTCCGCGGATCGCGCCGGTGCGGAGGCTTCCGCGTTCCGGGTGGCGCCATGCCCGCGCTGCGGCGGCCTTCTCAAACCCGCGGTGGTGTTTTTCGGTGAGGCGTTGCCGCGCGCGGCGATGGAGCAGTCCTTCGCGTGGGCGCGGGAGGCGGATCTTGCGCTGGTGGTCGGCACCTCGCTCGCGGTTCTCACCGGTTCGTGGGTGCTCGGCGAGGCGCTCCAGCACGGCGCTGCCTGCGCGATTGTCAATATTGGCCCCACTACCGCGGATCGTTACGCCGATCTGCGCGTGGAGGGGGACGTGGGGACGGTGCTCGCGGGCGCCGCGGATCTTTTAGGAGCGTGAGTCCATGCGTGGTTCAGCTTTTAGTGACGACGACGGCGCACGCGGCTGGTTCAAACGCCGCCGCCAGCGTAAACGCGCCCAGGACCTAGCCGAGTGGCAGACCCGCACGCACCGCTCGGCGTTTTCGGAAAGCCAGCCGCACGCCAGTGCGGGGTCGGCTTTCGGGGAACCGAAAAACGAGCGACACCCGGTGGCGGCGCGGGCGCACGCCGGTTCGCGCGCGAAGCCGCATCCGCGTGATAGGCGGGCGCGCGTCCAACAGGAAGCCGGCCGGGGTTACGCGAGTTCGGCGCAGCTGTTCCCAACCGTTCCGCCGCTCCCCTATCCCGCGAGCGCGAATGCGCAGCAGCCCGCCGGTGCAACGCGGGTCAATACGGCACCACCGCCTGAAGCTCCTAAGAAAAAGAAGGATCACGCTCTTTTCTGGTGGATTTTTATTGTTTTTGTGTGTTTCCCGGCCGGGTTCTTCCTCGCGGATATGGACGATGAGGTTAGCGATCCGCCGCCGGCCGAGGTGGAGAGCGCGCAGGGCGCGGAGTCCGGCAGCCGGCCTGATAGCAGCGCTGCGGCCGTGGCTCCGGAATCTGGCGCGCAGCCGCTGGCCGCTTACGCACCCGTTCCGCAGAATTTAGCTGACGCGCAGGCGGTGCGCACGGAAGGTGTTATTCCCACAACCGCTGGTTCGACTTTCGTTATTCCGGCGGGGCACGTCTTCGGGACCTACGATGCGGAGGCGGATTCCACCGGTTTTTATGACACGGAAACCGGGCAGCTGCGCTACACCCTGCCCGGAGCGGTTATGTGTTCCCCTGCGGGGGATACCGCGAATATGTGGTGCGCGCCGAATACGTGGACGAGCCCGTACGCCAGCTCGTATATTTCAGAGGTGCCCGCCACCCTGCGCGCGGCTGCTGATGGCAGCGTGATCTGGGAAAGCGGTGCTGAGGCGCAGGGCTTCGCGCCGGGGGTGCTGCTTTCCGATGCTGATGTCGGGGAGCAGCGTTTTTCATGGCTGTCTCCCACGGATGGCGCGGTGCTCACGGAGGTAACCCTTCCGGCGAGTTACGGAGAATTCCGTGTCACCCCGAACGGGGAAGTTCTCTATCTTGCGCGCAATGACAAGAATATTGAGTGGACGGTTTTCGACGCCGCGGGCCGTACGCGCGGTTCCGGGGTCGCAACGGATACCCGGATCAGTTTCACCCCTGTTATCACAGCGACGGACGGCTGGTTCTTCCCGGAAGCTGATGTGGCATTCACCCTGGATGGGAAGATGAACTCCTGGTCTGCCTTGCCCTCGAACGTGCGGGTGCGGGCAGCTCATTGCGCGGCTCCGCAGGCGAGCACCGCGCAGCTACGTGAGGTTTTGGAAACGTTGCTGGGCCAGAGCGCGGCGATGACCTCTGGGAACTATCACGTGGGGATGTCGGCCTGTACCCCGGGTGGCCTGGGGTATCTATCCGCAATGTCCGGGACTACCACGGCGCTTGTGGCTGGCGGGCAGGCGCGTGAGCTGCCGGTGGCGAGCACCAGTTTAAATTTCCTTCCGCTGGGCAACGGCATCGTGGTGTCCGGCTACCGGGCGGACTCGCGTGATGTTACTTTCGCTTTCGACTGGAACCGGGGTGAGGAGCCAGTCTGGTCGGTTCGAGCTACCCTCACCGATGCCGTGCCCGGCTATGGATTCATCGGTATCGACTTCGCCACCCCTGATTCGGAGCCGGTCTATTACGCGTTGCGGGTGAAGTAGTATCCAGAGGTCTTGCGCTTTTGCGCTCTTGCGCTCATGAACTTTGGCCGCAGCATTGAGCCTTTGCGGCGGTATTGCTAGAGTTTAGCTACCAGAACCGGCCGCCCACTTTCTTTGCGGAGTGGGTCAGGGCCGGTCTTCACATATCGAGGTTCAGCGAGGGCGCGTGACCGAAACAATGTGGCCAGTCCCAAGCCATCTCAACGTCGAAACCTTCGTGCTCCGCGAAACCGCCATCGCAGATCCGCGCGAATTAGCCGACCAACCCGATTCCTACTTAGCCTCCATCACGCGCGAACCACGCGCAGCCGCCAAATGTTGGCGCCGCCAGCACGAAGCTAGCAAGTTCGCCGGGGAAGGTTGGATTTCCCTGGTGCTCAACGGCCAACAGCTCATGCCGCGCGAAGCGTGGACGCATATCGCGCTGTTCTGGCAGAGCATGCTGGATGCGGTGGAGAACTATCTCGATACCGGCGCGGGGCGCGGCGATTTCAGCGAGGAAACCGCGGGTTTTTCCCTCTCCCGCAGCGGGCAGCTGCTCATCTTCGAGCTGCGCGGCCAACGCTACCCGGCCGAGCCGTTCTCTTTCCTGCACGGCCTCCTGCGCGGCGCCGATCAGTTTTATCAGTGGGCCCACGAATATTTGGGGACTGTTCCCGCCGCTAGCCTGGAACGCCTCGCGCAGCTGCAGGCGCGTATTACCGAGCTCGCCACCGCCCGCAAAGCGCGCTAAGCGTGCTAAGCCTCCGGGGCGGATTGCGCGGCCGGATGCCGTTTGTCGATATACGCGGTACACCCCATGGACGTCACCAGCATCCACACCACCAGCAGGAACGACGGCCACCGAATCGACTCATACGCGTACTGAAACACCAGGAAGGACAGCCCGGCAATGATTCCGTAGCCGGCGTCGAGGAGGTAACCGAAGCGCCGCGGCGTTCGCCCTACCGCGCGCGTCATCCAATAACTGGCGATGCTAAAAAGAATGAGTGCCGCGATAAAGCTCCACAGCGGGAAAGAATGCCGCCCGGCGAGGACAACCACGAGGAGCGCCAGCCCGAGGCCCACCACGAGGATGATCGCCCAGCTCGCGATTTTGCCGACCAGAATTCTTTTCTCCCCTTGCCGATTCGGCGCTGCATCTGCCATAGTCCATTCCCGTCGTCGCTGAATGTAGGTAATAATTATCCTATGCACGAGCACGCCACACAAGAATCCGAACAGCTCCGGGGCGCTGCGGCCGCGCAGCCCGCCGCGGAATCCGACGGGCGCAGGGCCCGCTACCGCAAGGGAGCCACGATCCTCATCATGATCGCCTCCGGACTGGCCGCGGCCATCCTCCTGTTCTGGGCCACCGGCAATCCGAGCGTGGAGATGTGGATGTTTTGGACCTCCACCCTCGTTTACTTGGCCGCGAGCGTGCTGCTCACGAAGGCTGCGGCCGTCCTGCGCCGCACCCGGGGAGCTCGGAGCCTGTGGGGCTATGCCCTGGATGCCATCTACGGCGCGTTCTTCGGTATCTCTTTCGTGATCGCGACGGAACTGCCCCGCATCAAGCTCTTCGGCGGCTTCAACTGGTACTCCGCCCTGGCCTGGCTCTGGCTCCTCGCCTTCACGGTCTTCTTCAGCACCTACTTAGCTCAGCGGCATCCGGGCCACAGCACAACGTAGGAAACCCCGAGGAAGTAAATTGTCCATGTCCGCGCTTGATAAGTCAGAGAAGACTGAAGCCCTACGTCCGTTTGTTAACAACCACTTACAACCGCCCCTAGCGCAATCATTTCCACTTCAACGGATTCACCTATCACCCCCAGTCTTTATTCACTTTCCTATAACCGTCATCTGAAGGCTATTCTTGATACTTCTTGAAGTTCTCCGCTTGCTCCATGATTTGATCAAAAACTTCTTTTTTCCATTGGGGTGGGTACCCATTCTTGTAGAGCAAAATGGTGATGTCCCGATTCAGCATACTTTTTACATCGCTCCTACCAGCCCAATCGGCGTATTGAGATTTATCATCAACAAGTTTTTTAATCGCTTTTGCTAGTGGAATACACTTGTCGTCGGCATATTCAAATTCGTGATCATCGCGAACTTTGATCAAGATGTCATAGAACGCTTTTTCCTCGTAACTAATGCCCATCGCCTCAAACGAGTTTTGGTCTTCCTGCAAGTCGTGCAAGATTGTGATGATCTGATCAGAAAGATCATTGATGAAGTCTTCGACTACCTCAGAAACAAATACATCATCACGCGAGTTGTATCGCTCAACAACAAGTGTGAGTCTTTCCTCGAACTGGGCCGCCTTGACCTTATTGGTTTTGCGATAATCCCGAATTGATTGCTTTAGAAGCATCAACAAAGCGTTGAACTTTGTAATTGGCATTTTCATTCGTTTCAGCTTCTCGATCATCTCGTCGCCGAAGAGGTCGACGGACTTATCATCATCGATGATTGATTCGACGCCAGTTGTAGAGATGGCATCGGCCACCATTTTCTCTACCGTTTTGTTCATGATCTCTGCGTCTGGTGCGTCGCCTTTGGTTTGCTTGTAAATAATTGAGCGAATTGCCATGTAAAACTGCGCTTTAGCAATTTCTGAGTCGCTCAACTCCCCAGTAGGCAAAACAATTTGATAAGCACCCTTCATCCGTTTAGTGATGAACATGAACCTTTGCTGGTTTTCAGCACTTTGCTGAATAAACTCCGCCCCTTGATTCAGGCACAACAGGCGCTCTAGCGGAGAACCCCTGAAATATTTGGATGTATCAAAATCGTTGAACAGTTCATCAAGTAACGCGAGTTGGTTCCGAAATACACCAACAGATACTTCGATCTCATCAACAGGACTTTCTTGTGTGTCGCCGTATTGCTTGAGAGCTTGCATCATTTGTTTCTTGATGCCTATGTAGTCAACGACAAGACCTTTATCTTTTCCTTCGAACACTCGGTTCACACGCGAGATCGTTTGCACCAAAGTGTGCCGTTGCAGAGGCTTGTCTATGTACATAACAGCCAAAGATGGAACATCAAAGCCGGTAATCCACATATCCACCACTACCGCAATTCGGAAGTTGGATGCATTGTTTTTAAATTGGGCATCCAGCATTTTGCGGTATTCTTTGTTGCCTGCAGCCTCATATAGGTCTTTTGGATCGTTCGCTCCTTGTGTTACGACTAGGTTTACTAGGGGCAACGCGACGAGTTCGTCGAGCTGGTCTTTACTAAGCGAAGACTCGTCAGCAGCTTTTCTAGGCGCACCCCATTCTGGGCGTTGCCTAATGATCTCTTGGGTCAGACGGAAAGCTATCGACCTGTCGGTACAAACAACCATGGCCTTCTGTACGACGTTTGGTTTTTCAGCAACCAACGACTCATAGTGCTTAACCAAATCTTGTGCCAGCATCCTTAACCGATCGGGATCTCCGATGATCACCCTCATCGCGCTCATAGCGCGCTGGCTCTCCTCGATGGCTTCCTCAGTTGCGCCAAGATCAGCGGCATGATCGTAGTATGCCTGGATTTCTTTGGTTTTCTCATCTGAGAGTACGACCCGCGCCAGGCGAGGCTCATAGGCAATTCGTACAGTGATCCCGTCTTCAGATGATTGCCGCATCGTGTAGGCATCAACTATGTCACCAAAAACTGCAACGGTCTCATCAATTGGAGTACCGGTAAAACCACAGTAGGTCGCGTTAGGGAACGAATCACGCAGGTATTTAGCGAAACCATAAGTGGTAAAAACACCCTCATCGGTACTACGTAGTTTCGCGCCCACACCAGTTTGAGTACGGTGCGCCTCATCAGAAATACATATAATGTTCGACCGGTCTGAAAGAAGACCGATAGATTCAGAAAACTTCTGAATCGTCGTAACATAAACTCCACCGCTCGGCTTGTTCCGAAGCGTGCGAGCAAGATCCTCACGGGATTCAATCGACCTCACACTATCGTCATGCAAGAACTGTTTAGCTGCCGCAAAAATTTTCGAAGTCTGAGAATCTAGATCTTCACGATCTACAATCACCACAATCGTTGGATTCTTAAAAGCCTCCGCATCTCGTAGCATCAAAAGCCTGGCTAAATACAACATCGTATAAGTCTTGCCAGACCCAGTCGCTCCGAAATATACGCCTCCTTTACCATCTCCATGCGGGCGCATGTGATCCCGAATACTGGCCAGCATGTTGTTCGCAGCAAAAAACTGCGGGTAACGACAAACAATGGCGGTCTCGGTAGAGGAATTATCCGGATAAAACACGAAATCCCGTAGAATTTGCAATAAACGGTCCTGAGTAAATACACCGTCGATAAGGGTCACCAATGACGAAATCCCATTCGCAACAGTGTCCAACTCGTTAGCTTTATTCCAAGAATAAAAATACTCGTAAGGAGTGAAAATACTTCCTAAACGGTTATTGGCGCCATCGCTAATAACCGCTAAAAATGCATACTTCAACAGTTTCGGTACATCTCGCGTATAGCGAATAGAAATTTGCTCCCACGCATCATATATCGTCGTGTGTTCTTCAATAGCAGTTTTAAATTCAAAAACCGTTACCGGAATACCATTGACAAAGACAAGCAAATCGGGGCGACGGTTGCGCTGATCCACTACCGTGTATTGGTTTACAACTTTGAACGTGTTGCGTTCGGGATGCTCAAAATCAATGAAATCCACATGGACCGCAATCTGCGAATTATCATCTCTCGCAAAATCAAAGCCTTCTACAACCAAACGATGAGCAGAACGATTCGCCTCATACAAGCTCGGCGCGTTCAGCAAATCCAGCCTGTTAATAATCTTTTGTAGCTCGGTTTCACTAAACTGCTGGTCTCGATAGCGAGCCAGCAAAAACGCTTCAAGATCATCGCGCAGCAACACCTCGTCGAATCGGCGATGTAACTGCTCACCATCTACGTGCTGGTAACCATGCTCACAAAATAACTCGATAATCGCACTCTCTAGCTCGGACTCAGTAAACCTGCCAGCCTCGAAAGTAAACTGATCATCAGTCATGGCGCGCCCCCTCTTCCAGAGAACCTTTAATTAGAACTGGGCAGATAGCTTTAATCTGCGCCTTCAAACGATCATTGATAGCGCGTCGATCAATTAGCGCTCTAGATATTTCTATAAGAGATCTTTGCAATTCTAAATCTGGAACAGGAACACAGATCTCATTGAACCGGGACTTTTCCATTCCGCTGCGTATACTCGTGTCGCATATGAACCATGCATAGCGATCTGTTTCTCCGCGTGACATCCAAGCAAGCAGGAAATCGGGAAGAAGCTCTTGGCTGGTAACTTCGAAAGTGAAATAAGCTGGTGAAACTACCAGCGGTTCTTCCTCTGTGTTCATAGCTATTGGTACGGCAACGTCACGTCCAACGTGCATCAAATTGCAGGCAAATTGATCCTTACTAATAAGTTTATATTTACTCAAATCAGCACCAACGGATACGGATGGCATGAATATTTTTTCTTTTTTAACCCCCTGAACACCACTGTGCTTAGAGTTTATGTTTCTAATGTCAACCTCAGAGATCAGTTCTCCAAGAGGCTTCCGTTTAACGTCATTCTTGAAAGTGTCCAGCAGCGCCTCCTCTGCTAGCTGGAGATCTTCGAGTCCTTGTTCGTAGGCTTTCTGGTTTGCAACCATTGCGTTGTAGATAGCGACGTATTTACGCTGCACCTCCAGTGCAGGAAGATCCAAATCAATCTCACGCATCTCGTTCCACGAGAATGTTTCGCGAGCGCTGCCCCACGAGTTAAACCGTGCATAGCGGTCAAATTCGGGCCTGTTGAAATACATGAACAAATAGTCTGGGTCAAGAACGTCTGTAAGAGCTACGTGAAAAACTACGTATGACGAAGAGACTATGTAAGTATCTCGCCCTGAATTGTGTGCAAGAGTTATTTTTTGACCATTACGAGATGTAACTGTCACATAGGCAAAATCGCTGGGCAAAACTTTAAAGTAAGGGCCTAACGAGACGCCTTTCATGTTGGCTTTTGTGGGTATGAATACTTTTTGAATAGATATTCCTCTTACGTCATCTACACCCAATTCCAAATCATTATTACGCGTTTCACGAACCTCAATCAGTTCGCCAAGTTTGTATCTAGTTAATCCCATAGCCAATTCCTTTAAACGCCGCTTCAAGCATTGCTTGGGATTTCTTTTCTTGGGTAAGCAGGGCGCGCATTTCTACTTGTATGCGCCTCATTTCTGTTTCGTAGTCGATGTCTAGGTCGTGGTCGATAAATTCGACGTATTTGCTGGGCGCCAGAGAGTAGTTATTGGCACGAAGTCCGTTCTCACCTTCTAGGGTGGCGGTTTTGCATAGTTCAGGCACATCCTCGTACCCACCGTTCTCGTTCTGCCAGGAACTGTAGATCTCTTTTATCTCACGAATCTGTTCGTCGGTGAACGCTACTTTCTTCTTTTTCTTGCCTTTGTCAATCTGGATTTCGTCAATGTTGTCATCCCAAGTGCGCAGATCCATGAACAGAACTTCGTTAGTACGATCACGTAACTGGCGACCATGCCAAGTTCCACCGCGTTTGTTCTTGTTTATAATCCATAAGGTAACGGAGATGTCAGTGGTGTAGAACATATCGCGTGGGAGCACGATAATAGCTTCGATGAGGTCTCGCTCTATGAGTTCTTTGCGAATCTCTAGCTCGACGCCATCTGCGTTTAGTGCACCGTTGGCCAGCAGGAATCCGGCGATACCATGTGAAGCATCGAGTTTGTTCGCCATATGTAAAATCCACGCGTAGTTGGCGTTTGCCACGGGAGGTACGACGAATCCCGCCCAGCGAGGATCCTTTGTCAATTCATCTTCGCCACGCCAGTTTTTCAGATTGAATGGCGGGTTTGCCATGATGAAGTCGACTTTACGGTCTTTGTGTAGATCCTCGGTGAAGGTTGATGCGTTCTTCGAGCCTAGGTTATGAGAAATTCCTCGGATGGCAAGATTCATTTTGCACAGCCGCCACGTATCTGGATTTGATTCCTGCCCGAGAATAGAAACTTCGCGTCTATTGCCGTTATGTGAATCAATGAATTTCATCGATTGCACAAACATCCCGCCACTGCCGCAGCAGGGATCATAGACTGTGCCTGAATAGGGTTCGATCATTTCCGCGATCAGTTTCACGATGCTGGCAGGAGTATAGAACTCGCCGTCTTCTTTAGTGCCGGCAGCAGCGTATGCGCGCAAGAAATATTCGTAAACCCTGCCGATAAGGTCTTCTACTTGAAAATACGTGTTATCGAGTTTTCCTACTTCATCGATCAATGCTTTTAGGTTGGTGGTACTTGCCCCGAGTGTGGCGTACAAGTTTTGAGGTAATGCACCTTTGAGCGCGGGGTTCTTTTCTTCAACGTCGGCCATTGCCTGATCGAGCAACACCGCAATATCGTTATCTCCGGCGTGGCGCACCAAATGATCCCAGCGTGAGGTTTCATCTAGATAAAAAACGTTTTCGGCGTTATAGAAACTCGGGTCTTCCAAAAACTGTGGTATATCAGGGTATTCTGCCTCGATAGCTGCACGCTGTTTGCTGAACTTATCACCCGCGAACTTCAAGAACGCCAGCCCGATAACGGCATCGCGGTTTTTCTCGGTGGAGCCTACCGAACGTAAGGCAACACGACAGTTCCACAATACTTGTTCGAGGGTAGAGGTCGAATCCTTCTTCATTACGCCCGCCATAGATCCATCCTATTATCTTGTTGTGCTAGCCGATATTCCGGTTACCCTGACGGTTCTGCCAGGATCGCGATCCACTCCTTGAATGTGGCCTCCGTTTCACTCCTAAGCATTACCCCTCATTTATTTTCTCTGATTCCCGGAAGGAATACCAACTGGGAGTGCAAGAAAAAACACAGCCCCTGGCAGTGAATGACCTGCTTGAGGAACATGTTCAGGACAGTGTCCATGCCGAGGCCGAAGCTACCGAAGCGTCTGTCTGGAATCTAGACGGCCCATCGCAGCGGTAGGGTGAAGCATGGTGTGGAAGAATGCGGCCCGCAGCGTGGCGGGGATATGTGCGGTGTGCTTGCTCGGAGCGTGCACGAATAGCAGCCAGGGCCCCGCGGCGGGATCGCGGAGCGAGACCGGCGCGGCGTCGTCGGCCTTGAAGGAAGATACGGGCAGCGCGGCGAACTCTGCAAGCCCGAGCTCCTCGGCAGCAGAACAGAATGCCGGCAGCGAAGCCTCCAGCGAGGCGATTGCCCGCGAGGCGCTGGAGTTCGTCGACAAACTCACCACCGCGGACATGGGAATTATCCACTGGGACAACGAAAAAGGGAACCCGAAAGCCAGCTATTATGCGGACGAACGGCGCATTACGGTGACCTACTCGGGTGAGGAAGCGAGTGACTATACCGTGCACACCCGGGTGCCTGCCGATGCTGACGGCGGCCCGGTTCTGAAAAGCGATATGCGTTTCCTGATTGAGCACGCCACTTTTGGGCCGGCGGGCGAAAGGGGTGAATCCAACGGGAGCGTGCGCGAGGGAACCGCGGTGCCGGCAACCGAAAGTCGCCTCCTCGAGGGGTGCTCGGAGGGCGAGGGATGGATCATCACGCGGGGTTGGGTGACATACAACCGGAACACCGATGTGATTGAGTCCTTCGACTTCAGCATGAAGAAGCCGGGCGCCACTATTGCGGTACGCCAGTCGGATGGGTCAACGCGGGAGGAAACTCCGTCCTGCACCGTGGTGTGGGACTTTACCGCGGCCAACGGGCGGGTGATCGATAAGCCGATGCCGAATTAGAGAGCGGCGCAGCGACGGGAATGCGGTGGAACCTATGCAAGATTCAAAGAGAACAAAGAGAAGACGCCACTCCGGGTAAGATATGAGCACACCGCCGGCTAGCGTGACGGTGAAATATGCCGCGATCTTTCACTCAGCGTTATTTCTTGTCACGCTTAGGGCAACATGACCGGTTCCGCTGCCCGCTTCGGCGGGAGTCCAGAGCCGGTCCTTGGTCTAATAGACAAAATAGTTGCTAATGATGGCGTGCCGTTAGCCCCCGCTCCCGCCCTAAGAGATTAATAAGCCCTCTCCGCTACGCCCACTTGAAAAACCTAAATTGCTCTGCCTTGAAAAATATCTTTGTGCGATCCAATACGAATGAAACGAATAGTGGGTTCCGAGCGGTGGTGCCGATAGAGAACGATGACGTCAAACTTTCCTTCTTGGAGGTGAAGCCCGAAATAACCCGTGTATGTTCCTCGCGCTTTAGTAAGCGCATGCAGGTTATATCCCGGTGGAATCTCACCCGCTTCTCTAACGGCCGCAACCAGCTCACGTACTTCCTCCAGAATGTGTGGCTGCTGCCGCACTACACGTGTGAGATCATTCTGAAACTGACTATCAAAGATGACCCTCATACCAAGCTATCCAAAAACTTAATGGCTTCTTCAGTATCGTCGAATACCGCACCATCTTCGGGGATATTCCCTTTCATGATCTCCTCTGCATGCGCAATTGCGCGTCGAGTCGTTTCGTTAGGGATATATGACAACGCAGGACGGATCGGAAGTGCTTGCTCACGCACAGCCTGCTTGAGAAACATGTTCAGTGCGGTAGACATATCAATACCTAGCTCATCAAAGAGCCTTTCTGCCTCTTGCTTGGTACGCGCATCCGTGCGGAAATTGATCCTTGTAGATGTTGAAGCCGCCATGAACACCTTCCTCAAGTGAGTCCAACAGACTTACATTGTACGTACATACTACTACTGCTTTCTGAGGTTGTGAGGCGCAGCCGCGGGCCGGGCCAGTGGGTGATGAGCCAGCGGTCGTGCGTGGCGAGGATGATCGTGCCCGGCCAGCGGGCCAGGGATTCTTCGAGGGCGTGCATGGCGGCCAGGTCAAGGTAGTTGGTGGGCTCGTCGATGACAAGGACGGCAGGCTGGGCCGCGAGCGCGTGGGCAAGCTGGGCGCGGCGCTGATTACCTGCCGAAAGCTGAGGTATCGGGGTTGCCCACATGGATGGGTGCAGGATGCCCGTACCGAGCTCACCAACACCTGAATTCCAGACCTCGGGAGTGAAGCCGGGATCACCGCAGCGCGGGAGGCGTTGCGGTACGAAAGCTACGGGGCCGGCGCAGGAGATGGTGCTAGAAAACTGCGCGGCAGTAGGTTGGGCCACGGCTGGCGGCGGGGTCCCGGTAGCAATCCAGGTGAGGAGCGTGGATTTGCCGCTACCATTAGCGCCGGTCACGAGCAGATGCTCGCCGTGGGAAAGGTCGAACGTCACCGGGGCGAGGCGGCCGGGCACCGCCGCCGCGCGTGCAGACACTGCGAGGCCGGCGGTTGGGTGGGCCGAGGGTGATTGCGGCCGGGCCGCGCCGGCATACTCCGGAAAAGTAAAGGTGTAACTACGGGGTTTGCGAACTTCCCGTGCGGTAAGGGCTTCGAGTTTGCGGTCGTCGTGGCGGGTGCGGCGGGTAGCCGTGCTTTGGGCGCGGTCCGCGAAGAACTTTTTCGCCTTGCCCTCCGCGCTTGCCAGGCGCACCCCACCGCGGGCAATACCACCGGACGCCTGGCGATGCGCACGCAACTGCGCCTTTTCTTCTTGTTGGGCCAGGTAGAGCGCCCGGTAGCGCTGCTCAGCATCACGCTTGGCTTCAAGATAATCCGTGTAGGTACCGCGGCACTCCCACACCCCGCACACCTCACCACCGCCTTCGGCGCGGGCCAACTGTGCCCACACACTCACATCCATATCCACGATGAGGGTCGCGACATCCTCAATAAAAGCACGGTCATGGCTGGACATGAGCACCGGGCCCGGCCAGGAACGCAGCGCACGGCTGAGGTACGCGCTCGCCTCCGCATCCAGATGGTTGGTGGGCTCATCCAAAATAAGAACCTGCGGGCGGGCCACCAACGTGACAGCCAGGTTCAGCCGCGCGCGTTGGCCCGGTGAGAGCGTGGCCAACTTCCGCGAGCGCCCGCTCCCGGTCAACATAGCCAGTCCCAAACCCGCAAGAGCGTCGTCAACCCTATCCTCAAGTGACCACAGATCCAGGCGCGTGATCTCGGTGAGGAGCCGGTCGTATTCGGCCGCGACCGGGCGCCCCTCCCCCAGCTGCGCGCTGAGCGTTTCGAAGCGGGCGAGTAGTTCCCGCGCGGGTGCGAAGGCGCTTTCAAGAAAGTGTGCGACGGTCGCGGCGGCGTCGTTCGGCACGGGGTTCCACGGGATGGCGCTGGCGTTTGTGCGGGTGACTGTGCCGCGCTCGGGGCTGAGGTGACCTGCGGCGATACGCAGCAGGGTAGTTTTGCCGCAGCCGTTTGGGCCGATGAGGACGGCGCGGTCGGTGGCTGTCAGGCGCAGAGTAATGCGGTCGAGGAGCGGACGCGCAGTATAAGAAAATGAAATATCGTCAAGAATGAGGGCAGGCATAGTGATCTCCTTGGACGCGACGGGTGGTGCGGGCGTCTCAGCTGGGCTGAGTGGAGATCACAGTGTCATCGGAACGACAGCCTCCTTTGAGTGTGGATTGTAGCCCCGGTTACATAAGTAAATGTAGCGACGGCGCGGTCGGTGGGTCAATGGTGCGCGAATGGTGTGCGAATGGCACGTGAATGTGCGCGAACGACTCGCCACGCACTAACTAACGAAATGCGCACAGACTGACAGTGCGGACGCCAGACTTATAATTAGACTTATAGTTTCGCAGTCTTAATTGATAGTCTGAGGCAGACTTTGATAGTCTCGGCGATTATTTTGACAGTCTGAGCAAGAATCTCCCGCACAGACTTCGATTTAGACATTGAAAATCCGTATGACTCATAATAATCTATGAGTGTGATGTCAAAGTTAGAAAGCGAAGAAGAGCTGCTTGCCCTTCTTGCTCGTTTGCGCCTGCACTGCGGGGATGACACGTTTTACGAGGTAAAAGCCGCACAAGGCGGCCTCCCGGAAGACCTTGGGAAAACAATTTGCGCTTTCGCTAATATGCCTGAAGGCGGATTCATTGTTTTAGGAGTCTCGGAGCCTAATTTTGATGTTATCGGTGTTACGCGCCCCGCAGACATTGAAGCGGGCATCGCCAGCGTTGCACAAAACGCGGTAGTACCGGCACCCTCCGTGACTACTCGAACTCTGACGGTCAAGGGCGAATCTGTTGTAGTGGCTCAGGTGCACCCACTCGCTGTCATACACAAACCTGCCACATTCCAAGGAAGTCCTTACTTGCGCCAGGCCGATGGCGATTATGTTATGCCGGCCAATGAACAGCGGATGCTGGAAGTTGCTAAGCTGACGGATCGCGAAATTGATTCGCCGGATGCACGGGTCGTAGCGGATACGAGTGTAAGTGACCTCAAAGCCGACCTCATGGAGAAATATATACGTGCGTGCCGGCGCGAGGTTCGCCAACTGAGCGAAAGCACCGATGAAGAGGTGCTGCGGAATACTCGCGTGGTGCGCGAGGACCAGCTCACCCTCGCGGGGCTATATGGATTAGGCGCGTTCCCCCAAGGGGCTTGCCCTGCCCTCACGGTAACCGTAGCCGTCCGGTACTCGGGCACTCGTGCGACGGTCCGAACTTCTGACTTAAAGCGGTTCAACGGTCCGGTTCCAGAACTCTTCGATGCGGTGATGGATTGGATTCGCCAAAATCTCAGGAGTTACCAAGCTTATCTCCCCAGTGGCGACCTGCGTTCCGTCCCCGAGCTTCCCCTCAACGCGATTCGAGAAGCAGTAGCCAATGCATTGGTTCACCGAGACCTTGGACCTCACACCGTCATGGAAAAAAGTATCGATATCCGCCTGGAGCCACGGAAACTCGTCATATCTTCCCCGGGCGGGCTCAAGTCGCTAACAGTTTCTCAGTTACTGAGCGAAGAGCTCACACGTGTGCAAGTCAACCAACATCTGTACCGCATCGCTACCTATATGACCGACGCCGATGGAAATAACATCATTGAAGGCGAAGGCGGCGGTATCCAAACGATGCTCCGCGAAATGAAACGGTACGGGCTTGACGCTCCCACAATTATTGATACGGGCGTCAAGGTCACGGTGGTCTTCCCGCGCCCGCAATCTGTCGATGATATTGACGTGGAGACTATCCTCGGGTCTTCTGCACGCCTCTCGCCATTCGTGAACCCAGGGCCAATTCCCGCCGAGCTTCTCTCGCCAGAAAGTACCTCGCAAGAAATAGCTTCGCCTGATACGAGCGGCCCACTCCTAGCATCGCTCGATACAGACTCCTGGCTCCGCGGGCTGAGCCGAAACGCACCCGCGATTGTAGAAGCGTTGCGCGCCCGCAAGGAAGCGCTGTCCACCGGGGAGCTCGCTCTACTGACAGGGCTGTCCGTCGCGCAGGTCCGATATGCTGTCAAACCGCTCCAAGAGGAAGGCGTGGTGCGGCGCGATGGCGGACAGGGCGTAAAAACCACGACGTATACCCTCTGCGAGCCGTTCACGCAGGTATAAAAGCCGTTCAGATGTAAAAAGTGCGGAGAACCCCAGCCATCTCAGGAGTCACACGGGTCCTGGCGGAGGCCCTATGTGTTGTCACGGCTGTACTGCGATTGTGTTACACATGCAGTACAGCCGGGAAAACACATACCACCCCTCGCCGCATCGGCTGCGGTATTTTCAACGACGACGCACTCTAGCTCGCCGGCGGCTTGTCCAGCACCGTGCCGTTGACAGAGCGGAAGTCCCACACCGAACGGCACTGCGATTTTTCTTCCCCGGCGCTGGCATCCCGAAGCGTGCCTTGCGAATTGAAATCGGGGGTTTCCACCATGTAATCCACGTACTCAATCACCCCGGTGCGCCGGTTGTAACCCACGCTTCCCGCGGTAATGAACCACGTCCCATCTTGCGCGCAGGTATCCAGCAGTTGGGTGCCCAGCGAAGGGAGCTGCGTTCCCGCACGCAAACTCCCCGAAACGACCCCGCGTTCATTTTCCGGACCGTAATCGGCACTGCGAATCAGCAAGCGCATATCGTCCTTCGAGAGCGGTGCCAGGCTCGCCTTATTGGGAGGCTGCCCGTTAATGGTGTACTCCAGCACCTTATCCCCGTCATACCGCTGCGCCAGCTCATTTACGCTGAATCGCGACGCCCAATCATCCAACCCCGAACGGTTATTGGTGCGCAGCACCCGAACCTCGAACTCGGTGAGGTTATCTACCGCCCGTAGAGCCTGCGCCGCGACCGAGTCCTCCACTGCGGATTCCGTGCCTTGCCCGCCAGCCGCACCGGGTGCAGTGGGTGGCGCGACCGATTGCGCGGCGCCTGGTGAACTTGCCGCGCTAGGCGCCGGAGTCGAGCTTGCCGAACCGACCGGCGCTGCCGGGGTGCTGGTGGCCGGTGGCGGCGTCGTCGTACTAGTACAGGAAGCGAGGGCCGCAACCGCGCAGATTCCCGCGACGCTGCGGAAAAGATTTTTTCGTGCCATACCTCATGCTACCGCCACACGGCGCGTAAGTGTGACGGGCGCCGCAGCCTGGCGTGCCCGCGCCGTTCCGCGCCGCACGCCCCGTTATGCCGCGCGCCCAAGAAATCTTCACCCGACGTCCAGCTTCCTTGCCTAGAATCGTTTTTTATGAACGACGCCGCATCCGCGCCCGCCGCGGGAACCGCATCCGCGCAGCCGGACCACGAATCCCTCGCCCTAACCGACCCCACCACCGGCAACGAGCACGTGCCCGCCAGCGACCCGGCCCGCGGGCTGAGCGCCGCGCAGGCCGCCCAGCTCGCCGCGGACGGCAAAGCGAATACCCGCCCCGACCGCTCGGGGCGCTCGGCCGCGCAAATTGTGCGCGATAACGTTTTCACCCGCATTAATTTCATGCTCGGCGTGCTGTTCATTGCCGTGATCCTCACCGGATCGTGGATCAATAGTGCCTTCGGCCTGCTCATTATTGCGAACTCGATTATCGGGATTATTCAGGAGCTGCGCGCCAAGCACACCCTCGATTCCCTGGCCGTTATCGGGGAGGCGCATCCGCGGGTGCGCCGCGACGGCGAGGTGCGCGAGATCGCCCGCGAGGAGGTGGTGCTGGGCGATATTATCGTGGTCGCCGCGGGCGAGCAGATCGTGGTGGACGGCGTCGTCACCGAAGCTGATTACCTCGAGGTCGATGAATCCCTCCTCACCGGCGAATCTGATTCCATCCACAAGGAACCCGGCGCCGCGATGATGTCCGGCTCCTTCGTGTCCTCCGGCTCGGGTAGCTACCGCGCCACCCGCGTGGGCGCCGACGCCTACGCCGCGAAGCTCACCTCCGCCGCCTCGAAATTCTCGCTCGTCGATTCCCAGCTGCAAAACGGGATCGACCGCATCCTCAAAGCCATCACCTGGGTGCTGGTGCCCGTCGGGCTGCTGACCATCTGGGGGCAGATCCGCGTGGTGGGTCTGGATTGGGCGGCTCTCGGCGCGCAGTGGCGCGATATCGTGCTTTCCGTAACCGGCGCGCTGGTGCCGATGATCCCCGAAGGACTGGTGCTCATCACCTCGACCGCTTTCGCGCTGGGTGTGATCCGGCTTGGCCGCCTGAACGTGCTGGTCAACGAGCTGCCCGCCATCGAAGGCCTCGCGCGCGTGGACACCGTGGCCGTGGATAAAACCGGCACCCTCACCGAAAATACCTTGCGTTTCGCGGGGCTCGAGTTGGTGCCCGGCGCGGCTTCGCACAGCGGGTTCAGTTCCGGCAGCACGGATTCGCACAGCGGCTCCGGTTCCGGTGCCACCGCGGTGCAGCACGACGACGCCGCCACTCCCGCCGCGCGTGCTCAGGCCACCGCACGGGAAGCCCTGGCCCAGCTGGGGGCGGCCGATCCGGCTCCGAACTCCTCGATGGAGGCCATTCAGGAAGCCCTCGGTGCACCGGCCCAGCCGTGGGATGTGGCCGAGCGCCAGCCTTTCACCTCGGCAAAGAAGTGGTCCGGGGTGAGTTTCACCAATGGCCAGCACTGGATTATGGGGGCCCCGGATGTGCTCCTTGACCTGGCGAGTCCGGCCGGCCAGGCGGGCGCCGCCATCGCCGCCACCGGCCAGCGCGTATTGCTCCTGGCCCGCAGTGATACGCCCGTCACGGCCGCGACCGCGCCCGGAAACCTCGAGCCGCTCGCCTTTATTCTCCTCGACCAAAAAATCCGCCCGGATGCCTCCGATACCCTGCGTTATTTCGATTCCCAGGGTGTGGCGGTCAAGGTGATCTCCGGTGATAATGCCGCGGCGGTCGGGGCGGTGACCACGCAGCTCGGCGTCGACGTCGGCACTCCCGTGGATGCCCGCACCATCCCGGAAGCGAGCTTCGCGGAAACGATTAACGACAATGCGGTGTTCGGGCGGGTGACCCCGGATCAGAAGCGCGCCATGGTGGCGGCGCTGCGCGGGGCGGGACACACCGTCGCGATGACGGGCGACGGCGTCAATGACGTGCTTGCCCTCAAGGACGCTGACCTGGGCATCGGCATGGGCTCGGGCACCTCCGCCACCCGCTCGGTCGCGAAGATTGTGCTGCTCGACGATAAATTCGCGTCGCTGCCGCACGTGGTGGGCGAAGGCCGGCGCGTGGTGGGGAATATCGAACGCGTGGCCCGGCTTTTCCTCACCAAAACGGTGTATTCGGCGGTGCTCGCCATCGCGGTGCTGCTGTTCGCGCTGCCCTACCCCTTCGTGCCGATTCACGTGACGATCACCGGCTGGTTCACCATCGGCATCCCGGCGTTCCTCCTCTCCCTACCGCCGAATAACGACGCCGCCCGCCCCGGTTTCGTGCAGCGCGTCATGCGTTTCGGTTTCCCGGCGGGCCTGATTGTGGGGGTCGCGACCTTTATTACCTACGTGATGTTGTACGACGGCGCAGCTAGCTCGGCGTATGCGACTCAGGTTTCCACCGCGACGCTGCTGACGATGATTATTGCCTCCTCGTGGGTGCTCGTGGTGGTGGCCCGGCCCTATGTTTGGTGGAAGATTCTGCTGATTTTGCTGCCGCTGGTGGGTTACGGGGTGATTTTCCTCTGGCCGTTCACGCAGCGCATTTTCATGCTGGATTCCTCCAATTCCGGGGCGATGGCCCTGGGCACCCTGGTGGGGCTGATCGGGGCGGCGCTCATTGAGGCACTGTGGTGGTTCTTAGGATTGCACTTCGGGGAGCCGGCCCGACTGTGGCAAAGCGCGGAGCAGCGGGCCGCGCAGCGCACCCAGGCCGAACTGCGCAAAAAGGCCACGGCGGCTACGGGCGCGGCGGCTACGGGCGCGGGCACGGCGGCTACGGGCACGGGCACGGCGGCTACGGGCGCGGCGAAGTAGCAGAACTAGCGGAACGAGCAGTTGTTTCTCTGCTGGCCGAAAGGCGCTGAGCTTGGCGAACGCGAAATTTGCTTGCCGCTCCCGGCTGCCCTCTGATTGAATGAATGTGGCTTGGCCCGTGTAGCCGAACGTTCCGGTGTGTCCGGTGGCGTGCGGAAGGCGGCCAGGCATCTGTCACATCGGGGGCGTTTTCGCCGGTTACCGTGCACGTTTATCGCGCGGGGTTACCGCGCACCGCTCCCGCGCATCGTTAGGATTTATCGTGAGCGAAGAAGACGCAACCCGTTCGCCGCAGGGCGGCGAACCCACCCGAGCTTTCCCTCCACACGGCTCCGAGAACACCACTTCCGGCGCGAGCAGCTCACCCGAAGCCGCCTCTGCTCCCGGCACGGGCAATACACCCGATATCACCGGCGCACCCGATATCACCAGTGCGCCCACCCAAGCTTTTTCTACACCCACCTCGCCTTCGGGCGACTATCCTACCCAGGCTTACCCCGCTCACGTCGGCGCCTACCCCGATCCGGGCCAATATGGTGGCGGGCAGGGCAGCCAGCCCGGTCAATACGGGGCTAGCCAGGCCGGCCAGTACGGTAGTCCGGCGTACCCGGGCGGTCCCGGCGCCTACCCGCAGCAAGGCAATTATCCGGGTCAGGCTCCGCAATATGGCTCCGGCCCGGCTGGCCAGTACGGCGGGCCGGGTTACCCCGGCGGGCAATACGGAGCCGGCCAGGGCGGTCAATACGGGGCTCCCTGCTACCCGGGCGCGCCGGGTGGTCAGGGTGGTCCGGGTAATCAGTACCCCGGCGCCGGCGGCCCGAACGGTCCGCGCGGCGGTTACCCGGCCGGATACGGCCCACAGCCCAAGCAGAGCAAAACCGGGCTTTTTGTTGGAATTGGGGTCGGCGTAGTGGCGCTGATCGCGCTGGTTGTTGGCCTCATTTTCTTCCTCAACCGGGACAAGGCCAGTGATGATGTGCAGCCCGATCCCAGCTCGGCGCCTTCGATCAGCGCCCCCGCCACGCCGGACGGCACCGCCGCACCGGAAACTAGCAAGGCCCCCATTTTCGATTCGCCCACAACTCCCGCACCCGCGCCCTCCGGCAACTCGGGTGACTCAGCGGGCAAAGATGGCAAGGATGGGCTGACCTACACCTATCCGCCGGAGAAAATCGGGGCCCTCTTCGATTCCTTCCTTAAGGACCCGACTTTCACCGAGGCTTTCGGTAAACCCGAACGCGATGACGCCGGTGCCTGCATCGGCAATGCCGCGCAAGGCAAGCTATCTGACCAGTTCATCGATGTCCTCGAGCGTGCCAGCAAGGGCGATATCACGGCCGGCAGCGAAATTGAGGACCCCAAGTTCATGAACGACCTCCTCAACTTCATCCTCATCATGGACTCCTGCGGAGTAAATATCACGATGCAATAGGATCCTGCGCCGGCATACGTCACCTCATTGCAATGCACCCGGGCACCGATTCCCTTCGCGGAGTGAGTGCCCGGGTGCTTGTCTCTTGGCTCATGCCACTGCGTATTATGCGCGTGGCCGCATAGGCGTCGTCGTACATGCTCCGCATCACAGGCTGTACCCTGCCGCAAACTCAGCCGGCCGGGTACACTCAGAGCCCCAAGGAGGTTATGTTATGCATAATAATAATTATTATCATTGCGAGCACGGCGACCACGCCGGCGGGCAATGCACCTGCGCCCAGCGCAGTTCCAACACCTCCTCTGCACCGGCGTCAGAGGAGAGTGGCCCATCCGAGGAGGATGGCGAATCATTTAACGAGGATGGCGCCGGCGACCACCTCTGCCGCCTGGCTCGCACCCCCGCCGCGGTAGCTCCCGCGGCCGGCCACGATCATGCCAGCGGGCACGACCACGGGCCCGGGCACGTGCACGGCGCCGGAGCGCAACGCGGGCGCATCGCCTGGGCGCTCGGTATCACGTTCTCCATTCTTATCGCTGAGGTGATCGGGGCGTTCTGGCTCGGCTCGCTGGCCCTCCTTGTGGATGCCGGCCATATGCTCACCGATAGCGCCGGCCTGGTCATGGCGCTGGTCGCCGCTCACCTCACCACCAAACCCGCCACCAACCGCCGCACCTGGGGTTATGCTCGGGCAGAGATTATTTCCGCGTGTTTGCAGGCCACGCTGCTTCTCGGGGTGGGTATTTTCGTTATTATCGAAGCGATCAAACGCCTGACCGACCCGCCCGAGATGCCGGCCGCGCCGCTCTTGATTTTTGGCATTATCGGCCTGCTCGGCAATATCGCCTCCATGCTGATTTTGTTCACCGGGCGCGGTGCCAGCCTCAATATGAAGGCCGCCTTCCTGGAGGTGTGCAATGATGCGCTCGGTTCGGTGGCGGTCATCGTGGCTGCGGCGTCGATCTACTTCACCGGGTGGGGTGGCGCGGACGCGATTGCCGCGATCCTCATCGGGATTCTTATTATTCCGCGCGCGCTGCGGATTCTGTCCACCGCGCTCAACGTGCTTATGGAGGCGACGCCGCAGGGCCTCGACCTGGACGAAGTACGCCAGCACATGGAAAATCTGCCGCATGTGATTCGCGTGCACGATATGCATGCGACGACGGTGGCGACCGGGCTGCCGGTACTGAGCGCCCACGTTGTGGTTGAGGATGAGTGTTTCTTTGACGGGCACGCCCCGCGGATCCTTGACCAGCTCCAGCAGTGCGTCGCGGAGCATTTCCCGGTCAAGGTGGAGCACTCCACTTTCCAGCTTGAGCCGGCCGAGCACAGCAAATGTGAGTATGTGCCGCACGGGTAGGGAGTAGCTCAACGCGAGCGCGACCGGAGGCAACCGAATGCAGCCGCAGGCACAAGTGTGGGGGCACCTCAATTGAGATGCCCCCACACTTTTTTGCTAGTGCGTTAGCGGGCTAGCTTGCCAGCTAACAAGCGCGCGGCGTCTTATGCTTTCTTGCGGCGGGTGGCCACGAGGGCGGCACCGGCCAGCAGAAGTGCGCTACCGAGGGTGAAGGGCAGGGCAGCTTCGCTACCGGTATGGGCGAGGGAACGGCCGGGCTTCGTGACCTTGGCTGGCTGCTTAGTCACCTTGCCAGGCTTCTTGACTTCCCCGGCCTGGCCGGGTTCGCCGGTCTTGGCGGGATCGGTCACCGTGCCGGGCTGACCCGGGGTGCCAGGCTGGGCTGCCTTGGCCTTGACCGTGAGGGTCGCGGTCTTGATAACCTTCGCGCCCTTGTCATTGGTTACGGTGAAGCTCAGGGTGTACGTACCCGGCTTGTTAGCGTCGTACACATTGCCAGGGTTGGCAACGACCTCGCCACTGGCGGAAACAACCATGTCCTTCGGGTCGAAGGGATCACCCACGATGATCTTCACGTCCTTCAACTCCAAAGTCGGAGCCGGAACCAGCTTAACGAGCGGCTGCTTAACCGTGAGGGTCGCCGTCTTCGTCGTCGTAATACCCTGCTCATTCGTCACCGAGAAAGTGAGCGTGTACGTACCCGGAGTATTCGGGTCATACACGTTATCCGGGCTGGGCACCACGGTCCCGTTCGAAGAAACAATCATGTCCTTCGGATCGAACGGATCGCCGGCCTTGATCTCCACGTTCTTCACCACGAGCTGCGGGGCCGGAATAATCGCGGTCCACCGCTGCACGACCGTGAGCGTCGCGGTCTTCGTCACCTTCGCACCCTGCTCATTGGTCACCGTGAAGCTCAAGGGGTACTTACCCGGCTTGTTCACGTCATACACGTTATCCGGGCTGGGCACGGCCTCACCACCGGTAGCGGAGACAACCATGTCCTGCGGGGTGAAGGGGTCACCCACGATAATCTTCACGTCCTTCAGCTCCAAAGTCGGAGCCGGAACCAGCTCAACGAGCGGCTGCTTAACCGTGAGGGTTGCCGTCTTGGTGACCTTCGCGCCCTGTTCGTTGGTGACCGTGAAGGTCAGGGTGTAGGTGCCCGGAGTATTCGGATCGTACACGTTATCCGGGCTGGGCACGGCCTCACCACCGGTAGCGGAGACAACCATGTCCTTCGGATCGAACGGATCGCCGGCCTTGATCTCCACGTTCTTCAGCTCCAGCGTGGGAGCCGGAACGAGCGGGGTCCAGCGCTTCTTGACGATGAGGTTGGCGGTCTTCGTGACCGTGCCGCCGTGCTCATCGGTCGCGGTGAATTCGATCGGGTAGGTGCCGTAGGTGGTGGCGTCATAATTGCCCGTGTGGGTCACCGAGCCGCCCGACGCCGGATCGGTAAGGTCACGGTTCTTGTAGTCCTTCGCGGACACAATCATGCTTTGCGGATCGAAGGCATCATTTTCCCAGATCTCGATGTTCTTCACCTCGAGCGTGGGCAGCTTCGCCCACTCTGCGGTCAGGCGGACGACGCCGCCGCGACGTTTCCCGACGACCTGATTGCCGTCGATTTCATCGAACTGGTAGGGGTTCTCCGCCGTGAAATACTTCGTTTCACTACCCGTGGCACGATCACCGATAAGGTCACTTTCCCCGGACCACCCGATAAAGGTGTAGCCCTCACGCGTGGGATCGGCTGGCTTTTGCACGGTACTGTGCGGGGTAATGAACATTTGGTGATAGTATCCGGGGCGCTGCGCCAGATGGTCAGTCGGAATCTCACCCGACCAGGTACCGCCATTGAGGTAGTACGTAGCGTAATTGAAGAACGTGGTGTTGGTCCCCAGGTAGATCCGCCCCTTCGGGGTGTAGTCCTTCAACGTATACGTAACAACGGCATCCTTACCGATGCCGGCCACGCTTTCCGTCAAGTCCGAGCCGAGCTCGAAGGCGCCGCTGGTGCCGGTGAGGACACGGGTCGGCTTCATGACGATTTCACCGCTGAGCTTCCAGCCCGCGGGGTACGTGGTGGAACGGTAGCTACGTGCCGGATCGGTCGGGAAAACGACCTTTTCGGCGGGGTTCTCCGGATTGTATGCAGCGATGTCAAACTTCTGCACGCTATCCCAGGAAATATTGTAACTAAATTCGTACGTTGCCCGTGGCGCTGCCTCGGCACGTAACGGATGCCCCGCGACCACCATTGCCACGGCGGCGATGATCGCGAGGAACCGTGATACGGTTCGCGTGAGCATTTTATCAATCCTTATCTAGGTAGACGAGATACCTAAACTAAGTGTCCTATAGGGTAAATAGACAGAAATGGTTGCTAATACCCAGACTTTCCCTCGCTATACCAACACAAAGTCCGGGTCGTTGAGCTTTCCGGCCTCAATAGCCTTGCATACTTGACAAACACCGGGATATCCACATGGAGTGAAAACCCTGTCCCGACATGCCCGACGCTGCCCCGTATGCTCTACCCCAATGAAGAAAAACGGCCACCACCCAAACGGCCGTCAGCGTTGGTATTGCAAGGAATGCCACTACAGTTTCACCGCGCTAGACGACCGACAAAAACACGCTAAAGAATTCGCTGAATTCCTCACCTACCTCACCACAACCACACCCCGACGCCTCAGCGCCCGCGACACCCGAACCTGGGACCGGGCCCATGCCTGGTGTTGGCACACCCGCCCCATCTGGACGCCTACCGGGC
>NZ_QDIE01000012.1 GCF_003957255.1 Actinotignum sanguinis
AAGACTATTAGTGGGAAGGACGTTATTGCTTGACCGGTATCTGATATCCAGTCCTTATTAGTATCGAAACCAGAGAATGACAATCATGATTCGAGAACACAGATACACCACTACCCAGGACTTGACCGGTGGAAAGCGAAGATCAAGATTTCGCCACGCTACACCACGGAGGAGCAGAAGCTTGCTTTTCGTGCGAAATGGTTGAAGCGGCATGCGGACTACTGGGGAATTGAAGACCCGCCCAATGTTCCTTTGGTTGAATGGAGGACACCATCAGGGGAATCGGATATTAAAAGAGCCGAGTGCCTGACAAGCAAGGGGTTTGCGTCTCATGCTAATCCCAAAGGGGGCATCGGTTCTGATGGTGCCATACCGGAATCGCAAGAAAAGGCGTATAACTTGGCCATATATGAGTGCATATCGATGTATTTTACCGATCCGGAGTTTATAACTGACTTATCGGAAGATCAATTGCGGGTGGTTTGGGACTACTGGGATGAATACTATATTCCCTGCCTCGCTGCGCATGGTTATAAGGTTGATATCTCCGAACGCCCCGCTCGGGAAACCTATGTCGCTAAGTTCCACACTGACCCGGAACACCGCTGGTGGCCCAATAATGGGGGATCGCTTGAATTCCAGATCCCCGTGGAAGTGTGGAAAGTTTGCCCCAGTGACCCTCCTGCCACAGAGCTCTATGGCATAAACTAAACCCATGATGTTTACCATTCACGTGTAACCGCGTGGCTACCACGAAAGGCGTGCCGCCATGAATAAGAAAATTACTCAGATCCTCGCAGGCGTGATAGCGCTCCTCCTCGTGGCGGCACTGGCATTCTGGGCGGGCCGCACCACCCTGAAACCCCCGGAGCGGATCACTCAAACCGGGGCGGAAACAATGACCGTCACTGTAACCGAGCAAAATATTGGCCGCACCCTCACACTCTCCACCACGGTAGAACGCGCGGCACAGCCGGTTGCCGTCAACCAGCTCAACGGCACCGTCACCTCCGTTGCCGCAGACGGAGAATTTCACGCCGGAGATACCCTCTACACCGTCGGAAATACCGAGGTTATCGCGGTAGAAGGTTCAACCCCCTTCTGGCGACCCCTCGCCGAAGGAACCGAAGGTGAGGATGTCACCCAATACCAGCGGCTCCTCACCGCACTCGGCTACTCACGCACCGTGGCAGATGGGAAATTTGGCCCGGCCACCACCGCGGCAACGAAAGCGTGGCAAAAAGCGCGCGGGCAGGAACAGAGCGGCGTCGTCGGTTTGGGAGAACTTGTGGCAGTGCCGCAACTACCAGCTGCGCTCACCCTGGACCGCAGTATTGCTTGGCCCGGTGCGGCCCTGACCGGAAGTGAAAATATTATTAACTCGGTGTCCGGAACCCCCAGTTTTTATATGGAAATCACGAGCGAACAACAGGCCATGATTCAGCCGGGAACCGGTATCCGCGTCAAGCTGGGCGAACAGCCCCTCATCGGAATTACCGGTGAGGCGGAGCAAACAGAATCGGGCCACATCAAGATCCCTGTTACCGCGGAGGATGGCGGTCTGCTGTGCGGCACTCGATGCGGGGAATTGCCGGCCAGCCAAAAAGCCTATCTTCTTACCGATATTGAGGTCGTGCCCGCGGTGACCGGGCCTACGGTGCCGGTCTCTGCGCTGTCCACGATGCCGGATGGGACCGTGAGCGTGAGGGTCGTAGGGGAGGCGGCGCCCCGCACCGTTACGGTTCAGACCGTGGCCGGCGGACTGGCGGTAGTTGAGGGCGTGCGGGCCGGGGAAAGCGTGTATGCCTTAGCCGATGCGAAGAAGGCTGGCACGCCTGGGGCACCCGATGCGCCGGGTGCACCTGCCGGATCCGGCGCTGATACCGGTTCTCGCGAAGATTCAGATACCGGCGCCACCCCGAACCCGGAAAGCACGAAGTGATGGACGCGCCCGGTATCGCCACCCGTGAGCTGCGCTTTCGCTACCGGAAAGGCGCCGAAGAACTCTTCGACGGCCTCACCCACGTGTTCGCTCCCGCCGCGATCACCGCGGTGACCGGGGCATCGGGGCGCGGCAAATCCACCCTGCTCTACCTCCTCGGGCTCACCCTCACGCCAAGCTCCGGGCAGGTCCTCATTGACGGCGCCGCGGCCAGCGAACTCACCGACCGGGAACGCTCGCGCCTGCGGGCCCGCCGCATCGGTTTCGTTTTCCAAGATTCCGAACTTGACCCCACCCGCCCCGTCTTGGACTCCGTGATGGAGCCCGGGCTCTACGCGGGTCATTCCCTGGCTGCCACCCGCACCCGCGCCCGTGAACTCCTAGCCGACCTGGGCCTGGAACACCGCGCCGACCACCGGCCCGGGCAAATCTCCGGCGGGCAGGCCCAGCGCGTGGCGGTCTGCCGCGCCCTCGTCAATTCCCCCACCTTTATCCTGGCCGACGAACCCACCGGGAACCTCGACCCGGATAATGCCAACCTTGTGCTCGGCGCCTTGCGCCAGGCGGCGCAATCCGGATGCAGTGTCATTATTGCCACCCACGATCCCACGGTGGTCAACGCAGCAGATGAGGTGGTGCGGTTATGAAATTCTCTGTTCTGCTACGCGAAGGCGCGAAAAATGCGCGCGGGGCCCTGGTCACTACCATCCTGGTGGCACTGGTGCTCGGGGTGATGTGCGCGGCATCGCTGGTGACGGTGGGCCGCCAGGCCGCCACCGAAGCCGAGCTGCACCGCCAGCTCACCGGCCCGCAAGCCCGCCAGCTTACCCTTGTCGATCAGAATAATGCCGGGCTGCTTCCCGAAGCATTCTTGGAAACCCTGCACGGCACCTCCGGGGTGGCCGGGGTGGTGGGATACCGAAGCACGGTAGACGTGGTCAACGGGTCGCTCGGCCCGGCCTCCCAACTGTTTGCCCTGGTGGAAACCGGCGGGGACATCTCCAAAATAATTACATTAACTGCTGGGCGTTATCCCGGTCCGGGGGAAGCCATCGTGCCCGAGGCCGTGCTGCCGCAGCTGCGCCTGGCCTTCCCCAGCGGCTACGTGGAATCGCGCGGCGGGCGGCAATGGGCCGTGGTCGGCTCCTTCACACCCAGCGGCGGATTCGAGGACCTCGATAATTACCTCCTGGCCGGGGGCGGCTCGGGCGCCTACGTGCGGGTGACCGCGCTGGCCAACGACGTCGAAAATATTGCCGCGGTTACCGATGTTGCACTCGCGGCCATCGGTGATTTCGACCCCACCAAACTCATTATTCGCAGCTCCGTCAGCCAGGCGAAACAGGGCGTGGCCGTGACCGGGCAGGTCGCGGGCATGGGCCGCGCCCTCCTCATCCTCATTCTCGGGGTGGGGGCGCTCTTCATTGCCGCGGTGGTGCTGGCCGATGTGCTGATCCGCCGCCGCGACCTGGGCCGGCGCCGCACCCTCGGCATCACCCGCGGCGGGCTGGTGGCCCTGGTGATCGCGCGTATCGCCTACCCGGCCGTGGGCGGCACCGCGCTGGGAATCGCCGCGGCCTGGGCTTATTGCCGGCTGAGTGGCAATCCGGTCGCCCTCGATTTTTCGGTGGCGGTGGGCGTGCTCGCGGTGCTCGTGGCGCTGCTCGCCTGCATTCCCCCAGCGATTTTCGCGGCCTACCGTGACCCGGTGGAGGTCATGCGCACGCCGTAGCCGCGCGCATTACACTGGCTGTCATGTACGTGGCGAGTCGTTTTGCGTTGGAACCGGAACGTGCGGTGGAACTAGCTGCCCAAATCGGGGTGGGAGAATTAATAACGGCCGGCCCGCGCGGCCTGGATGCCACACTCCTTCCTTTTAATATTTTTTACGACGACGCCGGCACCCTTCACCTCCACAGCCATATGGCACGTATTAATCCCCAGGCAGCCGATACTGGACCTTGCCTCATGGTGGTCACCGGCCCGAATACCTATATATCGCCCTCCGATATGCCACCCGGCCCGGACGATGCGCCGCTGGCTCGGGTTCCCACCTGGAATTACCTCACCGTGCACCTACGCGGCGAACTCACTATCCACGAGGATCCCGCCTGGCTCATCCCCACCCTGCGCGAACTGGTTGACGCCCACGAAATTGCCCACCACGGAGGTACCTGGCGCCCGGATACCCACGCGCGGCCGGAACAGCTGCGGCGCATGCTGCGCGCCATCGTGGGCGTGGATGTTAAAGTTACGGAGATTATTGGCAAGGCCAAGCTCTCCCAGAACTTATCCGCGGAGGAAATTGCTGCCACCGCGGCCAACTTGCGGCGGCGTCGTGACAAGAGCGCATCCACGCAGATAGCGGAACTCATGGAAAACCTAGCCATCCCCACTGCCGCGGCGCGTGCAGAAGCCGTGGAGCGGGCGAAACACGGCCGTTGGGCCGCACGGGCCCGCACGGAAACCGAATAACCCGCTCGCGGCGGCAAACGTGCCCTATCTCACGTACACTGTGAGCATGGCATTTCTTGAGGACAGCGTGGACCCCCTGGATCTTTCTGCCGTGCAGCTGGCGCGGCTCATGCGTACCGGCCGCCTAGACCCCGTTGCTCATACCGAACGGGTACTGGAGCGCGCCCGCAGCCGCGGCGCCGCGGTAGGGGCATTCACGCATATCGCGGAAGAATTTTCGCTGCGCCAGGCCTGCGCCGCCGCCGCGCAACTCAAGGAGGGCAAAGGCTGGCCGCTCACCGGGGTACCCTTCCCCATCAAAGACCTCGACGACGTAGCCGGCCTGCCCACCGAATACGGCTCGCGGGCCATGCGCGGAAATATCGCCACCACCACCAGCGGGGTAGCCCAGTCGATCCTGGACGCCGGCACCGTGACTATCGGGAAAACCACCACCCCGGAATTCGGCTTCGTCGGCTACACCGAACCGGCTGGCATCGCCCCCGCCCGCACCCCGTGGGACCTTACGCGCAGCGCCGGTGGATCCTCCGGGGGAGCGGCCGCGGCGGTTGCGGCCGGCGTGGTCCCCATTGCGCACGGGAACGACGGCGGCGGCTCGGTCCGCATTCCCGCCGCCCACTGCGGGGTACTCGGCATCAAACCCAGCCGCGGGTTGGTCTCACCCGGTCCCGGATCCTCTTTCTTCTCCGATAGCGGGCTGGCTACCGCCGGAGTACTGGCACGCACCGCCCGGGATCTCGCGGCCGGATTGGATGTTATCGCCCGGCGCCGGCCCGGGGATTGGAGTCCCTACCCGGGCTCGGGAGACTACCTGGCCACTCTGGACGCGGAATTTGGTTGCGGGCCGCAATCACGCAGCCGCGCCCTCGCGCTGGCCGATCTGCGGGTCGGGGTGCTCACCGAACCGCTCAATGTTGATACTGAGATTCACCCCGCCTGCCTGGAGGCCGTGGCGCGGGCGGCAGAAGATTTCCGTGCCATGGGCGCGCGCGTGGAAGGCATCGCGCGGCCCTTCGGCCCCGAAGCCTGGCAGTCCTTTATGCCGATCTGGCAGGCGGGTGCTGCCGCTATTCCACTCCCGCCCGAAAGTGAGTCCCTCCTCACCCCGATGAGCCAGTGGCTGCGCGCTCGCGGGCGGGAAGCATCCGCGCCGCAGCTCATGGCCGGCTTGCAGGGGATGTACGCGATTGCGCGGCGCATGGGGGAGGCGTTCGCGGGTTTCGACGTGATCCTCAGCCCGGCGCTCGGCACCCCTCCGGCCGATCCTACCTGGGTGTGCTGCCCGGATGATCCGGCCGAGGATTTCCGCCGCCAGTGCATCGTGAGCCCGTGGACCAGCTCCTGGAATATGTTTGGGCCCGCCGCGGTATCCATCCCGATCCACCGCGCGGAAGTGGGCGGCACTCTGCTGCCTTTCGGGGTGCACGTGGGTGCAACCCGCTTCGGGGAAGAACAACTCCTGCTCGCCATCGTGGCCGCCCTGGAAACTCTGGATCCCTGGCCGCTTATCCGGCCACCGCACCCAGAATCGTAGGCGCATAAATATCAACCGGTTCGGGGGAGTGTTCACGTTGTAGACACTCTGGACAGATGCGCACCATTCTGTGCGATGATAGCCCGCATCCGGTATTCCCACGCGTCACGCACTGCCGGTCTATCGCTCAAGGGTGAGAGGCTGAGCGGGAGGGGTGCATAACTTCTCCACTGGTTGGTAGATATGCGCGGCGGGGTGGGGAGGCTGCGCCGTGTGCGCCGTCGTCCCAACTCTGCCCGAACCCTGGCCGCCGTGCAGGAATGACATCACCGGATTCCCCGACGGGATCCCTCCCGTCACGAAGTTAGGAGAAGGTGTGACAGGTTTTAACTGGCGCCGCCTGGGCGGATTATCCGTCACGGCTGCGCTCGCCTTAAGCGTACTCACTACTCCGGCGCTCGCTGCGGATCAGCCTGCGCCGTCGAATCCCGCCGGCGCTTTCGCCGGTCTCTTCTCTCCCGATAACCCCGAGCTGGCTGCTTTCCAGGATCTGCAGGGCTCCACCGAGCGGGTGCGGGTTATCGTGCTCCTCAAGGACCAGTCGCGCCTGGGCAGCGATGCTGGTGAGGCGCAGAGCTTGGCCACCCAGGAAGACCTGGTGGCCCAGTGGTCGGAGAAGTACGGTCTGCAGCTTGAGCGCCAGTTCGGCTACCTCGTCAACGGTTTCGCCGCGACGATGCCGGCGGACAAGATGGCGGCGCTGGAAGCGGAAGCCGCGGTGGCCTCGGTCAAGCGTGAACGTGTCTATCAGACGACCAACGTTGCCGCTACCGAGCGTGCGGCGGATATTTCTCGCGCCGTCGCTCAGAGTGCGGGTGCCACGAAGGCCCTCGTCCAGGGTGCCCTCGCAGCCCAGCCGCAGGAGAATGTGCCCCTCGAAGATGCCTCGCGTGATATGCAGGGCGCGCCCGCGGCCTTGGCGGATGCCGGCGCGGATGGCACCGGCATGGTTATTGCGATTGTGGATACGGGTATCGACCCGAGCCACCGCGATATGCGGATCGACAATTGCGATACCGCGAAGATTAAGAATATTAACACCGCTGCGAACCCCGCCTTCACGTGTAAGGTTCCCAACGGCTACAACTACGCCGACGATAATTTCGAGATCATCGATACCACCTCGTCCATGCACGGCATGCACGTGGCCGGTATTGCCGCGGCGAACGGCCTGGATGAGGGGCAAACTTTTGCCACCACCGGACGGGTGGAAGGCATGGCCCCCAATGCCCAGCTGCTGGCCATGAAGGTCTTTTCCAATGACCCGGCGCGTTCGCGCGGCGCGGCCGACGGCGATATTATTGCCGCCATTGAAGATTCCGTGAAGCTCGGCGCTGACGTTATTAATCTGTCGCTGGGCTCCGATAACGGCTTCGGATACTCCAACGGCGCGGGCCTGGCTATTGAAGAAGCTCGCGCCAAGGGTGTGCTTCCGGTTATTTCCGCCGGTAACTCCGGGCTCAACTTCTCACCGGGCGGCACCGAAGACGATATGTTCGGTAAATGGGACGACGGCGTTATTGGCTCGCCTTCGGCTCACGATGCCACTCTCTCGGTTGCCTCGATTGATAATAATCTGGAAACCCGCTCGGTCGCCCGCGTGACCGTGAACGGCGTAGCCGAAGACCTCTTCTACGAACTCGCCACCGGCAAGCCGGATAATGTGGCCCGCGAAGCGGTGGCCGCCGGAACCGGTAAGCCGGAAGAATTCCCCGCAGATACCACCGGCAAGTACGCACTTATTGAGCGCGGCGGCATCACCTTCGGGGAGAAGTTCGGTAATGCGCAGAAGGCCGGTGCGGCCGGCGTTATTATCTACAACCACGAAGCCGGCGGGGATTCCATGATCTCCATGGGCGGTATTGACGAATACACCTTCCCGGGTGGCGTTATGTTCCGCTCCGATGCGCTGCGCCTGGTGGAAGCCATCAAGGCCGGCACCCCGGTCACCATCGCCCTCACGGATGAAGCCCGGACCACGCCCTCGGCCACGGCCGGTGCGCCCTCCAGCTTCACTTCCTGGGGCCCGACCTCCAACCTGGACTTCAAGCCGAATATTTCTGGCGTGGGCGGTAACGTATACTCCACGCTGAATTCCAATACCTACGGTTCGATGTCCGGTACCTCCATGGCCGCCCCGAACGTGGCCGGTTCCATGGCCAGCGTGCTTCAGGTGCTCGGGCAGCGCTTCCCGGATATGTCCCGGGTGGATCGCCTCAGCCTGGCAGAAACACTGCTCATGAATACCGCGGAAATTCCGCGGCACGACGGCGTTCCGTACGCCCCGCGCCAGATCGGTGCCGGTTTGGTGCGCGTGGATCACGCCCTGGCATCCCAGGTGCACGCCCGTGTAGATGGCGCCAATTCGGTGGCCCTGGGCCAGGTGAACGGGCCGGTGTCCTTCACCGTGACCCTGACCAACCACGGCGATAAAGAAGCGGCCTACGCGATTCCGCGCCAGGAAGTCGTCAACGAAACGAATAACGCTAACGACATCACCTCCACCTTCATTTCCAAGGAAACGCTGACGGCGGATCGTAAGGTCCTCACCGTGGCGCCCGGGGAAACCACCCAGGTCACCTTCACGCTCACCCCGAGCAAGGGTAACCACTTCGTGGAAGGCTGGGCGGTGCTCGCCGGCGTGCAGGAAACCCCGGATATTAAGGTGCCCTACCTGGGCTTCGCCGGGGACTGGAACGCCGAACCCATTTTCGTGGCTCCGGGCCAGACCTGGGGTGAGGGCAATACCTCCACCTCCCAGCTGACCACCACGATCTTCGGGATGACCCTCCCCGTGAAGAACAATATCTTCGGGGAATTCTGGCTCTCGCCCAATAAGGACAATAACGTTGATGCGATTGTCCCGAATCTGACGCAGCTGCGTAACGCGGAAGAAGCCCAGTTCGAAATCTACGATGCCAACGGCAAGCTCGTCACGCGCGTGGGTGAGGAACAGGAACTCTCCCGCCAGATCGCCGGCACTGCCCTCGGCACGAAGAATATTGCGCAGCCCTACCGCAGCCACGCTTTCGATGGCACCGTGTGGGATGCGGCCAGCGCGAGCTTCAAGGCGATTCCGGACGGGCGCTACACCTATCGCGTCAAGGCGCGCCTGGGTGACCGCTTCGACTGGCAGACCCTCGATATGCCCTTCGGTGTGGATACCGTTGCCCCCGAAGTTTCCGTGGGTGAACCCTTCGAGCGTGATGGCCAGAAGATCCTGCCCTTCACCGTGACCGAAACCGGCTCGGGGATTTTCTCCTCACCGATGGTGGAAACGGATAAGGGCACCGATATCAAGCCGGTCACCAAGAATTCCGATTCTTCCTTCGAAGTGGTGCTCCCCGAGGGCGTTTCCTACGTCATCGTCACCGTGGCCGACAAGGGCATGAATAACACCATGGTCACCAAGGTGCTCGGCGCGAACGCCATTGAGATCCCGAGCCTGAACACCTACAACACCCAGGTGTTCACCCCGAATCACCGCCTCGTCAAGGACGGCAAGCTGACCGTGTTCGGCCTGGCCTCCGATGCGGTGGCACGCGTGAGCGTGGCCGATGCGGATGCGGAGCTCGGTGGCGGATTCTTCGCCGCCCAGGTCCCGCTGACCGAAGGCACCCAGAACATCCCCGTGATTGCCTACGGTGATAACGGCCGCGAAATCACCCGCACGGTACTGACCGTCACCTACGATACGGTGGCCCCGAGCGTGGCGATTACCTCCCTCAATGCCGGCGGTAAGCAGCCGGTGGCCGAGGATGGTTCGGTTACGATCACCGGTAATGTGCGTGATGAGCGCGCCGGCGCTACCCTCACCGTCAAGGTGAACGGTAAGGCCGCTGAGGTGGATGCCGCCGGCGGATTCACCAGCACTTTCACCCCGGAAGCTGATGCGCTCAGCGCCACCGTGGTGGCCTCCGATGGTGGAAATACCACCACCGAAACGGTTACCTACGAAGGCCGGGAGGTCGTGGCGGAAGATACGTCGTCGTACCAGGCCCCCACGTTCACGAATGTGCAGTGCTTCGGCACCACCTGCCTGCCGGATATGTCCACCGCGGAAAAGACGGCGGACGGCAAGCTAGTGCTGCGCGGTACGGCGCAGGGCGTTTCCACCTTCGTGCTCCAGCCGCGCGTGACCGTGAACGAGGCCGGCGACTACGTGGTTCCGGAAGCGATCAACGTGACGGTCCAGGCCGATGGCACCTTCGAAGCCGCCGTGCCGGTGACCGCCGGCATTAACGCCTTCCATATGAAGGTGACCGATACCGCGGGCAAGGTCCGCATGGATACCATCCTGCGGGTGTTCTGGGATACCGGGTACCCCAAGGTTTCCTTCACGGAACCGACCCTGTACAACGGCGTGCTCTACGCGAATTCGGATGAGGTCACCTTCGCGGGTACCGCCTCCGATGATGCCTGGGGCTACGACCTGAAGATCAACGGCTCGGTGGTGCGCAGCATTATCGACCACACCGTGGGCGGCACCAAGACCAATACCCGCAGCTTCAACCAGGCATTCCCGGTTGCGGACGGCGATACGGTCCTTGTGCAATTCGGTGACAGCATGGGCAATACCCTTCTCAACACCATCCCCGTGGTGGTGGATAAGGAAGGCCCGGCGGTGAGCATCAACGGCACGGACGGCGCGGTTATTCGCGACGGCGCTGCCATTGCCACCAGCGTGACCGACCCCAACCTCAAGGCCGCGCGCGTGCTCCTCAACGGTGACGTGCTCAGCGAACAGAGCACCGATGCGGCCCTGCTCGGCCAGTCGGTGGAGGACAGCCTCGTAGACGTCAAGACCTACTTCGGTGGCGGAAATGACGAGGGTGCGAACGGTGCCGATGCGGCGAAGGCCGTGCAGGTTGATGCCAACGGTGTGGCGGATAAGAACGACGCCGCCCGGGTGGTTGCGGGCGTGAAGGACGCGGCCGGACTCATGGCTGAGGCCGATGCTCCGGTTGCCGACGACGCAGCAGCTGGCGATACCGCTGGCGATGCCGCGACCGCTCTCAACTACACCGTGGAAACCGCGGAGCTGCCGGCCGGCACCTACACCCTCACGGTGGAAGGCACCGACCTGGCCGGAAACTCCACCGCGCAGTCCATTTCCTTCACGAAGGACAGCCTGCCGGTTATCGAGGGCCCGGACACCGTGGAACTCACGGCGCCCGCCGGCGCTCTGGACCGGCAAGCCCTGGCCGCAGAGGTACTCGCCAAGTACACGGTGAAGGACGACGGCGCAGCTGGGGCCGCGGGCGATACCGCTCTTACCCTGGCACCGGGCACGGTGCTCAACCCGGGTGAGAATACGGTGACCCTCATTGCTACCGATGCTGCCGGGGCTGCCGTGACCAAGACGGTGAGCGTGACGGTGACCCAGGAGACCGCTCCGGCGCCGGAGCCCACTCCGGGTGAGCCGGGTACCCCGGGCACTCCGGATCCGACGCCTGCGCCGAACCCGACGCCGGTTCCGAACCCGACGCCTGCGCCGAACCCGACGCCTGCACCTGAACCGGGCACGCCCGGTAAGCCGGGTGATACCGGAAACGTGTTCTACCTGTCGAATGACTGGGTTTCCACGGTTGCTCAGCAGGTCTTCTCCTACGGGCGAGCCGCTGACCAGGTCCTTATCGGTGACTGGGATGGCGATGGCAAGGAAACCTTGGCCGTGCGCCGCGGGAACCAGATCTTCATCCAGAACAGCCTTAACGGCGGAGTTGCTGATGAGGTGATTTCCTTCGGTAAGGCCGGGGACACGATCGTGGTTGGTGACTGGGATGGTGACGGTAAGGATACCTTCGCGGTGCGCCGCGGCAACCAGGTGTTCGTCCTCAACTCGATTCGTTCCGGGGATGCCGACCAGGTATTCAGCTTCGGCCGCGACGGCGACGTGCTGCTGGCCGGTGATTTCGATGGCGACGGTAAGGATACCTTCGCGGTCCAGCGTGGAAATGTGTTCTTCGTGAACAACACCCTCGCGGGCGGCAAGGCTGAAACGTCCTTCTCCTATGGCCGGACCGGTGACCAGATCTTCGTTGGTGACTGGGATGGTGACGGTAAGGATACCTTTGCGGTGCGGCGTGGTAACCAGGTGTTTGTGGCGAACTCGCTCAAGAGCGGGAACGCTGATATCACCCTCCACTACGGCCGGGCCGGTGACCAGATGCTTGTTGGTGACTGGGATGGGGATGGCGTTGATACGCCTATCGTCCGCCGCTAATAACTAGCGCCCGCGGGATGCTGGCCCACCGGCCAGTATCCGGCCCAGGGTAAAGGGAAGGGGAGGCCCCGGAATTTCCGGGCGCCTCCCCTTTTCGCTTTCCTGCGTTCGCTGCGGGTTAATAGGCAGAAGGGGGTCTAATTACGGTGTGTTGTTGTCTTGGATCGGGTGCGGAACCGAACGCACCCCCGGTCCGTAACAGGGTGCAAATCTACGCACCATTTTGGCCTGATTTCTGCTCTGAGTTTGCACTACGCGACCCTGACCGTCCGGAATTTGCACTATGTTTGCCCCGGACTCGGTGACGAGCCTTCGTCGCGAACAAAGTGTGCGTGCGAGCACCGTTTTCACCTGATTTCATGTTCCTCACGCACACTTTGTGGACTGCGAGGTTCGGGACGCACACTTTTTCTACCCACGGTTCGGTTATGGTGCGTGGCGGACCGGACGGAATGCGTTTTCCGTCAAGGCATGTCATGCCACGGAGGTTAAGGAAACAAGGGGCGCGGACTATCTATTTACGCTTAGCTACCTTGAGCGGGCCCGCCGCACCTGCCACTGGCAAAACTCGCGAATCTCCGCGAACCCGGCCTCCCGCACCGGTGCGCGGGACAGCAAGACGTCATGAACGGCATTATCCAATTTCAGGATATGCACATCGCTCGCTATGTCCGCGGCCCGCGCCCACATTTGTTCGACGTCCAACACGGTATCGGCCCCGCGTAGCTCCTCGCTCCACGCGGTGGCCACGATGCTGCGCGCCGCGGTGAGCATGAGAACCGGCAGCCGCAGTCGCACATTTCGAGCTACATATCGCTGCGCTCGGATGACCGCGTGCAGCCACCCACCGCGAATCGGTGCCGGATCCGGGCGCATATCCCAGGCCGGCGTCCACCCGGTGGTCCAAAACGGATCGGTGGTATCTTCCGGAGCCCCGGGCACCCGCGTCATTCCCTCCGGGCGCCACGCGTCGAGCACCATCCCGTAAAAGCCCGGGTCGTGCACGGGCAGCGGTTTTTTCGGTGCGGTGCGCGCCGCCAGTTCAGCCACAGGTACGACGACGGCGCTCCCCGCCGCGCCCACCTGCAACTCCAACCACGGTGAATTAAGCACCAGGCCAGCCAGGTTCTTCCCGCGGCGTGACCCGGCGTAGAGGGTCGCGGTGAGGCCACCGGTGGAATGTCCGTACAAGATGGTGGGGAGCTGTGCAGCGCCGGGGCCGAACCGGGCCGGGAGGTCTGTTCGCATGGCGGCCAGCGCGGCATCAATATCTGCAAAATACACCCGCATGCTATCTGTATACCCGTAGCTCTGCCGCTGCGGATCCCAAGACCGCCCATATTTGCGCAGGTCAATTGCGTAGAAAGCCCCGCCGGCAGCCGTTACCGCGTCAGCGAGGGCCCACTGGTAAAACATGTCATTCCAGCCGTGAATGGCGAGGAAAGCGAAGCTCGGGGTAGGCGCGTTGGCGGGCGGCAATGCGCGGATGAGGGTAGCGATGACGGCGCCTTCGTCGTCGTCGGGAAGAGGAAGGGTGAGGCGTTCATAACCGGCGCCGAGGAGGTCGGGCTCCCACGCGAGCGCGGGGTGGTGGGGCGAGGCGGCTCGAGTCACAATCATCCTTTCGGCTTTTCCTCGATTTTACCGCCCGCGTAGGGTGTGCAGGGTGCACATAAACTCGGATGATTTATGCGCACCCCGGGCTGGGATGATCCGAGAATTAGTTAAGCTAAGCGGCCGCCGTTCCAGGCACGGCAACCGGCTGAAGGACGAGGGTGCGGTCGGTGCGGGCGGCGATGCTCGGGTCGTGGGTGACGAGCAGCAGGGCACAATCGCGTTCGCGCACGGTATCGAGGATGAGGCTGAGGACTTCGTCGCGCAGCTCGGTATCCAGCGCTCCGGTCGGTTCATCAGCCACCAGCAGGCGCGGGTGATTAATGAGCGCCCGGGCCAGCGCTACTCGCTGACGTTCCCCGCCGGAGAGGTTCTCGGCCATCGTTTGGGGAAGGACACCTAGGGTGCCAAGGAGCTCGCTGGCCTCGGTGGCGACGTCGCCATCATGACGGTTCCACAGCAGGCGCGGAAGCATCACGTTATCGAGGGCGGTGTATCCGGCCATTAATTCGCCGTGCTGGAACACAGTACCGATGGTGGTGGAACGCAGGCGCGCGAGGTGGTTGAAGGGGAGGCGGTGAATATTGGTGTCGGTCACCTCGATGGTGCCGGAGATGGGCTTATGCATCCCCAGAATCGTGGTGAGAAGGGTTGTTTTCCCCACGCCGGAGCGGCCCATTACGGTGAGGGTGTCCCCGCCGTTGAGGGTGAAAGTGATGGGGCTGAACAGCGGGTGGGTGTAGCCGCAGACCAGGTTGTCACAATGCAGAATACTCATGGTGATCCTTTCCCGGGCGCCACGCGCGGGCCCGTGCGGTTAGCCGGCGATACACAAGAATGGATTGCGCGGCGATGAAACAGCCGTAAATCGCAGCGATGGTGAGGATGAACTCCCAGGGGATAAATCCGGTTCCGGGCAGTAAGAATTGCCGGGCCAGGAATATACCCACCGCGAGAGCCGCGATCCCGGTCACGATATTGGTGGCGAGGGTACGCCGGGCGAGGATGCGGGCAACCGTGCGGGTTTGCCCGGTGAGTGCCGTGATAGCGGCGGCGTCGCACGCCTGGGCTTCGGCTTCTCGGGAGAAATTCAGCCACACCACCAGCAGCCCGCAGACAAAAGCGAAGGTCGTGAAGAGGCTGAGCCAGGTGGAATGCTGGCGGTAGATCTGTGCCAGGGCGCGGGTATTTTCACCCAGCGGTGTGGATAGCGCGGGGATCGGGGTGCCCAGGTCCAGGCTGTGAATCTGGCTGAGTAGTTTCTCTCCAGAATCTGGGCTATCGGATTCGATGAGGGTGACGAGCCAGCCGCGGTCTAGGTTCTCAGGGAGACTTGGCTGCGTAGTGCCGTATAGCGGAGTCAGGTAATCAGAAAGCAGCAGGTCAAGATTTTCTGGAGCAACCTGTCCGGTTTCCAGCGGGACCACTCCGATTCCGTGGCCAGCGGCGATAATAGCAGCGTCGGGGCGGGCCGCGTGAATCTGAGCGGCGGCATTTTCGAGGCAGCCCGGTGTATTGGGGCGGCACACAAGAGAGGAATCAACTGCGCTGAGGTTCTCAGGAAGTGGCGGCATCTCCTTATCGGTATCTGCGACCGCGTTGAAGCAGGCGATTAGCAGGGTTCCTATAATGAGGAAACAGCCCGCGAGGGTGCCGGAGCGGGAAGCTACCTCGGGATGGCGCATAACCCAGCGAGTGGTGAGATCAGTGAGGTGATCCTTTCGGGATCTGGTGGCAATGCTCGCTACGGTGCGGGTAAGTAGCGTGAAGGTTGCCGGCAGGCCTAGTAGGACCAGAATAATTCCTATAGGAATGGCGGCAGAAGCAAGTTCCAAGGGAATCCACCAGAAATACCACTGGAATCCTGCTGCCAGAAGAATCCCAAGAGCGAAGAGAGCTAGGCCAAGCAGAGGATGCTTCCTTTTTTGCCGTCCTGGCCGCATTGAAAGCGTGAGGCGGGGCCAGGAGAAAAACAGTACGAGTGCTGCGAGTGCACAAATTAGGGCTAGAATGATCCAGCCTAGTTGGGGAAGAAATGCCTGCGGGTGGAAGTGGAATCCGGTGAAAGGCAGGCGAATGGCACCACTGATGAGAATGGCGACCGCGGCACTGCCCGATAGGCCACCAAGTAATACTGGGGGAATGACTCGGGGAGTGGCGTGCCGAATGAGGTGACTGCGCCGTGCCCCCACGCATTGAAGAATGAATTGCTCCTGCGCGATGTTGCTCTGAAAATTCTTACGGCAGGCCAAGACATAGAGGAAAATGGGTAGGACGATGACTACAAGCACCAGAGGCAGAAGATGCTCGGCCCAATGCTCATATGTCACACTACCTATAGCTACAGTATCCGTACTGTTCGCGTCCACTGCAAATCCCGAAGAGAAATATACGCGGGACTCCATCCGAGCTTGTTCGAGAAAATCACCGGCATTCGCCGGGCGTGCGTAAACCAGTAGATCATCATCAAGAGCTGCGTACTCATCAATAACAGCCGTAATGGGACCGAATTGTTGTTCAAGGGTTTCGCGGTAGCGGAGAGCGGGGCGGGTGACCGCCGCGCTCCCCGCTACTGGCCAGGCGCTGAGTCCCGGAGGCGGAGGGACATCCGGTCGCAAAGGTTCCATGTAGAGAACACTCACGAGACGAGAGTCGATAAAGGTATTATCAACCCGATAGGCGAAAGTGGCTTTATCTTCGCTCGTCGCGTAGATAGGACCGCTTGTCTGAGCTACCTTGTTCCGGTACGGGAGCTCAACACCGATGGAAGCCAGTGAAAAAACCGCGATGACGCTCAATAAGGCCGTGGTAAACAGGGCCGGGAATGACCGTCGCTTAGTAGTGAAATTCATAATGGGTTGGGAAATGCTGTTTCACTAATAGATCCAACCTCCACATGACATTGGTAGTGGTATGGGTTGCGAAACGCACGGTTTGATAGCGGTGATAGTGGAGCTAACTGTTTTCGTGACGGTGGTATTGTATCCTGATTTGTTGACAAGGCTATCTTGGCTGGTGCCGCCATTATACTTATACAAAGCTGATACAAATTCGTCATCGTCCGCGTTGTCGGTAACGCTAATCGTCGGCCCGTTAGTTACGGTGTATTGACCGTACATTGATCCGTTGTAGACGAGAGCAGTTGCCGTAGTAGTTGCTCCGGCAGCTAGTAGAATCCCTACTAAGCTCGCTGTTACTTTACGTTTCATGATGAAACCTCCTTAGGTTGTTACCATCCAATAAGGCGAGTTTGCCCAGATGGGTAGCGTGCGCTCCGTTGCGCGGTGGGGAGAGCTGGAATCTTTCCCCACTTAGGATTCTACGGGCGCGCGAATCTCAAGGGAACTACGTCCTTTTGTGCTGATAGAGAAATATATTCGCCATTGGGTTTTCGTTATATAAAATTATCGGTTATTTTCGAAGGGGACTTCTGTAGAATCCCCATAACGGCCCATCGATTCGGGAGGAGCAGCCCGTGCCCACAACACAACGCCAGCCCGGCTTGCGGGAAACGGCCACCCGGCTGCTACCCTCCCTCGGCTTCGGGCTCATGCTCGGTGCCCTCCCCCTGCTCTGGATGAACGACTGGCACGGCATCCTCTACATCAGCCTCATCACAATAGGCGCACTCATCGTGCTGGGCGGCATTATTTATTTGCGTTACCGCTACCTCCACACCGCCGCCGCACACGACCACCCACTTCGCCCGCTCACTGCCGTGCTCACGAGCATCGCATTATTCTTTGCCGGCGCTCTCCTACCCACCCTCTGTAACCCGCCCCAAGCCTTCCGCATCGTCACCACTCAGATCAAAGACTGGGGCGGTGGCCCGTTGCGCTCCTATTTCACGGGCGGGGCTGAAGACTTGGGTGTCGCCGTCGTCGATATTGAAAAAGAAGCCAGGACCACGCAAGCGTTCCGCGCCCTCGTGCGCGAACGCCGCTTCGAAATTGACGTTCCGGTGGACAACCACAACGACACCGCGGTCACCTACTCGTGGTCCCTGCCGCGCGATACCATACCCTACGGTTTCGCGGCCTCGCGGCCTTTCCGTTTCGAACGTATCCCCACTTTTGACTACACCCAGCTCGACGCCGCGCTCTTTACCCGCGCCACCACCCTCGTGCGCGAGCGCGCCGCGCGCATCGGCCTGACTCCCGCGCAGCTAGACAGCGCGGAAGTATTCGTGCGGGTGAAAGCCGCGGCTGCTGAGCTACCCGAATGCGAAGGTGCCTGCCCCGCCCCGGAGGGCCTCATCTATACCGGATGGTTGCGGGCCGGCGGCAAAGCCGGGCACGTGATGATCGATGCGCGCGGCACCGTGCTGAGCGAAGACTGGTCCCAATTCGGCGGCTAGGGGAGCAAAAGCTACGGGGCAGCGCGGCGGCTAGAGAGCCGCGTCCAGGGGAGCATCCACCGGCGCAACCTCGGCAAGGAAATCTGCAATAATCGCGGAAACCTCATCGTTTTCAATGAGGAAACCGTCGTGGCCGTGCGCGGAGTGCACGGTCTGGAGCGGGCGCGCCCCGGGCAAAGCCGCGGCCAACTGCGCCATATGCTGTGGATAAAAAAGCCGATCCGAATCAACAGCGACGACGAGCGCCGGCTGCTGCAGCCCCGCCACCACCTGCGCGGTGCCGCCCCGCCCGCGCCCAATATCGTGGGTGATAAACGCCTGGCTGATCGTCAGGTAGGAATTCGCATCGAAACGCGCCACCAATTTCGCGCCGTGGTAGTCCAGGTAGGACTGCACCGCGTAACGGCCCCCGCGTAGCGGGTCTTCGCCCTCCTGCGGGGTGCGGCCGAAACGCGCCGCCAGCTCCGGGGCACAGCGATAAGTTAAATGCGCTATTTCACGGGCGAGGCCGAGCCCGGCAGCCGGGCCGCTCACCCCGCTCTCATCGGGTTCAGCATCGTAATAATGCCCGCCGCGCCAGCGCGGATCCAGGCGAATCGCTAGGTTTTGCAGGTGAGCATAAGCGATATGTTCCGCGGTGCTGGCCGGGCCGGCTACGAGCACCGCGAAAGCCCCCACCCGCTGCGGGTACGACGCCGCCCATTCCATCGTGCGGCACCCGCCGAAGGAGGCACCCGCCACCAGCGCCCAGCGTTCCACCCCGAGCAGGTCAGCGAGCCGAGCCTCCGCCGCGGCCATATCTCGCATGGTAATTTCCGGGAAGCGCGGGCCCCAGGGCTGGCCATCGGGAGCGGGCGAAGCCGGGCCGGTACTTCCCTGACAGCCGCCCAGCACATTGGGGCACACCACGTAGTACCGCTCGGTATCGATGGCCAGACCCGGGCCCACAATATCTTTCCACCAGCCGCTCTGCCCATCGCGTGCGGCAGCGTGCGAATCCCCGGTGAGTGCGTGGCACAGCAGCACCGCATTGGAGCGGTCCGCATTGAGCTGCCCCCAGGTTTCGTAGGCGAGTCGCACCTGCGGCAAGCGGCCGCCCAGCTCCAGTTCCAGGGGGCCAAGATCCGCGAAGCGGCGCTCACCCGGTTCGTCCCCTTCCAGCCAGGCGCCGGTAGGGCGCTCGGTGAGGCGGGGTGCGGGAGTGTAGCCGGTATCAAAATCACCGATAGGCGCGGCATCGGTAACCGGATCCAGGGGAGCGTGTCCCACGAGGAACTGGGGGCTGGGCGTCATGATAATCCTTGATCTCTGGTCTCTAGGCGATGGACTCGAGGCCCTGGCGAATATCGGCAATCAGATCGCGCGGATCTTCGATACCGATGGACAGGCGCACGGTGGCCGGGCTAATACCGTTGGCCGCCAGCTCTTCCTCGGTCAGCTGCGAATGCGTGGTTGATGCCGGGTGAACCACCAGCGACTTCGCATCCCCGATATTCGCGAGATTGGAGAAGAGCTGGAGGGATTCCACGAAAGCTGCGGCCTTCTCAAAACCACCCGCAACTTCCACCGTGAACACCGAACCGGGGCCCTGCGGGGCGTACTTGGCGGCCAGCTCGTGATAGGGATTATCCGGTAGCCCGGCCCAGTTCACCGAGTCAATACCGGGGTGTTCGGCCAGGAACTCCGCCACCGCGCGGGTATTGGAAAGGTGGCGTTCGACGCGCAGGGAAAGGGTCTCCAGGCCCAGCCCGATGAGGAAGGCGTTGAACGGGGAAATCGCGGCGCCGGTATCACGCAGCAGGGTGGCGCGGATACGGGTAGTGAACGGCGCACCGGGCAGATCGCCCCAGACGATGCCGTGGTAGGACTCGTCTACCTCGTGGAAACCGGGGAACTTCCCGTTCTTCCAGTTGAAGCCCGCGCGCTCCACCACCGAACCGGCAATCGAGGTGCCGTGCCCGCCCAGGAACTTGGTGGCCGAATCCACCACAACATCCGCCCCGAAATCGAAGGGATTGACATTGGCCGGAGTGCCGATCGTGTTATCGACGATCAGCGGAATATCGTGGGAATGGGCGAGCTTGGCCAGCGTCTCAATATCGAGAATATCCTGCTTGGGGTTCGGGATGGTCTCTCCGTAGAGGGCCTTGGTGTTCTCATCAATCAGAGCTTCCCAATTGGCCGGATCCGAAGGATTCTCCACGAAACGGGCCTCGATACCGAAGTTCTTGAGTACGTGCTTGAACTGGTTGTAGGTGCCGCCGTAGAGCGAATCGGAGGAAACAATATTATCGCCGGCCTGCGCCACATTCGTGACCGCGTAGAAAATAGCAGCCGAACCGGAGGCGAGCAGCAGCCCGCCCGTGCCGCCGTAAAGCGCGGAAATACGTTCTTCAATAGCGCCCTGGGTGGGGTTGGTGATGCGGGTGTAGATCATGCCCGGATCGGTGAGCGCGAAACGCCCGCGGGCCTGCTCATTATCCTTGAATACGTAGGACGTGGTCTGGAAAATCGGCAGTGCCCGGGCGCCGTGATCGGAATCGAGGACCTGGCCGGCATGCACCTGGAGGGTGTCGAAGTGCAAAGTGTTCTGGGAGTTCTGGCTTTCTGACATGGTGCTCTCCTTCAAAAATGTGATGGGGAGCGGGCGGCAGATAGCGCCCCGGCATAAACCTAGGAAAATATTTTTCTCAGGTGCAGCAATATCCATGATCCATTCTGGATAAAACCAGAGCTGTAAAAGATGAGGAATGGAATGCTGCGATGCGGCGAATGCGCTCTGACCAGCCCGCTTATTTTTCTACTTGGTGTTCTTTTCCAAAATCAGCAGGGCTGATAGCGCACGTTAGGGCGGCCGGGCCGCGGAACGTGCGCTAGTTGGGCATTCGCATGACGAACATGATGCAAGCATAGGCAGCTGAGGGCGGTATTCGTCAAGTTCACGACGTGAATCACATTCTCGGTTGGGCGCGCCGGTGGCGGAGCTGCGCCGTCGTGCTTCCGGTCTTTCGGGATGTTGACGCGTCCGTAGATACGCGCGCAACCCCGCTTTTCTCACACCCTCTCAACCTTGTGACAATTGTGGCTCCTGATAAATAAAAGCAAGCGGTGTGACGGAAAAGAACAGAATTACACCTGTGAAATTATGGGGTAGATGTTTCGTTTTGGACTGGTGTGAGGTATGTTCTTAGTGTTTATATCGAATTGTGGGCTGAGTCTGCGCGCAGCTGTGGTGGGCGCGGGAAAGCCTGCCCTCTGGAGGTCGTGTGGAGAATCGTTCTCGGCGCCTAACGGCTGTACTAGCCGCCTGCGCCCTCGCTCTCTCAGTGCTACCCGGTGCCCGTGCGGATAACGTTGATCGCGATATTGATCGCTCGCGGGCCGCGGAAAAGCAAACAGCTCAAAGTATCGGGCAGATCGAAGCCTCGCTGGCCGGACTCGCCTCCCAGGCCGAAGCCGCGCGGACCGATGTGGTCATCAAGGCCGCCGAAGCCCAGCGTGCCCAGCGCAACCTGGAAGATTCGGTCAATACCGCGATGGATGCCCAGGTGGTGGCCAATAGCGCTCGCGCGGAAGCCGATGCCGCCCGCGGGGAGCTCGGCTCGATTTCTTCAGCGATGTACCGGGATTCCTCCACCACGCTCACGGCAGCGAACGCGCTGCTCGGGGCGCAATCCCTGCGCGATGCCGATGACCGCCAGCGGGCCTTCCGCACCGCCGGCCACGCCACGGACCAAAAGTTGCAGCGCTACCAGGCCGCCCGCGATATTGCCGATACCCTCCAGGGCGAAGCGGATCGCAAAGCCAATGAGCAAGCCACAATTGCCGCGCGCGCGGAAGGCGCCGCGCAGGACGCCAGCTCGGCCGCCTCCCAATTGGATAGCCAACTGGCTTCCATCGAAGCGCAACGCGACCAACTTTTCGAAACCCTTGCCCGGCAAAAGGGTACGACGGCGGCGCTTGAACGCGCCCAGCAAGAACAGAAAGAAGCCGCGGCGCGTGCCCAGGCCGAAGCCGAACGCCAGCGTATCGCGGCCGAAGCGGCAGCCCAGGAACAGGCCGCCCGCGAGGCAGCAGCTCGGGAAGCCGCAGCTCGCCAGGCAGCCGCAGAAGAAGCGGCACGGCGCCAGGCGGAATCGCAGCCTGCGCCCGCGCCGGCACCCGCCCCTGCTCCCGCGCCAGAACCTGATCCGGAACCTGCTCCCGCACCGGCGCCCGCCCCGGATCCTGAACCGGAGCCCGAACCCGAACCGGCCCCGGCACCTTCGGGTGACGGTTGGGCGATTGTGAGCTTCGCGCGGCAATTCGTAGGGGTGCCCTATGTGTGGGGTGGCAATACCCCCTCGGGCTGGGATTGCTCCGGTTTCACCCGCTATGTGTACGGGCACTTCGGCTACTCCCTGCCGCGTACCTCCGGGGCGCAGCGCTCGGCCGGCTACGAGATTTCCCCCTCGCAAGCCCAACCCGGTGACCTGCTGTGGTGGCCCGGGCACGTGGGCATCTACACCGGTAACGGCATGCATATCGCCGCGACCAACCCCGAAGGCGGTACCCGCGAAGGTCCGATTTGGGGGAGCCCCACCTACGTGCGGATTATCGACTAGATACGCTCGGGTGGCGTGGCGTGCTGCTGGGCGCGCCGCGCGCGAGCGTAAAGAAAAGCGGGAGCTGTGCCTCGGTGCATAGCTCCCGCTTTATATGCTTTTACGTAGGTAGCGGCCGTTGAAGCGGCCTCCCCCCCGCCTAGTGCTGGCTGGGCGGCTGCGCCTCGTGCGCGGTGTAGTAACCTTCGTCAATGGCCCGCTGGAAAGAGGCCCGAATTTCCTCTTCCGCGGCTTCCCGGCCTACCCAGTGGGCGCCTTCCACCGACTTGCCCGGCTCCAGATCCTTATACACCTCGAAGAAGTGCTGGATTTCCAGGCGGTGGAATTCAGAAACATCCTCAATTTCGGTACGCCAGGAGGCCCGCTGATCCGAGGCCGGCACGCACAGTACCTTATCGTCGCCGCCCTTTTCATCACGCATGCGGAACATTCCCAAGGCGCGGCACCGAATCACACAGCCCGGGAACGTGGGCTCTTCGAGCAGTACCAGGGCGTCCAGCGGATCGCCGTCCTCACCGAGGGTGTCATCAATAAAACCGTAATCATCGGGGTACCGGGTGGATGTGAAAAGCATGCGATCCAGGCGAATCCGCCCGGTTTCATGATCTACTTCGTACTTATTTCGATTTCCCTTGGGGATTTCGATGGTGACATCGAATTCCATCATGTGAAGCTCTCCTCGCTGACGGCTGGCACATAAGAACACCTAAGAATACGAGCTGCGTTCCGTGCAAGAATAGGCCCGTGAAAGGAAAAGCTCAGATCGCTTTGTCCCTGGTGCTCCTTCTTGCGGGCGGGTACGCATTCGCTGATGCCTTTGATCTTACCCCCGGATTGCTCACCCTGGGACCTAGGGCCGATGCCGCCGCGCCGTATCCGCAGCCCACTCCCGTGCCGGCCGTGACCATCCCGGCCGCGCCCGCGCGCGCGGAAGTGGATGATGCCAGCGCTGCCAAGGTGGCTGCCCTCGGGCAGGAATTCGCCACCCGACTCGCCCCCACGGGCCAGGTATCCTATGAAATTCGCGAGGCTGCCTCCGGGCGGGTGCTCGCCACGAAGGACGCGAAAGTCCCGCGGGTGCCGGCCTCTAATATGAAACTGGTGACGGCCCGGGTGGCTTTAGAAACCCTCGGTCCGGATCGCCGCTTCGCTACCAGCGTGGCCGCCTCCGGCTCCACCATTCACCTCATCGGCGGGGGCGATGTGTTCCTGGCTCCCGATACCGCAGCCACCCGGGTTCCGGGCACCATTGCTCGCGCAGATCTCTCGGAATTAGCCGCGGCCGCCGCCACCTACGCGCGCGAGCATCCGGGTGGCCCGGTGAGCGTCGTCGTTGATACCTCTCTTTTCGCGGGGCCGGAGTACGCGCCCACCCTTGACCCGGTCAATCACGATTACGTGGCGCCCATGACGCCGATTGCACTGAACGGCGGGGCGGTGGGCTACCACTACAGTGCCACCCCCGCCCTTGACGCCGGGAATGCCCTGGCTGAACAGCTGCGCGGGCAGGGCGTGGAGGTGGCGGAGGTGCGCGCGGGGCAGGCACCGAAAGAAGTGGCTGCTCACCCGCTGGTCACGGTGCACTCAGCGAGCGTGCGCGAGCTGGTGGACCGCATGCTCACCGAATCGGATAACACCCTGGCGGAAACCCTCGGGCACCTGGTGGCGCGCGAGCGCGGGGAAAGCGCGGATTTTGCGGGGGCGGCGCGCGCCACCCGCGCGGTTCTGGAGGAGCTGGGCTACCCGCTGGACGGCGTGGTGATCTCGGATAATTCCGGCTTGAGCGAGACGAATCGGCTCACCTGCGCACTCCAGCTCGCGATCCTGGAGGACGCCGTGAATCTGAGCGACGGCACGGTGGGGGCGCTGGGGGCCGGCTTGCCGGTAGCCGCGCTCAACGGCACGCTCGCGGACCGCCTCACCGAGGGCGCCGCGCCCGGGATGATTCGCGGGAAAACCGGGACGCTCGCGGATGTGGTCTCGCTCAGCGGGGTGCTGCGCACGCGTTCGGGGGCGCTGCTGACCTTCTCTATCCTCACCGATTCCCACCACGACGTTTCCCTCCTGGACGTGCGGGCCGCCGAGGATGCTTTCCTCACCGCGATGGCGGAGCTCTAATGGCCGGACCCCACCCTGCTTACGCGGCCGGGCGGCGCCGTTTGCGCGCGCTGCTGGCGAGCTGCGGATACCGACCGGGCACCCGCTTAACGGTGGCGGTGTCCGGCGGCTCCGATTCCCTCGCGCTGGCCCGTATCGCGCTTTTCGTGGCGCGCCGGGACGGCTACGTGCTGCGCGCGGTCACCGTCAATCACGGGATTCGCCCGGAGGCGGGGCGCGAAGCCGCGCAGGTTGCGGCGCGCCTCCGTTCCTGGGGGTACGACGACGCCGCGGCGGTCAGCGTGGACCTGGGCGGTGGATCGAGCCCGGAAGGGCAGGCACGGGCGGCCCGGTACGCGGTGCTGGCCGAGGCGGCCGGTGCGGGAAGCCCGGTGCTGCTGGGCCACACCGCGGATGACCAAGCCGAAACCGTGCTCCTGGGCCTGGGCCGCGGATCGGGAGCGCGCTCCCTGGCGGGCATGCCGGAGGCGGGGCCGCTGCCGGGCCATCCGGAGCTCACTGCGTTGCGCCCGCTGCTGGGGCTGCGGCGCGCGGCGCTGCGCGCCGCGCTGCAAGATGAGGGGCTGGCCTGGGTGGAGGATCCTTCCAATGAGCCCGATGGCCCGTGGCGGGCGGCGGGCGGCGGGCCGCTCACCCGCGCCGCGCTGCGCGCACGCGCCCTGCCGGCCCTGAGCGAGGCCCTCGGGCCGGGCACGGTAGAGGCCCTCGCGCGCACCGCTCGCCTGCTGCGCCGCGATAATGAGGCTTTGGACACCTGGGCGGCCCGGGAACTGGCCACTTGGGAAGAACGCGGTGCGGTGCAAGAAACGGGGGAGCCAGGTGGCGTCGTCGTCGTACCTCATGCACTTCTGCGTGAGCTTCCCGCGGCCGTGCGTACCCGGATTCTGCGCGCCCTGGCCCTGCGGGCCGGAGCACGTGCCGGGGAGCTGACGGCCGGGCATATTGAGGCTCTCGATGCCTTGGTGACCGGGCCTGGCGGCGTGCGGCACTGCGACCTGCCCGGGGCGCGTGCCCTTCGGCGCGATAATATTGTCGTCTTCGCGCGTTAGGCTTAGAAGCACAGCGGAACTGCTCAAGGAGATGGTGATGGACCACACCGATATGGGTGACAAGTTGGAAAAAATCCTCGTCACAAATGAGGAAATCCAAGCGAAGCTTGAGGATATGGCGCGTCAGATCGACGCCGATTACGATGGTGACCTGCTCGTGGTGGGTGTGCTGAAGGGCGCCGTCATGGTAATGGCGGATCTGGTGCGGAAAATCCACTCTCCGCTGAATATGGATTGGATGGCGGTCTCCTCCTACGGGATGGGTACCAAATCCTCCGGCGTAGTGCGGATTTTGAAGGACCTGGATGCTGATGTGACCGGCCGGCATGTTCTCATCGTGGAAGATATTATCGATTCCGGCCTTACCCTCGCGTGGTTGAAGAAGAATCTGCTTGATCGCGGGGCGCAATCGGTGCGGATCGCGGCCATTCTGCGAAAACCCGAGGCGGCTAAAGTTGACGTTCAGGTTGACTATCTAGGCTTTGATATTCCCGATGAGTTCGTGGTGGGCTACGGACTCGACTATGCCGAACAATTCCGGCATCTGCCTTTTGTGGGCACCCTGGCCCCGCACGTTTACGGAGGATAAGTGGACGAACAGCAAGAACCTCGCGGTACGGAACCTCGCGGCTCCGCGCCCGGTGCTCCGCAACCAAACGGCGCTGCGCCGAACGCTTCGCAACCGAGCGGTGCTGAGCCCGGCCGCACCGAACCCAGCGCGTATGAGCGCAAGCGGCGGGCGCGCCGCGCCCACCCACCCCAGCCGGAAGGCCAGGGCGGTCCTACCGGCGCGGGCAGTAGCGGTGAGGGCGGGAAGAATAAGAAATCTCGCGGCTCCGGCTCCGGCCATAAGCTCAGCGAAGAAGAACGCACCAGTCGTCGGCGCTGGCGCGTTATCTCCGGCATAGTCATCGCGGTGCTTCTTGCTTTTATCGGGACCAATCAGTACATGGCCATGCAGTGGTCGAATATCTCCACCTCGGAAGGTATAGCGCTGCTGGAAGGCACCACCGTGCAGCGGGTGCAAATTACAGACGGCACCAACCGAGTGCGTCTGTGGCTCACCGAGCCGACGGCAACCATGGACGCGGAGGGCGATAAGCACGACGCCGGGAAGAAGGTCACCTTCCAATACGCTGACCCGCAGGGCCAGCACATCACCACCTTGGTGGAACGGGCCAATCCAGAGCGCGGGCATAATTCCATCGTTCCTTCCCAGAACGTGTTTGTGTCCATGCTCTTCACCTTCCTGCCCATGATCCTCATCTTCGCGGTGTTCATCTGGTTCATGCGCAGCCAGATGGGGCGCGGCTTCGGGGCGAAGGATGCCAATGCTGATGGCGAAGTATCCGAGGTGCGTTTCTCCGATGTGGCCGGGGAAGATGAAGCCGTAGAAGAAGTGAAGGAAGTGGTGGACTTCCTTAAGAACCCGGATCGCTACCAGGCGCTCGGGGCGCGTATCCCGCGCGGAGTACTTCTATACGGACCTCCCGGAACGGGTAAAACTCTGCTGGCTAAGGCCATTGCCGGGGAAGCGCAGGTACCTTTCTTCTCCATCGCCGCGTCGGAATTCGTGGAGCTTTACGTGGGTATGGGTGCCTCGCGCGTGCGCGAACTCTTCAAAACCGCGAAGAAGAAAGCTCCGGCCATTATTTTCGTGGATGAAATTGATGCGGTGGGTCGCGGGCGCAGTAGCGGGGCCCTCAGCCACGGCGAACAGGAACAAACCCTCAACCAGCTCCTAGTGGAAATGGACGGCTTCTCCACCGATGAGGCCGTTGTGCTTATTGCCGCCACCAACCGCCCGGATGTTTTAGACCCGGCATTGTTGCGCCCCGGGCGGTTCGACCGCCAGGTCGCGGTGGATGCCCCTGATATTCGCGGGCGCGAAGCTATTTTGCGGGTGCACGCGCGCGGTAAGCCGCTGGCGGATGACGTGGACCTGGCCGGGGTAGCCAAGCGCACCCCCGGGTTCACGGGTGCGGACCTCGCCAATATCCTCAACGAAGCCGCGCTTTTGGCGGCGCGCCGCCACGCCCACGTTATTACTAACGCGGATGTGGATGAGGCATCGGATCGCGTGATGGCCGGCCCGCAGCGTTCCAGCCGGGTGATGAGCCCGGAGGATCGCCGGATGACGGCCTACCACGAAGGCGGGCACGCGCTCGCGGCGGCGGCCCTGCGTTACACCGATCCGGTTACCAAGGTGACCATTTTGCCGCGCGGGCGGGCCTTGGGCTACACGATGGTCATGCCCACCGAGGATCGCTATTCGGTCACCCGCAATCAGCTTCTTGACCAGCTCACCTACGCGCTGGGCGGGCGCGCCGCGGAAGAAATCATTTTCCGGGATCCCTCCACCGGTGCTTCTAATGACATCCAGAAAGCCACCGAAACCGCGCGGAAGATCGTCACCGAATACGGGATGACCACCGCGGTGGGGGCGGTGCGGGTAGCGCCCACCGCGCAGGAAGAAGCGAGCTTCGGGGCGGCTTCGCGCACCTCTGATGCGCTATCGGCCACCGTGGATGAAAATGTGCGGGCCCTCCTCGACCAGGCCCTCACTGAAGCGTGGACGATTATCACCGAAAACCGGGATATTCTCGACCACCTTGCCGAGGTGCTCCTCGATAAGGAAACCGTGCTGGAAAACGAACTCGCGGAAATCTTCAAGGACGTTATCAAAGCGCCCGAGCGGGAAGTGTGGCTTTCCGCCCCGGACCGCCCGATCTCCCAGCGCCCGCCCATCCCGCTCCCGGAAGGGAAAACCGAAGCGGAAGCGGCAGCGGATTCGCGCCTTCCCGCCCCGGAGCTTCCCGATGCTGCCACCGGGCCGCTCGGCCCGCGTGGCCGGCACGGCGCGGAACATGAGGGCGCCTAAACCCCGGCGGGACTGAGCGCGGAAAATACGGGTGCATGAGCGCGGAGAGTGAGGACGCATGAGCGCAGTGGAACCGGCGGAAAACGGCCAGGTAGATAGCCAGGGCGTGGATACTCAGCGGATTGACGCGGAGCGGGTTGATACCGGGCGGGTAGAGCGGGCCGTGCGGGAACTCCTCAGCGCTATTGGTGAGGATCCGGACCGCCCCGGGCTGGTGGATACCCCCGCGCGGGTAGCCCGTGCCTGCACGGAGATCTTCGCCGGGGTGGGCAAGGATCCCGATGCGGTGCTCGATGCCCAATTCGCGGAAGATTTCCACGAAATGGTGGTTGTCCGGGACATTACCTTCTACTCCATGTGCGAACACCATCTGCTGCCTTTCTTCGGGGTGGCTCATATTGTCTATATCCCCGGGGAAGAAGGGAAGGTCACCGGCCTGTCCAAGCTCGCCCGGCTGGTAGAAGGCTACGCGCGCCGCCCCCAGGTCCAAGAACGCCTCACCACCCAGATCGCCAATGCGCTGCGCGACCGCCTGGGCGCGGCCGGGGTACTCGTGGTGGTGGAAGCTGAACATATGTGCATGACCATGCGCGGGGTACGTAACTCCGGTTCGCGTACCGTCACCTCGGCGGTGCGCGGGATGCTGCGCAAACCCAGCACCCGCGCCGAAGCCATGAGTCTCATTGAACGGGGAGCCTAAAATGTCACTACCAAGGGCGGAAGTAACCGCATCCGCAAGCGCATGCGCACGTGCATCAGCAAGCGCAGCTACGGGCACGGCCGCGAACACCCCCGCGCCCGCGCCGCTGCGCGATCCGGAACTCCTGGGCGGGCCGCGCACCCGCGTTATGGGTATCCTCAACGTCACCCCCGATTCTTTTTCCGACGGCGGGCGCTGGGACAAAATCGACACCGCTATCGCCCACGGTCATGAACTCATCGCTGCCGGGGCGGATGTCATCGATATCGGCGGGGAATCCACCCGCCCGGGTGCCACCCTGCTGAGCGCCGCGGAAGAATGGGAACGCATCGGGCCGGTGGTGCGTGAACTAGCCGCGCATATCCCCATCTCGGTCGACACCTACCACGCGGACACCGCGGCGCGGGCCTGCGCGGTCGGTGCACGCATCATCAACGACGTGACCGGCGGGCGCGGGGACAGTGCCATGTGGACAACCGTGGCGGAATCCGGGGCCTACTATGTGCTCCAGCACGGGCGCGGGGACGCGCAAACTATGAATTCCCTGGCCGGCTATCGCGCTATCGGGCGCGAGGTGAGCACGGAAGTGCTTGAGCGCGTGGCGGGAGCGGTGGCCGCCGGAATTGCCCCCACCCGGATCATCATCGACCCGGGCTTCGGCTTCGCAAAAATGGGCGACGACGATTGGCGCCTCGCGGCCCATATTGACGAATTCCTGTGGGCCGGTATGCCGGTCCTCATCGGAGTTTCCCGCAAACGTTTCCTCGCTGAAGTGACCCCGGAAGGCTTGCCGGCCAGCGGGCGGGACGGAGCCACCGCCGCACTGAGTACCTATTTCGCTGAAAAAGGCGTGTGGGCGGTGCGGGTCCACGATGTGGCCTCTTCGCGGATCGCGGTGGATACCGTGGCGAAATTGCGCGCATGCGGACTGGTATCCACCTCCCAGCCCGGAGTGGCCCGCCCCGAGGTAGCGGGAAGCGAAGCAGCGGGAATCGCGGAGGCCGTGCGTTCATGATGGGAGTACCCCCGCGCGTGCGCGATGCCCTCGCAATGCTCGGATGCTGCCTGGATACCGTGAGCATCACCGGTGTGGAAGTAGCCGCCCGGCACGGTGTGTACCAGTACGAACGCGAAGCGGACCACCCTTTTATTTTCGACGTCGCAGCTCTTGTGGATACCAGCGCGGCCGGACGAACAGATGACCTCGCGGGCACTATCTCCTACGCGGACTTGGCTGAGGACGCCCGCGCGGTAGGGGATAGCGCTCCCGTCAGTTTGCTCGAAACGCTGGGCGAGCGGGTAGCGCAGCGGGTCCTCGCGCGCGGTGCGCTGGCGGCAGAGGTCACCGTGCACAAACCCGAAGCCCCGGTACCGGGGCGCTTCACGGATGCCCGGGTCACCGTGCGACGCCTGGCTGATATCGCGCGCGGGGGAACCATAAGAGAAATGGTGATCGGGATGGGCGCGAACCTCGGCGAGCGCGAGGAAACCCTGCGCGGCGCTATCACCCAGATTGCCGCGCTGCCCGTCCATATTAATGCGGTCTCCTCATTCCGTACCACCGCGCCCGTGCTCGCTCCCGGGCAGGCCCCGCAACCGGACTACCTTAATGCGGTCATGCGCCTGACCACCGAGCTGGCGCCCCTCGAGGTGCTGGCCGCACTCCGTGCTATTGAGGTGCGGGCCGGGCGCCAGCGCCGCATCCACTGGGGGGCACGCACCCTCGACCTTGATATCGAATGGGTGGAAGGAGTACGCAGCACCCACCCGCTTCTCACCCTGCCACACCCGCGCGCCCATACCCGAGACTTTGTTATGGAACCCTGGCAGGAAATCGATCCGGACGCTACCGCGAAACTGGCGCGCGCCCGCGAAAGTGAGCACACGAGCGCCGGCGGCGGCGTCGGCCTAGATACGGGCGGGAACCGTGCGTAATCTGCGGGCCTTCCTGGGATGGGGCGCGGCCGGCGCGCTGGCGGGTGAAGCACTGCGGCGGCTCCTTGCCGCGCATCCGGTAGCCGTGCCAGCCTTCGCCGGGGTGCCGCTGCTCGCTATCACGGCGGTGCTGCTCTGGTACGGCTGGAGGGTGCGCCGCCTGCGGCGCGGGCGTGCGGAATCGCTGTCGCGGCTGGCGGCCCTGCGAGTGGCGGCAGGAGCTGCGGCCGGGCTGCGCAGCGGGGCGCTCCTGGCCGGCGCGGGTGGCCTGCTCGCTATCTGCAGCGCCCTGGGCTCCACCTCCTTTGCTCGGGCGAGTGCGCACGCTTGGGCGCTTCTCACCGCCGCAGCGCTGGCACTCGCTGCGGTCGGATGGATTGTGGATACCTGGTGCCGCATTGATCAACGGTAGCCGGGTATTCCGCGCGAATCGTGGGTGCTTGTGGGAACCAATTTTTATGTCGTACCCCTTTGGTAGCGTTAAGCCATGGTGACTACCCCTCTTGATCCCGGGCGGGACTACCGCGCGGTGTCGCGCAAACTCTTCACGGTGCGGTGGATTATCGCCGCGTGCTTCTGGCTCGTGCTCCTCATCGCGCTCGCGGTGCTCGGAATTATTGTGCGCCCCGAACCGCTCGCCTATTACGCGCCGCTTCTCGGGCTGCCCATTCTCGGTTTCCTCATCCACCTTCGTATCGTGTCCCGGCAGGTGAATCACCTCGGTTATGCCATGGATGATATTGCGCTGCGCCTGTGCCGCGGGATCATGTTCCGCCGCATCGATGTGGTGCCTTACGGGCGTATTCAAACGGTGGATGTGCAATCCGGGCCGCTGTTGCGCCGCTTCGGGCTCGCGAAAGTCACCCTCCACACCGCCTCCATGGAAACGGATGCAGTTATCACCGGCCTGCCTACCGCGGAAGCGGATGAGGTGCGTGAGCGTCTCCTTCACCTCGGCGTAGCCGAAATGGAAGGGGTCTAAATGGCCGGCACCGAAATATCTCCGGAATCGGGAACTGCGCCGGGAACAATCGGTGCGCTGCCGGCTGCACCTGGTGAGCTGGCGGGTACGGCAGGCGTGGTGGGTACGCCGGGCGCGCTACCCGTAGCTCCTGGCGCGTTACCTATTGCTCCCGGAGTGAGTAGCACCGCGATCTCGGGCACCTGGCAGCCGGTCTCGAAATGGACGCCTTGGAGCTCGCTGCTCTCGTTGTGGTTCTTCGTGCTGGTCGCTGGTGGCTGGATTATTATTCAGCGCCTGGAGGATACCGATTCGCCCGGAATGGTCTGGCGTGATGTCGTTTATCTGCTGCGTTCCTTCTGGCTGATCGCGGTGGGTATCGCGGTGGTAGTCACCCTCATTACCGGGATCATCGCGGCCATCCAATGGCGGCATATGGCCTGGATGTTCGATGCGTCCGGGGTGCATATGCGCAGCGGTGTGCTATTCAAACAGCACCGGCACGTGCGCTGGGATCGTATCCAAAGCGTGGATGTCACCCAAAAACTCCTCGCGCGGTTGGTGCGTCAAGCCAGCCTCACTATTACCTCCGGTGGAGAAAAAGTAGAGATCGGGTGGCTGGCGCTGCCCCACGCTGAAAAACTGCGTCCCCTCGTGCTCTCGCTCGCGGATAAAATGCGTAGCGGGGATAGCTCGGAAGTTCCCGATCTTGCCACCGTCAGCACTCCGGAAGCGCGCCCGCACCTCTACGCCATGTCCGCGCGGCGGTTCCTTGCCTCCCTCGTGCTGTCCCCGCGAATCTTCCTCGCTATCATCACGGTGGCCGGATCGGTCACCACCTATGTGCTTACCGATGAAGGCGGCTCCTTCGCCCTCGTCTTCCTTATCATCGCGCTGATATGGCAGCCCGTGAGCTCCCTGCAAGCTAATTGGGGAGCCCGTATCTCACCCACGGTCGAAGGCGTGGAAAAACAAGAAGGGCTCCTATCCCGGCGCACCCTCGGGCTACCTTCCTATCGCGTCCACGCGCTGGCCTTCAAAAAACCGAATTTGTGGCCCGGATGGTGGAAAGTAGAAAGCTGCGTTATTTCCGGCTCGATTTCCGAAGCGATGGAAGCAGCCAAGACCGCAAATGATGCCCTGGTCCCGGTAGGAACGGTCGAGGATGTCCTCGCCGTTGCGCGTGAACTCGGCTTCGCGAAAGATGCCGAGGGTGGCGCTCTCCCTGAGGCCGATTCCCCAGCGCGCCCACCCCATACCGGAGTACCCAGCTTGGCCCAGCTGCGCAGCTATCTTCTTGATGATAGTGCCCTCCCCGGATTCATCCCCAATCCGCGCTCCTCACGCTGGTTGGATCCCATAGGGTGGAAACGCTCAGGTATTTTCGTGGGTGAGGATGTCATTATTATGCGGCACGGCTGGTTCTGGTACCGCAAAGTAACAATTTTGCTGCGCGAACACTACCAATCCGCCATTATCAGCCAAGGCCCACTCGAACGCCGCTTCCAGCTCGGCACCCTCCGCTGGGCAACCGTGGGGCTTTCGGTAGATGCCCACGCCAAACACATGGATGCTGCTACCGCCAGCCGTGTCCTCACCGCCACCGTCCGCGAACGCGGGAACGGCCCGCGCGGCTGGCACCCTGAATTACCTCCGGCCGGCCCCACCGCGCCATCAGCCGTGCGGCCCGCCGCGCCGCCAGCGGCACCCACTCAGCCGGGCGCGCTTACGGCACCGCCGCACCCCGGAGGGAATGACAATAGTCCCGGGTCGGGCCGCAGCCCGGTTCCCGAAAGTGATTTCTTCCCGGTACAAGAGTGAAACACGTCGCGTAGCCGCACTTTTATATTTTTCTACATCTAGGATTATTCCTATGCTTAATATCTACGGCCCGGGTGGTATTGGTGGGCTCATCGCGGGGGTTCTCGCGCACAACGGTCAAAAAGTCGCGGTTGTTGCTACCGAGCGCACCGCCGATGCTATTAACCGCAACGGAATTGTCATTAAATCCAAGCGGTTCGGTAATTTCACCGCGCAGGTGCCGGCGCTAACCAGCCCGGCCCGCGGTAGCGAAATCCTGCTCTGCACCAAGGCATACACCCTCCCCAGTATCGAAAAATCCATTCGTTCAGCCCGCCCCAAAGAAGTGGGGGCGCTCTTCAATGGTTTCGATCACGCCCGTGCCATCCACACCCTCACCGAAGGGGAATCCTGGTCCGGCTCCGTCTATACGATTAGCGAACGGACCGCGCCCGGAGTTATTGAACACACCTCCCAATTCCTCAAAGTAGAAATGCCCGACACCGCCATGGACGGCGAAATTGCACGGGTGCTCCTCAACGGCGGAATTGACGTATTCTTCCGCGGTACCGAAAACCAAGTGCTGTGGCGCAAACTCCGCAACCAATGCGCCATGGCCCTGCTGACCGGCGCCACCGGGCTGCCCATCGGCCGCGCCATGGAACGCGCCCCGGAACTTACCGAAGCGATGTGCACCGAACTGGCCCGCATCGCCACCATGGAGAAAGTACCCACCCGCCCCGCGGAAATTCACGCGTGGCTGCGTCGCCTCGCTCCCGATGCGCACTCCTCGCTTTCGCGTGACCTGCGGGACGGCAACCGCACCGAAATTCACTCCCTGGGCACCGCGGTCCTCGAAGAAGCCGCCCGCCTCGGAGTCCCAGCCCCGGCCATCACCGCCGCGCTCTCCGCTATCGATGATCGGTTGCGGGGCCGCAAGTGACACCCGGCCGGATGACCGTAGGGATCATCTCGGCCGGAAAAGTCGGAAGCGTCCTCGGCGCTGCCTTGCGGGCCGCCGGCCACACCGTCATCGGTGCGGTGGCCCGCAGCAGCACCAGCCGTGAACGCCTCGACGCCCTCCTTCCCGCAGTACCCGCGCGCGAAACTGAATACTTACTGGCCCGCGCGGATCTTATCCTCCTCGCGCTGCCCGACGCCGCCCTGCCCGGCGTCGTGGAACACGCCGCCGGGCAGGGATGGTGGCGCCCCGGCCAGCTCGTCATCCACACCAGCGCGCGTTTCGGCACGGGCGTACTCCGGGACGCGGCCGCTGCCGGCGCCCTCACCCTCGCCCTCCACCCGGCCCTGACCTTCACCGGGACCTCCCTCGATATGCGCCAACTCATCGGCGCCACCTGGGCAGTCACCACCTCCGCGCCCCTCCTGCCCATCGGCATGGCCCTCGTGAGTGAACTCGGGGGAGAACCCAGCGTGCTCGCCGAAGAAAACCGTGGACTCTACGCCGCGGCCCTCACCCACGCCTCCCGGCACACCGCACTCCTGGCCGGTCAAGTCCAGCGCATGCTCGAAGCCGCCGGCCTCGAACCCAGCTTCGCCCGCGGGCTCCAAGAACAGGCGCTCGCCATGGCCGACGCCGGTGTCGAACTCATCGCCCCGCCAGCTGGCGGCGTCGTCGCCACACATGGAGAAGACGACCCCGCCCCGGACGATATTGCCGCTGTGGAAGCCCTGGCAGCTACCGGAAACTATCCTGATATTCCGCCTGTCTATCGGGTGATACGGGCCGCGTCACGTGACCGGGCGGCGCGGCGTCGTCTACCATGACCATGTGAGTGAATTTCTTGATAGTGAAACCCCGGAACAGATGCGTATCCGGCTGGAGAAGCGCGCCCGCCTGCTCGCGGAAGGAACCGAAGCCTACCCGGCCGAACTTCCTATCACCGCCACCATCCCGGACATCCGGGAACAATACAGTGATATTGAAGCCGGCGAAGAACTAACCGAGACCTCGGTGGGCATCGCCGGGCGTGTCATGCTTTCCCGCACCGGCGGCAAAATTGCTTTTGCCACCCTGCAAGACGGGCGCGGGAACCGCCTCCAGGTGATTCTCTCCCTCGCGCACGTGGGTGAAGAACGCCTGGCCGCCTACAAACAAGATGTTGACCTGGGCGATTTCATTTTCGTATCCGGGCACGTGGGGGCCTCTAAGCGCGGCGAACTCTCCGTGTTCGCCCACGAATGGCAGATGGCCTCCAAGGCCCTGCGCCCCCTCCCCAAGATCTACCAGAACGAAGCCGGCGAAGACGTTGCCCTCAACGAAGAATCGCGGGTGCGGATGCGCCACCTCGACCTCATCACCCGCCCGGCCGCCCGTGATATGGTGCGGCTGCGCGCCGGGGTTATGAAGTCGCTGCGCGCCAATTTTGACCGCCGCAGCTACGTGGAAATCGAAACTCCGATCCTGCAGCCCATCCACGGCGGTGCCGCGGCCCGGCCCTTCCAGACGCATATTAATGCCTATGATGAGGACCTCTACCTGCGCATTGCTACCGAGCTTTACCTCAAGCGCGCGGTGGTAGGCGGCGTGGATCGCGTCTTCGAAATTGGGCGGAACTTCCGCAACGAAGGTGCGGACTCCACCCACTCCCCGGAATTTACCGCGCTCGAGGCCTACCAGGCCTACGCCACCTACGATACGATGGCCGAGCTCACCCGGAATCTCGTCCAGCAGGCGTGCCTGGACACCCTGGGCACCACCACCGTCACCCTGAATGACGGCACCGAATATGACCTGGGTGGCGAATGGCAGAAACTCGATCTTTACGAATCTGTCTCCGCGGCCGTGGGTGAAGAAATCACCGTGGACACCCCGCGCGAACGCCTCGAAGCTCTCGCGGAAGCCCGCGATATCGCGATCGCGCCCTTCTGGGTGAACGGCAAAATCGTGGAAGAACTCTTCGAAGAATTGTGCGGGGACCAGCTCTACGCACCCACCTTCGTGTACGACTTCCCCGAGGACACCTCCCCGCTCACCCGCCCGCACCGCACCAAGAAGGGCCTGACCGAAAAATGGGACCTGTATGTGCGGGGCATGGAACTGGGCACCGCCTATTCCGAGCTGGCCGACCCGGTTATCCAGCGCGAACGCCTCACCCAGCAATCCATCGAAGCTGCTAACGGCGACCCGGAAGCCATGCAGCTCGATGAGGACTTCCTCGCCGCCATGGAACAGGGCTTCCCGCCCACCGGCGGCATGGGGATGGGCATTGATCGCCTCCTCACCGCCATGACCGGCCTGGGGATCCGCGAAACGATTACCTTCCCCTTCATTAAACCCGGGAAGTAACCCGGCCCGCCGCGGAAAAGAACCCGGCCCGCCAGGTAAACAATCCGGCCCGAAAATAATTTTTCGGTACGACGACGCCCGCGCCGCGGAGGCCCAGCCCCGCGGCGCGGTAGTGTATCTGGCCAACAGTAGATTGCCCACTAAAAGAAACATGATGAATTTTCCTATTGATTTTCCGGCTTGTGCACGGTAATCTTCCAAGTAGTTCGGTGCCACGCCCGGCCTGCCGAACCCTGTTTCCCGTGTGCAAAGGTGCCCGCCCATGAAGAAAACTGACACCATTTTCCAGGTCATCAAACTCCTGCTCGGTCTTGTCATCGCGGCAGCCCTCGTGTGAAATTCGCATTTTTCCCCAACCAACGCAGCTCCGCGGAACTCGTGGCCCAGGGGGATTTCACCATCCCGACGGTGGTGGCCATGCCGGGGGATATCGATAATTCCCTCACGCTTGATGCCACCGTCATGCGGAATCCGGCCACCCCCGTGCGGGCCACCGCCACCGGCACCGTAGATGTGGTCGATGTCAAAGCGGGCGCCGTCGTCAATGAAGGCGACCGGTTGCTACGTATCCGCCACGAAGAAGAAAAAACCACCGCCGCCACCGTGGAAACTTTTGAGGACGGCACCGAAGTGGAAGTGCCCGGTGAGCCCTATATCGAAGTGAGTTACGTGAATGTGCTCGCCCCGGTGAGCGGTACCGTGGCGGTGGATGTGCTCGTGGGGCAGCCGGTAGCTATCGGGGAAAGCATCGGCTCCATCACCCCGGCCACGTACCACGCTCGGGTGAGCGTGAAACCTGAACAGCTTTACTCGCTGGCCTCGCTGCCGCCGGCCGGGCAGCTCGCGGTCACGAATGGCCCGGCGCCTTTCGACTGCACGAATCTGCGCACGGTTACGGAGAAAACGGGTGCGGGAGCGGGCCTGAGCGGTAAAGAAGCCGAGGCGCGCGGCCTGGATAGCGCCAGCGGTACCGTGCAGCCGGCCCTCATCTGCGATATTCCCGCCGAACAGCAGGTGTATGATGGTTCGGCCGCGAAACTCACCATTCCGGGGAGTAATACCACCGGGGTGCTCACCGTGCCGGTCAGCGCGGTGGAGGGGCGTTTCCGCGAGGGAGTGGTCTACCTGCCCGCGGCGGACGGCGGAAAACCCACGAAGCGCACCGTGCAGCTCGGGGTGACGGACGGGCGCCAGATCCAGATCACCGGCGGGCTCGAAGAAGGCGAAGAAATCCTCCAGTACGTGCCGGCCGCGCAGCCCACGCCCGACCCGATGATGGGGATGTGATGTTAGAGCTTGAGCAGGTGACCCGCACCGTCACTCTCCCGAACGGCCGCCCCCTGCCAATTTTGCGCGGGGTGGATCTGCGCGTTGAGCGCGGGGAATACGTGGCGATTATGGGCCAATCCGGAACGGGGAAATCCACCCTCCTCAATATCATCGGGATGCTCGACCTGCCCGATACCGGCTCCTATCGTTTCGAGGGCCGCGATGTGGCAGAGCTGAGTGAATCGGCGCGCGCTCACCTGCGCGGCTCCCTCTTCGGTTTCGTTTTCCAGCAGTTCAATCTTTTCCGCGGCCGCACCGCCGTGCAAAACGTGGAAGTGCCGCTGCTGTATTCGGATACCGCCACTATTTTTCGACGCCGCAGTCTCGCCGCCCAGATGCTAGACCGGGTGGGATTAGGGGATCGCCTGGATGCGATGCCCTCCCAGCTCTCGGGTGGGGAACAGCAACGGGTGGCCCTCGCCCGGGCGCTCGTGCGCCGCCCCCAGGTTCTTCTCGCGGATGAACCTACCGGCGCCCTCGACGTGGATACCGCGGGGCGGGTTATGGATCTCATGGAAAGTATGGCGCGGGAAAATAACGCCACTTTCATTATGATCACCCACGATCCGAAAGTGGCCGCCCGTGCGGATCGCCGTTTCACCATCCACGATGGGCTCGTCTGGCCGGAGGAAAAATGACACGCATTTTCGGGGCCGTTCTCGAAGCCTGGGAAGAAATTCGAGTGGATCGCGGGCGGGTTATTCTCTCCCTCGTTGGAGTGGCGGCCGCGGTGTGGGCAATGGCAACCGTTCTCGCCCTGGGCCAGCTTATTAGCGCCGCCGGGGAACACCAGCTCGCCCAGTGGGATGGCAAACCCGGCACCGTCAATATCGGGGTGTACCGCACCGGCGGGGAGGACCCCTCCGATCCGTACGCGAAACCTTATGCCGACCCCTATGCCAATCCGTACGCCAATCCCGCGGCGGCGCCCACCGGGGCGCAGCTGGGCACCCTGGCCGGCGCCCAGGCCAGCGAGGATGTTTTCGGCACCACCGTGGCCGAGTACATGGAGAGTGCCGGGGCGAATTATTGGACGCGCTCGCGTATCTCCTATGTGTCCCTCGCCTTCCCGCCGGTGGTGGCGGGGGCCGGTGGCGCCGATATGCAGGATCTGGACGGTTGGGAATCGGAGAGCATGGCCGGAGCGGAAGCCAGCGGCACCCCCGGGTACGGGATGATGGAGCAGAATTACGAAATGCTCGCGGTGGATCCTGCTTACGGCCCGCTTTTCGACGTGCAGCTCACCCGCGGGCGCTGGCTGACCGAAGCGGACGGTGAGCGCCTCATGAACCCCACCGTGGTCAACGAAATGCTCTACAAAGAAATGGGAGAGCCTTCGCTGGCCAGCTACCCGCAGCTTGCGCTTTCCGGACCCACCGGGGTACGCATGACGGTGGTCGGGGTGGTTGCGGACCGCTCGCGCTGGGATAGCCCGCGCCTGCACGTGCCGTATGAGAGCATGGCCGCCGCCGCGATGACCCAACTATCACCCATGGATTCCGCCACCGTTTCGGTGCTGGTGCCCCGCGGGGAAGAAGGGGAGGCCCAGAAGGTCCTTGTTTCCGTGCTCCAGGGTCGCCTCGGCAAAAACTACCAGGTAGAAGGCCAGTTCATCGAAAGCCAGATGCGCGGCCAGGAATCCACCGAACGTCAGGTCACCGCGATTATCGCGGCCATCGGCGGGATCGTGATTCTGGTGGGCGCCCTCGGCCTGCTTACCGTCTCCATCGTCACGATGAAGCAGCGGGTGCGGGAAATGGGGATCCGCCGCGCGATGGGCGCCTCCGCGCGCCGTATCTTCACCTCGGTGTTCTTGGAATCCGTGGTGGCGACGACGGCGGCCGGTTTCATCGGGGTGATTGCCTCGATTGTCACCATCCGAACCGCGCCCCTCGCCCGGTGGCTCGATCTGCCCTTCTCGGTGGATAGCGTGGGATACCCGGTGCTGGCCGCCTTTATTGGCCTGGCGATATCCGCCGGGGTGGGAGCGCTGTGCGGAATCATCCCGGCCACCATGGCGCTGCGCATCAAACCCATTGACGCTATTCGCTTCTAGCTAGGAGCGCGGCGGACTAGGCTACAGCTATGAAGGTACTTCTCCCCAATAGCTTTGACCTTTCCCTCCCGCCCGAAGAAGGCGTCACCTGGGTGACTTTTGACGTGAGCGCACCCATCCCGGAAGAACACCGCGATGCTGAGGCCCTCGTGGTCTGGTTGGACCCCCATGCGGCCGAGCACGTGGCCCAGCTCCCGCACCTCAAACTCATTCAGGGCATGATGGCCGGCGCGGAAAGCCTGCACGCCACCAACCCTCCCGCGGGAGTTATCCTCGCCACCGCGAACGGTTTGCATGATGCCACCGTATCCGAACACGCCATCGCGCTCGCGCTCTACCTGGTGCGGGACTTGCGCATCGCCACCGAAGAACAGGATAGGCACCGCTGGTCACGCGACCGGATCTTCTTCACCGAGCTGCGCCCCGGCGGGCGCCTGACCAGCCTGCTTGGCGCTCAGGTGACCATTTGGGGCTACGGGCATATCGGGCGCCACCTCGCCGGGATGCTCAAAGTTTTCGGGGCGCGGGTGCGCGGCCTGGCCACGTCCCGGCGCACCGAGGGTGATATTGAGGTGTACGACGGCGCTAACCTCGCCCAGCGCGATGAGGTGCTGGCCGATACCGATGTCCTCATTCTCATCCTTCCCGCCACCGAGGCCACCGCCAATGTTGTGGATGCGAGTGTTTTCGCGGCTCTGCCTGAGCGCGCCGTCGTCGTTAATGTGGGGCGCGGGAAAACGGTCAAGGAAGATGACTTGGCTGCCGCGCTGCGCGAAGGAAAAATTGCGGGCGCTGGCTTGGATGTTACGGCCACCGAGCCGCTGCCCGCGGATTCGCCGCTGTGGGACCTGGCCACGATTATTACCCCGCATACGGCCGGCGGGCGGCCCGTGGGTGCCGAGGAGCTGATCCTCGCCAATGTGCGGGCGCTGCGCGAGGGAGGGGAGTTTATTAACCGGGAGGCATAAAAACTTCCGCGAAGCTTCAGCGGGCCGCGCGGCTCGGCTGTGCGGCCCGCGATAGCGCCTGTGCCGCGGGGCCGCGCCGCGCAGCACAACCGACAAGAACCCGTCGGGCACTACCACCCGGCGGCAATAGTGCGCTACACTCCTTAAACTGACATACAGTTCAGCTCAAGGAGGAGTAGTGATGTCATCACATGAGGAAACGCGGCAGGGCAGGCCCGCCGCCGAATCTGAGGACACCAGCGCACAGTTCGCTGCCGCGCACCCGGACACTTTCGCGCAGTACCTCAAGCGGCGCGGCATGGTGTTCTTCGTGGCCTACCTCGGCTACGTATGCGCGTACCTGGTCCGCAATAATTTCAAACTCCGCTCCGAAGCCCTGCGCCTGGAGAACGACTGGAGCCTGCCGCAAATCGGCCTGGTTCTCACCATGTTCACCATCACCTACGGCTTCGGGAAATTCTTTATGGGGATGCTGTCCGACCGCGTCTCCCTGCGCCGCATTTTTGCCGGCTGCTTGGGGCTTTCCGCGATCCTGTGCATCGCCATTGGCTTCACCACGAACTTCTACCTGCTCGCGGTGCTCATGTTCCTGCTCGGCTGCGCGCAGGGGGCGCTGGCACCCTCATCCATGGCGATGATCGCGAACTGGTACCCGAATAAAACCCGCGGTTCCGGTATCGCGATCTGGAATACCTCGCAAAACCTGGGCGGGGCGCTGCTGCCCCTCATGATTACCTGGCTGCTGGCCCTGGGTGGGCCCAGCGGCGGGGCGATTGCCTTCTGGGGCCCGGGCCTGGTGGTCTTCGGTTTGTCCATCTTCTTCTGGAAGTACGGCGGGGACCGCCCCGAAGCCGAAGGAATGCCCACCCTGCGCCAGATCTACGGCAAGGCCGGCGAACCGAATACCGACGAAACTCCCGACGAAAGCTACTGGCATATCCTCGTGCGTTTCGTTTTCACCTCCCCGCTGGTCCTCACCGTGGCTTTTATCAACGCCGCGCTCTACTTCCTGCGGTTCGGGGTGCTCAACTGGATGCCGGCCTTCCTCGGCACCGAAATGGGATTCACGGAAGCCCAGTACTCCACTGCCTTCTCGGTGCTGGAATGGATCGCCATTCCCGGATCCTTCCTCTTCGCTTGGATTTCCGTCAAGCTCCCCAACCGCCAGTCCGTGGTGGGCTTCCTCGGGCTGCTGTGCCTGGCTGGCCTTATCTGGGTCTACATGGGCAATGACAATTACGTGGTGCTCCTCATTGTTTCCGGGCTTATGGGGGCACTCATTTACGGCCCGCAGCTGATTGTCAATATCCTCACCCTCAACTTCGTGCCGCTCAAGGCGGCCGGGGTGGCGGTCGGTTTCGTGGGGCTCTTCGGTTACATCGTTGGTGAGATGGGCGCCAACCTTATTATGCCGATCCTCGCTGAGCGCTTCTCCTGGGCGGCGTCCTTCACGTTGCTCGCCGGGATCGCGGTGGCGGCCGGGGTTATGTACCTCTCGCTCTCGCGGCGCGAACAGGCTGTGGTGCAGGCATAATAGTTGCGGCAGCGTCATTTATTACGACGACGCCGGCGCGGGGCCCGAGGATTCGGGCCCCGCGCGGGTGTGCTGGAAGCCAGCTAGCTGCGCCGTCGTTCTTAAAAACGCAGGCTGCGCATTTCCGGACCCCGCAAACTCGCGTAGCCGGCCGCGCAGATGAGGGCGGTAAGAGCGAGGCTCGTGTAGGCGACCGTCCAGCCGTAGCTGGTCACCAGGTGGGGGATAAGGAAATTCGCGAGGGTTTCGCCGGCCAGGTAGCCGGCCGCCCCCACCACCCCGGTGGCCGCGCCCGCCACATTATCGGGAACGAGCGACAGGGTAAGCATATTAATACTCACCTGCGGTCCGTAAATGAGGGCGCCCAGCAGTAGCGCTCCGGCCACCGAAGAACTGCTAAAAGCCAGGTGGGGCCAAGCGACGAGTACCACGGCGAGGGCAAGCATCGCTTTCATGGCGGCGGAGGAGGCCCGGTTGGGGTGGCGGGCCGCGTAGGCACCGAAGGCGAAAGAAGCCGGGATGGCAGCCAATTCGGCGCCCGCCAAGGCGATTTCTCCGTCGTGGTCGGTGGCGTGCTCGGCGGCGAAAATAACCACCCAGTTAATAACGCCGAAGCGGATGCAATACAGCAGGGTATTAATGCCGACCAGGGTGAGGATCCAGCGGTTGGTGAGGACGGCCCGCACCACCGTAGGCCAGTAGCCATCCGCGCGGGTGCTCAACTGCGGGGTACCGGCCGAACCGAACAGCATGGTGAGAGTGGGGAGGCCCTGGCGCCAGGGGCGGTCGGCACCGGTGCGGTACGCCCATATTCCCACCGCAATGGTGAACAGCCCGGGAATGAGGAAAATATGGAAACGGGCCAGGTGCCAGCCGGTGAGTGCCCCGGCTAGCAGCGGGAGCAAGGCGGCCCCGAGGTTCTGGGAGGTATTCCAGATCGCCACCCGTGCACCGCGGGAAGAATTGGGATACCAGGCACCCAAGAGCACCAGGGCGGCCGGGGCAAGAGCCGATTGCACCAGCCCGTTCGCGAAGGTGAGGGCCGCGAGAGTGCGGGCGGAGCTGGGAATCCCGGTGAGGACGCATAGAATTCCCGATATGATGAGCGCCCCGCCGAAAAGGCGGCGCAGCGAGACACGGTCCGCCACCATCCCGAAAATGATTTTCCCGGTCCCGTACGCGAGGGTGAAAGCGCTGAGCACAAAGCCGACCTGGTAGAGCGACCATCCCTCCTCCGTGACGAAACGGGCGGAGACCACTTTGAGGTTATTGCGGGTGGTGTAGGCAAACACATAGCCGATATACACGACGAGGAAAACGTGGGCGCGCCAGCGGTAGTAATCCGGGGCCGGGGTGGGGCCCGGCGGGAACCGCGTGGCGGCCATAATCCCTCCTTTTGGTGTATGCGGCGCGTGGGCGCGTGGAAACTGAGCATTCGCGCGGGCAACCTTGCCCACCCGCCGCCAGCCGGCGCACGCGATGGCGTAAAATCACATTGGAAACTGACAGTCAGTTTACCTAGGATAAGGCGAGAGCGGGTACTCGCCCCGCTTGTTATCCCGCGCGATGGAAAGGAGCGCTTATGGCTCGCCGGCTTGCCGATGATCTGGCTGACCACCTGCGCGAACGCATCCTTTCCGGAAATATAGCGCCGGGGGAGCGCCTGGCCGAAGCCGCGATTGCGGAGGAGTATTCGGTGGCGCGTTCCACCGCCCGCATCGCGGTGGAATCGCTTATCGCGGATGGATTAGTGGAGCGCGAAGCGCGGAAACACCCGCGGGTCGTGACCGTGCGCAGCTCCGAAATTCCGGAGATTGTGGCGCTCTTGGATATCAGTGAATCCCTGGCCCTGGCGCGGATTATGGCCGGCCACCCGGATCTGCGCCCGCTGCGCGCGGCCCGCGGGGAGCAACCCAGTCGGGTGCTGCACACCCTGGTAGAAGTGTCCGGTTCCAAACGCCTGGAAATACTCCACCGCCCGCTCACGTTCCACACTATTTTGTATGCGGCTAGCTGCGCTGATGCCGCTTCTACGAATACCGGGGTGCGCGGCACCGCTACCGGGCGCGCTCATACCAGCCATCCCGCGGTTGAAGATCCCGCAGTGGCTCAGTCTCAACATCAGCTGATTGACGCGGTTTTGCTCGGGCAGGAGAGCGCCTGGGAGGCGCTACGCGCTTTGCAACGGGCGCGCCAGGCCCGGCTCGGCGTGGAGGCGGGCGCGGCGCTTTCGGGTACCGGCGGCGTTAGCCAGCAAAAGGCAAGGTAGGCTGGCCGGCTACCGGTCCGTCCATCCACCACAGTGCTCCCGCGCCCCGCGAATCATCATTTTCGCGCGAGACGGTCACGAAAACATCCTTGCCGTCCTTCCCGCCCAGGGTTACCGCGGTGGTCCCGGTGACCGGGAGTTGGTATTCCTGCACGGTCTGTCCGCTCGGATCAAGTACCCGGATGATTCCAGCCCGGTTGAGGGCTACCCACACATTTCCTTCGCTATCCACGGTCAGCCCGTCCGGGCTCGCGCCTTCCACGCGGTGGAAGTCGCTGCGGTGGTGGAGGTTGCCTGCGTCGTCGACCTCAAAAACAGAAATGGCGCGCGTGGAGGTGTCGATGTAGTAGGCGCGGGTGCGGTCTGGCGAAAAGCCGATGCCGTTCGAGGTGGTGACCGAATCCAGCACCACGCTGACCTCGAGGGCAGGGGAGATGCGGTAGAGACGCGCGGTACCGCGGGTGGTGGCATCGCGCGTATACGGCATGGAGCCGGCGTAGAGGTAGCCCCACGGGTCCGCGGTGCCTTCGTTCATGCGGTAAGCCGGGCTGTTCCACAGGGTGGTGGCTTCGCGCGGGGCGGCCGTGGCGGTATCGGCTAAGGCCAGGCCGCGTTCGGTGGCGACGACGTAACCTCCGCCGGTGCGCGGGCGCACAAATGCTGCGATTTTCGAGCCGGTGGCCAGGCGATCCACCCCGCCATCGCTACGCAGGGTAAGCAGATCGCCGGCGAGCATATCCACGAAACGCAGCCCGCCCCAGGAACTCGACCACACCGGGCCTTCGGCGTGGAAAGCGACCACGTCGGTAATTTGTTCAAAAGCCATGGTCTCCAGCGTAGGCGAGCGCGCCGAGGCTGGCTAGCCGCACACGGGTAGTGCGCCGGGTCTAGTTAGCCGCACACAGTAGCGCGCCCGCTACGCGGTAATGAAGCCGAGCACCCCGCTCGCCGCCAGCACAACGACGAGTGTGAGGAGGGCGAGTAACCCGAGGGAATACGCAGCGCCGCGGCGCAGAAGCTCGGGTTCGCTACCCGGGGCGCGCACCGCGGTAGCCGCAATCGCGAGGTTTTGCGGGCTCACGATTTTCCCGAGCCCGCCCCCGAGTTGGTTTGCGGCCAGGAGGAGATGCGGGTCGATGCCGGCCCCGGCCGCGGCGGTGGCTTGCAGGTTCCCGAAGAGCGCGGCCGAGGAGGTGGCCGAGCCGGTCACCGCGGTGCCGATCCAGCCCAGGAACGCGGAGAGCGCCGCGAAAGCGGTGCCGGCCAGGGCCATGAAAGCGCCGATGGCCTGGGTCTGACCGGAGAAATTCATGACGTAGGCGAGGGCCATAATGGTGGCAATCGTTCCCACGGTGACGGCCAGGTTCGCCACGGTGGCGCCCAGGGTAGCCAAGCCGGTGCGGAAAGAATAGGGGTAACGCCCGCCGGAGGAGCAGCGTGCGTACACGGCAGTGACCACCACTCCGGTGAGGAAAAGCATCGTCCCCGGGGAGGAGAGCCAGTTGAACGTAAAGGTGGTGGTGCTCAGAGCGTTACCGGCCTGGTCCACCAGGTGCCCGTGCAGGCCGGGCCAACCGAAGCTGATATCGGTTTGGGCCAGGAATTCGATGCGGCGCGGGCCGGTCGGGCCGGGCACGGTGACCCGCCACAACTTCGTGACCGCGAGGACCACCACAACCAGCAGGTAGGGAAGCAATCCCAAAAATACCCGGCTCGCGGAAATCTTCTCGCGGGCGGGGGCACTGGCGAATTCGGCCGGGGTGTGGGCCGGGTGCCAGCGCGTGAGCAGCACTGCCGTGAGCGCGAAGGAGAGGAGGGAGGCGATTACCGCGATAAGTTCGTGAGAAATGAAATTCGAGGCGATCACGTGCCCGGCCACCATGCCGATTCCGGCGGTGAGGGCCACCGGCCAGGTGTCTTTTACCCCGCGTTTGCCATCCACGATAAAGACGAGGAGGAGGGGAACGCCCACGGCTACCACGGGGATAATGCGCCCGGCCACCGCGGCTACGTCCATGGGATCGGCCACCCCGCCCATGCGGGCCACGGTGGTGAGGGGGATACCCATCGCGCCCAGGGCCACGTTAATGCCGTTGCCTACCATGGTGGCCAGCGCGGCCTTGACCGGGGGCAAGCCGATGGCAAGTAGCATGGCGCAGCTGATGGCTACCGGCGCGCCAAAACCGGCCAGCCCTTCAATGAGGCCGCAGAAAATGAAGCCGATGAGGATAGTTTGCACTCGCATATCACCGCGGCCCAGCGCTGCGAAAACGGCCTGGACGTCTTTGCTGCGCCCTGAACTTTCGGTGAGGTTATACAGCCACACCGCCATGATGACGATGTAGCAAATGGGGAAGAGTCCGAATGCCGCTCCTTGGAGTGCGGAGAGCCCCGCTAGCTCAGCTGGCATCCCGAAACCGGTCACGGCGATGACCAGGGCCAGACCGAGGGAAATAAGGGAGCACCAGTGGGTGGCGACGGAAAATACTCCCAGGAGCACGAAGAACACCAGGAGCGGAAGCGCCGCCAGAAGGGCGGAAAGCCACAGTTGGCCGCCGACCGCATCGGGCGCGGGCGTGAAGGTAGCGCCGGTGAGGAGCGTGGAAGTGGGGAAGAGGGCGGAAAGCGGGCTCGGCACGGCGAGCAGCGCGGGGCTACAAGGCATTCCTTTATCGTACCGGGGCGGGAGCTGCCTTTATGATGACCTTATGGCTAGCCCGGACGTGAGATTATCCGCCGCGATGCGCGCGGCCCTGGCGCAAGATGCGCGGCTGGCTCTGCCGCATTGCGGGCACGGAGAACCCGCCGCGATGCAGGCACGCTACGAAGCCGAGCACCGCTGGTGGAATGAAGGCGGCCCGGAAGTGGCCTGGCACGCGGAGCAGCTTTCTACCCGGCACGGCGCGATCCCGGTGCGCTTTTATCGGCCCGGATGCCGGTCACTTTCACCCGCGGGATCAGGTACGACGACGCAGCTCCCGGCGGGTGCCACCCGGCCTATCATCGTGTATCTGCACGGCGGGAGTTACTGTGTGGGCAGTCCGGCCACCCATGACCGCCTCACCCGCGAACTTGCTGCGGCTACCGGATGCGTGGTGGTCAGCGTGGACTACACGCTGGCGCCCCGCGCGCGCTATCCGCGCATATCTGAGGAATGTGAGGATGCGGTTGTGGAGCTGGCCCGGCGATACCCCGGGTATCCCATCGTGCTGGCGGGGGATTCGTGCGGGGCAACCTTGAGCCTGGGAACCTGGTGGCGGCTAGCGCGGCGGGCTGGCGAGGATGGGGCCGGTGCGGATGTGTGCCAGCGCGCAGCCCGGAGGCTGGCTGCTAAGCGGATAGTCGCGCTCGTTTTGTACTACGGTGAATACGGTTTGCCCGCCACTGCCGTGGCGCCCGATAGCGCGAGTGACGCCGATGGCACAGGCGGCGCCGATGGTATGAGTCCCGCTGACCGCGCCTACTATGATTCCCTCTACTTTTCTTCTCCCACCGAGCGGGCCGCGGCCCCGGATATCGCGCTGCTACGCACCGAGCTGCGCGGTTGCCCTCCCGTTTTCCTCGCGGTCGGGGAGTGTGATCCGCTCGTGGCCGATACCCGGGCTCTCGCCGCGCATCTCGAGGCACGCGCCGTGCGCACGCACGTGGAGGTTGTGCCCGGGGTGATGCATGCTTTTCTCCAGCGGGTGCGGTTACTGCCCGAAGCTGAGCGCATCATCGCTCATACCGCAGCGTTTCTAGCTGACGTTCTGGACTGCTCCGGCGCTCGCACCCGCAGCAATCGGTAGGTGGTAGCGGCCAGCAACTTCCTGGGCGAGGCCGTCCTCGATGAGCGAGGCAAGGGCGGGAACGAATCGCTTTTCACTCAGGTGGCTAGCCCGAAGCAAGTCCGGGCGAGTATATCCACCACGGTGTTCACGCAAAACCGCCATGATTTTTCCGCGTGCTTCCCGCTGGGTTCCGGTGAATTTCTGGGTGGTGCGCGGGGCGGCATTCTGTGGTTTCCCAGCCGCTAGCCAGCGGCATTCCGCGCGCAGCGGGCATATTGCGCAAGCTGGTTCGCGTGCCGTGCACACCAGGGCACCCAGCTCCATCAGAGCCGCGTTCCAGCGTGCCGCGCCCGGACCATCCGAGGGAACAAGCGCATCGGCCCGGGTGCGTTCCCGGACTGTTTGATGGGCGGGCGGCAGAGCGACGCCGTCGTACACCCGCGCGAGCACCCGGCGGATATTCGTATCGAGCACAACTGAGCGTCGCTGAAAGGCGAAGGCGAGGAGGGCGTCGGCCGTATAGGGACCGATGCCGGGGAGGGCAAGGAGGTCCTCGCGGGTGCGCGGGACCTGGCCGCCGTGCCGTTCCACCAGGGCGATGGCGCATTCGCGCAGGCGCAGGGCGCGGCGTGGGTAACCGAGGCGCCCCCACATAATGAGCACATCGGCGGGCGCGGCCGCGGCGAGGTCGGCCGGGGTGGGCCAGCGTTCCAGCCAGGCCCGCCAGGCGGGTGCCACCCGGGCGACGGGGGTTTGTTGGCTCATCACTTCGCATACGAGAATCGCCCACGGCGAGGTGCCGGGCGCGCGCCACGGTAGTGGCCGCGCTGCGCCGTCGTACCACGATAAAAGATTCTTGAGCATTATCTGTAGTGTGCCGGAAACGCGGGGAATATGCACGTTTTGGTACCGTGGATCCGTGAAAGAAACGGGCGGAGAGCGCCGCGCGCACAAGCGGCCTACGGGTGCTGCGCCGCGGCGTGGCCGCGAGCAGCGGGAGGATCAGGCTGGGCGAGCCGCGCGCATGAAGCGCGGGGAGAATCAGCGCGAGCGCCCGGTTCGCGGAAAAGAGCGCGGCTCGGAGCGTCGCGCAGCCCCTTCGGCAGCATCGGAGCGCGGGCAGCGCAGCAATCGGGCGGGCATGCCGGCAGCTCGGCAGCGCGCTGGCGAAGCACGCACCGGGCAGTCGCGCGGTGATCAGAAGCGCGAAGGGCAACAAAGGCCAGCTCAGCAGGGTGCAAGCCGGCAGCGGCGAAACCCCCGGGATCACGTAAACCGGGAGCGCGTCAACCGGGAGCGGGCGGGCCAAGCACGAGCGGGTCAAGAGCGGGAAATTCGGGAGCGTCGTGCGCGGGAACGTACTTCCCGGGAACGCGCGCCCCGGGAACGCGCTGGGCAGGCGCGTGCCGGGCAGCGCACTAGCCGGCAACGCCCGGCCCCTACCCGGCGGCGCCGTGCGTTGCCGGCCGGCCCGCGGCAGCAGAGGCAGGTCCGGGAAAAGGCTACGATTCTCGCCCGTTTGGAGCCGAAGCATTGGTTGTGGATTTTCGCTGCGCTCGCGGTGGTTATTGGTGCGGTTGTGACGTTTAGGTTCGCGGCTTCGCGCTCTCAGGAACATGCGGAAGCCCAGGCTGCGGTTCCGACGGCTTTTTATGAGCCGGTGGCCTGCACTCCGGATATGCTGCGGATGCGGGTGACGAATAATGAACGCGGCGCGGGAGCGCCGGTGTCTTTCTCCGTGGAGCTGACGAATAAGTCGACCACGAATCCGTGTTATGTGGATGCCGGGTGGGGCAACCTTAATGTGTCGATTACTTCCGGCGGGCATCAGGTGGCGAATACCGCGGCCTGCCGGGCCGGGGAGGAACACCGGCGTTTGCTGCTGGATCGTGGGATGGATGCCGTGACCACGGTGACGTGGCCGGGTGGGAACGAGGGCGCCGGGTGCGGTAGCTCGGGTTCGCTATCTACGCCGGGCACGTACAAGGCGGAAGCTATTTTTGCCGACGGCGCAGCTTCTCCCGCGACCGCGGTTTTTGAGCTGATGACCGGGGGCGGGGCGCAACCCGCTCGTCCGAATGATGAGGCCGGTTCTGAAGCGAGCACGGACGCCAGCCCGGCTCCCAGCGCGGAGGCGAATACCGCTGTGAACGGTGCGGAAGGCGCGGAAGGTGCTCCTCAAGGAACGGCACCCGCTCCGGAAACTGGTAACGGAGAAGGCGCCGAGGCACCTGCCCCGGAGGGTGATTCTGAAGCTGCAAACTAGCTAGCTAGCCAGATCCTGCCGGTTGCTCTACTGCCTATGTGCGGTGGCTACCTCCTATTCGGTGGGGAGCACCGATTCCAGGGCCTGGCGTATATCCGCGCAGCGCTGCACCCGAATCCCCTCGGGTAGTTTCGAGCTATCGGTGCGTTCGGGAACAATCGCGAGGGTGAAACCGAGCCGGGCAGCTTCGTTGAGGCGTTGGGGGAGCCCGGTAACCGGGCGGAGCTCCCCGGTTAGAGCAACTTCCCCGATGGCGATCACTCCGGGGGCGAGTGGCAGATCCACGTAGGCCGAGGCCAGCGCCAAGGCAATAGCGGCATCCGCGGCCGGTTCACTGGCCTGCGCCCCACCCACCGTGGACACAAAAATATCTTTCTGATCCAAACTCAAGCCCAGGCGTGACTGGAGTACCGCGACCATCATAGCCACCCGTGCGGAGAGCACCCCGGAATTGGTGCGCTGCGGCCGCCCGGAAGCAGGTACCACCAGCCCCTGTACTTCCACCGGCATGGGCCGCCGCCCTTCGAGAGTCATGGATACGCAGGTGCCGGGCACCGTGTGATCACGGGCGGAGAGGAACAATCCGGACGGATCGGGAAGCCCCACAATTCCGTTTTCGGTGAGTTCAAAACACCCCACTTCATCGGTAGCGCCGTAGCGGTTCTTCACCGCGCGCACCAGGCGCAGCCGCGAGTGTTTATCCCCTTCAAACTGGCACACCACATCAACCAGATGTTCCAGAACGCGAGGCCCGGCAATGGAGCCATCTTTCGTGACGTGCCCGACCAACACCACCGGTAGACCGTGCGTTTTGGCTACGCTCACGAGCGCCGCGGTGACGGCCCGCACCTGCGCCGGGCCACCGGCCGTTCCAGCTACCTCCGCATCGGCCAAGGTTTGCACCGAGTCCACGATAAGCAGGGAAGGCCGGGCATTCTCAATATGCCCCAGAGCTCGCCCGATATCACTTTCCGAGGCAAGAAGCAGATGTTCATCCATCGCCCCGATGCGTTCCCCGCGCAGGCGTACTTGGGATGCGGATTCCTCCCCGGAGATGTAGAGAACCGGTGCCCGCCCCGCGCCCGCCGCAGCGCGCGCGGCCTTCGCCGCCACATCCAAAAGCAAGGTAGATTTCCCCACTCCCGGTTCCCCGGCGAGCAATACCACTGCCCCGGGAACTAAACCACCCCCGAGTACCCGATCCAATTCAGATACCCCGGTAGGGATTTTTTGCGCGGCGGTAGCCGGCACGGAGGTAATAGGTTGCGCCGGTGAGGTAGGGGCTAACGCGGCCGGAGCTGCTGAGGGCGCGGCCGGACTCTGCTGCTCAAGCGTGCCCCACGAGCCGCACCGCGCGCAGCGGCCCATCCATTTGCCGGTGGACCACCCACACTCGCTGCATTCGTACACGGTTGCCGGTTGTTTTGCCATGCCTCCATCCTAGAGGGGGCCTCCGACATAAAAATCGCTACCGAACTGAACCCACCGCCGGAATCCAGCCCTGCCTGTTGGCGAACTCCTCCAGCAACTCGGTATCGCCGGACACAATAATCGTGTCATCGGCTCCGATGAGGGTGTCCTCGGTGGCGTACTCGAAGGGCTGGTTCGGGGCTTTCACCCCGATAATCCGCACCCCGAAACGCTCGCGAATACGCGATTTTGCGATGGTGAAGCCGCGAATTTCCCGCGGCGGCCGCATTTTCACGATGGAGAAGCCGTCCTCCATCTCGATATAGTCGAGCATTCGGCCTGAGACCATATGTGCCACGCGCGTTCCGGCGTCGTACTCCGGATAAATAACGTGGTGCGCGCCGATGCGTTGCAAAATCCGCCCGTGCGCACGCGAAACCGCTTTCGCCCAAATCTGCGGAATCCCCAGGTCAACCAGGTTCGCGGTCACCAGCACGGAGGCCTCCAGCGAAGTCCCCACGCCCACCACGGCCACGGTGAAATCCCCGGCGCCCACCTGGTCGAGCACCTCCATGCTGGTGGCGTCACCTTCCACCACCCGCAGGCGGTGGCTCCAGCGCTGCGCGGTATCGGGATTCTTTTCGACGACGAGCACGTCACGCCCCAAATCATCGAGCGTGGTGGCGATAGCGGTCGAAAAACGCCCTAGCCCCACCACGAGGATGGCTTGTTCATCGCGCGTATCCGGCATAGCCGCCCTTTCTCCGGTCACAATATCTCTGGCTCGTAGTCTAACGCTCCGCGTCAAAATTCTTGTCGTAAGCCCGTGCGACCATGGATTCATGCAGCAACCCTGCGCAAACATATTCAACCGATATCGAAGAAAGGTAGGTCATTATGGAACAGTATCTCGTGGTACGTGAAATATCTCGATGTAAAAGATGAAGGTTTGTCACGGGAACACTCGTGAGGGGCGGGGTGGACGGCTTAGGATAAAGGCAGTCGCCGGTTAGCGGCCCGGGTAGGTAGGGGATGGTATGAAGGATTGGCGCGCGCTTGCGGTAGGCGTTATCAAGGCGCTCGTGGTGGCTGCGATTGGCGGCGGGGTCGCTTTTCTTACAGTGACTCTCCTCAACCGTATTTTCCCGCCGGCAACCCCGAATGCTATTGCCCCGGCCGTCGTGGTTGCGGTGCTTTTGTTTCTCTCCTCTTTGCGCAGTATTTTTAGGAACGACGGCGGCTCAGCCGGCACCAAGCGTCGAAGCCCGCGTAGGTAACTCCCGGATGAGCCATCTGCCCGCTTAGCCGATAATCGGCCGCTCTTCGGGCAGCCGGATAGTGCGGCGTCGTGAACGCAGCGCCAATGCAGCAGCGAGCGTCATCGTGCCCGTGCGCCCAAAGAACATGAGGAGCACCAGCACGAACTTCGCGCTAGCTGGCAGTGCCCCGGTGATCCCGGTGCTTAAACCGCAGGTAGCGAAAGCTGAAATCACCTCAACCAGAATCTCGGAGAAGGTGAAATTCGTCAGCTGAAGCAGTGCCACCGAACCGGTCACCACCATGATCCCGCCGGCGAAGGTCGCTGCGATAGCCAGGCGCAACACCTCGGCAGGGATACGCTTACCGAAAGCTTCCGTATCGCGATCACCCCGCGCCTCGGCGCGAATGGCCAGCAAAAGCACCGCGAAAGTCGTTACCTTAATGCCGCCTGCCGCAGAAGCTGAACCGCCACCGATAAACATGAGGGAGTCCAGGAGAATCCACGACGTTTCACCCATTGCCCCCGCATCGATTGTGGTCAAGCCCGTGGAACGCGCATCCACCGACAGCGTGAGCGCGGCGTTGATTTTATCGGCTACCGCCAGATTACCCAGGGTATTCGGGTTATTCCATTCCAGGACCGCCAGGAAAACCGCGCCGAGCACCGCCAGGCTGATATACGTCACGAGCGTGATCTTCGTGGTTACCGACCATTTACGCGGGCGGGCGCGATGACGCCACATATCCAAGACCACCGGGAAACCAATGGCCCCGGCAACAGTCCCCAAAATAATCGGGATGGTCAGCGCCCACTGGCCCACATACGGGCTCACGCCCTCGGGCATGATCACGAAGCCGCCGTTATTAAAGATGGAGACTGCCATGAAATAGGAATGCGAGAGAGCGTGAAGGAGGGCCTCGCCATTACGCAAGAAGAAGGGGAGGAGGGCCAGGAATAAGATGGCCTGCGCCGTCGAGGCCACAATAATCACCGCGCGCAGCAGCGTACCCACTTCGCCCAGGCTCGATTGATTTTCCTCCGCGGTGAGCATGCGTTGGGTGAGTCCCACATGCCTCGAAACCGCCCGCCCCAGAATTGAGGCGAGTGTCATGACGCCCAAGCCACCCACAATGAGCCCGAAAGAAATGAAAAGCTGTCCCCAAACCGACCAATACGTGGCGGTATCAACCGTCACCAAACCGGTCACACATACGGAGGACGTCGCGGTAAAGAGTGCATCAATAAAAGGAGCGCTCTTTCCCGTGGTGGTAGCCAAGGGCAAAGACAGCGCGGCGGTGAGAAGCAAAATAATGAGCGCGAAGATCAATAGAGCCAAACGAGCTGGCCGATCCCGCGCCACTCGATCCACGCGCCCACCCGCAGCCGCCAGGCGATCACGCCAGCTCAGGCGTGCGGATGCCACCTCAGGGTGTGCTGCCATGGGCGTCCTCCGGGTCCTCGAGCTACCGGCTGCGGCCAAGAAAAGCGCCGCGTACCTGTTCCGTAGTATATTCCCCTGCCGTCAAGATCATGGTTAAAAAGCTGTGAACGCTGAGAATATGGGATATCCTTGCTGTAGCTGTTGCCGATGTGGCAAAAAATTACTCCAGGATGATGGGATGAACCAGATGCAGATGCCTTCGTCTCCGCAGTTTTACACCGTCGCGGAAGTGGCTGAATTGACGCGTGTCTCGAAGATGACCGTCTATCGCATGGTTCACGCCGGCGATCTGCCGGCCGTGCGGGTGGGAAGTTCCTACCGGGTACCCGCCAGCGCCGTCGAAGCGCTCCTGTCCGGAAACAGCGCCCCGCAACAGCGCGTGGTGGGGGAATAGTTCGGCGCGCAGCCGGTGCGGCGTCGTTATCCGAAACGGCGGCGGTCCGGAGCGGTTGTGAATTTAACCGTGTTCTGATTCACGCGCTACGCATAGGCGGGCGCGGGCCGGTAAGATACTGTGATGTTCCATCGGGGCGATTCCCCGCGATCTAGTTTTGGAGGTGCCTGTGGGTTCCGTTATTAAGAAGCGCCGCAAGCGTATGTCGAAGAAAAAGCATCGTAAGCTGCTGCGTAAAACTCGCCACCAGCGTCGGAACAAGAAGTAGTTCCCCGCGTGCGGAAGGGCCCGGATGTCCGGGCCTTTTTGTTTTGGTACGGCGATACCGTAGAAAATCGGTAAGTGAAAGTGCTCACATATTTATTAGGTATTGCCCGGGTAAACCTTGACAATTCGGGCAAAGATACATATCAATATGGGGTTAATAGACAAAAAGTGGGTCTAATGACGGCGTGTCGTTAGCCCCCGATCTGGCCTTTACGGATGTTTAGACCGTCTTCCCAGGGGTGTTCGGTATCGATATGGGTATCAATCTCGACGGGCTTATCACTAGGCGTACTAACCGGTTCCTTCCTTGGTTGGATCGTGTTTG
>NZ_QDIE01000013.1 GCF_003957255.1 Actinotignum sanguinis
CTCACCGATCCGGAACGCGACCAGGTCAAGGATAAGGTCAAGAAGGCCAACCCGGATCTGCCGGAGAACACCGAAGTGACTGTCGGCAAGGACGGAACCGTAACCGTCACCTTCCCCGACGGCTCCGAAACCCAAATCCCGGCCGACAAGACCGTCCGCAAGCTCAAGGACAACGAGAAGACCAAGATCAACGACCCCGAGGTAACCGGCGTTGTTGATGTCAACAAGCTCACCGATCCCGAACGTGAACAGGTTAAGAAGGCCGTCGAAAAGAAGAACCCGGATCTTCCGACGGGCACCACGATCACCGTTTCCGAAAACGGAACCGTGACCGTGACCTTCCCGGACAAGTCCACGACCACGATCACTCCCGACAAGACCGTCCGCAAGCTCAAGGACAACGAGAAGACCAAGATCAACGACCCCGAGGTAACCGGTGTTGTGGATCCGAACAAGCTCACCGATCCGGAACGCGACCAGGTCAAGGATAAGGTCAAGAAGGCCAACCCGGATCTGCCGGAGAACACCGAAGTGACTGTCGGCAAGGACGGAACCGTAACCGTCACCTTCCCCGACGGCTCCGAAACCCAAATCCCGGCCGACAAGACCGTCCGCAAGCTCAAGGACAACGAGAAGACCAAGATCAACGACCCCGAGGTAACCGGCGTTGTTGATGTCAACAAGCTCACCGATCCCGAACGTGAACAGGTTAAGAAGGCCGTCGAAAAGAAGAACCCGGATCTTCCGACGGGCACCACGATCACCGTTTCCGAAAACGGAACCGTGACCGTGACCTTCCCGGACAAGTCCACGACCACGATCACTCCCGACAAGACCGTCCGCAAGCTCAAGAACAACGAGAAGATCACTCTCAAGGATCCTGAGGTAACCGGCGTCGTCGAGCCGAACAACCTCACGCCCGAGGAACAGGACCAGGTCAAGGACAAGGTCAAGAAAGCCAACCCCGACCTCCCCGACAACACCCAAGTAACTGTCGGTAAGGACGGAACCGTAACCGTCACCTTCCCCGACGGCTCCGAAACCCAAATCCCAGCCGACAAGACCGTCCGCAAGCTCAAGGACAACGAGAAGACCAAGATCAACGACCCCGAAATCACCGGCGTCGTCGATCCCAACAACCTCACGCCCGAGGAACAGGAGCAGGTCAAGGACAAGGTCAAGAAAGCCAACCCCGACCTCCCCGACAACACCCAAGTGACTGTCGGTAAGGACGGAACCGTAACCGTCACCTTCCCCGACGGCTCCGAAACCCAAATCCCAGCCGAGAAGACTGTCAAGCTTCTCGTCCCGGCCGATAACGGCAACAACGGAAATGCTGATAAGGGCGATAAGGGTAACAAGCCGGATGCCTCCAAGCCCACCAAGATCAAGAAGGTCAAGAAGCTGCAGCACACCGGTGCTGATGCGACACTTGGGCTCTTGGCCGCGGCCGCTGCGGTGGCTGCCGGTGGGGCCCTGGTCGCTGGGCGTCGTCGTCGCTAAAAAGTTTCACGAACGTGATCGTGTGATTACGTAGAAACGAAAACTAACGCTCCCCGGGATCGGCTGAAATTTCAGCCTTTCCCGGGGAGCGTTGTATTCACAGCCACATCCGCACCCGCATCAGTAAAATATCTCACGAGGAGTTTTCGCTACCATGCACACCGCAGCCCGCTACGGATCGCTCGCAAGTTCTTTCGTTTTACTCACGCTATGCCTCGGCACCCTAGCTCTCAACCTGACGGACACCTGGCACTTCACACCCGGAACCGCCACGCCCGCGGTTTTTGTTGCGGCCACACTCCTGCTGGCCGCCGCGGGCACCGGCTCCACCTTCGCCCTCGCCGGCAGGACCCGAGCCAGTATCGCCTACGCACTATGCGCGGTAGCGCTCTGCGCGGGCGTCGTTTCGTTGTGGCTCGCGAGCGGCCCCGAAACACTTAACCTCATCGGCGCCGCAGCCTGGATAGTCGGCTCCCTGGGCGTCTGCGCTTCAGCACTCCGCGCCTGCCGCTCCACTCGGCCCGGGGCCTGTGCACCGCGGGCGTAGTGTCCCTTGCCCCACACATTAGCGTCAGCATATACTGACGCCGCGGTGGTTGAGTCTCAGCAAAGCGTACGGCCGCAGGCGGGTGATTCCGCAGCAGTTTCCCCAGCCGATCCTGCCGTGATAGCGGAAAAGCTGCGCGCGGCCCACGCCATGCGGGTGGAGGCTGATCGCATCACGAAATACTACGTCGAGGAAGCGGTGCGCGCGGGCATGTCCTGGAGCGATATTGGCCGTTGCCTCGGGGTAACCAAACAATCAGCCCGTCGCAAATACGCGGCGGGGCTGCCGCGCGACCTAAGGAACCCGTCATGAAACTCCCCGCCGCCGCTGCCCTGCAGCTCATCCAAAACTCCGCTTTCGAAGCGCGCCGTGCCTGGCGTGAGGAAATCACCCTCGTTGATGCTTTCCTCGCCTTGCTCGCCAGTGGTGGCAGCGCCAGCCGCGTCTGCGCCCGTGCCGGCCTCACCCTGCGCGCCGCGCGTGAACACGCTAGTCAGCTCCACGCGCAGCGCCTCGAAGAATTTGGGTTACCGCCCGTGCAGTTACGTGAACGCACCCGAACTGAGATTTTCGACGACGCCGCAGAGCTCGCCCCACCCGCGGACCTACAGAAATTCCTCAGTGGAAAATTCCCGGGCAATGATTATCACTGTGGGGTGGCCGTCCGCTTGCTTCGCGATGAAGCATCGTGCCGCGAGATTGTGGAACGCGCTGGAATTAACCTTGAGCAACTCATTGCCGCGCTTGATGCAGCCGAACCTCTAGCCCAGCCCCACCGCGTGAGCGGCACACAACGGCTGCGGATCTACCTGCCAACCAGCGCCCGCAAAGTACGCGAATACGCCGCTTCCCTGGAATTCGCCGCATCCAATTTTGCTGATGTGTCCCACGATGGATCTGACTGGGTGCTCCGCTACGCGGGCGCGGAAGGACAGCCTACCGTCTGGGAATATTCCGGAACGCAGAAACCTCCCAAGCAACAGTCCCGCCGCTTCGCTCTGCTCGCAGAAAATGATCCGGAAGCAGCATCAAGTGCTACCGGTGAAGGCTGCTTCGTCACCCTGACAGAGAGTTTCGGGCAGCGCGGCTTTCTTTCCCGAATCCTCTTTCGGATGTTCCTCGGCACGATGATTCTTACAAACCAAGCTAATTACCTAGCAGATCGAGTGGCACGCTCCGAGTAACGGGCGGGGTACGACGCCGCAGCTACCGACACCGCGCGAGGAAATTCGCCATGATTGTGCGCCCGCAGGGGGTGAGGATCGATTCGGGATGGAATTGCACCCCGAATACCGGGAAGCGGCGGTGCTCCACCGCCATGACTTCCCCGTCCCCCACACAGCGCGCGGTTACGGCCAGGTCATTACCGAGGGTATCGTCCTTGACGGCAAGGGAATGGTAGCGGGCCACCATTTCTTTCTCCTCGCACCCCGCAAAAAGCGTGCTGGACGTATCCATGCGCGCCGGCCGGGCGATGCCGTGCACCACTTCCGCGGCGTAGGTCACGGTAGCTCCGAAGGCTTCACATATAGCCTGGTGCCCCAGGCACACCCCGAGGATGGGGTATTTTCCGGCCAGCTGTTCCACCAGCGGCATGGATACCCCGGCGTCGCGGGGGAAACCCGGGCCGGGGGAAATAATAATTCCGTCCGGAGCCAGCGCGTCAATCTCCGCCACACTCAGGGCGTCGTTGCGAACCACCTTGACATCCGGGCGGAAAGTTCCGACCAGCTGCACCAGGTTGTAGGTGAATGAATCGTAGTTATCAATGATGAGGATCATTAGCATTCCTCCAGCTGGGCGGCGTCGTGCAAAGCTTCCAAAACGGCCGCGGCCTTATTGAGTGTTTCTTGGTATTCGGTGGCAGCTACGGAATCCTGGACGATGCCCGCGCCGCTACGCGCGTAAACCGTGTTCCCGATTTTGTAGGCGATGCGGATACCGATGCAGGTATCGAGGTTCCCGGAAAAATCGAGGTAGCCGATGGCCCCGCCATAAATACCGCGTTTATTTCCTTCGAGGTCGTTAATGAGCTGGCAGGCGCGAATCTTCGGTGCCCCGCTCAGGGTGCCGGCCGGGAGAATTGAGGCGACGGCGTCGAGGGCATCGAACTCCGGGCGGATTTTCCCGCTCACCGTGGAACCAATATGCATCACGTGAGAGAAACGCACCACGTCATGGAAGCGATCCACATTGACAGTGCCAAATTGTGCCAGGCGCCCGATATCGTTACGCCCCAAATCCACGAGCATATTGTGTTCGGCTAATTCTTTCGGATCCGCCAGCAATTCCTCTTCCAAGCGGGCATCCTCCGCGGGGGTGGCCCCGCGCGGGCGGGTACCGGCCAGCGGGAAGGTGAAGAGGGTGCCGTCCTCCAATTTCACCAGGGTTTCCGGGGAGGCCCCCGCCACCTCAATATTGTGCCCGCTGAAATAGAACATATACGGAGAAGGATTAATAGTGCGCAGCACCCGGTAGGTATCAATAAGGGAACCGGTGAATTCCGCGCGCAAACAATTGGAGAGCACGATCTGGAAAATATCACCCTCGTGAATATAGTGCTTGGCGCGTTCCACCATCGCCACAAACTCCGCCTCGTTAAGCACGGGAGTGATCGGCCCGGTCAGCTGCCCGGACGTATCGGCCACCGGCTCACCGTGCAGAAGCAGCTGGGCCAAGTCACGTAATTCTTCAGTAGCGCGCGGGTAGTCTTCCTCGAGGTTATCGAGCCCCACCACTTTGATTAATATGATTTTTTGGCGGAAGTTATCGAACGCAATAACGGTGTCGAAAAGCATGAGATCGACATCATTAAAACCCTCGTCGTTAGGGGCATCGAGCCGCAGGGTCGGTTCGGCATATTTCACGTAGTCATAAGAAAAATATCCCACGAGTCCACCGGCGAAAGGCGGCATCCCCGGGATTTTCGGGCTGCGGTAGCGGGCGAGAACCTCACGGATCGCATCCGACGGGGAATCATACACAGCTGGTTGATCATTAATCCGCACCTGCCCATCCACGCAGGTAATTTCGAGTTTCGGGTCATAGCCGAGGAACGTGTAGCGCCCCCATGTTTGATCCTGGCCTGCCGATTCGAGCATATAGACGTGATCGGAAACGTTTTTGAGGATCTTCAGGGCGGTGACGGGCGTGAGGGAATCGGAAAGAATTTCGGTGGCGACGGGCGCCGCGCGGTACTCGGATCCGAGAGCGCTCAGTTCAGCGAGGGCAGGGTAAAACTGCATAATTATCCTTTGTGATAACACTGCGGGTGGTCGTGAATTCTGGGGTCACGTCAGGCACGGTGCGCTAACGTGCGGGGAAGAAAAATTAGGCGCGCCATCGACGCCAGCCGGCGCCCAGCGCCGCAAGCTTTGCACAACCCGTATCCATACCCGTCACTTTAGCAGGCCGAATAGCTCCGCGCGCTGCGTTCCACTTTCCGGATCGCGCGGTTCAAGATGCAGCTCGTTATCGGCCACTTCGTTAATGAACTCCGGATCGTGGCTGATCACCAGCACCGTGGCTCCGCGCGCTGCAAGCGCGCGGATGTGAGTGGAGATGGAGCGGAGGTGCCGATAATCCACCCCGGATGTCGGTTCGTCAAAGACATAAAAGTCGGCATGGGCGACCGTAGCATTGGCGACGACGAGGCGCTGCTTCTGGCCGCCCGATAACGTCGCCGGATGCCGATCCACCACCTCGCCTAATCCGAGGTCGGCCAAGACCTGCTCGATGCGTTCTTCACTCACCCCAGAATTCCCCAGCGCCACTTCCCCGCGCACGGTTTCCGCGAAAAGCTGGCGGGTCACATCCTGCATCACCAAACTGGAATGGCGGAGCCGCTCACGCCCCCGGCATACTTTCCCGCCGAAAGAAATTCGCGCGCCCGATTCCGGATGGGCCAGGCCGATGAGCACCCGCGCCAGGGTAGTTTTCCCGGCCCCGTTAGGCCCCGTTAGCGCAGTGACCTGCCCAGCCGGAATCTCCACCCGCTCCAGATTAAGCACCTCGTGGGGGCCGTAAGCAAAGCGCACCGCCTCGGCTACCACGCCCGGGGTGCTAGGCGCGCCGGCAGCCGCGCCGGCGTCGTCGCCCTTCTTCCCGGTGGCGGGCACGCGCGCCGCGCATTCGGGGACCCGCAAGGTCCGCAGGCCCAAGCCAATCCGTTCCGTTTCTTCCATCGCGAAGAAATCCGCGGCCGGGTAACGCCCGGTGATGCGCCCGCCGTGCATGACGACGACGCGATCAGCCACGCCGCGCAGCGGATACAGGCGATGTTCAGCGATGATTGTGGTCCACCCGCGGCTCTTGAGTGCGCGGACGACCCGGGCGAACTGGCCGACCATCTCGGGGCTGAGATTGGAGGTTGGTTCGTCGAAAAGGAGGATACGATGCGGGCCTACCAGCGCGGCAGCACTCGCCACCAATTGCAATTCACCGCCGGACAGCGCGGCGAGACGCCGCGGGAGAAAACGCTCGATATTCCAGGTGGTGGCAGCCTGGGCGATGCGTTCCGCGATAAGATTCGGGGCGTCACCGGCATTTTCACCGGCGAAGGCAAGCTCTTCCAACACTTTCGCGGTGAAGAATTGCGCGCGCGGGTTTTGGAAAACGGTGCCGGCCGCGCGCCCGAGTTCCTGAATCGGGGTGGCGGTGGTGTCATGCCCGGCCAGGCGCACCGTGCCGTGCAACTCGCCGGGGTAAAGCTCCGGGATAAGGCCGTTGAGGAGTTTGAGAATCGTGGATTTCCCCGAACCCGATGGCCCGGTAATAAGGGTGCAGGAGCCTTCCGGAAAGTCGAGGTCAATATCGCACACCCCGCAGTCAGCGGCGGGAAGTTCGGGATCGCTCTGGTAGGTGAAAGTAACACCGCGCAGGTAGGTGGCGGCGGCCGCGGTTTCGGGGGCCGGTTTTTCAGGCACGCTCATCGCACTCCTCCCGGGGTGAAGCTGATATTGACGAGGTAGTAGCGCGCCACGATGAGAGCCGCGATCACCGCCAGCCACAGCGCATCCACCCAGGAGAACCGCAGGCGATGCAGCGAGGTGGGGCGCGTGCGCGATCCGAGGCCGCGCAGAGTTCCCGCGGCGGTCATATCGTCGGCAATGCGGGCGCAGGAGGAAAGGAGCGGGACCAGGATAAATTCCAGGTAGCGCAGCGGGTGGAACAGGGCACTCCAGCCCATAGCCAGGCCGCGCAGTGCCATCGCCTCGCGCACCGCTCGGTATTCGGAAACCACGATAGGTAGGAAACGCAGCAGCACCGTGACCGGAGCGGTGACCGCCACCGGGATATGGAGAGCGCGCAGCGCGGCCACTAGCTCGCCGGGCACCAGAACCGTGAGAGCATAGCCGGCCAGGGCCGCCGCCGCGCACAGCTTGAACATCCAGAAGCCCAGGGCCACGAAAAATGCGCCCGGGGCGGACGGCCCGATCAAACTCGGGAGGAAAATAAGGAAGATCCAGAAAGATTCCACCACGAGGACGCCCAGGGCCAGTTTCACCCGGCCATTGCTGATAAGCGCGAGCGCGGCAACCATCACCACGATGACGGCGAGCAAGAAACTGCCGCGCGTCATGACCAGCGCATTGCCTACCAGTACGAGGAGGAGAACAGTGCGCGGGTCTGGCCGCCAGCGCCGGCGCCGATCCAGACTCAGAATCGCGCCGGCATCGAGAACCGCGGGCACCCCGGTGCCGGGCAGTGCGGAAACGCCGGTAGCGGAAGCGAGCGGGCCGCGAGCGCGCGGGCCCGCGGCGTCGTCGTTAAAAACTGTGGAATCCACCGGAACCTCGCAGCGTTAGCGCGCGACGCCGGACGTGCGGAAATGGCGGCGCAGCACCGAATCGCCGAAGAAACCGCCGATAATTCCGAGCACGAACACAGCCACGCCCCACGTGGCAATCATCCCTGGGGAAAGGAACCAGCGTAGGCCGTCCGCGTATTCGGTGCCCATGGAGCCGGCGATGTACTGGTAGTAGCCTTCCGCGTCGGTGAGCACCGGGAACCACGGGGCGACGTACCACAGCGACATCAGTGCGTAGCCGAGGATCTTGAGGTACCGCTTACCACGCGTGAAGAGGTAATCGCCCAGCATCCCCAGGCCGAAGGTGAGCAGCACGGTTACCCAGGGATGGCCGGTGAGCACCATGAGCGCGCCTACGAGCAGCGCCATCAGCCCCAGGGTGCCGAATTTCGGGGCGCGTGCTTTGAAGAGGAAAACGACGACGCCGTTGGCGATAATCCCGAGCGCGTAGCCCACGAACATCATCGCCGGGTTGATCACGCCCAGCATCCCAAAGCCGAAAAGAACAACGAAATAGATGGCGGTAAAAACGCCAATATTAATAAAGTCTTTGGTTTTCACGGTGAGTCACTCCTGAACGAAGTAGTGAAGAACAACGCGCCCTGAGATTAGGGCACCCTAACTTAAACTTTCGGGGATTAACTGTAGCGCGATCTGAGCGTGCGTCAATAGGACGATCTGACCTATGAGCGCGATGGCGAACGCGGTGCCGAGCGCACCGGCAAGCACAACGGGGCATTTTCGCAGCCCCTTGTGGGACCTGCCGCGAAACACACCACATCACCCGCACCGCACCCGCACCGCACCAAGCGGAAGAGTATTCTGAGATATGTATAGTTTTTATTTAGAACGCGACTGGCGGCGTTTTTTATGACCACTCCGAAGGAGGCAGCTGTGGTCAGAAAATTCTCCGGCGCCCTGAGCGCCCTTATTATCGGCTTATTAGCGGTGATTGCACCGCTTCCTGCCGCACTTGGGGAACCTGGATCGGCCACTCCATCCACGTGGGCGGAGCTGGTCACCACAGGTTCCCAAGCGGGTGCGGTAAGTGCCACCGTTTCCAATAAGTTGACAGTTGCCGCGGATGCACCCGTGCTACGAGTTCCGGTCGGCACCCACCTCACCCTCACCGGGAGCGGCGAGGTGACCGGGGCGGATCTACCGGCCGTGCAGGTGGAGAAAGGCGGCACCCTCACACTGGCCGGCCCTTCATTCACCCGCACCCAATTCGTGGTAGAGGGCACGCTTGAGGTGAACGCAGGGTCGATTCACGATACGGCCCTCACCGGCCCGGTGGTCTTCGTGAAGGGCGGGGAACTGAATTTCAGCGGCACCGCTGATTTCTCGCGGAATTCCAGCGCGCCCCAGGGTGGTACGCTCGGGCCGAACGGCGTTGCCGCGGAAAAGTATGCACCGATTACCGCTTACGGCGGGTCTGTCACCATCAGCGGCGGCACAATCAGCCAGAATTCCGGCTTGCTTCGCGGTGGCGCCATTGGGGTGTGGGGCAGCGCGAAGCAGCCCGCGAAACTCACGATCAGCGGGGGCACTCTGAGCAAGAACACAGTCAGCAACCCAAGTTCCAACGGCTTTGGCGGGGCGGTCTTCACCAAAGGCTCCACGGTGGAACTGAGTGGCGGCACGCTCAGCGGTAATACCACTGAATACGGTGGAGCGCTCGCCCTCATGCAATCCACCTTCACTATGAACGGTGGGGAAATCAACGGAAACTCCAATGGCGAATACAAGGGCTTTGGCGGCGGTATTCTTATCGACGGTGGCAAGGCAACGTTCACTGGCGGCACCGTCTCCGGTAACACCGCTAACGGTTTCGGTGGCGGCCTCAATATCCTGAACGCCACCGCCTCGATCTCCGGACTAACCGTTACCGAGAACACCGCGCTGAAATCCGGTGGAGGTATCTCCTTCGGAGGCACTACCCGTGCCGTCATCAACGCGGCAATTATGCGCGGCAATACCGCCACGGGATTCTGGGGCGGCGGTGCCATTTACAATGACACCAAGGCACACCTCACGATGCACAACACCGTTATTCGCAATAACCACATCAAGGATATGCGCTTGGTTGGAGCCGGAAACCGCCCGCCCGGCGCTCAGGGCGGCGGGTTGTGGAACTGCCCCACCGGCACCACCACCATGCATATCACCCGGGGCGTGGCTATTTTCGATAATTCCGCACCCGATGCGGGCAAGGACAAGCAGTACAAGGGCGCTGGCGATGACTTCTTCAGTGTTGCCAAGCACGAATTCGATAACCCAACGCCCGTGGCTGGCCAGCCTGTTACCGTGACCGAGCGGATGCTGGGTGGCTCGCCGCGCGCCTGGTTCCAGGACGGCTCCGCCTACGGCATTCACGCTAATTGGCCAGCGGAGAAGCAGCTGCCGCGCTACCAGGAAGGCGGGCAGAATACCGCGATCCCCTTCGGCCAACCGATTACTGATAATAAAGCCTTCAAGTCGGTTCCTAGCGCGGAAGCGAAGTCCCTGGCGGGAGTATTGGCAAGCGTCATTATCGAAAATAACAATGCCACCAATGTAGGTATTAGCGGCGGCGGCATCACCAATAACGGCGAGCTGATTTTCGGTGAGGATGACATCTGGAAGCTGCGTGTCACGAAGGCATGGGAGGGCGACGACGCCGCCACCCGCCCCGAGTCCATCACACTAGACGTGCTGGTAGGCGGGCATAAACTCCAGGAGGTCACGCTCACCGCCGCGCAGCAGTGGACGGCCGATATCCCCAACTTCCCGAATCCGGCCACGCTTATCGACGCGGCGACCGGCAAGCAGCTCCCCATCGAATTCCGCGAACACGGCGCCGAAAATTCCCCGTACACGCTGCGCACCACCGCCACCACGGCGGATGACGGCGCGAAGCTGTACACGGTGGCGCTCACCAACACGATGTCCACCGAAGTTTCGGTGGCTAAGAAATGGAACGACGACGCCGCGCCTGCCGGCCTGCGCCCCGATAAGGTCACGGTCGAACTCCTTGATGTCGGCCAGCCGGTGGGCCAGAGCATTGAGCTGAGCGCCGCGAATGGTTGGACCGGGACCTTCACTGATCTCCCGGTCTATCGCGAGGGCCGCAAGGCGGTGTACTCGGTGCGCGAGGTGCCGGTTCCCGGCTACACCACCGTAATCAGCGGTGATGCGGCCAGCGGGTACGTGATTACTAATACCCATACACCTCCACCTCCGACTACGGAGCCTCCGACGCCGCCGACCACTCCCCCGGCGCCGCCCACCACGGAGCCACCCGCTCCGCCAACAACGCCGCCGGCTCCCCCAACGACGCCACCGAGTACACCTCCGGTGACTCCGCCGGCCAGCACACCTCCGGCTACGACTCCGCCGAACACACCTCCGGTAACTCCGCCGGCCAATCCGCCGCGGATTGTGCGCACCGGCAGCGACGCCCGTTCCGGGGTAGCCCTGGCGGGCACAGCACTGCTAGCGGGCCTCGGAATCCTGGCGTGGCGCCGGCTCCGCGCTGAGCGCTAACGAGCCCTGCGCCTTACCCACGGGGGTGGTACATCGCACCGCGATGTACCACCCCCGCCGTCGTCGTACCTTTAAATGCCAGCCACGCTACTGAGAGCCGTTTCACGCCGAAAAAATTTCCCTCCGGCGCGGGAGAGGAATATGCTATTGGCAATTTGAGCCAAAATCAGGAAGGCTCAGGAAAATTCGGAGGCACACGCACTTATGTCCGTGACGGAAACGACAACCACGACCGCCACTTACCCGATTGATCACCCTATCGATGGGAATCTCACCGTTCCCGCCAGTTCCGGCGTTTCCGGTGTTCCTGATTCCGCAGGAGTTAACAACCGGCCGGACGAGGATTTCTCATTCGGAGTTGTTCCCACTTCAAGCCGACGTTCCTTTTGGGCCGTCGGCTTTGTTATGCTCGGCTTCACTTTCTTCTCCGCGTCCATGTCGGTCGGAGCGAAGCTCGGCATCGGCCTAGACCTGGGCGGCTTCGTGGCCGCCGTCTCCATCGGCGGTGCCATCCTCGCCACCTTCACCGGGGCGCTGGCCTACGTGGGCGCGAAAACCGGGATGGGCGTGGACGAACTCGCCCGCCATTCCTTCGGCCGCTTCGGCTCCTTCCTTCCCTCCTTCCTCATCGCCTTCACCCAGATGGGCTGGTTCGGCGTGGGGGTGGCCATGTTCGCCATCCCCACCGCGGAAATCCTCAATATTAGTCCCTGGCCGATCGTGCTGATCGCCGGCGGCCTTATGACCGCCTCCGCCTACTACGGCATCAAGGCCATCGAGATCGTCTCCTTCATCTCCGTGCCGCTCATCGCCGGGCTGGGCACCTACTCGATGGTGACCGCCACGGTGGACGGCGGCGGCCTCACACGCATCTTCGCCAACACCAGCGGCATGCCGGTGATGGTGGGAGTTGGCCTGGTGGTCGGATCCTTCATCTCGGGCGGCTCGGCCACCCCGAACTTCACCCGCTTCGCCGGCTCCGCGAAATCCGCGGTTATCACCACCGTTATCGCCTTCCTCCTCGGCAACACCCTCATGTTCTCCTTCGGCGCGGTGGGCGGTGCCTTCACCGGCAAGGACGACATCTTCTACGTGATGATCGCTCAGGGGCTGGCTATCCCGGCCCTTATCGTGCTGGGCGCCAATATTTGGACCACGAATAACAACGCCCTCTACACCACCGGCCTGGGCTTCGCGAATATGACGAAGCGCCCCAAGAAGCCGCTGGTTATTATCGCCGGCATCCTCGGCACCCTGTGCGCGCTGTGGCTCTACGACAACTTCGTGGGCTGGCTGAGTTTCCTCAACGCCACCCTGCCCCCGATCGGCACCGTGCTGGTGGCCGACTACTTCGCTAACCGCCGCGCCTACCACGCCATTGTGGAGGCGGTGGAAACCGGTCGGATCTGCGCCGCGGATACCTCGAACACTTCAGCGACCCGCGCGGTGGCCTGGCCTGCGGTTATCGCGGTGGCTGCCGGGGCCCTGGTGGGCTGGACCATCCCGGTGGGGATTGCCTCGCTCAACGCTATCGTTGCCGCGCTGGCCGTGTATTTCGCTGGCCGCGGCGTCGTCGCCACAATGAAGTAACCGCCCGCGCACCGCACTGCACCCGCGCAACCGAAAGGAGCATCCGTGAGCACCCAGATTTTCCGGAATCTGCGCATCGAAAACGCTGACCACCTGTCCGATATCACCGTGACCGACGGCATCATCACCGCGATCACATCCGCAGCTTCGGCCCCCGCCCCCGTGTCCGGTACGACGGCGCAGCCGGGTCACGCGCCAGCCGTGCAAGTCCGCGACTTCGGCGGGCGCCTGGCCCTGCCCCCCATCGTGGAATCTCACGTCCACCTGGACACCACGATGACCGAGGGAGATCCGCATCCCAACGAATCGGGCACCCTCTTCGAGGGCATCGAGATCTGGTCGCAGCGCAAGGCAAAGCTCACGGTGGAGGACGTCAAGGAGCGGGCCATGCGGGCGATCCGCCAGCAGGTGCGTTTCGGGATCCAATACATCCGCTCCCACGTGGATATCAATGACCCCAAGCTCACCGCGCTGCACGCGCTACTCGAATTGCGCGAGGAATTGCGCGACCACGTGACCTTGCAGCTGGTGGCGTTCCCGCAGGAGGGCATTGAATCCTATCCGCACGGGCGCGAGCTACTGCGCACCGCCGCCGAGCTGGGTGTGGACGCCATCGGCGCCATCCCGCATTACGAATTCACCCGCGAATACTCGGTGAGCTCGCTGAATTACGCGGTGGGACTCGCGCAGGAATTCAACCTCCTCATGGACGTGCATTGTGATGAGATCGACGACGGCGCTTCGCGCGGCCTGGAAACCTTAGCAACTCGGGCCTACGAGGCGGGTATCGGGGAGAAAGTCACGGCCTCGCACACCACGGCCATGCATTCGTATAACAATGCCTATTTCATTCGGCTGCTGCGGCTGCTCAAGATGAGCGGAATCAATTTCGTCTCCAATCCGATGGTGAATACCCATCTGCAAGGCCGGACGGATACGTACCCGAAGCGCCGCGGCGTGACGCGGGTCAAGGAGCTGACGGAGGCGGGCATCAACGTGTCCTTCGGGCAAGACGATATCGTCGATCCGTGGAATCCCCTGGGCACGGGGTCGCTGCGCGATGTCACCCTCATCGGCCTGTACGTGACCCAGATGATGGGGGCGTCCCAGATCGATCAGTCCTACCGCTTCATCACCCATAACGGAGCGCGCACGCTCCACCTGCCTGATTACGGGATCAACGTGGGCAACCCGGCCAATTTCATTGTGCTGGGGGCGCAGTCCTGGCGTGAGGCCCTGGCGTTCCACGCGCCGGTGGTGGCTTCGTACCGGCGCGGCGAGCTGCTTTTCGAGTCCACCGAGCCGGAGCGCGCCTGGCATTTCTAAGCGCTTGCTTTGCGCGTGCGTGCGCGTGTGGCGAGCGCGTGTGCGTGTGGCGAGCGCGTGTGCGTGTGGCGAGCGCGTGTGCGCGTGTGCGCGCGTGGTTTTCCCGGACCCTCGGCCAAGTGACAGGCCGGGGGTTCGGTGAATTTAAGCCGGTGGCCGGTGGCCGACGGCCGGCGGGTGCTGAGCCACTCTCGGACAGCCTGCGGGCTGCCCGCTGCGATTTTCTGCGAGCATGGCAGTCAGCAAGTGGCAACCGCCGACCTCCAGATCACAAAATGCAACGGCAACTACATTAACTTTTCTAAATCATGCGCTGGTGTTGCTTTCTGTGAGCCCCTGCCTTGAGGTGTTGCTTTCTGTGAGCCCCCACGCTGAGGCGTTACATTCTGTAAAGCCCCGCGCCGAGGCGTCGCATTCCGAAAAGACCCCGTGATAAGACGTTGCTTTTCAGGAGACCTCGTACCAAGAGGTTGCATCTTGCGAGCCAAACTGTCGAGACGTTACTTTTTACGTGGCCCCATGCCGGGACGTTGCTTTCTATTCACTATCGCCACAGTGCGTTGCTTTTTGTGAAACCGACGGCGACACTAACCACGCACCATCACCCCAACTCACAAAGTGGTACTGGAGCTACAACCAACACCCGATTCCCTGTCAGCTAGTACCACTTCATAAAAGCCGATGTCGTACAGGACCACTGTGCCCTCACCTCACGGACCAGAAGTCCAGCCACCCCCAGCACCCCGCACAACCAGCCCTCCACACCAACTCGACACACCAACTCGACACGCAACTCGACCCACCAACCCACCACACCAGCGAAGCAGAGTCTTTTTCCAGGGTGTACTTCGCATGTACGACATCCGCACTACACCCCAGACAACACATACCACCCCCTTGCGCCGCCTATTTTACATGTGTAAATTAGATAACATGACAAAGGTACACGCAGACATTCCACGTGGCGGCACGAGCGGAACGCCGAACGCAAACCAACACGATACCCTCGGCCCCGCCGGGGACGACCCGCGCGCCCGGCGCTCCTACGAGGCCCTGGTGCACGCCGCCGCCTCCCTCATTGATAGCGGCGCCGCTATTGACGACCTCACCGTCTCCTGGATTACGCGGGAAGCCGGGGTCACCCGCCCCACCTTCTACCAGCATTTTTCCGGGATCAGCCAGCTGGTGCGCGCCGTCGTCCTCACGCGTCTCCACGCGATTTTTGACGCTACCCCGGTTCCCACCTCAGAAGAACCTTCGCTTGACGTGCAGCGGCAGGTACTCCTCCCCATGCTCACCACACTGCTTGAGCACCGCAACCTCATTGTCGCAACCCTCACCAGCTCCGCAGCTCTCGGTAGCGCAGCTCCGATTATCGCGGCCATTCGTGATCGCCTGCTCAGCGCCCCGGCCATTCGCGCCCGCGGCCGCGTCATGTTCGGCGCGTCTGCACCGGAGGCGCCGCGTCCGAACGGCAACGCGCCAGCGCACATAAGCACGCCAGCGCGAACAAGCGCACCAACGGTCCCGCCCGCACTGCCCGCGCCGCCCGCGCCGGCTGCCCAGCCCGGCTCCTATCCTCCGCCCTCGAAAGCGGAGATGGACTTTGCTTCTATGGTGGCCGCCGGCCTGCTCTGGCGCGTGCTCCACTGGATGACCGAAGAACCCGCAGATCCCCGGGATCTTCCCCGCCTCGCCACCGAAGTGGGCAGTTTTACCCGCGCCGCCTATGGAGAACACTCATGAGCAAATCACGAAGCACCACCGCGCAGCCCGGCACGCCGCGCGCAGCAACCGAAACAGCACCAACTCCGCAGCCGCTCGCGCAGCCTGCCCCTTCCCGTAGCTGGCGGGAGCGCATCCGCCCGGCGATTATCATGTTCGGGCTCGCCATTATTCCCATGATCTACGCGCTGATTCTCACCGGCGCCTACGATGACCCCCTCGGCAACCTCAGTGAGATCCCGGCCGCGATTGTGAACGAAGACCGCGGCACACAACTGGATGGATCCGAGGTGAATCTAGGCGCAACGATCACCACCAAGCTCCTGGAAACCGAGGAACGCCAGAACTTCCAGTGGCGGGAATACTCGGCCGCGGAAGCCACCCAGAAACTTGCAAATGGCGAGGTCTACGCGGTGCTCAGCATTCCGGCGTCGTTTTCCAACGATGCTACCTCGGTGGCGCGCGGCCCCGGCGCTGCCACCCGTGCCCGGCTTTCCTTCGTCACCGACGATGCCCTTAACTATATTGTCGGCAATGTAGGACGCGTCATCGCCTCCACCGCCACGGCGGCGGTTTCGGAGGAAGTGTCAGCCGAATACCTTGACGGCATCTATCTCTCCTTCGGGACGCTGAGCGAGCAGCTCCGCGCCGCGGCAGGCGGGGCCGGAGAGCTGGGTGCCGGGCTGCACGATGCTAGCCGCGGCGCAACCCGACTCACAGCTGGGGCCGACGAACTGGCCGAGGGTGCCGGGCGCCTCGCCACCGGAACGGAAACCGTGGCTGCCGGCGTGGGGCGTTTGAACGACGGCGCAGCTCAGCTCGCCGCCGGAGCGGGCGATGCCGCCGGCGGGGCGGGCGCCCTCAGCGAGGGAGTATCCCGGGTAGCCGAGGGGGCCAGTACTGCAAGCCTTGCGGCCGGCCAGCTCCGGGACGGAGCTACGCGCAGCGCCGCGGGCCTCGATACCCTGGCGGCCGGTAGCCGCGATCTGGCCGCGGGCAGCCAGAAAGTTGCGGAAGGGAACGCCGCGCTGGCGGAGGGCACTAGCCAGGCCCTAGCCGGAGCGCAGCAGCTGAGTGCCGGATCGGAGAAACTTACCGGCGGCCTGAGCACCCTCAATGACGGCCTGAGCACCCTTATCGCTATGTTCGATGTACTGCCCCCGGAAGTGGTGAAAGCCAAACTCTCCGAAGCGCAGGCCGGCACCGCGCGCCTTCTTGAGGGATCCACCCAGCTCCAGGGAGGAATCGCCACCCTCGTCGGCGGCGGGTCTGACGCGGGCCTTGGGCCTGACGCGGGCGGCGAGAGTGGCGGATTGACCGCGCTTGCCAGCGGGGCGCAGGCCGCGAGCGCCGGAGCGGCACAGCTCAAAGACGGCGCCGCCCAGCTGGCCGCGGGCACGGAGCGCGCCGCCGCGGGAGCCCAGCAAGCTCTTGCTGCCACCACGGAATTTGCCCAGCAGCTTGATACTCTCGCCACAGGAAGTACCCGGGCGGCCACCGGAGCCACCCGCCTCGCGGACGGGACCGCGCTTCTCGCCACCGGAAGTAGCGAACTGGCCAACCGCGCCCCCGAACTAGCCGCCGGGGCGCGGGCCGCCCACAGCGGGGCCGCCCAGGTGAGCAGCGGCGCCACCGCGCTTGCGAATAACCAGGGAACTCTGCGCGATGGCCTGCATACCCTGCGCGAGGGTGCCGCCACTCTAGAAGTGAAACTCTCTGAAGGCGCGGAAAAAATCCCGGTCTACACCCCGGGCGAATCGGAAACGATGCAGCGGGTGGGCGCCACCCCGGTGGAGTTGAGTACCACCCGCGCTCATCCCGTCAGCGATTTCGGTGCGGCAGTCGCCTGCTACTTCATCGCGCTGGCGATGTGGGTTGGCGCTATCGGCCTCTACCTCATGAGGCCCCCTCTCTCGCGCCGCCTCGCGGCGGCGCGAGTATCAGGGCTGACGCTCGGACTTGGTTCGGTTGCTATCGGGGCACTTATGGGAATCGTGCAGGCGGGCCTGCTGGTTGGGATACTGCACTTCTTCGGGAATGTGGACCTCATCAACCCCGGCGCCACCTTCGCTATCTGCATCACCTCTTCACTGGTGTATATCGCGATTAACCAGGCCCTCATTGCGCTCTTCGGAGCCCCGGGGCGGTTCATTGCGCTTCTCATGATCGTGATCCAGTTGGGAGCGGCTGGCGGCATCTACCCGGTGGAAACCGCCCCGGGCTTCTTCCGGGCCGTCCACCCGCTGCTGCCCGTCACTCACACTGTTAACGCGCTGCGGGCCGCGATTGCGGGTGGCCCGATTGATACCGGTACCTATGCGGGTGTGCTCGGGTTGTGGTTCGCCGCCTCGGTGTTGGCCACCGTCCTCGCCGCCATCATCACAAGACGGCGCACCGGCCACCCCGACACGTCCCGGCCCCGCGAGGCGAAAGTCGGTAGCGGCGTCGTCGTACCAAAAAATGAGGAGGCCCTCGCTACTGCCCAGTAATTTCTGAGTCCTATTTACCGCTAGGTAAGGGGAGCCTAATATGGAGGTGCTCCGCGGATCGCCCGCGGGGCACCTCTCCTACTGTTCGCGGAGGAATGGGATGACGGCTCAACTCACCCACGCAGATGCCGGCACCGCCCCGAACGGCGGCGCCGCCACGCGTGTCGATACGTATAAAGAAAAACGCGCGCAAGGACAGCGCGCCCTCAAAGAACTCATGGCACCGATTGCCCCGCGCCTGGCGCTCGGCCGCTTCGTAGCGGTGTGCTCCTCACTCGTGGCCGTGGCGCCTTTTATTGCGCTGGTGCGCATCGGTGACATTCTGCTGCCGGCCTGGCGCGCGGGAACCCCGATAGATAACGCGGCGCTCAGCTGGAATGTCAAACTTCTTGCCGGGGCTTTTTGCACCCAGCTTTTCCTCTATTTCCTGGCGCTGAGCATCACGCATTTCGCGGATCTCAAACTCCGCGGCCTGCTCCAAGAGCGCATTATCGCGCAGATTTCGCGCGCGCCGCTCTCGTGGTTCTCCCGGGCGCGTTCGGGGCAGATCCGCAAGGCGATTCAGGCCGACACCACCACGCTACACACCCTGGTGGCGCACGCCCCGGTGGAAACCACGGCCGCGGTGGCCACCCCGCTGGCCCTCGCCATTTTTGCCTTTACCGTGAATTGGCGGCTGGGGCTCCTCACCCTCATCCCGCTGCCTTTCTATTTCGCGGCGCAGATTTTCATGATGCGGGATATGGGCGAAAAGACCGCGGAGATGGATGACCGGCTCGGCTACCTCGCCGCGCGCGGGGTGGAATTCGTGGAAGGCATCCAGGTGGTCAAGAGCTTCGGCAAAGTCGGCCACGCACACCGCGCTTTCGCCCGCGCCGCCGATGATTTCGGGAATTTCTACTGGGACTGGTGCGGCCCGATGCTGAAAGGCTCCGCGCTGGCGATGTCCTTCATTTCCGCGCCGGTGGTGCTGCTTGTCAATATGGGGCTCGGCTCGCTGATTCTGGCCGCCGGCGCCGCCACCCTCCCCGAGGTCATCGCCTGCTCCCTCATCGGCCTCATCGTCCCGCTCACCTTCGACACCCTCTCCACCAGCATGTGGTCCTACCAGCTGGCCGGTAATTCCGCGCTGCGCATTATCGAGGTGACGAGCGTGGAGCAACTGCCCCGGCTAGAGGCCCCTACCGAAGAATCCGAAGCCCCAGCGGCCGCACCCACCCGGGAGGCCGCGGGCGGCGTCGCCCCCGCGCACGTGGTGTTCGACAACGTTAGCTATTCCTATCCGCGCGCCGGGCGCACCATCCAGGCCCTCGACGGCGTCTCCCTCACGCTGCGCCGCGGCACCGTGACTGCCCTGCTCGGCCCGTCCGGTTCGGGCAAATCCACCCTGGCGACCATGCTCGCGCGTTTCCGCGACCCGGATAGCGGGCGGGTGCTCCTCGACGGGCGTGACCTGCGCACACTCTCCGAAAAAGACCTGTACGCGCGGGTGGCTTTCGTGCTGCAAGACGCGCAAATGCTGCGCATGTCCGTGCGCGATAACATTCGCCTCGCGCGTCCCGATGCCGACGACGCCGCCATCGAGCACGCGGCCCGCGCCGCCAATATTTGGGAGGATATCTGCGCCCTTCCCGCGGGGCTGGACACCGTGCTCGGGGAAGATACCGCGATGTCCGGAGGTCAATATCAGCGCCTGGCTATCGCGCGGGCGCTGCTGGCCGACGCCGATCTGCTTATTTTGGATGAAGCGACCGTAGCCACCGATCCGCAGTGCGAAGCGGAAATCCAAAGCGCCCTCAATCGTCTGGTGGCCGGGCGCACCGTGCTCGTCATCGCCCACCACGCCGAATCGGTGCTCGGGGTGGATCAGGTGTGCATTTTGGAACAGGGGCGGATATCCGCCCTGGGTACCCCGGAGGACGTAGCCACGCATCCCTTCTGGGTGCGGCTCATGGAAGGACGCGAAGATGCCTAACGCGAAGAATCCTCACAACTCCCCCGCTACGAATACGTACGGCGGGCACACGCGCACCGGGCATACCGGACACACGCATACCGGGCACACGCACACCGGGCGTTTCTCCGATCCGCTCCTCGTGCACGCCTACGGCTCGGTCCTCACCGAGGAAGGCCACGGCTACTACCGCCGCTCCATTGCCCTGGTCATTCTGTCCGGAATGATCGAAGGACTCGCGCTGCTCACCGTGGTGCCCCTGGCGCTGACCTGGTCTACCGGCACCCCCACCCTCGGCCTCGGCGTGGGCGGCTGGATCAGCGTACTCGCCGCGCTCGCGGTCACCGGGCTACTCACCGCTTACGTCCAAGCGGTGATGGCCTACACCGCCGCGATGGACGTGATCCGGCACAGCCTGAGCCTGCTAGGCGACCAGCTCTCCCGCCTACCGCTGGGATGGTTCCGCTCCGGCTGGGCCGGCACGCTCTCCCGCCTCGTCACGGACGGACTTATGGCTATCGGCCAGGGCATCGCCCATTTCACCACCCCGATTATTCGCAATGCCACCGCCGCGCTGGTGCTGCTGGTGGGCATGTGGATCTGGCAGTGGCAGCTGGGACTCGCCCTCACGGTTGCTTTCCCACTGCTGTGCGCGCTGGCCGCCGCGGCACGGGTATTACGACGCCGCTCCGAGCTGGCCACCAGCACCACCGAAAGCGACCTGGCGGACCGGATCGTGGAATACGCCCGGTGCCAGCCCATCCTGCGGGCCACCGGCCAGGCCGCCACGTTCGCGCCGCTCCATACCGCCGTCAAGGCGAATCTCGCCGCCCAGCGCCGTTCGCTGTGGCTGGGCATCGCCGCTAACCTCCTTTCCGGGGTGGGCGCGCAGCTACTGGTGGTTAGCCTCATCGCGCTCGCGGTGCATCTGTGCACGGGCGGGCTTCTTAATCCGGCGGCCACCCTCGCCTTCCTCGGGGTAGCGCTGCGCTTCATGCGGAATCTGGAGGATTTCACCTCTTTCGTTATGGCAACGGAGGTGGCCCGCACTCCGCTCGAATCCATGCACGAGGTGCTTGATGCACCTGTGCCCAGCGAGCCGGCCAGCGACGTCGCCCTTCCCACGCCCGGCGAAGTTGCCCTCACGGACGTTCGTTTCGGGTACCGCGCGGATACCCCGGTGCTGAACGGCGTGAGTTTCACGGCCCAGCCGGGCACCCTCACCGCGATCGTGGGGCCGTCCGGGGCGGGCAAATCCACCCTCTTCCGCCTCATGTGCCGCTTCTGGGACGTGGACGGCGGCAGCGTAAAAATCGGCGGCGTGGATGTGCGCGATCAAACGACGGCGCAGCTCATGGCGCAGCTGTCCATGGTGTTCCAGGACGTGTACCTCTACGATGACACCCTCGAAGCGAATATCCGGGTGGGCCGCGAAAACGCCACGGATGCCGAAGTGCGAGCGGCGGCGGATATGGCCGGCGTGAGCGATATTGCCGCGCGGCTCCCCGGCGGCTGGGAGAGCCCGGTGGGTGAGCGCGGCGGAATGCTTTCCGGCGGGGAACGCCAACGAGTCTCCATCGCGCGGGCGCTCCTCAAGCACGCTCCCATCGTGCTTTTCGATGAGGCCACCTCGGCCCTCGATCCGGAAAATACCGCCGCTATCCGGGCCTGTATTCAGCAGCTGCGCCAGGAGGCAACGGTGCTGGTAATTGCCCATAAGCTGGAAACGGTGCAGGGTGCGGACCAGATCGTGGTGCTCGACGCGGGCGGTACCGTGCGCGAAGTGGGCACCCACGCACAATTGCTGGAAAGCGGCGGGCTCTACCGGAAATTCTGGGAGGATCGACGGCGCGCGGCCGGCTGGCAGCTGGGCGCCCCTGCGGAGTAACGCTGACTAGCCCGGGCGTAAAGCTCGCAGCCAGGCGGCAAGGTTCTGCGCCGCCTGGCTGCGGGCCCGCGGACCTGAATCCTACATTTTGCAACGTAGAGCACCTACAAATTGCAACGTAACCGCCCTACATTTTGCAACATAAACACTCTACATTTTGTAACACAACCTCTAAACTGAGGATATGGACACTGAAATCGTCGCGGGAATTCCCTATCTTCCCCGCACCTTAGATCGCCTGGTCGTGCGAGCCCTTGCTTCCTCACGAGCACTTGTTATTGAGGGTCCGCGCGGCTGCGGAAAGACGATGACGGCTTTGCGACACTGTGCATCCTCTATTTTTCTTGACACTCCTCAGGCACAGCAGCTCGCACAAATAGCCCCGGAAGCACTTTTAGAAGGCGAACGCCCCCGCTTGCTTGATGAATGGCAGGTCAATCCGAACCTGTGGAATATGGTGCGCCGGGCGGTGGATTTTTCCCCAGGCTTTGGACATTTCATTCTCACCGGCTCTTCCGTTCCGGCAGATGATATTACCCGCCACACCGGTGCCGGGCGCTTCACCCGCGTTCGCCAACGCACAATGACCTGGCAAGAAAAGGGATGCAGCTCAGGTGCAGTCTCCCTCGAAAAGCTCCTCGCGGGGGAAGGCATCACTACCGATGTGAGCACCTCTTCTCTCGATTCGGTTATCGCTTCTGTGCTGCGTCCCGGCTTTCCCGGGATGCGGGAATTGGCACCCGAACCTGCCGCGTTCGCGCTCACCAGCTACCTACAGGAAATCGCACATGCCGACATTCCCCGGATTATCACCCTGCGCCAAGACCCGCAGCTCATTTTGCGTCTCCTCACATCTTTGGCCCGGTCGGTAGCAACCGAGGTTTCCATTAGTACTCTCAAAAAAGACCTCGACGCCATTTTCCCCTCGTCAAGCCGCCAAACAGTCGCCACCCTACTTGATGCACTACAGCGATTATTCGTGGTAGACGCGGTTCCCGCTTGGTCAGTCCGACTTCGTTCCAAAGCTCAACTACGACTATCACCCAAGTACCATCTAGCCGATCCAGCACTCGCGTGTGCGGCACTCAGCGCGGATAGCTTCGCACTACGCCATGATGTAGAAACGCTAGGTTTCATTTTCAAATCAGCAGTTGTGCACGACCTCAGCGTTTTCGCTGAAACACTGGGCGGTCACGTACGCCATTACCGCGATTCTTACGGCCATGAGATCGACGCCGTCCTGGAATTCCCCGGCGGTATATGGGCTGCCATCGAAGTGAAACTCGGAGGTGGACAAATCGCCCAGGGCGCCCACAGTCTCAAAAAAGCGGTGGAGCAGATCGCACCGGAACGCGGCGAACCCGCTTTCCTCGCTGTTATCACCGGCACGGGAATAACCGGGCCAGCTGGCGAAGGTGTCATCACTTTCCCGCTCAGCGCGCTGGGCCAGTAGCTCCCACCCCGCTCCGCCGCAGCACCGCCCCCACGCATACTCATACCAACCCCCGGATTTTCAAGCATTGACAAGGATTTTCACGCCACATAACTGTTGACACCCCGCGCTCCACTTCATAAAGTTAGGGCCACCTAACCACTAGGTCGGGAGCCGGTTTCACGCCCCGGCCGCTAACAAAGGAGCATTGGTGAAACGCCGTGTCATGACCGTTGCCCTGAGCGCGCTGTGCGCCGGGTTGCTGGCGAGCTGTTCCGCATCATCCACCTCTACTGAATCACCTACCAGTTCGAGCGGTGCCAGCGCAGCTGCGTCGTCGGCCTCACCTGCCGCGAACGATGCCGCAAGCGGGCCACTCACCGTAACCGATCAGCGCGGCCACCAGGTGGAAGTCAACCGCCCCGTGCAAAAGATCGCTTCCGCGGTGATCCCCGCGCCCACCATTATTGCTGCGGTGGACGGGTCCTGGGATCGCATTGTTGGCATTAATGAATCGCTACTGGTCGCCAATAAGCAGGGCATTATTTCAAAGATTTTCCCGGCCTCGGTGACCACCCCGGTGATTGCGGATCGCCAGTTCACCCCGAATATGGAAACTATCCTGGCGCAGGACCCCGACGTATTTATTCAGTGGGGTGACCGCAGCGAGGATCTTATTACGCCTATCGAGTCGGCCGGCATTCCGGTGCTCGGGCTCAAGTACGGCACCCAGGAAAACCTAGAAACCTGGATCAAGCTTTTCGGTGAAATCCTCGGCAAGGAAGATCGCGCCGCGCAGCTTATTGACTATATGCACAGCGAGCAGGATTCCATCTCCAAGCAGGTCGCAGCTTTGGGCAAGCCCAAGCCGCGCGGTTTGCAGCTGAGCTACTCGGCCGAAAAAATGTCCGCAAATACAGAGAAGAGCTACGGGCAGCACGTTTTTGACGTGGCCGGTATTCAAAATATGGCCACCTCCGACGTGGTCCAGGATGGGATTGTCTCCCCGGAGCAGATCCTCGCCTGGGACCCGGAAATTATTTTCCTCTCCGCTTTTGATAAAGCCGTGCCTGATGATCTGTACAACGATCCGCGCCTATCCGAAGTAAGTGCGATTAAGAATAAGCGTGTCTACCGCGCCCCGCTGGGGGTGTACCGCTGGCAGGTGCCCTGCGCCGAATCCCCGCTGTACTGGAATTACGTAGCAGCCCTCGCCTACCCGGGTGAGTTTAAGGTCGATATGCCCGCGCTCATGCGCGAAAAGACGAAGTGGATCTACAACTACGATCTCACCGACGAAGATATCGATCTGGTTCTGCGCACCGATATTAATAACGGCAGCGCCAATTATGACGTTGTTCGCTAAGCCCGCTAAAGCGGCAAGGCCCGCCAAGCCCGCCAAGCCCGCAACTCCAGCGCAAGCTACCCGCGCCAGCGCGGCGCCGGGAGAGGTCAGCACGCCTACCAAGGCCGTCAGCACCATCGCCCGGCGCCGCACCGCGGCCTTCGCGGTGCTCGTCATCACCACCATCGCGCTGCTCGGCGCGATGGTGGTGGCGATGGGCATGGGCCAGCTCTCCATTAGCGCTCCGGACGTGGTGCGTATTCTCTTCTCGAGTCCGGATGATGTGGATCGCTCGGCCCTCGTGGCTATTAACCAAATTCGAGCCCCGCGAGTCATTCTTGCCGTCGTGCTCGGCGGTTGCCTGGCTGTTTCCGGCGCGGTGCTCCAGTCCCTGTTCCGCAACCCGCTGGTCTCACCCGATATCGTGGGGGTTTCCTCCGCGGCTGCGTTCGGCGGGGTGCTGGCGATTCTGGTGGGCACCTCGAGTTTCATCCTCATGGGATCCACCTTCATTTTCGGGCTTTCCGCGGTGGTCTGCGTGATGCTCATCGGGCGGATCCGTTCTCATTCGGCCACGCTCACCATCGTGCTGGCCGGCGTGGTGGTTTCCGCGTTCTTCAACGCCATGGTTTCCCTCATGACCTACGTGGCCGACCCGTACAGTAAACTCCCCTCGATTACCTTCTGGCTCATGGGCTCACTAGCTGCGGCGTCGTGGGCAAAAGTCACCACCATTATTATTCCCGTCATTATTGGGCTTATCGTGGTGGTGGCGCTGCGCTGGCGTATTAATGTGCTCTCGCTGGGCGATGAGGATGCCCGAGCTCTCGGTATTAATCCGAGTGCGATGCGCTGGGTGTGTATTTTCGCCGTCGCCCTTCTTACCGCGGCTTCGGTGGCCGCCGCCGGCATTATTGGCTGGGTGGGCCTGGTGATCCCGCATCTGGTGCGCCTGCTGGTCGGGCACGATAATCGCGTGGTTATCCCGGAATCTTTCCTCATGGGCGGGATGTATCTCCTCATTATTGACACAATTGCGCGCAATGCGACCTCGGTGGAAATACCGGTGGGAATTTTGACTGCTACGATCGGCGCCCCGGTATTTATCGGGTTGCTCATTCGGCGCGCGCGAAAGGGGCGGGCTCTTGCTTAAGGCAGAAAATCTTGGGCACCACTATCGCGGCGGGCCATGGCTGTTCCGCGGGGTGGAGCTGGAGGCCCGCCCCGGCGAAGTACTCACGGTGCTCGGGCCGAATGCGCGCGGGAAAACCACCCTGCTGACCTGTTTGGCGGGGGTGCGCACCCCGGTGGAAGGCACCGTGCATTCGGACGGGCCCATCGGCTACGTGCCGCAATCCCACGCGGCAAACCACCAGTTCACCGTGCATGACATGGTCCTCATGGGTCGGGCCCGCACCATGCGAGTTTTCGCCAGCCCCTCGGCGGCCGATAGCGAGGCCGCCTGGGATGCCCTCGAACGGGTGGGGATCGCGCACCTGGGCGGGGCTACGTATGCCGAGCTTTCCGGCGGGCAACGCCAGCTCACGCTCATTGCCCGCGCGCTGGTCGCCACCCCGAGCACTCTCATTTTGGACGAGCCGACATCCGCGCTGGACCTGCGCAATCAACGCCGTGTCCTCACGATTATCCGCACGCTCGCGGCCGAGGGCCTGGCCATTATTATGACCACGCACGATCCGGCGCACGCCTTCCTGACCTCGCGTACCACCCTCGTCATGGACGCTGACGACCTCTCCATTGGCGCCACCGAACGCCAACTCACCGAAGCGCGGCTGAGCTCGCTTTACCGCACGCCGATTCGGGTTCGTGATGTTCCGGTTGACCGTGGCTCACAGTGCGTCGTCGTTCCGGATTTTAGTGCGAACGACGACGCCTCCCCTTCCGCTTCCACACCACCCTCGCAAAGAAAGGACCACGATGGGTAATATCCTCACAATTATGAATATGGTGCGCGACGCGAGCACGCCACCTGACCTTATTGACACCTACGAGCTACCCAGCACTGACCTGGGTAATTACCGCGGAATCGTGGTGTCCATGGGCGCCGACCAGGTATTTTTAGAGCGGCAGCGCGAGCGCCTGAGCGCCTGGGTGCGCGCGGGCGGGAAACTGCTCGCCAACGGCCTGCCGATGCGGCGCTGGGTGGACGGGCTACCCACCCACCGGAAAATGGAATTTCACGGCTTGGATGATGTGTGGCTAAGCGCTGTGGAACCGCATCCGATCTGGGAGGGTGTTGAGCGCCGCGATATGCTGCTGCGCACCGGCGTGCCCGGCGAGCATTCTTTTGAGGAATTACGCGAGATCGGGGTGGCCGGTTTTTACGCGCGTTCCTTCCTATCGGATCTGCCCGCAGGCGCGCGGGTGATCACCGGAATCGGGCCCGGCAAGCTGCCGGTGGACGTGAGCTACCGGCTGGGCGAAGGCGAAGTGATTGTCCACAACGGTAACGATCTCAGCGGTTTCGCGTTCCCGGGGACGTCCGCCGCCGGGCTGCGCCGCGCCATCACCGAGTACCTGGAGAAGTAACGATGAAGAAAATAGCATTTGTGCACACCGGTTCGTTTTTCCATCTCGCGACCGTGAAGGATCCCGCGGTGCGGGCACGCCCGGTCACCCCCGTGTACTGGCCGGACTATTCGGGAGATTTTTCGGAGTTCGACGCCGTCTACTTAGCCGCGCGCAATCACCCGGGTGTGGTGGCCGCGAAGCACGGCCAGGTGCTGGACTTCCTGCGGCAGCCCGGTAAAAAAGTATTTATCGACGGAATTAACCAGGTAGATAGCTGGCTGCCGGGGACATCCGAGACTCCGCGCGGCACGAATTTCTGGTCCTGGCGCACGGGTGAGGATCTGGGGCGGCGTTCGGTGAACACTGATCATCCGCTCTGGGAGTATCTTTCCGATGAGGCCGTCCACTGGCATTATCACGGGGTGCTCGCGCCTCCGGCGGGGGCGACGCCGTTGGTGGTGCTCACGCAGGTGGAGCAAACCGGGCCGGGTGTTGATCCCTGGGGCGGGTATTATCTGGCGCTTCCGGATCACCCGAATATGCTGCTCTACCACGATAATGTGACGTTCGCGGCCGAGCTGGTGGTATCCACGATGGATGCCACCTATCACCACGGGGCCGGTTTCATGCCTGGCGCCACCCAGTTGCTCTACCGCATGCTGGAGTGGCTCGGGGATTAGCGCGGGTGTGCTGCGGCGGTGCCGCCGGTGCGCGGCGCTGAGCCGAACGCGGTGGGTGGGCGCGCGAAATTTCGCGTGCCCACCTTTTTCATACCCGAAAAGGCCCGCTCCTCGCACACGGTAACCCGCTAATATTGACATACCCAAAGGGAATAACTCGCCAATCCACTAGATCGAGGAGGATCCCATGTTGGCTTCCGAATATGCTGCCCTCATCGCCCAAGATACAGGAACTCGCCGCGAACGGTTTAACGGTGCGAAGCCTCGCGGTAACGGCGGTGCCACCTCACAACATGCTTTTGAAACGTTTATGACGTACCCAGATTTCCCGAAATCAATGGGGATTCTCTGTGCATATCTGGAACTAACAGGTGGCTATAACGGTCCTATTCAGAATCTTGCGATAAGCGCTCTTCCGGAACGTGGTGGCGCATACATGGGCTTCGTGGCATCCGCAGGACTGGAGGAACAATTACTCACAGTATTCAATTCCGAGGGGCAGCTCCAGAGTTGGAAAGTGTCCCTTCGCATTGATGGAGACATTGAAATTGAACTTGCCAAAGAGCTAGAAGAGCTCCAAAACGAAGAATATTTCGAACTTGAATACGGCGAAGTTCCTTATAAGTCCGAAGCGCTTTTCTTATATAGCGAAGACTTCGAAAGCTTTGATTTTCTACTCCATTCACCGCTACTAAGTACTGGCGTCGTCGAACAATTCGATTACATGCACTCCGTGATCGGGTACCGCAAGCGGCGCATGCAATGGCATAACCCGTATCTGTGGGAATACCTCGGAAAGTGGCTCAACGATACCCCAGCAGCGATCCCGTCTACAGAACGACCGGGACGCGACCACCTCCAATCTTTAGTCAGCGATCCTGTAGACGAATGGCTCAACGAGCATGGTGACGACATTGTTGAATCAGAGTTCGACGTTACTGAGATCAGCGAAAAGATTCTACGCTGGGTGCGTGAACGTCCCACCCAGCAACAATTCCGGAAAAAGCTGCTGGAAACGAGAAAGACCTGCGAAGTGTGCGGAATGGACCGGCCGGAAATCCTCGAAGCCGCTCATATTGTTCCCAAGCACCTCGATTCACCTGACTCCAGCAGCAACGGATTACTGCTGTGCAGGAACCACCACCGCGCCTTCGACATTGGCTGGTTGCAATATGATGCCACAACGAAAAGCCTCCAATGGAACAATGACTGCCATCCTTTTTAAAGTCAACTCCTAAAACGCAGAATTTTTCTAGCCGGGCTTGACATGAATTTCAAGCCCGGCTAGAATTTCTTTAGCCACCTACAAGAAAGAAGAAAACATGAATAGACCCGTATTCAAAGCCAGTGCCGAACGTGCCGGTAAACAGTGGCACTTGGAATGTGCCGCGGTTGATCATGTTTCAGAGTGTCCAAAGCTTGATGAGGCTGAAGAAGTAATTCGCCGCGCTATCGCATCTCAAACTGGGCTGGCGGACGATAGTTTCGATACTTCTATTGACATCATCCTCCCCGAGAATTTCGATATCCGAATTGCAGAAACATACCGTCTCCGCCACGAGGCAGAAGAACTCACCCGGCAGGCTGCTGCGCAAACCCGCAGCATCGCACTTGACCTTAAAGAAAACGGACTAACCCTACGTGATATTGGCGCCATACTCGGAGTCTCGTACCAGCGTGCAGGTCAACTAACGAAAGGATAATTTCAATGCTCCATACCGCATACAAGCCACCTTCCTTATGCCAGAATGATAGGACAGGAGGTTCCGCTATGAGCGTTTTTGACGTAGCTCATTTTTTCGTTTCCCGGTCAGCATCCGGCAGCGTATCCGCACCTAAACTGCAAAAGCTGTGTTTCTATGCTTTTGGCTGGTATGGCTACCAAACAGGCGAAGCCCTCTTCGATAATGCCTTCTATGCAATGGAGAGCGGTCCCGCCGTGGGCGATCTCCTTACGACTTCTGCCTGCAGCGCAACTGTGGATCAAAAGCTTCTCGAAGAAGTCCATGCCGTTTGGGAAGAGGAAACCAAGGAGTTCGGTCCCTACACCAGCGATATTCTGGAGGCGGTCTGGAATCGATATGGCGAAATGACCATTCAGGAACTGACCCGTGCTACGCAGCAGGAGGAACCGTGGATTGAGGCATGGCAGTCTCGCCCAGATGAGGCAAAGCGCGCAGAGATGTCAAGCTTCGAGATCCTCGACTACTTCGTCACGAAAAAGAGCCCTGATTTTGTACTACCGGATCGCAAGATCATCTACGCTCCTTTCCCCTTCGAAGAAACCCCAACGCCGGCTTCGTTTTTTGAGAAACTTCGGGATTTGGGATGTCTTTCAATCTGACTCGCCTGAACGATGACATTTTCCTCGATTCTTTCATCACCAGAAAAGACAACGACTCGCTAGGAAAGTGGCTTCGCAACAAAGCCCGCAAACTCCAGGAAGAGGATACCTGCGTGGTATGGGTACTCTGCAAAGAGAATTCGAGCGAGCCACTCGGATATTTCGCACTTACCAGCACCTGCGTCCCTACTAGGAGCATCTTGAAGCGCGATCGATATCATTTCCCAGAGAATGGCAGCCTATTGGCGGCTTACGACCATCACCCCGCTTTACTGCTAGGTAAATTCGCACTCCATGCGGATTATGCAGGAAAAAGCTCGCTGGGCCCCTTGCTCATGGCACACGTATTTTCCAAGGCTGCAACGGTAAGCGAGACTATCGGAGTGCGTTATATTATCCTCCACACACAGCTAAAATCCGTCGCCAATTATTACCAGCGTGAGTATGGTTTCACCTCGCTCCATAGCAGCCAGGATTCCAACTTTCCGATGTACAAGACAATTAGTGCTGCACGCGAAGCCATCACCTATTTCTCACCCTAGGGAAAGTGACAGAAGCTTATTCGCGTCTCATTCATTGCTCTTGCTTGCAAAGAATCTGTTTCGCAGTTTTCTGGGCGCGGTGTGCACCTGCACATATACAAGCCAGCAGCACCACCATGCCGAGGATGATGATTGCGGCAAGTGCCTTGTCGGAAAGCGGGAGAAATACGGCGAAACCGCTGAGAATAAGGCACGCCGTGCTGGCGGCCGTCCACGGCCAGGCTGCGGCATGCGCTTCCCGCCATGTTTCCTGGTTCGTCATGATGATCTCGGTACGGTACCCGATGAGTTCGTTAAGCTTCAGGGTCTTTTTGCGGGAGGCATAGGCAAGCCAGCCACTGAGAGCTGCGGAGCCCCATAAAGTACCCACTACCACTACCGCGACCTGCCAGGTCATTGGCCCCTCCCATCGTCCAGCTTCGTCGCTGGCGGTGATTATCTCGGTGAACGGTGATTTTCCAGGTGCCAGTTTACTGAGTGGCAGCGTCGTCGTACCAGTACCCAGATAGAATTCGCGGCTGAAATAACCTGCCGGAAATCCCGACGGGGGCTCTCCTCACCGGGGCCGTCGCCTTACCGGGCACGCGCAAGTTTAGCGTGCCACGAGATACGAAAAATCAATCATCTGGTCCGCCCACGCAATTGTGGAGGGACGGTGCGCAACCATGAGCACCGTGCGGCCTTTGGCGAGGCGCCGTATTGCTTCACCAATAACCGCCTCGGTGATGCTGTCCAGCGCGGAGGTTATTTCGTCAAGAAGGAGGATCGGGCTGTCTTTCAAGAAGGCTCGGGCGATGGCGACGCGCTGTTTTTCCCCACCGGAGAGCGCATTCCCGCCCGGCCCAACCTGGGTGTCCAGCCCTGCGGGTAGCCTCTCGATAACCGGATCCAACCCGGCTAGATTTACCGCGGTGAGAATTTCCTCCTTCGTAGCATCCGGCTTGGCCAGCGTCAGGTTGTCCCGAATGGACCCGCTGAAGAGGTAAACATCCTGGAACACCATCGCTATGTGGCGCATGGGCTGGCATTCGCGAATATCGCGCCCACCGAGCGTAATACTCCCGCTTTGCTGCTGCCAGAAACCAGCGACTAGAGCCAGCGCGGTAGTTTTCCCCGCCCCGGATGGGCCAACCAGAGCGGTCACCTTTCCTGCAGGTGCTCGGAAACTAATATCGCGGAGTACCGGGAAACGCGGATCGTAGCCGAAAGTCACGCCTGAGAATTCAATAGAGCTATCGGTAAGCGCACCCGAAGCTGCGTTCGGGGGCGCACCGGAGTCCACGTTCGCGGTCGCACCCGTATCGGTATTCAGCGAAGCAGCAATATCGGGCTGTTCCGCAGCAGCCGCGATAATTTCATGCACTCGTCCGAGTGCCTGCATGGAGTCGGTTAGAGCCGTGGAGTATAAAACTGATTGCGATAGCGGCAGATTGATACGTGTCAGAACGACGGCGATGGCCAGGAAGCTCAGGAAATCCATGCTCCCACCGACCACCAACGCTCCGCCCCAGCCCAGGCATATGGCGAAAGCTAGTTCGACCAGCAGGAGGAACGCGGAGGCTGGGCGACTTTGGCTACGCAGCGTCCGCAGGATTCCGGTGGACTCGGCCGCGAGTGCCTCATCCAGGGGCTGCCACTGGGTTTGCCCGCTGCCGCGCAGGACTTGCTGGAGTTTCGCGAACTCGATAATTCGCCCGGCCACCCGGCGTGAAAGCCGGGCTTCGCTGGCTTGGGCCGCGCGGACCGCCCGGTGCATCCAGCCCCAGATGAACCACAACCCAATACTGGTGGCCGCGAGGACAACCCCGAGGCGCCATTCCACCGCTGTGACCGCCACGGCCATAACGAGGGGAACCGCCACCCCTGAAATTACCGCGGGAAATACCAGAGAAGCCAAGTGGGAAAGAGTATTGACATCTTTTGAGGTGGCATTAATGACCGCGGTGCGACGGGACGCGGTGAACCACCCCACCGGAAGTCGCACCACGGCCGCGCCGATTTTCTTCATGAGCTCATCGCAGATCGCGTATACGCTCACCCGGTAGGACCAGCTCATCGTCACCACGTAGAGGAAAAATGTGATGGCGCCGCTGATGCACACCGCAAGGAGCCAGGAGGCCAGCTGCCCATCCGCCGGCGCACCGCCGACCGCTCCGATACCAGCCCCACCGCCGGCCCCAATGCCGCCGTAAATTCCGGTGCCGCCTTCCACCAGCAACGCCCGCAGAAACCCGATGAGCATCGCTAAAGTAATTCCTTGCGCCACCGCAGCCGCGGTGTAGGCCCCGATCAGGATTTTTATGTGGCGCACATCCACTACGGTGCGCATGGCTTTCAGCATTCTCAGCATGGGATTCCCTGCTCTTTCAGCATCTCGCGGTAGAGGCCCGCAGTGTCCGCGAGTTCTTCGTGGCGGCCGGATTGCACGATCCGCCCATTATCGATCACCAGAATATGGTCGGCCTGCGCGAGTCCGCTCAGCCGGTGAGCGATCACCAACGTAGAGCTATGCCCGCGCCGTGCCGCGATAACCTGCCGAAGAGCCTGCGCGGTATGAGTATCTTGATGCGCGCTGGCTTCGTCCAAAATAAGGAACGGGGGATCAGCCAGCAAGGTACGGGCGATGCTCAGACGTTGTGCCTCACCGCCGGAGAGGACCGCATTCTCACCCAAAATAGTGCCGTATCCGGCCGGGAGCGCCTCGATGCGCTCGGCAATATGCGCGCGGGCCGCCGCCTCATGGATCTGTGCATCGGTAGCGTCCCGCTTTCCGAGCAGGAGGTTATCTCGCACGCTCACCGCAGCCAAGGAAACATCTTGGAATACCGTCCCTACCTGGCTGTAAAGCCCCGCGCGACTGTAATCGCGCAGGTCGCGCCCGCCGAGGGTAATGTAGCCGCTTTCCGGATCCCAAAAACGTGCCGCCAGCGCACCGATGGTAGTTTTCCCCGCTCCTGAGGGCCCCACCACCGCGGTTAGGGTTCCGGGTAGGAGGGTGAAGCTAATATCGTGCAGGACCGGGCGGCCCGGCACGTAACCGAAGGATACATTTTCGAAACGCAGTTCCGGGGCGGCCGCTGCCGTGGCACCCGAAGCCGTGACCGGAGCCTGATAGTTCCCTACTTCCTGCGGTTTTTCGGCCAGCAGGGCGGCGGTATCTTCCCCGGCCCGCAGCGAGCCTTGCAGATTCTGCGTGAGCGTGATGAGTTGCCCGAGGCCGGCCGGAAGCCCGAGCCAAATAGTGAAGAAAGCCAGACTGCTCGCGGGCGAGATCCAACCACTCCACACAAACCAGCAGATAAGCGGGGCGCTCCACGCGAGGATAACGCCCGGCTGGCTCAATGCGGATACCACCGCGATTCCTTTACCGGCTCCTGCCAACCACCGGAAGGACGCATCGGAATTCTGTTGCCGCGCCGTGGTAAAGCGCCCGCCGACTCCAGTAGCGGGGAGCTGATAATTTTTGATTTCCTTTATGCCATCGACGAGCTCCACGGTCGCTTCCGCGAGTTTTCGTTGGGCGACGTCGTAATCTTTAACGGCTTGGTCCCCGCCGCGGAAGGCAATCCCCATAGCCAGGCCAACAACGGCAATAAATACTCCACCCAGGAGGAGGGCCAGCCGCCAATCGAGGACGCACAGGTAGATGCCGCCCACCACCGGTGCCACCAGCGCGCTGGCGAGTTCGGCGCTGGCATGGGCGACTAGGGTATGGATAGCGCTGGTATCATCAACCACGATTTTCCGGATTTCGCCGGGGCCCAGCCGCCGCACCCGCCCTAACGGCAGGGACCCTAAATGCTCAACGATACGACGGCGCAAACGGTGCCGCAGCCCCGCCTCGCTGATATGGGTGATGCCAACTGCCCAGTTATAACAGATGTGATGTACCAGCAAGCTCACCAGCGTGAGCCCCAACCACCACCAGATACGTGCTGCTCCGTGACCGCCGAGCCAGTCATCAGCCATGCCAACTAATGCGATATAAGGAATAACCGAGGCACCGGAACCGATCCCCGCGATAATAAAGGAGATGAGCATTGAGGTGCGCACGGGAGCTACCAACTGCCAGGTACTCGGCTCGCAGGTGCGGACTGTGGTGTTCCCTTCATGGTGAGACATGGGATCTTCTTTCTACCTGGCCGTATACATTCCGGACGGTACCCGATCTTCCAGGAGCTTCCGCCAGCCGGCTTCCCGGAAACTCTGGAGTAAGCCCAGGTATTTTTTGGCGTTGTCACGGTTGAGACCCTGCCGGAGGGCACCGAAGAATCCGTACCATCCGGTTTCGCACATGACCTGCGCGAAGGCCGGCCACACCGCATCTTCCGGGCCAAGTTCGATATATAGGCGGGCTTCATATTCCGCAAGATCAGTTACGAAGCCCTGATAAGGAGTTCCGGCAGACCCCCAGAGAACTAGCTGGAATACGGTGAGGTTGTCATAAACATAATCGATCATCCACTCCGTGATGCTGGTGCCGATATCCTCACCGGCGCTGATGTTCTTACCGGTGCCGTTGGTGCTCTGCTGCGATTCTTCCGCGGGCGCTTTTTCAGCAAGCGACTTTTCCGTGAGAGCGAGGCTTTTCATGATTCCTTCGCGGTGCCGTTGGCGTAATTCCTGGCAACAGGGTTCCACGAGGGCCGCAAACAATGCTTGTTTATTATCAAAGTGGGTATATAGCGCGCCGGTGGTGACATTGGCTTCTTTGGCAATCACGCGCAAGCTAGCCGCTTCAAAGCCATGCTCGGAAAAATTCCGCAAAGCCGCGGTAAGGATCCGTTCCCGCGTTGAGCTATTTCCATGTACCACCATCGCAACCCACCTCACATAACAGTGTTATGTGATAAGGATAGCCACACCCTGGAGCGCTGGCAAGGGGTTCAACTCCAACGCTAGACCGCCGCAGGAAACCGCTACGGGATTCTAATCTTGGTCGGTATCTTGGTCGGTATCTTGGTCGGTCGACCGACCAAGTATGTCAGCCTCGGTCAAAGAATCACGGATTATCTCCAGCATAAGCTCAACGAATCTCGAACTTTCCCCATCTTTGCCTGCTTCCACAAAAGCTCGGTAATAATCTTGCTGCCGAGATTGGATACGTTCTTCAATAGGGAGCCAGAAGAATAGTTCCTTCCACCGCCCGAGGAGCAGGGAATGCCACAATCGACCCACGCGACCGTTGCCGTCTGCGAAAGGGTGGACGAATTCAAATTCATAATGGAACACTGCGCTTTTAATAAGTGGATGTAGAGCGGATTCCTGATACCACGCGAGCAAATGGGAGATATGTTGCGGAACCAAATCCGCTGGCGGGGCCGCGTGCACGACCACGTTCCATGCAAAGACACCCACACCGCCAGAGCGGAACCGCCCACTCTCCGATACCAGCCCTCTCATCATGGCTCCGTGCGCACGCAGCACATCACGGGCCGACATCGGATCAAGTTCAGGAAGTAAGCCATATGCGCAGCCAGCGTTGCGCACCTCAAGAACCTCGGCAGTCACATCCGAGGTGTAGTCGCCATCAAGAATTCTTCGAACTACTTCTGATGGCAAAGAATTCCCCTCAATGGCAAGGGTGGCACGGATCGCACGAATGCGATTCCTACGCCGCCCGAGCTCACCCACGTGATCCAGCCAAGTTTTCCCCACGGCGTGTGAGTATTCCATCGTTTCAACAAGGGTGCAGATCTGTTCGACCAGTGCATCGCAGACGGGTGTTACGCGCAGTGGTGGTTCGTAACCGCTCATCTTCCGATGCTATCCGCATGACGCTCCCACCACCTGTTCCACACACCGGAGCGACGTATACCTCAACTGCTCTACCTAGATTGCGCGCCACGCACAAAGGGGCCGCCCCTGATATTCAGGAGCGGCCCCTTGCGGATTGCCTTGCGGCTACCTCAGCAACTCTGCGTTACTTCTTGCGGCGGCGAATCGCCACGCTACCCGCACCGGCGGCCAGCAGAGCGAAGACTGCCAGCGATGCCACATCGGCACCGGTTGCGGTCAGGCCCTTAGCCTTCTTGACCTTCTTGGTCTTCGGTGCAGCCTTACCGGGATCGTTCGGGTTCAACGGGTCAGTGCCGTTCTTGATTTCGTCACCGTCGTTGATACCGTCACCATCGGTGTCGGCCTTATTCGGGTTGGTTGCCTTGCCACCATTCTTGGCTCCGGTCACCTCGTCACCATCGGTGAGTCCATCACCGTCAGTATCCGGGTTGAGCGGATCGGTATTACCAGGCTTGCCGTCCTTATTGAACTTATCGTCCTTGAACGGGTTCTTGGTGCCATTCACCTCGTCACCGTCGGTGAGTCCATCACCGTCGGTATCGGGGTTCTTCGGATCAGTACCGATCGCCTTTTCTTCACCATCCGTCAGGCCGTCACCATCGGTGTCACCCTTATTCGGATCGGTGCCATTGGCAATCTCGTCACCGTCATTGACGCCGTCACCATCGGTATCGGCCTTATTCGGGTTGGTCGGCTTGCCATTGTTCTTGGCACCGGTCACCTCGTCACCGTCGTTCACGCCGTCACCGTCAGTATCCGGGTTGAGCGGATCGGTATTACCAGGCTTACCGTCCTTATTGAACTTATCGTCCTTGAACGGGTTCTTGGTGCCGTTCACCTCGTCACCGTCGGTGAGACCATCACCATCGGTATCGGGGTTCTTCGGATCAGTACCGATCTTCTTCTCTTCACCGTCCGTCAGGCCATCGCCATCGGTATCGGGATTCTTCGGATCGGTCTTGGTGGCCTTGGAGTCGTCGACCTTCGGAGTGCCATCTTCGTTACGAGCCGGCTTGCCGTTCTCGTCGATGTCCGTGCCAACTTCCTCGCCGTCGGTCAGGCCGTCACCATCGGTGTCCGGGTTCTTCGGATCGGTGCCGAGGCCCTTTTCGCGACCATCGGAAACACCATCACCGTCAGTATCCGGGTTCTTCGGATCGGTCCCGTCCTTCTTTTCGTCACCGTCGTTCACGCCGTCACCATCGGTGTCAGCATTGTTCGGATCCGTGCCGTCCTTGATTTCGTCAGCGTCGGTGACGCCGTCGCCATCGGTATCGGCCTTATTCGGGTTGGTCGGCTTGCCACCGTTGTTCTTGCCGGTAACTTCGTCGCCGTCGTTCACGCCGTCACCATCGGTGTCGGGGTTGAGCGGATCGGTATTACCAGGCTTGCCGTCCTTATTGAACTTATCGTCCTTGAACGGGTTCTTGGTGCCGTTGACTTCGTCGCCGTCGTTGATGCCGTCGCCGTCAGTGTCCGGGTTCTTCGGGTCGGTGCCGATCTTTTCCTCTTCGGAATCGGTCAGGCCGTCGCCGTCTGTATCCGGATCCTTGACGGTCACCTTGGAGGTGTCCAGGGTCTTGCCACCATCCTTGATGGTCACGGTGATCTCAGACTTGTCCTTGGCATCCGCGGGTACCTTGACCACAACGTTGCCGTCCTGGCCAATGGTGCAGGTCGCACCGCCGGTCGCTTCACAGGTAGCCGAAGCCGGAATCTGGCCATTAGCCGGATCCTTCGTCAACGTCACATCAGCACCGGGCTTACCCTCGCCGTCGTTCCACGCCGGGCAACCATTATTGGAAGCCGGCCCAGCGATAGTCGGGCACTGATCCTGAGCATCGGGCACACCGTCATTATCACCATCCGGGTTCGGAACCGGATCCGGCGCCGTAACGGTCACCTTCGGCGTGTGCAGCGTTTTGCCGTCGTTCTTAATGGTCACCGGAATTTCGGTACCGGGGGTTGCCCCTTCCGGAACCTTGACGACGACGTTGCCATCCTGGCCAATGGTGCACGTGGCACCATTACCAGCTTCACAAGTCGCGGTCGTCGGAATCTGGCCGTTAGCCGGATCCTTCGTCAACGTCACATCAGTACCAGGCTTACCCTCGCCATTGTTCCACGCCGGGCAACCATTATTGGAAGCCGGGCCAGCGATAGTCGGGCACTGATCCTTATCCCCGGACACACCGTCATTATCGGGATCCGGGTCGGCGATGGTCACGGTAGCCGTATCGAGGTCCTTGCCGTTGGGGTCCTTGACCTTGACAACGATCTGGTCCTTATCCTTCGCATTCGCGTTCGGAGTAACCGTGATCGAGCCATCCTCGTTCAGCTTCGCGGTACCGGGGCCGGTGACTTCCACCGTGGAGCCCGCCGGAACCGGGCCGCCCGCGTTGGGCAGCTGCGCAGGTTCGGTCGGCTTGGTGGTCGTGTCATTCCAGGCCGGGTTATTCGGGGCAATCACGGTCACCTTGGAGGTGTCCAGGGTCTTACCGCCGTCCTTGATGGTCACCGGAATTTCGGTACCGGGGGTTGCCCCTTCCGGAACCTTGACGACGACGTTGCCGTCCTGGCCGATGGTGCAGGTCGCACCGCCGGTCGCTTCACAGGTAGCCGAAGCCGGAATCTGGCCGTTAGCCGGATCCTTCGTCAGCGTCACATCAGCACCGGGCTTACCCTCGCCGTCGTTCCACGCCGGGCAACCATTATTGGAAGCCGGGCCAGCGATAGTCGGGCACTGATCCTGAGCATCGGGCACACCGTCATTATCACCATCCGGGTTCGGAACCGGATCCGGCGCCGTAACAGTCACCTTAGGCGTGTGCAGCGTTTTGCCGTCGTTCTTGATTGTCACCGGAATTTCGGTACCGGGGGTTGCCCCTTCCGGAACCTTGACGACGACGTTGCCATCCTGGCCAATGGTGCACGTGGCACCATTACCAGCTTCACAGGTAGCCGAAGCCGGAATCTGACCGTTAGCCGGATCCTTCGTCAACGTCACATCAGTACCAGGCTTACCCTCGCCATTGTTCCACGCCGGGCAACCATTATTGGAAGCCGGGCCAGCGATAGTCGGGCACTGATCTGCGTCGTCGTTCACACCGTCATTATCGGTATCCACCGGAGCCGGAGTGGTGACAGTAACCGGAACCTTGACGGTATCGGTGCTGCCATCCGGGTAGGTGACGACAACCGGAACTTCGTAGGGGCCAGCAGCGGTACCCGCGGCCGGGGTCACCGTGATGGCACCGGTTTCGGGATTGACCGTGGCGGTAATCGGGGAGTTGTCACCGAGCTTGAAGGTGGTCTTCTTGCCCTTTTCCGTGGGAGCGGGGTCCTTTTCTACCTTCTTGGTAGAGAGCTTATCGAAGGTGGGAGCCGGGACCTCAATGGTCTGCCCCGCCTCAACGGTGTTGTCCTGCTTGTAAATCGGATCGTAGGTGTCGGTAAGTTGCGGTACAACCGTGACCGGGACCCACGTCTTCAGCTTGAGCTGGTTCTTGGGATTGAGCGGATCGGTCACCGTAGCAACCACCGGGATGCGGTAGTCGCAGGGGGCCACGTCCGCGCCGGGCTTGACGGTCACCACACCGGTGGCCGGATCAATGCTGGCCCAGCTCTTCGCGGTCTCGCCCAGCGCGTAGCTGGTGCCCTCGGGCAGCCGGTACTTATTGTTACCGGACTGCGTGAAGCCCTTGGCTTCGCGAGTCGCGTAAGGAGCCTTACTCTTCTCGGTTTGCGTCTTCTTCACCTTGACGGCGTCGTACTTCACCGGAAGCGCGCGCACGATGAACGAATCCGAAGAAACGACGTTATCGGCAGCGTAAAGAGTTGCCGTGTAGATTTCGCCGTCCTTCGCGTTCTCCGGAACGGTGAAGAAAGCCTTCTTGGCGTCGCTGAGCTTCTTCAGGTCGCCATTGGTTTGAACAACCTTGCCCTTCGAATCGGTCCACACGATCTTATTGGGGAGCGGGGAAAGCGCCTTGCCGGTGAGCTTGATTTCAGCGGTTTGACCCGGCAGCGCGTAGTTTTCCTGCGCATCGAAGTTCGTGATATCCAGTTCCACCTGCACGCTGAGAACCAGCGCCAAATTGACGTTGTACCAGTTGTTGGTAATCAGGTTCACCGCGGCGGAGGTCTGCGGAGTCCACGAGGCGTTCGAGTTGAACATATTGAAGGTCTGGCGCATGAAGGAGGAGTAGTTCGGAACTACCCGTCCGTTCGGATCCAGCACGTACATGTAGATCCGGTCCACGTCCGCACCGGCGTTCTTCGGCAGGCGGATCGTGTACATACCCTTTTCGTTCGTGGTGGCCGTGTAGGTGCCCTCGATGTACTCGGGGTGCTCGGTGAGCATGTCACGGACCTTGACCTCGCGGTCATTGACGGACGGAGTGGCGTTGCGCAGTTCCTGGAGCGCGGCCTTGCCGGCCGGGGTCAGCTGCGAGAGCACCACCGTGTAGCCAGAAGCTACCACGTCGCCGGAGGTGTTGAAATTCGGACCGGTTGCCGAGTTGGCAAGATCGCCCGCGCCGGATTCGAACCACACCTTGCCGGAAACGGAATCCCGGGTGGAGAGAGTCACGGCAGGATCGGGCAGCGCGCCCTTATCATCGTGAATCCACTCGTTCTTCGGGCGGGTGAGGTAATCATTCGGATCGGTGTACATGAACACCGCGGTACGCTGCATATTGGTACCGATAAGCGGGAACTGGCCAAGATTATTAGCCGTCACGCTATTGACGAAAGCGCCCGGGAAGAAACCGCCAGCCTGGCGCACCATGGTGACGGGGTTGCCGGCCGGGTTAGTGAAATCGTTGATCCACAGGCGGTAGTACTGGCCTTCAACAGCCTTGTACAGGTGCTGCTTTCCGGTGTTATCCACCCACGGAACGCGAAGATCGAAGGCGTAGGCGCCGGGGCCAATCTGGCTGCCGTCGCTCTTGTCGATCGTTCGGACGGTGGTGGAGTAAATCGGGGAGGCAGAACCATCGGTATCACGCCACTGCAGGTACACCTTTGTTCCATCCGGAACCGGGGTGGCACCGTTCGACGTGGTTGCCGGCGTGCCAACGCCACCGAAGAAAGCGCGCCCTGAGAGCGTGTTCTTGGCGTTACTGGCATCCGTTGTGGTCTTGATCCAGCCATTCTTGAAAGCATCGGCTTCGATGATGGCATCTTGCTTGGCAGGAATATCCGGTCGGTTAGCGCCGGGTTGGTTCGCGCCTGCTTCAACAGCGGTATCACCGACATACGTCGGACACTGCGCTGCGGGAGCAGTCGGCGCCGCACCGGAATTCCCTTGCGGTGCAGCGTAGGCGAATCCCGAAGCAAACGTCGTCATAAGCGCCGCGGCGGTGAGACCGGCCCACACTTTCGTGCGACGACGATGCCCACCCTTGCGGGACACAGACGCGGAGACTCCGGGCGCCGACTGAGTCGACTCCGTGTGTTGGGACATTATTCCTCCATTAGTAGGGATATGGATCGTTAGGGTGGATTGTGACGAGCACGTGAATGGTGAGAGGGCAGCGCTGGAGTGCACCCCCCCCCCCGCAATTCAACTGACTCGGTCAGCGAAATCGCCTAAACAGTTTCTGAGCCTAACACAAGAAGCCATATTCAATCATTCAGTACATAACCTTATATAAACCCAGGTGAAACAAGCCCGCCCCCACGGGAATAACTAACTTTTTATCAATCCGTTTCAAAGATATTCACTAAGTATTAACCCGCGGTAGCGCGCGGTTTTGAGCACCCCAGCCCCACTCCATTTACATATGCGGCACCGCCGCGCAGCGACTTTTCGGTATGTACAACGCGGCCCTACCCCGCCTCCCAGCGGCCTGAATAATAATACTTTCCGCTAGGGGCGATAGTGGCCAGATAACCGCCACCCCACCCAGGCGGTACTAAAGTCCCGTGCCGCAGGGGCGAAAGCACGGGCGCGCCGGCGGCTGCAAACCCGCGTAGCGCTACACTGCCCCGCGTGCATGCTTATTCAGAACCACGGCCCCTACCTGCGACTTCATTTGAGAAAATGTGCCCAATATCTCCTTTATGTCGCTTGTCGGGGTGGCCTCCCACGCGCGGCACCCGCGCCGGAGGCCACCCCGACGGCCGCACCCTCACTCCGGGACTTTAGGGCCGCGGCGCCCAGCACCCCTTTAGAACTCCCAGTCCTCGTCGGTGGTATCTTCCGACTCCCCAATAATGTAGGAAGAACCGGAACCGGAGAAGAAATCGTGGTTTTCATCCGCGGCCGGGGAGAGCGCGGTAAGAATCTCCGGACTCACCCGCGTTTCTTCCCCGCTGAAGCGCGCCGGATAGCCTAGGTTCATAAGCGCCTTATTGGCGTTGTAGCGGACGAAAATTGCGACGTCGTCCATAAGGCCCACCGGCTCGTACAGCTCACCCGAATAGTCGAGTTCCATCTGGTAGAGCTTCTCGAGCAGCTCAAAGGTGAATTCCTCCATCTCCGCGTGCCGCGCCTCGCTGCATTCCTCCAGGCCGCGCTGGTATTTGTAACCCGAGTAGTAGCCGTGCACCGCCTTATCGCGCAGGATGAGGCGAATGAGATCCGCGGTATTCATGAGTTTGCCGCGGCAGGACAGGTAGAGGGGCAGGAAGAATCCGGCGTACAGCAGCAGCGAGGAGAGCAGGGTGGAGGAAACCTTGCGCTTGAGCGGATCGTCACCCACATAGTGTTCCAGCACCGCCCGGGCCCGTTGCTGGAGCAGCGGGTTATCCACCGCCCAGGTGTAGGCCGCCTCAATCTGGGCGCTCGAGGCCAGAGTGGAGAAAATTGAGGAATACGAGCGCGCGTGCACGGCCTGCATGAAGGCGATATTGGCGTACACGGCCTGTTCGTGTTCGGTATGCGCGTCCTGAATCTGGCTAATTTCACCAATACTCGCCTGCACGGTATCCAGCAGCGTCAGCCCGGTAAAGACGCGCATAACGAGAGTCTGTTCCACGTCGTTCATCCGCTGCCAGGAGGGCAGGTCATTGGAGAGCGGTACCTTTTCCGGCAGCCAGAAATTCGCGGTGAGCCGGCGCCACACCTCCAAGTCCTTTTCCTCCGGGACGTAATTCCAGTTGATCGGACGGAAGGGCCCCTCGGGATGCTGGATGTACTGCGGCGGCATAAAAGAACGCAGGGTGTAATGCCGTCCATCGGGTGCGCTCATGACTTCTCCAATTTTCATCAAAACACTAGATATTGTGGTCACCTAAATTTCGACCACTAGATATAGTGTCGCATTGTGGACATCTAGGACTTAAGGCTCGCCACAGTGGTGTATGTCATAACGACGACACCGCTCCTTCCCCACCAACACCCGGCCACACAAAACACCCCCGAGCCGGCGGAGAGCCAACTCGGGGGTGCACTTTGGCGATTCGCGAGATTTACTACTTCTCGACGAGAGCCACGAAGCGGTCAATGTACCCGCGCACAAAGTCCGCGGTATCGGCCTTCAGCTTGCCGGACTCATCGAAGAGCTCCGGGGAGCGCCCCAGGAATACTTCGGGCTGCCCGGGCATGGGCATATCGAAGTAGGAGAGGGCCAGGCGCAGATTCTTCTGCGAGCTGTAGCCGCCCATGCGCCCCACCGAATGGCTGATAATGCCGGCCGGCTTATTCTTCCAGGCCACATCGCTATTGGGCTTGGAGCCGATATCTACGGCGTTCTTCAGGCAGGCCGGCACGGTGCGATTATTTTCCGGCGTGACAAAGAGGATGCCATCACTAGCCTTAATGGTTTCCCGGAAGCGGGTATAGCTTTCGGGCAGGGGTACGTCCGTCACAGCGGCGTCGTCGTAATCGAAGTTGTAGAGCGGTAGGTGACCGATCTCCACAATCTCCACCTCGTAGCCCTCGGGGAAATAGCCGGCCACTTCGCTCGCGATTTTGCGGGCGTAGGATCCGCGCCGCAAACTACCCACCAGAATTGAAATCTTCATAAGTATCCCGCGCTTTCCGCTCGTATCTTGACTGGGTGTTCCGCGCCCGGCCGCCGCCAGCGGCACCGACGCGGACGCTGCCCCTATCATAGGCTAGGCCCGTTTGCGGGTGTAGAGCACCACTCCGCCTACGCAGAACAGCGCCAGGGTGACCGAGAGCGGATCGATAACCTCGGAACCGGAATGGGCGAGGTTATTCCCGAGCTTCTTACCTTCGCGTTCCAACTGGGCGATTTGCTCGGGGGATAGCTCGCACGGCTGACCGTCCGCGGTGCGGCCTTCCCACACCGTTTCGGTCCCACCGCCGCTGGAACCGAACCACTGCTGGCCCACCAGCTGCCCGAAGGTACCCGATTCGAATACGGCCATCTTGCCGGGCCCGGACACGCTGGTCACGCTCAGGGTGAGTTCACCGGTGGTGGCCTCCCGGAAACTGGGATGCTGGGTATTCGCACCCAGCCACGGCACCCCGGAAACCTGGCTGGAGGAAATCATGTAGATGCGCTCGCCGGCGCCAGCCACGAAATCTATGCCGGCCGGGGCGGTGGTGGCCGCGGCCTCCCCCAGCCCGAAACTCAGGGAAGCCGGATCGAGCCACTGCCCGGAATTATCGTCCTTGACGGCGGCGCGCAGCTGCCCGCCGTCCACCACGGCACCCAGGTCGTAATGGCCGCTATTGGCGGTACCACTTCCCCCCACATTGAAAGTGAGGCTTGTGGTGGTGGATAGGCGGGTGCCGTCCTTCGCGGTGGCGTTCAGAGCCAGACCCACCGTGTAGGTGCCCGGCTGGGTGAAGACCCAATTGGGGTGCACGTGGGTATTGGCCGGGATCGTATGCGAACCACTGGCACCCCCGCTCGCGGCACGCTCCACCGGGGTGGGGATGCAGATCGGCGCGGCGGGTGCTTGGCCAGCGGGCGCGGCCGGGCCGGGCGCTTGGGGCGCTTGACCGGCTGGCCCTTGACCGGCTGGCCCTTGACCGGCTGGAGCCTGCGTGGTGCCGCCTGGCGCCTCGGTACCCGGCGCACCGTTCGCACCGCCGTTCGCACCGTTCGCACCGCCGGTTCCGGCCGTCGGGGTGCCGCTCGGAGCCGGGCCGGTACTCCCATCGCCCGCGCCCGGGGTGGATCCACTGCCCGGGGCGGCGGAGTCTCCCGGCGTACCCGCGGCGCCGTCGTTCCCATGACCGGAGCCGCTACCAGAATCGTTGCCAGAACCGCCGTGCTCGCCACCGCGAGCGGCCGCAATCGCGGCGTCACCCACCGCCCAGGTATAGGTGCGGGCGGGCGCGGTCAGGGTGCCACCGGGGGTGTCCACTTCGGCACGGACCGTCATGCGATAGGTGCCGGGCGCGGAGAAGAGCCAGTTAGCGTGCTGGTGCGCCGGTTCGGGTTGGGTAATAACGCTGCCTTGCCCCATCTGGAAACTCGGAGCGCCGGAGGCGTCGCGCAGGATCGGGTTGAGGGTGGCGAGATTCGTTTCCCATAGGAACACTTTTCCGGGGCCGTCGAGCTGTTCCACCACGAACCGCACCGCGGTGCCGCCCAGCTGGCGCGCCGCCCCGGAATCCCAGCCGGGCCAGACAATTCCGGCCTGCTGCACCTGGTCGAGCAGAAAGCCGGGTGTACCCAGCTGCGCAACTTCTGCGACTTTGGTAGTAAAAGCCTTTTCCGCCACACCGATCACGGTTTCTTCCGGCGCGCGTTGCACTCCGGTTCCGGTGGCGTCTTCTTTGAGGTTGAGGGAAATGCTGCCGTCCGCCCCCGCGGCAATATTGAAGAGATCCATATGTCCAGAGGTGAGAACGGTGGGCTGAGCCGCCCCCGCGGGCGATGCCGGCGGCGCATCCGGGGCGGCCTGCGCGGCAGGAAGGAATGCTCCCCACCCGGCCAGCAGCGCCGCCATTGCGCCCGCCAGCCCCGCCGCAGCACGCCGTGTGAGTGCTGTCATGACTTTCCTTTCCTTGCGGTACTTGCGCCCCCTAGCCTATTTGATAACAATAATGATTATCAATAAGGGTGTGATGTGGTAGTCGCCCGTTCGACTTACCGCACACCGAAACGGAAAGAGAAAGAATGGCACGACGCTTCCTCGCGGCCCTGGCCGCCGCCGCACTCACCGCCGGAATTGCCCCGGCAGCCGCGGCCGCCCCGGATGACGGAAAGATTGTCACGACGACGGCGCACGTGGACGCCCCCAAGGTTTTTTGGGAAAACGGTACGTTCGTGCTGAAAAACGAAGCCTATGACGAGCTGTACCCGCTGGAAAAGACCGTCAACTGGGTGGGGCGCGGCTACGCGCGCAGCGGCTCAAATAAGGGCGGGCAGCAGTATATTTTCCTCCCCCCGGATAACGAAGCTTACGGGCACCTGCGCAACGTGGCCGAACGCTGGTATTCCGCGCCGGGTATGCCCAGCGGCCCCTTCCCCATCTGGGCCGGATTCGGCGCGGACGCAGCCATTCCCGTGGAGCAATTCCGCAACGGCACCTTCGCACTCGAGCTGACCAAGTTCGACGGCCCGGGGCGCATGGAAGCCTTTATGACCAATATGGACCTCTACCTCCCGCTTTTCTCGAGCCACGAGCCGGGGCGGCGGGTTTCTTACCTGGTACCGGGCAGCCACACCCATAACGAAACTGCTTTCACCAAGCCGGGGCGCTACACCCTGACCTATCGCGCCATCGCGCGCGGAGTGGACGGCAATATCATCGCCTCACAGGAGATTCCTTTTGTGTGGCAGGTGGGTGGTACCCGCCCGGCCAAGGAGGCGGGCCCCGATCTGGCCACTGCTTTCAACGCCGCCCCCACCGGGGATACCTCCGGCTACCGTTTCTCCCTCACCCCCTACGCGGGGCGTGAGCACGACGGCGATGATCAGCTCACCGAGCTGCGTTTCGATGCCGGTTCGGAAACGGTGCAGGGGAAGGTCCAGTTCTTCCTGGACGGCTACTTCCTGGCGGAAGTCCCGGTAGAGAAGGGGAAGGCGCGCTGGGCGGAGATGATCGGCTCGGGCGCCTCGAATTTCCAGGCTGTTTTTGTGCCGGCCGCGGGAGGTGGCACTCCTGGCGGGGATACCGGCACCGCCTCCGCCACCCGCGCCGCAGCTAACACCGCCACTGGCGCGCGTTGGGTTTCCGCCCCGGTTTCCTACACTTTCGGGGCTGCCGAGGCCGCCACCGCGGAGAGTGCCGCGCAGCTGCCCGAGCCCCATTCGCAGGATCCGGCGCCGGCTTTTGTGAGCGGAGAGTATACGCCGTCGTCGTACGACTACACGGTCCGCACGGAAAAGACGGCCACCGGGAACGTAACCACCTCGGTTGCTTTCGCGGACCCGAAGGTGCGCGCGCATGTGCACGGCGGATACTACGCAAAAGCGGAGGATAAGTACCCGGATTGCGAAGTGAATATGGTGACGGATTCGCGCGGCGTGGCGAGCGTGACCCAGGGGGATTCCTGGTGCGAGGGTTACCATCTCAAGCTCAGTATCGAGCCGCATCCGGACGTGAATATGAGCGCGGCAGCCGATGTGCATTTCGGCACGATGGACCTGAGCGGCCCGCAAAGCTATTCCGGGCGTCTCGCCGCGGCTCCCGCAATTGGCACCGGTACCCAGCCGGCTCCCGGGCCGCAGCCCGATCCGGCGCCGGGTCCGCAACCGAATCCCGCGCCGAACCCGCCCGCGCCGGCGCCCACGCCTTCGGTGTCCCCTAGCGCTCCCGCACCGGCACCCATGCCGAATCCTGCCTCGTCGCGCACCATCTTGCGGCGTGGCCACGTGGATCTGCAGGCAGTGGCGGGCCAGGCCGGCCAGAATGGCCCGGGAATTACCCTCAAGGACGATACTCTTGAGCACGCGACCACCTCGGTGCAGCGCGATGTGAGTACCGTGGCGCTGGCGGTTCCCGATTCGGCCAAGTCCCCGCGGGCAAAGGGTGCGGTTTTCGATTTCCTCGGCGCGGAGGGCACCCGGCTCTACCAGCTGCCTCAGAACTGGGATCGTTCGCATATTTGGCCCGGGTGGTCCACGGAGAGCTACCGCAAGCCCACGCGTTTCCACGTGGAGCCGGAGTCGATTCCCGCCGGCGCGCAGTATCACGCCTACGCGCTGAGCGGTTTCGGGAACGTGGACCGGCTTTTCGATGCCGAGCGCACCGCCCTTGACCTGCCTGATCCCACACACCAGCACGCCGGCTGGGCTTTCACGCAGCCGGGCGTGTACGTGCTGCGGGTGTGGTACGACGACGCCGCCGCTTCCGCGGCGGAGCGCGGCACCGCGACGCCGGTAGCGGATCCCGGGGCTCGGGCCAAGCGCCTGGTGTTCTTGGTTGGAGATGAGACCATCTCCGGCTACGAGCAGGGCACCGTGAGTATTCCCGGCGATCCCACCGCTCCCGAACCGGGCGGTGCGGATCATCCCTCCGCGGATCCGACCCCGGGTGGGAATCCCGGTGGCGCGCCGAATCCTGGCGGAAACCCCGGAGGTAACCCTGGTGGCAACCCAGGCGGCACTGTCAATCCGGGTGGTGGGCCCACGCCGGGCACCACTCCCGCACCGCAGCCGTCAGCCACACCCGAAACCCCGGGGGGCGTTAGCACGTCAAAACCAAATCCACAGCCGGGTATACCCGGCACTGGAAATAATCCCGGAACCAAGCCGCAAACACCGGCCGGACCGCCCGCGCCCGCCCCGCTTCCGGTGAATCCCGGGGCGAAGGTGCTGCCGCCGAACGGCACCGCACCGCTCGGCCCCGGTGGCCGCGCCACCCTCACGGGTAACCGGGCTGGTGGCGCGCCGCAAGCAGGCGGAGGCGGGGCACCGCGCCCCCTCTCCCCCGCTCCGGCGAAGGCTGGCGGGCCGGGGGCTGGCAAACCTGCCGCACCCTCCGCTTCTCCTTCCGCGAGCGCCACGCCTAACGCCGGCGCACCGTCCGGTTCCGCCTTTGTGGGCATGCCGAATGGCGCGGTAGGTCCGGGCGGCTCCGGGGCTGCTGGCGCGAATGCCGACGCTTCGGCAAGCGGCTGGGATCGGAGCATTAAGCTGAGCACCCTGGCGAAGATCATGGGCGTTATTGCTTTGTGTGCCCTGTGCCTGGGCGGCGGCGTCGCCCTGGAACGCCACCGGCGCAAGTAACGCACCTATGAACGGACCGGGCCACTAAGGCCCGCCCCTACACCCCGGCGCACCCGCAAGCGGCTGCGCCGGGGTGTAGGCTGATTTTGGCTGGGCAAAGGCGTCGGCCATAGACGTAAGGAGATGATCTCGAATGAGCGAGAAAATTACCCAAACCGCGGGCCGTACCCAGCTGGGAGATTTCGCCCCACTTTTTGCCGAGCTTAATGACGATGTTCTTTTCGGGCAGGTGTGGAATCAGCCCGCCTTGTCTCTCAAAACGAAATGCGTGGTCACGGTGGTGGCGCTGATGTCCTCCGGCATCACGGATTCTTCGCTGCGCTATCACCTGGAGAACGCGAAGAATCACGGGGTGACCCGGGAAGAAATCGCCGCAATTATCACGCACGCGGCCATGTACGTGGGCTGGCCGAAGGCGTGGGCGGTTTTCAATCTAGCTAAAGACGTCTGGAGTGGCGATGCTGAAGCTGCCGGCACGGATGCGCTGAGCGCCAAGGAACGCCACGCGCGTGAATGCATCTTCCCGATTGGTGCCCCCAATGACGGTTTCGCCCAGTATTTCATCGGGCAGAGCTACCTCGCGCCGGTTTCCACCAGCCAAGTCCCCATGTACAACGTGACTTTCGAGCCGGGGTGCCGCAATAACTGGCATATTCACCATGCCTCGAGCGGTGGCGGTCAGATCCTTATCTGCGTAGCCGGGCGCGGCTACCACCAGGCATGGGGCCAGCCGGTGGAAGAAATGCTACCCGGGGATGTTATTAATGTGCCGGCGGGCACGAAGCATTGGCACGGGGCGGCGCCCGATAGCTGGTTCTCCCACCTCGCTGTGGAAGTTCCCGGCACGGATACCTCCAACGAGTGGCTTGAGCCAGTGAGCGATGCGGAGTATGCGCGGCTGACTGCACGCGATTAAAGCCGCGCGCTGGACGCGATAGATACGTAGAGCAGACTTACGCTCCCGTTTGGGCTGATTGAATCCAAGGAACAAGCCTTCTCCTCGAAGACGTTTATGTCGGAAATAAATAACCGACCTAAGCTATTGCGTGTATTCCACGTCACGTTGTAGGCTCAAAGAGTACACGAAACGTTCAATAGCTTTGGTGGCAGGGGTGGAGACTATGCTAACTACTCGTCATCTAACCCAGGGGTACTCCGCGTCGAATCCCGTCTTTAGCGGACTTGACGCGGAGTTTCCCTCCGGGGTCACTGCTTTATTGGGACCAAACGGTGCCGGAAAAACCACTTTATTGCGTACCTTAGCGGGGCAGTTACGGCCGCGCGAGGGCAGCGTTTATATTTCCGGGAAACCCCTCCAGAAAGCCAACTGGCGCGAATTGGGGCGAAGCATCGGCTACCTGCCGCAAAAAATCACATTTGATCCCAGGCTCACTGTTGCGGAATTCGCTTCGTATATCGGCTGGGTGCGTGGCGTGGCGCGCTCAAATATTGATACCTCGGTGCGCACAAACCTCCGTGATTTCGATATTGAAGAACTCGCCAATAAGAAAATGGGAAGTCTATCCGGTGGGCAATTGCAACGAGCCGGATTGGCCGCCGCCAAAGTGGGCGACCCGCAGGTATTACTTCTTGATGAACCAACGGCCGGCTTGGATCCGGTGCAGCGCGTAAAATTTCGAAAACTCCTCGGCGCACACCTGGCGGATACCGTCATCATCTCCACCCATCTCATTGAGGACATTGTTCATGTAGCCGAAACTGTTCTGGTCTTCGACCAGGGCACTATCCGTTTTTCGGGAACGGTGGCGGAACTGGAAAACCTTGGTAGCCACGCTGGCACTGATACGCGAGATATGAGCCTGGCGGAGGCGGGCTTTATGGCGGTATTGGCCGGACAAACTCCACAGGGGAGCACGTCATGATTTTCTGGCCCTACCTCAAACGTCACCCCCATCTCATCAGCGCGCTCCTCACCCTGATAGTCGGAGCGATAGCGTTATGGCTCCTACGTGATTCCTGGGTGGGCTATACGAGTGCCACGGCAAATTACGCTCTCTGTGGTTTTATTTTCGGGATGCCGCTGGTTTCTGCGATGCAGGCAATTCACTCCGAACGAATCCGTGCGGTAGATCTTACCACGTGGGTGCCGTATTCCCCGCGTCGCGTGCTCATGCAGAACGTCAGCGCGCTGATGCCGGGACTCGTCACCATCCTCTTCACGGGAGCGGTGCTCAGTGGCGCCGCACTAGGGGTAACTGCCATGGCACGCGAGGAGCTCGCGCCGGTCAATATTCATCCGATCATCGGGTACCTATGCCTCGGATTCCTGGGGGTACTTATTGGCCATATGCTCGGGCGAATAGATGCATCTAGCGCCGTACTCGCAGTGGGAAGCTTCGGGGTAATGCTGGGCATTGCCATGTTCACCACGCAATATACTGTGCTAGAGCCCTATATGGAGGTATCACTCCCCCAGCTCTACGCCCTTATTGCAGTGACAGCACTGGCCTTCATCCCCGCGCTTTTCCTTCCCCGGCGTTCCGGCTGGCATAAAAAGCAAAGTGTGGGCAGCTTGATATTTGTCTTTATTGCTGTTGCTACCCTCATCGCCGCCAGCACACTCTTCCCGGAGCCGAGCCAGCGCCGCGGCGCCGGCCAGGTATGCACCACGTCTCAACCTTTCCTGTGCGTATGGAAAGAACACGAACCCGCTTTGAGAACATTCACGAATATCAGCGACCGCATCCTGCCACTTATCCCCGAAGGGATGCCAGTCTTGGATACCTTCGAAGAATTCGCCCTCAACGGTAATCATGATGGCGCGCTAACCTTGAACTTTTCGAGCGCGGATATGGATGACGAAAGCATGCTCGTCACGGCGCTGGTATATCCCCTCACGAATCCGAGCTACGTTGAACGTTCGAATACCGATGCTGGCAAAGTTGCACGTGGAGATTTTACCGTGTGGCTCATGATGCGAGGCGCCCCGAATAAAACAGATAGTTCCTTTATTGCCGACGGTCATGATTCCGCGACAGTGGAACGCGCGCGAGCAATCACTGCGCTACCGGAGGCGGAACAGCGCGCCTGGGCTCAGGCGACGTATGCAGCATCTGTTGCTGATTTAGAGAGGTAGCACGATGCCCTCACACCCGTGGCTCATCTACTTTCGCGCTCACCGGGCTTTGAAGGCATTTGGTATCGCCCTTGCCGCACTCATCGCTATCTATTTACTCGGGGAAGACCACACCTTCCATTCGTGGGTCTCAGGTGGGACAACGCCGCTCGGCCGTATGCTCACCTTTTGCATACCCTTGGCCCTCCTCAGTATCATCGCCCCGCGTGAGGAAAAGGACTACTACGGCAAAGCTCCGGCAGGTATTTTGCTGACGGTAGGGTGCGGAATCGCCAGCGCTACTGCGGCATTAACCGGAGTTTTCGTGCTGCTCACTCACGACTCTGCCGGGCTCAGCCTGCTCCGCCTTCACGTTGCGTGGCTAGCACTTGGAATCGTGAGTGCCTACTTCTTCGGCGCACGCCTCATGTGGGCGCTTCCCCTGGTGCTGGTGTTCCTGAGCGCAGCTTTTGCGCCCGATCGTGAGAGCACCTGGAATCTAGTGCAATCGCGGAGCAATAGCCCCTCGCTGTGGCTTATCGCTGCCGGCATGTGTGTAGCGGCAGGATTATGCGCGGCACTGTACTGCCGAGGCATCCGGCCGCGGTACCTCAAGCGGTAGGTTGCTGCCGGATCGCTTCGAAAGCACATCAGCTTTAACGAGGTGTGGGTGCGTACCGCAGAATCTGCGATACGCACCCACACCTATGTAAATATGCCCGTGTACGGGCGGCAGTCACGCCCTCCGCCCGCCCGCCACCCGCACGTACGGCCCGCGCCGCTTGCGCACTCGCTTCACGAGCGCGCAGCGCGAAGCGCGAAGAACTACGCCTTCTGCTTCTCCACCAGGGCCTGCAAAGCCTTGGTATCCAAGCCGGAGAGTTCATCCACGAGCAGCTGGCGCTCCAGGCGCTGCAGATCGCGCAGCGGCAGCTCGGACAGGCGCGCGATAATTTCCTGGCGCTCGTCGTCCGGGGCGAGCTGCGGGGCCGGAGCCGCACTGGGAGCCGAAGCACCCGCGGTGGCAGAGCCCCCGCCCTTAGGTACCGTCGTCGTAATAGAAACAATGGCGAGCAGCAAGAACACCAAAGAAACACCCAAGGCGACCATCGCGGCCAGGCGAATCGAGGAGTTATCCGTACGCCCGGACATCGCGATCACGTCCGGCACCGGGGCACCCTGCAGCCCATAGAAGACCGCCAGCGAAATCGCGGTACCGATCGCCCCGCCCAGCGAGGAGGCCATCTTGTAGATACCCGAACCGGAACCGGCCTGGGAAGCCGGCAGGTTCGACAGCGCCGCGTCCGTGGACGGGGTGGCGTAGAAGGCCAAGCCCAGGCCGAAGAGGCAGTAGGCGATAACCGCCATGAGCACGTACTGGCCGATGAGCAGGTGCGTGGTCATGAGCAGCCCGCAGGCCACGATGGTGATGAGGCAGCCCCAGATCATGGGCTTGCGCGGCCCGAAGCGCTGGAGCAGCTTTTCACCGATGCGGATGAAGGCGATAATGCACACGCCGTAGCCCAGCGAAAGCAGGCCCGCGTCAAAAGCACTGTAGAGCGAACCGTCTGCCTTGTGCCCGGCCAGCTGGATAACCTGCTGGCTAATAATGAGCATGCCGATGGTGCCATTGACCAGGAAGTTGGAGATCGTGGCACCCGTGAACGTGGTGTTCTTGAAAAGCGCGAAATCAATGAAGGGATTGGTCTGCTTGCGTTCCCACCCGAAGAAGAGCGCGTAGGAAACAACCGCGAGCGCAGTCAGCAAGAGCGTGGCCGCGCTCCCCCAACCCAGCTTCGAGCCGTAGAGCAGCACGATCATGAGCCCGAGGGTGCCGGCGATGAAAAGCACCAGGCCGATAGCATCGAAACTCTTGCGCGGGCCGGTGCTTTCTACCCGGTTTTCCGGGGTGCCCAGGATCATGAGGAAGGCGAGTACGGAAATAATAATCGAGGCGATGAAAATTCCACGCCAGCCCACGAATTGCACCACGGTGCCGCCGAAAATCGCGGCGAGGCCGGAGCCGCCCCAGGAACCAATCGACCACATGGACACCGCGCGCTGGCGGGCCGGGCCGTCCCAGTAGGCCTTCACGAGGGCCATCGAGGCCGGCATAATGCAGGCCGCACCCAGGCCCTGGATCGCGCGCCCGGTCAGCAGCAGCGGCAGCGCCACGCCCCCGGCAGCGAAAATGAGCAGGAGCGATCCGGCTGCGTTGAGCACAATCCCGAGGAGGGTGATGCGCACGCGCCCGATTTTATCGGCCAGCCCGCCCATGAGAACCATGAAGAGACCGGAGAACAGGCCGGTAATGGAAACTGCGAGGTTCATCCCGGCCGCGTCTACGCTGCCGAGGTCCTCCATAATATTGGGTGCCACGGTGGCGGCAGTTCCGGCGAAGAGCCAGAAGGTCACAACCGCGAGGACGATGCCCCACAGAAGTTTTTCGGTGCCGCGGTAGCCGGCATCGGCCGGCGCCTGTGCGCCAGTAGTGGTAGCCATAGTTTTATCCTTTGTCATCGTGGAAATGTGGTCCCGCTAGTGCACCGTCCGCGATTTAGGTTTCCGGTTATGGGGTGGGGGTTTGTTCTAAGACTGTTCTCGCGCGTGCTATTTTCTCCAGGAGGCTATCCACGTCAGCTACCCACGTGAATGGTGTGGCGGTAAGG
>NZ_QDIE01000014.1 GCF_003957255.1 Actinotignum sanguinis
TTGCGGGGTATCTCCTTTCGAGGATAGGTAGGAGTTGATTCGAAAGGTACCCGCGATGGTCGCCTTTGTGTATACCGACACGAGGATCACCGCGGGATACAGATACACCACACTAACGGACGCAACCATTACTGTTGGTTGGCCGGGCTTAATTGTTATGGCTATAACTGTTATTGCGTTAGCAACCGCTGATGAGGCGAATCGTCCTGATGATGCCACACTCGGAATTATTTGTTGCTCCGGCATGATGGCCCTTTTTTCATGGTTTCTGTGGATGGGGTACAAGCGGCGTTTTGGTGTAGATGATCAAAAAGTGTGGTCCAGTTTTGCGCCGGTCTTTTATCGGGAGATTTATTTCTCGGAGATAACACGGGTGACCTTCGCGGGGGTATCTTTCGGAGTCTTTGCGCATAATAAGAGCCCACTTGCTTTGGGTATCAATCGCTTTGACTACACGCTTGCTTATTTGCGGATTCTTGAGGAGATGCGGGTGCGGCGTTTTACGGTTGGGAAGATTGAGCCGGATGATCCGCGCTGGCCGGAGGCGTGGCAGGAAATGCGTAATCGGCTTGCGGCCGAAGCGTATCGGAACCACCACAAGTACTATGATTCTCACCCGGCAGAATTAGAAGAGCTTAACGCATTAGTGGTAGGTCGATTTCTTACCCCAAACCCGATCCCGCAGCCTCCTACTCAAAGTGGATACTAAGGAAATCAGCCTTAATCCTTGAACCGCCGCCCCACCGCGAGTGCTAATCCGACTCCGCCCAGCAGCGCCGCGAGCACCAGGCCCGCAGCAGAGCTTGCTCCGGTGCGTTGCAACGAGGTTGGGCGCGGCGTGGGCATATTCACCGGCGGGCGCGGCGTGCTTACCGAAGGCGGTGCGCTGGGAACGCTCGGAGTGCTCGGGACCGTGGGAGTGCTGATAATAGCCGGCGCGGTGGGTGTAGGCGGCGCGGGCGTGGACGGCGTCGGGCTGGGAACGCTCCGGTCGCTAGGCTCCGGTTCCGGCGAAGACGACGGCTCCGGGGACGGCTGCTCGCATAGGGTAATCACCGCGGCGGCTTGATCGCAACCGTCCTCCCCAATGCCGCTCAGGTCATACGTGACCGCGGGGTTGGCGTAGAGAGCATAAGTGTAGGCGTACCAATCGCCCGCACCCAACGCGCCCTCAATATCGGTCCCGATAAGATCGCTGCGCCCGCTTTCCTTCGTGGCGACGCACTGCGGCGAACCGGTCAATCCGGCATCCGTCACCCGTTCGCGCGCAGCCGCATTGACGGCCGGGTCGCTGAGCGAATACGTGGGTAGATCACCCATGCGGCCCCACTCGAATTCCTGTAGGCTCTGGCAGCCCTCGAGATACGATCCGGGACCGCCACCTTCCTGGGAACATTTCCACAGCTTATTTGTGGCTCGCACCGGAAGCACGGTCACCTCCGACTGCACCGCCACATCACCTTCCACCCGGAGCGTGTAGATACCCGGACCGTGCAACCCGAAAGAATATTCGTCGTACAGGGCCATATTCCCGACCACGCCGTCGTAGGCCTGGTACGACGGCGGATCTGTGGACACGGCTCTATCGGCCTTCATATGCCACACACCCAGATCCATATCCTCGAAATCCGGCCCGATATGGGGATACCAGGGGAAAGTCTCGGGGTCCCGGCCGGGATTGAGCTCGGGATCGACAATGACCGCGCCTTCCTCACCCCGGCGTACTTCCCAGATGGGCAACTCCTGATTCACGGGAACGGTGGGAACCGTCCAGCGCGTCTCCCAATCGAAATCAGGTTGCGTCAGGCGGGCCTCGAGAGCGGCATGGTCCGGAACACTGGTGACCGTCAATGTGACGTTCTCCAGCACCGTGGGGACGAAAACAGCCACCCCCTGCGCGCTTTGGATATGATCCGAGGAACCCAGCAGACGGGCTACCTGAACCGTGTAGCTCACATGGGCGACGTCGCCCACCTTCTCCACGCACGTATCCCCGCCGCGGCAATTCACCCCGCCACCGGTAGGATTCACGACGTTTCCGATAACGGTGCGGCTCGGGTCAGGCCCGCCGGCTTTCGTGGTGGCGGGAAGGAAAATGCCGGCACCGGCCAGCGCGGCGGCAAGGGCGAAACGCCCCCAGGCACATGCGTGATTAGCCATGGGTACCCCCGTGGAAATTATGTTCCCGATGCGGTTTCGGCTATGACGCCGCATCGAGAAAGGCGTGATATGCGGGTAAATAGTCCGCACCTATTTTCATAGTACACCTTAGTAAATTAATATGCGCGGGTTCCTAGGGTAGCCGCCAATCAACCGGGCTGGCACCCTGCTCGGCAAGAAGTGCATTGGCTCGCGAGAAAGGCTTGGAGCCGAAGAAGCCGCGGGATGCTGAAAGCGGGGACGGGTGCGGGCTGGCAATCACCGGGGTAGCGCCCAGTAGTGGGCGTAACTCTTGAGCATTACGGCCCCACAGAATCGCCACCAGGGGCTTGCCGCGCGCCGCGAGAGTGCGGATCGCGTGATCGGTGACCTTTTCCCAGCCGCGCCCGCGATGGGAATTGGCGTTATTCGGGGTCACGGTCAGCACCCTGTTGAGGAGCATAACGCCCTGTTCGCACCACGGCGTGAGGTCACCGCTGCTGGGAAGTGGGGCGCCAACGTCGTCGTGCAATTCTCGGAAAATATTGACGAGCGAGCGCGGCGGGGCCACATTCGGCGCCACACTAAAGGAGAGCCCCACCGCATTCCCGGGAGTGGGGTAGGGGTCCTGACCCACAATGAGTACCTTGACGGCATCGAGGGGATACGTGAAAGCACGCAGCACATTCTTGCCCGCGGGAAGATAGCCGCGCCCGGCCGCGTTTTCCTCGCGTAAGAACGTCCCCATCTCGTGAATGATAGGTTCAACAGGGGCAAGAGCCCGCGCCCAATCGGGGCTGATGATCTCGGAAAGAGGCTGCATAGTGTCAGAGTACCGGAGTGAAGAACCTCCTTTTGCGGAAGCGCCCTCGGGAGGCGGGCGCGGGGAAGGGGATTCCGCGCGCCGCGAGCGCGAGGCTGCCTGGGAAGAGTTCCTGCGCGGTGCCGGGCCCGCATTGCACGACGACGAGCTGCGCGTCCTCACCACGGAGATGCGCTGGCGGGCCGCGTACCGCACGAAAACCGAGGCGATTCGGGCGCTCGGCATGACTCCCACCCGCTACTACCTGATCCTTTCCGGGATTCTCAATAACCCGCGCGCTGAAGTGGAGTATCCGGATGTGGTGCGCGCTATTACCCGCTTGCGGGATCTGCGCGATAAAGAACGCGGCGGTCGCGGCGGAAAACAGCTAGGCTAGCCGTGTGGCAGGAAAGTACCCAGTAGACGAATTTGATATCGCGGCGCGCCAGCGCACAACCCGCGGGGCTCACCGCAAGCGCGAATCCTCGGTGAAGTGGTGGATCGCGCTTATCGCTATCCTCATTCTCGCCCCGGCTCTCGGGTACGGCATTGTCAAAATGAACCAGATTTCAGTAGCGCCGCCCTCCCAGAAACCGAGCGTGAGCGCACCGGCCCAGTCCGCAACGCCGGCGCCCGAAGCTGGTACCGAAGGCGCGGGTGCGGAAAGTAGCCAGGCGCCCGCGGCGCAGGCTCCGAACCCCGCGGAAGCCGCCTCGCCTTCGGCTTCCCCCACTCCGGCCGCTGAGGTGGATCGCAGCCGTTCCACCCTCATCCTCAACGCCTCCGGAATTTCCGGATATGCCGCGGCCCACCAGAGCCAGCTCACGGAGGCTGGCTTTACCGCCACCTCCATCGGTAACTACCAGCACGCCGCCCCGGCCCACTCTCAGATTTTCTATCCGGCGGCCGCCGATCTGCCCACGGTGGAGGCCATCGGTGCGGAACTGGGGATCACTGATTTCGTTGAAAATGCCAGTGCCAGCGGGGATAGCATCGTCGTTGTGCTGGCGGGAGATACCCGCGGTTAAAGAACCGCGCGCGAAGATTCCCGGCTTCGCCAGCCGCTAAAAGTTGAGCGTATTCCGCTCAAGTGTTCGGGGCGGTAATCCGGGGTGAGGCGCGCGGAATTGCGGGCATATCGCGCTTTTCTGGCGGGTGGCTGCTGTGTCGTCGTACCTGAACCAAAGCTTGCACTCGAGCCGTGAGAGTGCCAGAATCTCTGTTAGCACTCCGAGTATGTGAGTGATAAGTCCACCTGGTTGGTGAGGCTGACCGTGAGCGAAGAAAGGCTTCGCGCGGGAGGCCGTCCGTCGCGGGCACCGGCCACAGTGATTCTGGAGGAATATCGCATGGCAAAGACCATTGCTTTTGATGAGGAAGCACGCCGCTCCATGGAGCGCGGCCTCAATCTCCTCGCGGACACCGTCAAGGTGACGCTGGGACCCAAGGGCCGTAACGTCGTTCTCGATAAGAAGTGGGGCGCCCCCACCATCACGAATGACGGCGTGTCCATCGCCAAGGAAATTGAGCTGGAAGATCCGTACGAGCGCATCGGTGCTGAGCTCGTTAAGGAAGTTGCCAAGAAGACTGACGACATCGCCGGTGACGGCACCACCACCGCGACGGTTCTCGCGCAGGCTCTCGTGCAGGAAGGTCTGCGCAATGTGGCCGCCGGCGCCAACCCCATCGCGCTGAAGAAGGGCATCGATACCGCGGTTAAGGCCGTGACCGAGCGCCTCCTCGCGGACGCGAAGGAAGTTGATACCCGCGAAGAAATCGCCTCCACCGCCGCTATTTCGGCCGGTGACCAGGAAATTGGTGAGGTCATTGCCGAGGCCGTGGATAAGGCCGGCAAGGAAGGTGTTATCACCGTGGAAGAGTCCTCCGGCCTGGAGCTGGAGCTTGAGCTCACCGAAGGTATGTCCTTCGATAAGGGCTACCTCTCCCCCTACTTCGTGACCGACGCCGAGCGTCAGGAAGCCGTTCTGGAAGATCCCTTCATCCTCTTCGTGGATTCGAAGATCTCCAACCAGAAGGAACTCCTCCCGGTTCTCGAAAAGGTTATGCAGGCGGATCGCCCGCTCCTCATCATCGCTGAGGATGTGGAATCCGAAGCGCTGGCCACCCTCGTGGTCAACAAGATTCGCGGCACCTTCCGCTCCGTGGCCGTCAAGGCTCCGGGCTTCGGTGATCGCCGCAAGGAAATGCTTCAGGATATGGCCATCCTCACCGGCGGCCAGGTCATCTCTGAATCAGTTGGCCTCAAGCTTGAGAACACCGATCTCACGCTCCTCGGCCGCGCCCGCAAGGTGGTTGTCACCAAGGAAAACACCACCATCGTGGACGGCGCTGGCGACCAGGAGCAGATCGACGGGCGCGTTTCCCAGATCCGCACCCAGATCGAGAACTCCACGTCCGAATACGACACCGAGAAGCTCCAGGAGCGCCTGGCCAAGCTTGCCGGTGGCGTGGCGATTATCAAGGCCGGTGCGGCTACCGAGGTAGAACTCAAGGAACGCAAGCACCGTATCGAGGATGCCGTGCGTAACGCCAAGGCAGCCGTGGAAGAAGGCACCGTCGCCGGTGGTGGCGTGGCTCTTATCCAGGCCGGTAAGGAAGCTTTCGCTGACCTCAAGCTCGAGGGCGACGAAGCAACCGGCGCGGCCATCGTGCGCTACGCTATTGAAGCTCCGCTCAAGCAGATCGCCAGCAACGCCGGCCTCGAAGGCGGCGTGGTGGCCGAGAAGGTCCGCAACCTCCCCAAGGGCGAGGGCCTCAACGCGGCCACCGGCGAATACGTCAACCTCATGGAGGCGGGCGTTATGGATCCGGTCAAGGTGACTCGCTCGGCACTGCAGAACGCGGCGTCCATCGCGGGCCTCTTCCTCACCACCGAAGCCGTGGTGGCGGACAAGCCCGAACCGCCGGCTCCGGCCGCGCAGGGTGATGGCGGCATGGGCGGTATGTACTAAACCGCAAAGCTAAGGTGCTAACCGTCAGGGTGGCGCGCTTTCCGAGTGGAGGGCGCGCCACCCTTGGCATATACGGAAGTGCAGACAGGTCCGGCCCGCAGTGCGCGGATCCGGCCCGCAGTGCGCAGGTCCTGTCCGTAGCGCGGGTCCTGTCTGTAGGCCGCATGCTATCGATTTCGGCCGCACGCGTATATCCGGCCGGGCTTACATATCCGGTTCGCGCTCGATACCGTGCGTGGGGGAGGGATCGGCGGGCCGGGCCACAATATCTCCCTCGGGATCATCTTCGATCAGCGGCGGGATAGTATCCGTGTAACGCGGGGTACGCCGGGGCGCGCCCTCGCGTTCCTTCTCTTTCCACACCTCGGCCTGGGCACGATCTGCGAGCGGGGAGTCGATATTCTCCGCCAGCGCTAGTGCCTCATCGCGTTCCTTTTCGGCCGCCCGCCGCCGCTCATTAATTTTATTGAGCATGGCCTGGGAAACTTCTTCGCGCTGGCGCTTGCGGAGCTGCTCGGCGCTCAGCTGCGGCTCACTCACGTCCGTCACCGGCCCGGTGGGGATCACCCGCGTGACCTCGCCGGAATCCTCCTCCGGAATACGTGCTTCCACCGCTTCCAACGTCGAGGTTTCGGTGCGAGCATCGCGATAGGGCTCCGCCCCGGCCGGCGTTACGGGTGTGGCCAGCGATACGGGCGCGGCTGGCGCGGTGAGAGGTGGCAGCGCCGTCGTACCTAAATCTGTATCGCCCGGGCGCGTAACGTCTGCCGTGCGCGCTACCTCTCCGCTCCGCGTAGTCTCTCCGCTGTGCGGCCCATCGGCCGGTGCCATCGCCTCCGCGGGGCGCTCGGGCTCCGCCAGGCGCTTGCGCAGCTTCGCGGCCTCCGCCTGCAAATTCTGGCGCGCCGCATCCTCCCATTTTTGGCCCTCGGGCGTATAAAACAAATGCTTGCGCTCCAGCAGCTTCGCCACGATTTTTTCGCGCCCGCGCCAGAAACTCTCATCGGGAATATGCGGGTATTCCTCGCGAATCGCCTGGGTATAGCGCCGGTAGCTCTGCGGGGACGAAGCTAAAATCGCCAGGTGTGCATCACGCAGCACCATAATGTCAATATCCTGTTCGGCGGTCCCCAGGCTGGTTGCCGGGGCGCGCCCCATGACCGGCATGGCGGTAAGCGCGGGAGCTTTCATGCCCCAAATCAATTCGGCCACCCGGCGCGCAGTTTCCGCGGCGATACCCAGCTGCGTCAGCTCATTTTCGGCTGTGCGCGCCGAGAGCAGCTCATCTTCACCCCCGCGTTTCGTGTAGACGCGGTAGCGCGACGTCGAAAAAACCACCCCGTGGTACCAGGCCGCAAGCCGCACAGTATCCGGGTGATGCGTTTCGTTAATGAGTTTTTCCACGTTGGCGAGCATGGCCGTGAGGTGGTGAATATCGTGGAAGATACGATCAGGTTCCGACCAGCGCCCCAGCACCGACGCGCACGTCTCCTGAATCTCCGCGCTGGACGCGGTCGCCCCCAGCCCCGTCACTGCCTTCTCGAAAGAAACCGGCAGCCACGAAGGAACGGACATATTTCCTCCCACCGTGGTGCGCACCCGCGGCGAACTTTTCGCCAGGGGACGACGACGCACGTCGCCCTCCGCACTCAAACGCAACTGATTCTAATCATGCCCCGGCCCGGGTGGGGACACTTTGGGCCTTTTCGCACCTCAGGACCGCAGCGGAGGCAGACGGGGAGGACCTTGTTTGACCGCGGGTAACGCCGCGGACCCTCCACTTTTCGCCCAGCTGAACGCGATAACCGGGCCGGCGAGGTGCACGGGCGCGGCCGGTGCACTAACGTAGAGACGTGATATCTGACGCAGCCTTCTCCGCCTCGCCCACCGCCGGCCGGCCCCGGGCGCTGGTGACCGGGGGAAGTTCCGGTATCGGGCTCGCTTTCGCCCGCCAGCTCGCCGCGCGCGGATACGCGTTGGTCCTGGTGGCGCGCGGGGCAGCACGCCTGAACGCCGTTGCCGAACAATTCCGGGAGCGGGGCGTGGAATGCGAAACGATGTGTTGCGATCTGGGTGCGGGCAACGACGTCGCACGCCTGTGCACCTACCTAGCTGACCATGCTGTTGATGTGGTGGTCAATAATGCCGGGGCGGGCCTTTACGAGAGCCTCGTGGATGGGGATATGGACCGGATCGAGGCCGCGGCGGCCCTCATGGCGGGGGCGCCGGTACGGATCGGCGCGGCAGCCACAGCGGCAATGGCGCGCCGCGGGCGGGGCGCTCTCATAAATATCGCCTCGGTGCAGAGTTTTGTTCCCATGGGTGCCTACGCGGCCCTCAAATCCTTTGTGCGAGTATGGTCCGAATCCTTGGCTGTGGAATTGCACGGTAGTGGAGTGACGGTCACCGCGGTCCTGCCCGGATGGGTGCGTTCGGATTTCCACCGCAACTCGGGCGGGAAACGCTCCGGGGTTCCCGATGTGCTCTGGCTCGAACCCGATACGGTGGCGCGGGCCGCGCTTGCGGCGGCCGCGCGCGGAAAAGTCCGCTGCACCCCCACGGTGCGCTACAAGATTATTGGTTTCCTCGCGGAAAAGGGCCCGCGCTGCGCGGTAAACTGGGTGGCAAGGAAAATTAACGGCAGTGGGCGAAAGGCGGACCGCGGGTGAGCGAGCTCGAACCGATCGATCCGTATTTGGATGACTCCAAAGCCCGCCGCCGGCATCGGGTGCGCCGTGCCCTCACAAAACCGGTCATGTCCACGATCCTCCGGCCCACCGTGCTGGGAGAAGAAAATATCGAGAACCTGGACGGCGCATTTATCCTGGTGCCGAATCATTCCTCGCACCTGGATGCTCCCATGATTTTCTCGCTGCTCCCCGATAAACTCACCGAGCGGTTAGCCACGGGGGCGGCCGCGGATTATTTCTATCGCCGCCGCGGCATCTCCAATCTCACCTCGTTATTCTTTAATACCTATCCTATTGAGCGCGGTAAAAAGCCCACGGGTAAAGCCGGTTCGGAATACCAGCCCGGCCGTGCCAAGGGGATGACAGGCCGCCTGTTAGCAGCGGGTGTTCCGATTCTGATTTTCCCGGAAGGTACGCGTTCACGTACCGGGGAGCTCGGTACTCCGAAGGCGGGTGCCGCGGCCCTCGCCCAGCGTTTCAATGTTCCCATCGTTCCGATTGCCATGTCCGGCGGGCACGAAGTTATGCCGGTGGGTGCGGTGCTCCCGAAATTCCGCGGCGAAGTCTTTTTGTTTATCGGCCGGCCCATGTACGGCCTCGCGGAGGAAGACCCGGCAGATTTTATGGGCCGAGTTTTCACCGCCATCCAGATGATGCTCGAGCAGAAAAGCGCGCATCCGCTCACCCCGGAAGGCACCAGTCCTTTTGACGCGGCGCAGGCAGGTCAGGCTCCCACTGCGGGTGCGGCGCCCGAAGCGGGCGATCCGAGCGAGGCCGGCGAGGCCGGCGAGTTTCCGGAAACTGAGTAACTGCTTGGAACCTGAGTAGCTCGCTTAGCTGGGCGATGCCGGATTCTGGCACGGCTCGGTGGGGGCGGGGAAGGTGAGCTGCACCGTGAGCCCACCACCGGGGGTTGTGAGCGCCCGCGCGGTACCGTGATGCGCGGCCATAATAGCGGCAACGATGGCCAAGCCGAGCCCGGAACCACCCGATTCGCGCGAACGTGAATAATCCGGGCGGTAGAAGCGCTCGAAGATGCGCTGGGAATCCGCTTCGGAAATACCGGGGCCGTGATCGCGCACTTCAATAGTGGGCTGGCCTTCCGCGATGCCTACCGCCACTTCCACCGGGCTGGCTTCCGGGGCGTGCGCGAGTACATTAGAAAGCAGATTTGCGATCACCTGGGTGATGCGATCCGCATCCCCGTGTACTTCCACCATCGCGGGTGGTGGGGTGCTCCCATCCAAAGCAACCACCGTGGCGGTGCGCTGCGGGGCACGCACCCGGAAATCAAGGATGGCGTTATCGGCCAGCTTGGCAAGATTGACACAATCGAGGTTAAGGGGGCGATTTTCGTCGAGGCGGGCCAGCTGGAGCAGATCCTCCACGAGCCCGGCCATTCGGTTGGCTTCCGATTCCACTCGCTCCATCGCTTCGGGGACACGCTCGGGGGGAACTCCGCCCAGGCGATACAGTTCGGAATACCCGCGGACGGTTGCTAGCGGGGTGCGTAATTCGTGGGAGGCGTCCGAAACGAAGCGCCGCATTTTTGCTTCCGAGCGTTCCTTTTCCGCGAAGGCGTGCTCGATTTGGGCGAGCATAACGTTAATGGATTTAGCGAGCATCCCAACTTCGTCGTCGTCCTGACCGTGCGGAACACGTTCGGCTAGGTGCCCTTCCGCAATGGTGTGCGTAGCTGCTTCGATATCACGCAGGGACCGCAAGGTACGCGATACCAGACCGGTCACGGCCAGTCCGGCCGCCAGCACGGTCGCGAGTCCGGCGAGCACAAAAATAAGGCGCAGTCGCGCAATCGTAAACTCGATTGGCCCGAGTGGCTGGGCAATAATGATATTTCCGGTAATGAGGCCGCCGGTGGAGGCCGGGCTAATGGGGTGGACCAGCACTCGCCAATCCGAGCCGTACAGGGTGGAAGGAACCGTTACGGGCTCTTCGGAACCCAAGTTGGCAATACGGTCAAGTTCGCGCGGGTAGCCGAATTCTTCTACGGCCCCCGGATTGGGAAGTTCGTAGGTGGTTACCTCGCGCTGCCCGGCAATACCCCAATTGACCCGCACGAAGAAATCGGAGAGGTTGAGGGGGGAGGACTGGCTGGCACCGGGCAGCTCCTGGAGGAACATCCGCTCAACCGAGCGCGCATTCGTGGTCAAATCCTGGTCGATAGTGGAGACTAGGTATTGCTTGAGAAGGGTGACCGAGGCGAAACCCAAAAAGGTTGCCGCGGTGCCCACCAAGATGACGAACGCGATAATGAGGCGGCCGGCCAGGGTGCGGGCCGGCCGCAGCGCGCGCCGGAAAACTCCGCCGCGGTGGTTGCGCGCGGGAGATTCGGTTGCCGGGTTGCCGGGCTGCGCGGGGCGGCTCGGCAACGGCGGAGCCCCCGCGCTTTCCGGGGGGAGCGGATCGTGACGTTGGGTCATAACCGAATGCTATTTGGAAGCACGCAGAACGTAGCCGATGCCGCGGCGAGTGTGGATAAGAGGAACGAGGTTGTGGGCCTCTTCCGGATCGGTGATCCCCAGGGCTTCCGGGGAATCAATTTTGCGCCGCAAATAGGAAATATAGGATTCCACGATGGAAATCTCGCCCTGCCAGTTGTAATCCCATACATGGTCGAGGATCTGTGATTTAGAAACCACCCGTTCGGCATTAATAATGAGGTAGCGCAGCAGCTTGAATTCGGTGGGGGAGAGCTCCACCGGCCGGCCGGCGCGCGTGACCTCATAGGAATCTTCGTTCATCTCCAGGTCCGCGTAGCGCAGCACCGCAGATTCGGTTTCCTCTGGGCTGGTGCGCCGCAGCACCGCGCGAATACGTGCCACCACTTCCTCCAGGGAGAAAGGCTTGGTGATGTAGTCATCCCCGCCGACCGTCAGACCTTGGACTTTGTCCTTCACATCATCGCGGGCGGTGAGGAACAGCACCGGGAGATCGTGGTCGCGTTCGCGCAGCCGGCGCAGCACCTCAAAGCCATCCATGCCCGGCATCATGATATCGAGGACGGCCAGGTCCAGGTGCTGATTTTGCTGGTGAGCGAGGGCTTCCGCGCCATCGGCGGCGGTGTACACATCGAATCCGGCGAACCGGAGAGAAACGGAAAGAAGTTCGCGAATCGAGGGCTCATCATCAACAACGAGGATGGCCGCTTCGGGAGTGTGCTCGGTAGGCATCATAAAACTAAGGAAACTCGAGCTTTCTGAAAGCTTCCTGGAAGTTTGCGGGAAGCGAAAGGAAAGAGGTGGGAGGGAGATGGGAGGGGAACGACGACGCCGCGGGCCGGGGTGGCAGCGCCACCCCGGCCCGGGAAGCCACGCGGAGCTTGGGCTACACAGGCGCATATGACTTGCGCCCGCGCCCGATGCGGGATATTCCCCGCGCTGGAGCGCTCCGTACTTTAGTAGCTGGTGAAGTCCCGGCCTTCGATTTGCTCGGGTGCTTCCCCGCTCTTGAGAGCGGCGAGGCGCGCTTCGATTTCTGCGTCGTCGGAATGATCCTCCAATTCTGCGAATTGATCGGCCAGGCTCAGCGAGGCGACTTCGGCCTTGCCCTGCGCCAGGGCTTCCTGGCGGCGGACCCGATCTTCGAAACGGGCCAGCTCACTGGTGGGATCCAACACGTTGATCGAGGAGATGGCATCCTGCACCTGGCTTTGCGCCTGGGCGGACTTCTGGCGCGCCACGAGGGTATCGCGCTTGTTCTTGAGTTCGGTGAGCTTGTCCTTCATCTGGGTGAGCCCGGACTTGAGCTGCTCCACAACCTTTTCCTGGGAGGCGAGCATGGGTTCGGCATCCTTGGCTTCGCGCTCGTATTGAATCTGCTTGCTCAGTGCCACTTTCGCCAGGTCATCCCAGTGGTTCGCACCTGCTTCATCGCCCTTGGCGCGCATCTCATCGGCGCGGCGCGAGGAGGCGATGGCTTTCTGCCCCCAGTCGCGGGCGGCTTTGATGTCCTCGTTGTAATCGGATTGCGCCAGGCGCAGATTACCCACGGTCAGGGCCACGGCATCTTCGGCTTCCGCAATGGAATTCTTGTAATCCCGCACCATCTGGTCGAGCATCTTCTGCGGGTCTTCGGCGCGGTCGAGGAGCGCGTTAATATTCGCCTTCGCCAGCTGGGTAATGCGTCCGAGGATTGTTTGTTTTTCAGCCATGATCAGCCTTTCTCTGTGTCGTCGAGTAGGAATGGTGTGATGAATAATGGATAAATAGTATCCGGGCGGGGCGCGATCAACGGACGCACGCGGCCACCGGTTTTAGAACGAACGGCTCCCTCCTCCCGCGGCGCCCCCGCCGCCAAATCCGCCGGAGCCACCTCCGAAACCTCCGAAACCACCGAAACCGCCAGCACGCCCGCCGCCGAAGCCGGAGCCCCAACCGGAACCCCAGCCCGAATTGTGGCGGGATCCGCCCCCGGAGAGCGAACCGAGGAACATTCCGAGCAGCAGGCTACCTACGTCCCCACCGCCGTTATTGCCACCAAAACCACCGGAGCTGCGGGCGGACAGCGCCGCCTGGACCGCATCCGCGGCGCGCTGGGCATAGGATTCGGCCCGCGCGTAATAGTCACGCCGTTTGGCCAGGTCATCACTGGTATCCCCGGCTTGGAGGGCGGTGCGGGCCGCTTCTAGCGGGGCACGTGCTTCGTTCCCGGTAATCCAGCGGTTCTGCGACACCATGGCCTGCGCTCGCTGCACCGCGGCCTGGGCTCGCTGGCGATCCCGTTCCACTCCGGCTGCCTGGCGCCGGTAGTTTTCCTCCGCATTCCGGGCCGGGGCGAGCGCGCCGTCCAGCGCACGTTCCGCCTCGGTGAGCTCCCGAATTCCGGCCAGCGGATCCACGCGCTCCCCGCGATATTTCTCCACCAGCGCCGCCGCCCGATCCCGCGCGGCCACCACCGGGGCATGATCCCCGCCGATGCGATGGGCATCCGCAATATCCGCGGAAATGGAGGAGATATGCTCGGCTAGCTGGGCGAAAGCACGATTAACAGATTCTTGGACGTTGGAAATCGCGCGGTAGCGTTCCGCAGCCTCATCCAGGGCCTGTTCTGCGATACGGACAAAAGGCACGGCCTGGTTGCGTTCGCCCCCGCTAAGGAGCCGATCAACCTGCCCGAGCGCATCCTCCGCCCCGGCCAGCAAGGACTCAATATCCGCGGGGTAGGTACGGAAAGTTGCCACTGCGCCCTCCCCGTAGCTCGCAGCCAGCGAGTCCAATTGTCGGGTGGCGCTGGGAAGATTAGTGCGAATATCCGCCGCGCCTTCGCGCACCCGCGCCGCGGCCTCGTCCACATTCGCGGCCAAATCACGCAGCCGGGAGAATTCTTCTTCCTGTTCGGTAATGGCCCGCTGCGCTTTGTCGGTCAATTCCAGAATCGCGGTGTTATAGGCACGCACCTGCTCCGGGGTGTCGGGGATATCGTCGTCTAGGAGCTGGCGTTGGTTGAAAGCTTCTTGGAGATAGTGCTGTGCCTGCGCGAGCGCCTGGTCAAAGCCGCGCACTGAGTTCACCCCGAATTGCGCCCGCGCGAAATTGAGTTCCGCGGCGGCGCTGCGGACGCCGTCGTCGGTCGCTAAAAGCGCGGCTGCGGCCCGTTTGCCGAGCGCGGCAAGATCTTCACGAATTTTATGTTCCGCCTGTTTGCGTTTGCGCGAACGCACGAAAACAACGGCCCCGATAATAACGACGACGACGCCACCCCCGAGCGCCACACCGGCCCAATTCGTTTCTTCCCCGTGCGCCAGCTCCCGGGTGTAGGCGAGGGAACCTTCCAGCCAGCGGCCTTCCCGGAAGGCGGCGCGCACGTCGCTGGTAAAAGCGTTGTCCAGATCCGAGGCGGAGAAACTTGAGCGGCCGTAGGCGTAGCTGAACTGGCGGCTATCCACGGCCACGGCGATGAGGGTGGCATCGCTGGACAGCCCGGCGCGGTTGAACGTGTCGATGGGCCACTGGTCCGCGCTGGCGCCGTCGAACCTATCGACAAAAACGAAACGCACCGCGTAATCCGTCTCATCTTGGAGGCGGTTGAGGGAGGTGCGCAGCTGCTCTTCTTCCGTGGCGGACAGCACCTGGGCGTGATCCGTGACCGGATCAACGCTGGAGAGGGGTTCTTCCGCGGCGGCCAGCGGGCCGGAAAGTAGCAGGGCGCCCGCGAGCGCTAATGTTCCAGCTATCCGGCGTGCGATCCCCATAATTTCAACCTTCCGTGCGCCCGGTGGCGATCACCGGGCTTAGCCCTCAAGTGGTGGACAGCACAATTTAACCACAGCATGCTGGGAGGGGGATGGGAAAAGGGGCCGGAGGCGTTCAGCCGGTAGCGTTGCCTGTGCCCGCGGGGGCGCTGGTAGAATGACGCTGGTGCTTCGCCCGACCGTGTGCGAAGCGTTTTTGCTAGAAATGAGAGTGTTGTGCCAACCGGAAAGGTTAAGTTTTTCGACGCCGCTAAGGGCTTCGGCTTTATTGTCAGCGATGAGGACGGTGCGCAGGTATTCCTGCCCGCCTCGGCCCTCCCGGAAGGGCTGACGCCGCGCAAGGGCCAGCGGGTATCTTTCGGGCTTGCCGATACGCGTCGCGGTCCGCAAGCACTCAATGTCGAACCTATGACCAAACTTGAATCGCTTGCGCGGAAGAATCGGCGTTCCCCGGAAGAAACGGTGGTGATCGTGGAAGATCTCATTCGGCTTCTGGACGGGGCCTCCACCCAGCTTCGGCGCGGCCGCTACCCGGAAGGGGGAGGGCAGATCGCGCGCGCCTTGCGTGCGGTTGCCGATGATTTTGATGCCTAAGAATGCCGAACATGCCAACTGCGCGGGGGAAGAATCCGCCGCGGTCCACTTTCCCGATGTGAGAGTAGAAGGACACGCGGATGAGGGCGCGGATATGGCGCGCCCGGAGGATCGCGTCGATGAAAATGTAGCGGTGGCACCCGATGATAAGCGGGTGGAACCGCTCCCCGGCCTGCCCGAAGATCGAGTTCTCGCGGGGGCTGTTGATGAGGCGCGGGCAACCCTGCTCGCGGCCATCGCCGAACGTTTCGTGGGGGAGTACGCGGGATTCCTCGCTGAGGATACCCGGGTGGTCTCCTACCTCTTTACCTGTACTCATCCGGGTTATCACGGCTGGTACTGGAGTATTACGGTGAGCCGAGCGAGCCGGGCCCGCACCGTGACGTTTAACGAAATTGAGATGTTGCCCGGGGCGGGGGCTTTGCTGGCTCCGCGCTGGGTGCCGTGGAGTGAACGGCTGGCCAAGCTGGAAACTGAGAAAGCGCAGGCGCGGGCCGCCTCGGAAAAGGAACGTCAGGAATCGGTGCGGGATGCCGCATCGGACAAGGCCGAGCGGGCTGAGCGCAGCGGCCGGCGCCGCCGGGTGCGGCGCAAGGTCACGGTGGCGGAAAGTGAAACCGCCAAGGTGGAAACGGAAACTGCCGGGGCGGAAACGGAAACCGCAGCAGCGGCAGAAGTGCCGGCGGTGGAAGTGGCAGCCCCGGTGGTGCGCCGCGGGCGCGGGCGGACCGTGGTGCGCGGATCGCGCGGGCGGCGCTACCAGGCCACCGGCGCCCTGAGCTAAAACAGGAGCAGCGGTGATGCGGATCCAAGGGCGGGCCAGAGATTACGCGTGGGGCGGCACCAGTGCGCTTCCCGCGCTCTTCGGTTACGCTCCGGCGGAAACCCGGGTGGCGGAAATTTGGCTCGGTGCCCACCCTGATGATTCAGCCCAGGTGATCAGCGCTGCGGATGCTCCACTCTTCGACCTGGCCCAGCTCTACCCCTCCGCACCCGCTGGCGAACACCGGATCGGGCGTGAAGATGAGGTGGGCGGGCGCAGGGGCGCCGTGGCGCGCACTCCGCGCGGGCGGTGGCGCGCGCGGCACCGGACTGGCCTGGCGCGAGGCGTGCACACGCCGGATCGCTCGGCGCTCCCGGGTTGTTCGGGGCACTCGGAGCGTGCCGAAGAATCCACTACGTTCTTGGGTGCCGGTGGGCCGAGCCTGCGCGATCTTATCGCCCGGGCACCCGAGGAGATGCTCGGTGCGGATGTGGCGCGCCGGCACGGGGGCGAATTACCGTATTTGCTCAAACTCATTGCCCCGCATCAGCCGCTCTCCCTCCAGGTACATCCCTCCCTTGAGCAGGCCCGCGCGGGGTTCGAGCGGGAAGAAACCGCCGGAATTGCCCGCACCGCTCCCCATCGTTCCTATCGGGATCGCAACCATAAACCGGAACTGGCCTATGCTCTCACGCCTTTTGAGGCTATCTGCGGGCTGCGCACGCCGCGCCGCATCGCCGAAGTGCTGGGTGGGCTTGGGCTACCCCTCACGGATCGGCTTGCGGCTCTCGTGGAAGAACGCGGGGTAGGGGCGGTTTTCGCCGATCTGCTTTCCGCGGGAACCCGCCCGGCACCCGAGCAGATTGCGCAGGTGGTGGCTGCCTGCGCCGCGCGGCTGGAGCGGGGCGCCTCGCCTTCCCCGCGCGCGGATCGCATCGTGGAAACCCTGGCGCAGTACTATCCCGGCGACCCGGGAGTGGTAGCTTCCCTCCTCATGAATCCCGTGAGTTTACGCCCGGGCGAAGCACTATTTATCCCCGCCGGGACAGTGCACGCCTACCTGTCTGGAACCGCGGTGGAAATTATGGCGGCCTCGGATAATGTGCTGCGCGCCGGCCTCACCCCGAAACATGTGGATGTGGAGGAATTGGTGCGGATTATGGACGACGCCGCAGTCCCGCCCATCCGCATCGCCCCCGAGCATATGAGCGAGGCGGTATCCACCTTCTATGTTCCCGTGGATGATTTTGAACTCTCGGTCGTTCATCTGCGCGATGCTACCTCCACGGAAAGGCTGCGCTCGCGCGGTCCGCGCACGGTGGTCTGCCTGGAGGGTGCGGTGGAAGTCTTTGCCGGAGGCCGGCGCGAACCGCTCAACTCGGGGCAGGCGATTTTTGTTCCGCACAGTGACGGGGAGCTGGCGGTCCGCGGATTTGGCGACGTCGTCGTCGCATCTGTTCCGTAACGACCCGGGCCGTGCGCGTGGTGAAACGCCGTGCACGCGCAGCCGCGTGGCCGGACTCACGCGGGTGGCGGGGCGGGAGAAAACCGCGCCAGCGCGCCGTTTTCACCCAGCAGACGGCCAGCGTCTCGAAATGTGAGACAAAATGGGTGAAAAAACGTCCAAATAATGAGACGTGCCTTGCGTGGGTGGTGACCGGGTTCAAGAATGAGTGCTGGTGGCGGTCAGGACCGCCCGAAAATCTGCGGATCACGCGCTCGCCTGGCGCGCAGCGGACCGCACGACTACCGAGGAGATCTTCGTGAGCGTAACTTCCACGCACGTCGAGACGAACCACAGCACAACCTCCGAGCCGAAGCGGGATTTTTTCCGGCTGCGCGAACGCGGGACCACCGTGGCCCGGGAAGTGCGCGGCGGGCTGGTCACCTTCGTGGCCATGGCCTACATTTTGGTTCTTAACCCCATTATCCTTTCCGGTCCGGACTCCACCGGCGCCTACCTGGGCGGCGGCACCGAAGGTCCGAACCTCCCGGCCATCGCCGCGGGTACCGCCATCGTTGCGGGCCTCATGACGCTGCTCACCGGCGTTATCGCGAATTTCCCGCTCGCCATGGCGGCCGGGCTGGGGCTCAATACCATCGTCGGCGTGGTGATCGTCCAGATGCCTGGCATGACCTGGGCTGACGGTATGGGCATTATCGTTATCGAAGGTATCGTCATCACGCTGCTCGTGGTGACGGGCCTGCGTGAAGCTATTTTCCGGGCGGTGCCGAAGTTCCTGCGCACCGCCATTTCTGTGGGCTTGGGGCTGTTCATCACCCTGGTTGGGCTGGTCAATGCCGGTCTTATTCGCCCCGGCGAAGGTACCATCATGTCCTTCGGAATCAACGGCTCCATCGCCTCCTGGCCGCTGGCCGTTTTCGTTTTCGGACTCTTCCTCACCGCGATCTGCCTGCTGCGCGGCGTTCCCGGCGCGCTCCTCATCGGCATCGTGTCCTCGACCATCGCGGCCGTTATCGTCAATCTTGTTGCCAAGCCCGGAAGTGTGGCCGGTGGGGATGTGGCCGGCTGGAACGGCGGGGCACCCGCACTGAACGGCTCCCCGGTGCAGATTCCGGACTTCTCCACCCTCGGAGCCTTCTCCGTGGTGGGCCCCTTCCAGAAGATCGGCGTGATCTCCGTGGTCGTGCTGGCCTTCTCCGTGATGCTCGCCGACTTCTTCGACACCATGGGCACCATGGTCGCGGTGGCTTCTGAAGGCGACCTCCTCGATGAGGACGGCATGCCGTACCACACCTCCCGCATCCTGCTCCTCGATTCCCTCGCGGCGCTGGCCGGCGGTATGGGCGGCGTATCCTCCAACACCTCGTTCGTTGAATCGACGACGGGCGTAGCGGACGGTGCGCGCACCGGCCTCGCATCGGTGACCACCGGCGCCCTCTTCCTGCTCTCCATCTTCTTCGCACCGCTCGTGACTCTGGTTCCTTCCGAAGCGGCCGCTCCCGCGCTGGTCGCGGTGGGCTTCCTCATGATGCAGCAGGTGACCGAGATTGATTGGGAAGACCTGAGCGTGGGTATCCCGGCCTTCCTCACCATCGCGCTCATGCCCTTCTCCTACTCCATTACGGTCGGCATCGGGGTGGGCTTCGTTGCTTTCGTCATCATGTCGGTGGCGGCCGGCAAGGCGCGCCGGGTTCACCCCCTCATGTGGGGCACCTTCGTTGCCTTCGTGGTCTACTTCCTGCTTGATCCGATTCAGAAACTCCTGATTGGCTAAGCGTAGCTAAGCTCTGTGCAGCACATTGGCTGCCAGCTCAACCACGCAGGGCCTACCCGCACGGGTAGGCCCTGCGTGCGTCGTCGTACCATTTTCGCCGGTGAGACAAAGGTGAGCTTTACCTGGCCGTGCGTGATAAACTCACCGCAGATAGCGCAACTGCGAGCTCGCCGCGCCCGCCGGCCGCTATGGATATCGGATTTTTCTGCAGGGGGCAGGATTTAGTGGGGCGTACATTCGCCAGTTTGAAGTACCGCAACTACGCTATTTGGTTCGCTGCCTCGTTGGTCGCCAATACCGGCGGGTGGATGCAACGCACCGCCCAGAACTGGCTCGTCATGAGCGACCTCACCAATAATGACGCTTTCGCCGTCGGTATTGTTACGGCGCTGCAATTCGTCCCCATTCCTTTTATTATGCCGCTGGCCGGGGCGCTCGCTGATCGCCTCGATAAACGCAAAATGGTGGTGCTCACCCAATTCGGAATGCTGCTCACCGCGGTAGCCCTGGGGGTACTGGTACTCCTGGGCTGGGCGAATGTGCTGGTGGTCTGCCTTTTCGCCCTGGCCATCGGGGTGATTCAATCTTTCGATAATCCTCCGCGCCTCGTTTTTATCTCCGAATTAGTGCCCCCGCGCTGGCTCCCGAATGCGGTGGGCCTGAATTCCATGTCCTTTAATATTGCGCGCCTCATCGGGCCGGCGCTGGGTGGTTTGCTCATCGGCCTTATTGGCACCGGCTGGGTTTTCATTATTAACGGCATCATGTTCGGTGCCACCCTCATCGCCTTGGCCCTTATGCGCCCGGAAGAATTCCACCCGGCACCCCGCCCGGAAAAGAAAGTTTCCGCGATTCAGGGAACGATTGACGGTTTGCGTTACGTGGGCAACCGCTCCGACCTCCTCGTTATTTTCGCGGTGGTGGGTGTGGTCTCCTGCCTGGCCATGAACACCCCGCTCACCACGGTGTCCATGTCCACCATGGAATTCCACGCCGATTCCACCCAATTCGGCATTGTTTCTTCCATGGTCGCGGTGGGTTCGCTTTCCGGGGCCGTGGTGGGGGCGCGGCGCACGAAACAGCCGCGGGTGCGCTCCGTGGTGGGAGCGGGTGTGGCTATGGGCATCGCGGTCACCGCCAATGCGCTGGCCCCGAATCTGCTGGTCTACACCCTGACGCTCGTGCCGGTCGGGTTCTTTATGCTCATCATGCTCACGGCAGCCAATGCCGCGGTGCAGATGTCTACCTCCCCGCAGATGCGCGGGCGCGTGGTGTCCCTCTACCAGACGGTCAACCAGGGCGTGACCCCGATCGGTTCCCTGGTGGTGGGCGGTATTTCCGGGGCGGCCGGGGCGCGCTGGGGCGTGGGCATTGGCGCGATTGGCTGCCTGGTGGCCACGGTGGGTGCCTACCTGTGGGGCCGGCGCAAATGGGATGTGGAAGTGCACTACCGGGTGCGTCATCCCTTCCAGCTGGAGATTCTCGGCCCGCTCGAACATGAAAATGAGGAGCGCGAAGCAGAACTACGGGCCAATCGCACCGGGCAAACGGATAGCGGGCAAAGCTTCACCGCGGAGGACCACGACGAGGTCGAGGCCGATCTTTTCGAACCCGAAGATGAAGCGCACGACGTTGAAACCGGGCATTCCCCGCAGCGCGCGGGCGGCTTAGAATGGCAAGATACGCATGAGGAGCCGGATGTGGATGGGCGCCCCGGTGCCGCCCCCGCCGCTGAGACGAAGGAGACCCGCGATGAGTGATGACCTTGTTGATACCCGCGAGATGTACCTCAAAGCGGTCTACGAACTCGAAGAAGAAGGAATTGTTCCGCTGCGTGCCCGGCTCGTGGAACGCCTGAGCCAATCCAAACCCACCGTCTCGGAAACCGTGGCGCGCCTGGAGCGCGACGGCATGATGTACCTGGATACTGATCGCGCCATCGTTCTTACCGAGGAGGGGCGGCGCATCGCCACCAGCGTGATGCGTAAGCACCGGGTGGCCGAATGTTTTCTCCTTCACGTGCTGGAGATGCCCTGGGAGCACGTGCACGCTGAGGCCTGCCGCTGGGAACATGTTATGTCCCGCGAACTAGAAGAACGCATCGCGCACGTGCTAGGGGAGCAGGGCTATGAACTCAGCCACGATCCTTTCGGCAACCCAATTCCCGCGGAAAACTCCCTGGGTCCCGGCGCGGATATAGCCGCGCGAACCGGTCTGCTCGCCGTGGCGGATTACCTGGAGCGCAACCCGAGCGGCGGGAAAGTCACCATTGCGCGCATCGGTGAAGTGGTCCAAACCGACGACGACGTTCTCGAGGCCATGGCCGCGGCCGGCATTAAACCCAATGCCGCGGTGACCATTAGTGTGGAGGACGACGGCGATATCCTCGCCCGCGGAGCAAGCGGGGTATTTCCTCTTACCGAATGGATCCGCAAACACCTCCTGGTGCACGCCTGAGGGCGCTGCTGTGCTGGAGGCGTGCTCCTAGGGGGCGGCGCGCCTCGAGTGGCGGTGACGGCCGGGGTTCGGAGCGGCGGGGCGGTAGTGCGGCGTCGTCGTAACTCGTGGTCTCCACCACAATTCGTCACCGCAGCGTAACCTAAGCCGCAAAAAAGTATATCAAAACGTTATAAATCCCCTCTGGGAAAAGGCTGGTATCACGCGAAAAAAGTGGAGGAAACGCCGGAAGGTCGCCGTTTTGTGATGATAACGGCCCGCCTGTGCCACTTGTTACATAAACGTGACAATTCGTTGCCTAATCGTTACGCTAATGGACGTACCGAAAGTGCCCCTCGGGGCGCACAGGAAAAGTTTTGTAGGAGATCATCCCATGACCGGACGCCACGCTCTTGATACGCGGTCCCAGGCTCACAACCTGGCGAACCCCGCAGTACGTGGTCTCACCGCAGCTCTTGTTGTGGGTGGCGCAGCAGCACTGATCGTTCCGAATGCGGCGGCTGATACCGCGGCCGCGCCCGCTAAGGCGGCGCTGTCCAACCCGCATGCGCAGGACGTTGCCGCTGGCATCGCCGGCACCACGAGCGCCACCTCGGAATGGAAGATCGAACAGATCAACATTCAATCCGCAGCTCCGGCTATTGAAGTAGCTGCCCCCGCCGCCAGCGCCACCACCGCCGCGGCTGATGCCGCCACCTCCTCTTCCGATACTGAAGCTGCTCCCGCGGCCGCGGGCATCGGCGTGGAAGTGGAAGCCGCTCCTAGCGCCATCGGCTCTTCCGTTCTTGATACCGCTCTCAGCGGTGTGGGTTCGCCCTACGTGTGGGCTGGCACCACCCCGTCCGGCTGGGATTGCATCGGCTTCGTGCGCTGGGTCTACGCCCAGCACGGTGTTGCTATCGGCGGGCGCACCACCTCGGTGCTCTCGGTTGGCCGCCAGGTTTCCTACGCGGAAGCCCAGCCCGGTGACATCCTGTACTGGCCCGGCCACGTAGCGATCTCGCTGGGCAACGGCCAGAATGTGGCCGCGTGGAACCCGGGTATGGGTACCCGCGTGGGCCCGGATTCGTGGTGCGGTGATACTCCCATCGTGATCCGCGTTTCCTAAAGCGCGTCTCTCGCGAGGTTAGAGAAGAATTATGTGCGAACGCCGTCGGAACTCCCGGCGGCGTTCGCATTTTACGCACGGTTCCACCCCGGGGTGCGCCCGTGGGAGAATGGGCAACGGAGGTAACAATGTACCAGCATGAGAATTCCGTGGTCGTTGGGGTGGATGGTTCCCCCGAATCACGGGCGGCACTTATCTGGGGTGCGCACGTGGCCGTGAGCCGCAATGCCACCCTGCGGGCCCTCACCTGCTACCAGGAAGGTCCCGATCCGCGCGGCTCCTATGAAAGCGCCATGAGCATTGCCCGGGAGGCACTCGCCCAGGAAGCGGTGGCGAACTTGGCGGGGCTGGAAGCCACCGCGGTGGCGCTACCCGGGGACCCGGTTGAGCTGCTCCTGGCTGAATCTAAAACTGCTTCCCGGCTGGTGGTGGGGTATTCCGGTGCGGATACCGCAGATATTGACCAGCTGGGTGTGGTGGCCGGCGCAATCGTTTCCAAGGCGTACTGCCCGGTTGCCGTGGTGCCGCTCCAGCATTCGCGGCGCCTGCCTATCCGCCACATCGTTGTGGGGGTGGACGGTTCACAGGAATCAAAATACGCGCTCAATTTGGCGGTGCGCATGGCCGGGCGCTGGGGTGCGCAGGTTTCCGCGATTAACGCGGTCTCGGTTACGCGCGCCGGGGGCGGCTTGCTTCCCGGTGGGGATATGACCCGCGAAATTCTTGACGACACCCGCCTGGGCCTGGAAGAAACCGTGACCGAGGTGCTACGCGGGGATGAAACCGTGCAGGTGCGCTGCTATGCGGTGGAAGGCTCCGCGGCGGAAATCATGGCGGAGTTCTCTAGCTCCGTGGACCTGGTAGTTGTGGGAGCGCGCGGCCGCGGCGGCATTACCGGGCTGCTCTTCGGCTCCACCAGCCATACGCTGCTCCTGGGAACCCAATCGCCGGTGCTCGTGGTACCCACCCACGCCACCAAGAACCTCCACGTTCCGGATACCAACGTGCCCTGGGATGTTCCCGATCCTTCGGCGCGGTAGCGTGAGCGTTGCCGCGCGGGGCGCCTGTGTGATCTCGTGGTCGCGTGCGCGGGCATGAGCGAGTCGCGGTAAGTAGCGCCCACGGTACCACGCAGAGTAACCTGGAACGGTTATCTTGTTCCTACCGTCGTTCGGATGAACGGTTGGCGGTAGACCAGCCCTCGTAGCTCAGGGGAAGAGCGACCGCCTCCTAAGCGGTAGGTCGAAGGTTCGAATCCTTTCGGGGGCACAAAAGATCGGTACGCGGGCGTAGCCCGTGTGGGGACTACTGCTTAGGATGGAACAAGGGCGAAAGGAGGGTGACACCATGACAGAGCCTTTTGGTTACGAAGACTATTCTGACCCGGTTCTATATGACGTGTTCTATGAAGCGGGAACGATGCTTTGTGGGCGGTATATTTCCCTCTCCAGGCAGGCAGATATTGCGGGTGACGAAGCGCGTCGAGCGGTTTATGACGGTAAATACCTTGAGCTCGTTGAGCAACGCGATGCTGTAGATGAAAATGATCGGGCGGAACAGATTCGTTGTATTCGTTCGTGGCATGCACTGCGTGAGCAATTACCCACCACTCTTTCTCATGTGTGATCTTGATATCCGTGTGGAGTGGATCCGTCGCGTCAAACCGAGAGTATTCGCCAGATCTCGGATATCGCTATCACCAGTATCCATTTTTCTAGGCGGCCAGCCGGGTGCCGGTAAAACCAAGACACAAAAAACGGTAGCATCCCGCTATCTCGATGAAAATATTACGCGCATTATTGGCGACGATCTGCGAGCTTTTCATCCTGACTACGATTGGCTATGCCAGAACGATCCTCTCCGGATGCCTCACGTAACTGCCCAAGCTTCTGGCCAATGGATCGCGATGTGTATCGAGTGGGCATCAAGAAATTCGTTTTCCACTCTGGTTGAGGGAACATGGCGCAATACCGCGATGGTCATGACCGAAGCCAGGAAAGCGCGTGAGCTCGGGCGTCGCACGCACGCGATTATCGTTGCGGTTCCTCCGGTGCTTTCCCAAGCAGGATTATTGGAGCGATTTTACGCAGATCGATTACGCGGCATGCATGCTCGCTGGACACCACCCGAAGCACACGAGGTGGCAGTAAACGCGCTTGACCAAACGGTTGCGGCGGTATGCGCGAGTATTAGTCCTTTTGATCGTTTCACGGTTACGAATCGTTCGGGTAATTATCTTTACGACGGCGCACCGGCGAACCGTGGTCTCGAAGTTTTCCGGCGAGAGTTCCGTAGGGGGCTTTCCGTGCAGGAAAAGGAATATTTAGCGAAGCTCGTCCCTCGCTTGGATGAAGGTATACGGAAGTTCACGCCCGATGATATTCCTGTGAAGGTACTTGTAGAGAATATTCGGAAAACTCTCGAATCCGGGTAGGCTGGGGGAATGACCTTGGGAGATACGCACCACGAGCAGCATTCGCACGGGGCCGACGGCGCACCCGCCCCGCTCCATATCGCTATGACTTCGGTGCACACCTCCCCCCTGGCCACTCCCGGATCCGCCGATGCCGGCGGCCTCAACGTGGTGGTGACCAATACCGCACAAGCACTGGCCCGCGCCGGGCACCGGGTTGATCTGGTTACCCGCGCCAGTGAATCCGGCCAGCCCTATATGCATGAGGTTATGCCGGGCGTGCGTGCTTTCTTCCTTCCTGCCGGCCCGCGCCACCCCGTTGCGAAAAGCCACACCGATGCCCTCATTACCCCCTTCACGGCGGAATTTCGCCGGTGGATGGCCGAGCGCGGTAGCGGCGTCGATCTTATTCACTCCCACCACTGGTTCGCCGGCGTGGCTTGCCTGCCCGTCGCCCAAGAAACCGGGCGCGCGCACGTCCAGTCTTTCCATTCGGTAGCGGCGCGGGAAGGGCACAATCTTGCCGATGGCGAACCAGCGGAATCCTCCGGCCGCGCACCCGGCGAGGCGCGTTGCGTGCGCGAATCAGATCTCATTATTGCGGTATCCCAGGCGGAAAAAGAGATGATTACGCAGCGCTACGGTACCCCTCCCTGCCCGGTCACCATCGTCCACCCGGGTGTGGATATTGATATGTTCCGCCCGGCTAGCTCGGTGGCCTCCGCCCCCGATTGCGTCACCGCGGTGACCGGAGGGCGGGACTATGTTTTCTTCGCCGCTCGCCTCCAACCCCTGAAAGCCCCGGATTTAGCGATTCGCGCGCTTGCGGAACTGCCCGCTGGCACCCGCCCGCTCCTCGTTATTGCCGGGGCGGCCTCCGATGACTTCGCCGGCTACGAGGACCACTTGCGCGCCGTCGTAACCGAAACCGGAATGGAAAGCGACGTGCGCTTCATCGGCCCGCTTCCACGCACCGGCCTCGCGGCTTTCCTTGCCCATGCCCAGCCCCTCCTCAACCCTTCGTTCTCGGAAACTTTCGGGATTATCAACGTGGAAGCGGCCGCCTGCGGCACACCCGTGGTGGCCTGGGATTCTTCCGGGATTCCCGAATCGGTGCACGGCGGCGTGACAGGCACCCTGTGCCGTAGCCGCGAGCCGTGCGAATGGGCCGGTGCGGTGCGGGCCTACCTGGACGATCCGGCCGTGCGGGCCCGGCACGGTGCCGCGGGGCGCGCTTTCGCGGAATCGCGCACCTGGGACGCAGTAGCGCGCGATTACGTCGCGGCTTACCGTAGCCTCGGGAGGCAGGCATGACCACGCCTCGCGACTTCGATGCGCGCGCGTGCAATAACGCGACCGCGCGCCCGTGGAGTTGGGACCCCAGCGAGCCGCTCTTCGCCCGCACCCTCTTCCTTCACGCCCACCCGGACGACGAAGCGATCCAGGCCGGCGGGCTCACCGCGCTCCTCACCGCAGCCGGGCACCGCGTCACCATCCTCACCTGCACGCGCGGAGAAGAAGGCGAAGCGGTCCCCGGAACTTTGCCCGCCGGGGCGGGGGAGGCAGAACTCGTTGCCCAGCGCGAAGCGGAAATCACCCGAGCGCGCGCCATCCTCGGGGTTGCGGATGGTTGGTGGCTCGGCACCGCGCCAGCACTCGCGTCCGGCGCCGCGCCGCGCCGCTACCGCGATTCCGGGATGTCCTGGATCGCCCCCGGTGTCGCCGGCCCCGCACCCGGTGCCGGCCCGGGCGCTTTTTCACGCGCGGACCTAAGTGCAGAAATAGCAGATGCACGGGCACTAGTCGCGCACGTGCGGCCCACCGTCATCATTGGGTACGACGCCGCAGCAAGCTACGGCCACCCCGACCACGTGCGGGTGCATGACCTGGCTGGCGCCCTCGGCCGGGTGACGGGAATTCCGGTACTCGAGTTGGCTTCCACTCCCGGGCAAGCCGGATGGTGCTACCGCAGCGCCCGGGCGCATGAAGCCACCGTGGTGGCGGCGCTGCGCTGCTATGCCTCGCAGCTGACCGTGGTTGATCGCGCTGATCCTGCATTGGCCGGCCTGCCGGTCATCGGAATCCCAGGGCCGGGTGCCGCGGGGGTGGGCATCGCGGTACCGAAAGCTGAGCGCGATTCTGAACCTGCCCCGCAGCTGCTTATTCGGCATGTGGGCGGCCAGCTCCAGGAGCTCCCTCTCTGGCCGGGATTGCGCCCGGCCGATAGTGCGTCGTCGTTCCCCACTCCGCAAACTTCCGCGCATGCTGCCGCGGCGGGGCTGCCTTCCACGCCGGTGGCGGAATAACGCCCTAATTTTTGGCGTATTACGGCGCGCATAGGGACTTTTACGCCGGACCTGAGTAGCGTTAAGGTCGTGACTCCTCTCTTCAAACGCTCTTCTCGCCGGCATCCGGCTCGTGAATCTCTTTCTCGTGAAACCGCCGCGGTTCCCGAGACCGCCGCGGCGCCCGCGGGCACCCCCGCAGAATCCGCGCAGGATACGCCCGTAGCATCCTCACCGGCCGTGGCCTCCGTGGCCTCCGCCGCGTCCGCTGCCAGTGCTGAGACTGCCGGCAATTCCACCACTCCGGCTGCACAGGCGCCGCAGGTCGGCGCCGTTGGCAGCGTCGACGTCGCACCGCATCATGCCCCGGGCGTCGCAGCGCAGCACGGAACTGAAAGTGCCAACCACGCGCGTGCCGCGGAGGAGCATCCCGCCCCGCTTCCCGCCCCGCAGCGTGAAGAGCTCGTTTCCCGCGCCTATGCCGGTTGGCAGGAGGAGTTGAGCGCGCGGGCGGAGCGCGCGGCGGAAAATGTGGCCGCGCGAGTGTGCATCGATCTCACCCATCCGCATCCAACCGGGGGCGCGCAGTTTTCTTCCGGGGCGCCTACTCGCCTCACCTCCCTTATCCGGGAGGAACGCAGCCAGCAAGAAGCCTTGGCCACGTGGCGAACCCTGCGTGACCAGGTAGCGCGTGCCGCAGAAGAATACGGGTACGCCCCAATTCAGTTGGCGAGCGGCAATCTCACGTGGACGGAGCTCCCGCCGCGCCGGCCCAGTGATGAACTGGAACCCGGCTATGAGGACACCGGCGAACTCAAGCTCGATCCGGAAGCGATGCGGGCCTGCGCGGAGGAGGCCGCGCACGCGGCGGAAGATACCCCGGGGGAGGCGCAGGCCGGCTTCGAGGAGTCACTCGAGCAGGCCGCCGCGCAGCCCGGCCCGGCTGAAGCAAATGTAGCCGGCGCGCAGGCGGCAGAAGCCGGCCCGGTGCCCGCCACGCAAAGCGGCGAAGAAACCCGGCAGGTACGCGAAGTGAGTGTGCCGATTGTTTACCGCTTGCTACGGGTGGAAGACGTGGGTACCGATGCCCTCATCCAAACCACCCCGGCCCTGTCCGTCAATCCGGATATTGTGGGTGCACTGCGCCAGCACGGCGCGCCAGTGCGAGAATTAGCCCAGCTCACTCGGGTGGAACGTGCCACCGAAGACGAACTCATTACCCGGGTGCGGCGCCTGTCCCACCTTTATCTGCCCGGGGCGTCCTACCGCCCCCAGGTGCTTCTTGGGATGTTTGCCGATCCGGCCGCGCGGGCCATTACCGATGCGGAACTGCTGCGTCCGGTCATGATTCGTTCCGGGGTGCTCGCGGCGATTGCCGGGGATCAGGGCACCCATCAGCTCACCAGCGCCCCGCTTCCTCCGGCCGAGAAACGCGACCGGGCCCCCGAGGGTGAACGCGGGGTGGGTGATTTGGATGTGGCCGAACTTGCCGCGGTGGAGGCTGTGGCAACCGGCCGCGACATCGTGATCGACACCCCGCCGGGAAGCGCGGACGTGACCACCCTGGTGGCGATTGCCGCGGACGCAGCTGCATCCAACCGTTCCGTTCTTTATATTCCTGGCAGTCGGGCGCGGCGCAACGCGGTGACCGCGCGGGCCGGTGAACTCGGCGTGGATGATTTGTTCATCGACCTCTCTGATATCAACGCCGCGCCCTTGCGGCTGCGCCAGGGCCTGCGCCAGAAGTTCCCGCAGATTAATGAAGAACGCACCCTGGCCGTGCGTCGTGATCTCAAGGCGGCCCGGCGCAGCCTGCGCGGCTACGTGAACGCGTTGCACGCCGTCGACCCGGTATGGAATACCTCGGTGTATGACGTGCTCGAACATTTGGCTGAGCTCGCCGCACAGCCCCACGGCCCGGCCACGAAGGTGCGCCTGGATGCCACCGCCGCGGCGCGGGTGCGTGAGGATCGCGAGGCGGTGCTCGAACGGCTCGCGGAAGCAAGCCGGGCCGGCGCCTTTACCGGGGGCGGGAATTCGGAGTGGTTGCGCGCCCAGGTCCGTACGGAGGACGACGCCGCTCGCGCCTTCTCCACCGTGACCCGCATGGCCACGGAAACCCTTCCCCTGGTCATGGAGCAATCCCAGCGAGTGGCCGGGGAAACCGGCCTGGCGCGCCCGAAGACGCTGGCGCAGTGGATGGAGCAAATCAAGATGCTCGAAGGGATCTCCGATACCCTCGAGGTCTTTAAACCGGCTATTTACGAACGTTCTGTTGCCGATATGGTGATTGCCACCGCGAGTGATGAATGGCGTGCTGAACATGGCGAAAGCATGAAACGTGCCCAGCGCCGTGCCCTGACTAAGCAGGCGCGCGATTTTGTGCGGCCCGGAATCCGGGTGGCGGATATGCACGCGGCCCTGAGCGAAGTGGCACGCCAACGCGATATTTGGCGCCGCTACAGCGCGGAAAGTGATTGGCCCACTCTCCCCGAAGGCATGACGATGATCCGGGCTACGGCCGCGGAAGTGGACGGGCAGGTGCGCGAACTCGAGGAATTCCTCCCGCACCGCGCCGGCCTGCGCCGCGAACCCATCGAAAATGTGCTGGCCCTTGCGCGCGCGCTGGTTTCCCAGCGCCGGGTGCTTGATTCGCAGCCGCGCCGCATTGACCTCCTTCACGACCTGGAAGATAGCGGCCTGGGTGATTTCGCTCGTGATATGGTCCGCCGCGAGGTGAGCGGGGACGCGGTGGCTGCCGAACTTGATCTGGCCTACACCAATTCTGTATTTGAGCAGCTCATTGCCCGTAATACCGTATTGGCCCAGGCCGGTCCCCATCAGCTCGCCGCGCTCGTACACACGGTGCGGGATCTGGACCGCGAACACGTGGAGAGCCTGCCCGGGCCGGTGCTGCGCGCCGCGATTACCCATATGCAAGAGGTGGCCCGCAAACAGCGCGAAGAAACTGTGGCCGTGGATCGCTACCTGGCCCGCGCCGGCGTGAGCGCGCTGGCCGACGTGGCCGCCTCGGCAACCGCGCTGGTCCAGGCGGCACGCCCGGTGTGGGTGGTGCCGCCGGCCCTGGTTCCCGAGCTTATTCCGACCCTGCCCTGGGCGGATGCGGTGATCCTGGACGGTATCGAGGATGTTCCACTGGCCGCGGTGGTTGCTCTGATGGCGCGTGGCTCGCAGCTCGTGGTTCTCGGTGACGTGGCGCGGGCGGGTGCGCAGAGCGCGCTCGCGGCCCTGGCCGATGCGCTTCCGGTGTGCGAACTTCCCACGTTCCGGGCACATCACGACGATCTTGCTCTCGCCTGCTTGCGCACCCTCGGGTACGACGACGCCGACCGCGCCGCTCCGGCGGGGCGGGTGCGCCGGGCTAACCGCCTGCAGGTGGTGGACGGGCGCGGGGTTCCTTCCCCGAATACCGGAATGGTAGAAGCTCCCAGCGCGGAAGTGGATGCGGTGGTGGATGCCGTTGTGGATCATCTCCTCACCCGCCCGGAAGAATCCCTGGCTGTTATAACAATTTCGCGTTTGCATGCTGTTCACGTGCGGGCTGCGGTGGAACGCACGATCGCGAATAGCCCGGCGCTGGTTGAGGCGGGCGAGTCCGCCGCCAGCCTGGTACCGGTGGTGGATATTACCGGGGCGAGCGGGCTGCGGCGCGACCGGGTTATTTTCTCGGTGGGCTTCGGGAAGACGGTACACGGCCGGGTGCTTCACACCTTCGGCCCGCTCACCGAAGCGGACGGCGCCCGTTACCTGAGCGAGGCACTGCTAGTTCCCAGCCGCTATATGAGCGTTATTTCTTCGCTGGGACCGGGGGATATCGGGGTGGATGATCTTTCTGGCGCGGCTCCCCGGCTTCTAGCCACCCTGCTGGAGACGGCCGCCCGGGAAGAATTACTCATCGGGGCCGATGAGGATGTGGCCAAGGCTAGCCCGCTGCTCTTCGACCTGGCCGCGCGCCTGCGCGGACGCGGGCTTTTCACCGCGCTCTACTACGGGTACGACGCCGGTTTGCGCATCCCGCTTGTTGTTGCCGAACACGAAGGCGATTGGCGAGTGGCTGTTTTAACCGACGACGCCGATTACGTTGCCGAACCTTCCCTGCGCCGCCGTGACCGCTACCGGGTTGAGATGCTCGAGGATTTGGGCTGGAAAGTGGTGCAAACCTTCTCCTCCTCGATTTTCCTCGATCCGGAAGCCGAGGCAGACCGTATTGAAGCACTCGTACGGGTGGTACGCCGTGACGAGGCTGCCGCACGCCACCGGACGGAAGATACCCCCGCTTTTGGTGCGGACGTAGAGGAAGTGAATTCTGCTGGAACGGATTCTGCCGAAGCGGGAGCTGCGGATGCGGCGGGTGATGCAGGTGCGGCGGATGCTGAACGGCCGGAGGATGCCGGTGTGACAGACCAGCAAGGCCAGCAAGGCGAGCCCGGCGCGGCACGTACGCACGCGCCGGCCGAGGGCGGCAGCCAGGAGGCAGGCCCTGCTGCAGCGCCGGATCCGGAAACGTCACGCCGGGCCCGGGGAAAGAAACCCGCGGTGCGACCGGGATTGCCGCTGGCCGCCTACTCGGACGACCAGCTTGATGACATGGTGGCCTGGATAGCTTCCGATGGGGTAGCCCGCACTTCCGAGCAACTGGTGGAAGAACTGCGGAGCGAACTGGATATCCGCCGCCGTGGGCCCCAGGCCGATGCGGTGCTCGGTAATGTGGTGCGCCGCTCCAGCCTGGCACAGGATTAGGTGAGCGGCGGTGGCGAGTAACGCGCATTCCCGGCGCACCCACCGGGCGGTGGTGCGTCTGTCCGAAGTGGATGCCCGGCGGATAGAAAGCGGCGAACTCAAGGATGCTGCCGAAGCTCTTCAGCGCCTCGCGCGCGGTGACGGGGGAGCGGATCTACCGCACCCGGATGCGCCCACCAAGAAATCCGCGTTAAAAGGTAGCGTCCCGGGGGCCAGCATCGTGGCACCCCGGGACGCGGTTGCATCCGCCCGTGAGGTTCGCACGCGGGATATCGTGGCGCGTACCGCTCACGAGCAGAGCATTCTTGACGAACGCCCGCCCCATTTCGGCAAGCTCTAAGCGGAAGCGAACTCCGGAAAAACAGCGAAGCTTCGCACCTGCTCAGACTCGCGCAGATTCGCGCAGGCTCACGCGATTAGTCGCGCTTGGCCCGCAGCTCATCACGGATCTCCTTGAGGAGGATGAGCTGGGGATCTTCCGGGGCCTCAGCGGCCGGCTTGGCGTGGCGTTCGCGCAGCTTATTCATGGGGAGCACCAGGAAGAAGTACAGTGCGAAAGCCACGATGAAGAAGTTGACCACCGCGGTGAGGAAGCTACCGAATTGAATTTCGCCTCCACCCAGGTGCCACACAAAATTACCGTCGAAATTCGGCTGCCCGAAAATCGCGGCGATAAGCGGCATGAGAATGTGGTCCGTCAGGGATTTCACCACGGCGGAGAAAGCCGCACCGACGATAACACCGACGGCGAGGTCCATAACATTGCCCTGCATAACAAATTTCTTAAAACCCGCGAGCACCTTGCATCCTTTCGCGCGGAAAGCCATCGGGACTACCCCGCTGGCAGAAACTACGGAGGGGCCACCAGCACTGCCCGCAAAGAATCCGCGGCAGCGTAGCCCACGATAAGATTAGCGTCTTTTTCGCGAACAACCAGGTACAGCACTCGATATGTGGCGCCTTCGGAAAGCATGCCACCGTTCTTTTCCTCTTCCCCGATCCCCACCACCGCAGCCCGGTCTACCACCCGAACTGCGCCAGCCTCCGTGCTGTGCTCCGGGGCGGGCCCATATAACGCAATGAAATTACCCGGCTCAATAAAGTTCCCGGTTCCATCGGATGCTACCCGCACCGCGACCACCACGTGCCCGGCAGGTGGATCGCGTAAAAATTCTTGGGAAAGCAGCAGCCCGCGAGCCAGGGGGTACCCAGCCGGAATACTAGCTGCTAGGCGCTGCCCGTCAGCTTCAGCGGCCGCGGTGAGGGCGTGATCCGGAATGAGTTCCCGGGCAATGGTGCGCGCCTCTACATCGCGCCCGCTCAGCACGTGCCCGGCCGGTAGGGAACGGCGCGCTACCAGCACCTGCCCGGTAGCCGGGTGGCGCTGTTCGATGGCCTGAAGAATGGAGAAAAAAGCCACGAGGGCAACCGCGGCCAGCAGCAGGTGGCGCACCCGCCACAATCGTGTGAGGAGTCCGGTCATAGCTCGAGGCTAGTGAGAACTGCTCAGCTGCGGATCAGAACGAGGCCCTTCTGTGGATACCGGCAGCGTTTCGCGGAGCTGGGGATAAACCGGGCTGCGCCGTCGTACTTACTTTTGCGTGGAGCTCCCACCCGAAGAACGCGAGTCATTGTGGTAGAAACCCGAGCCTTTGAAAACAATTGCGCTGATCCCTGCCATCACCTTGTGCAAGGAATCTTTTCCGCACTCCGGGCAGGTGACCAGAGCTGCGGCTGTCATCGACTGGTGCGCATCAAAATGGTGACCGCAATTATCGCAACGGTAACTGTAGGTAGGCACGTTCTTCCTTTCCGGGCCGGTGGCCGAGCCGAGGTGCGGCCGGCACAAGCCGTACGGCGCATTATTCTAGCGCGTGACAAGTACCCTCGGGGAAGTATCCCGCGGTGCCTAGTGCATGGGGGTATGCCCGCCCAGGTCCACCGCGGTTTCAGGGAGCAGGACGTAGCGCACCGGCACGTCCATCTCATCGTGGGGGAGGGGCGTGTGCACATATTCCTCGGGCCATATCAAAGCGCCGACCGGGGTAGCGCTATCGAGCTGCTTGAGGACGCGGTCGTACCAGCCCCCGCCCTGGCCTAGGCGCACGCCGTCGTGATTGACGAGTAGCGCGGGGATAAAAGCGGCGTCGACCTCGCGTAATACGGTGGAATCGAGGGCTTCACCCCGGGGTGCGGGCGGCCGGCCGGGGGCCTGGTCGGTGAGATTATCGGCACCGGTATAGCGCGCCCATTGGCGGGTGAGCCCGGGGCCGAGCTTGGGAACAAGGAGGGTGCGGCCGCTGGCCACAATCGCATCGCAGAGCGCGCGAGTACCGGGTTCGTTATTGACGGAAATATAACCGGCAACCGTGGTGGCGGTGCCCAGGAAATCCAGCACGGTGGTGACCCAGCGGGTCTCGGCTTCCTCACGGGCGGCGGGGGTGCGCTTGGCCCGAGCCGCGCGCACCGTTGCGCGCAAGGCTTGTTTGGCTTCCGGCAGCGCCATCGCGGAGACATCAGGAAGAGATAGGGTGTGGTAGGTCATGGCACCAGTGTGACACGAGCAGCTGGACGCCCGCTAGGAGTAAGGCCCTTACGCGCCACTCGCAAGGCCCTTACGCGCCCTCCGTACGGCCGAGCGCCGCCACCCGCTCAGTCCCGCGTGCCGCCCCGCTCAGCCCCGTGCGCGCGGCGTTAGCGCTGGCAGGCCCTCAACCCGGTACGCTGTGCTGTGTACCGAGGAGGAATGCGTGAAAACAGTAGCCGAGCAACTCGATGAATTCTTAAAGGTCGCCCAGCCCTTGGAGGCTCTTGATGTGGAGCTTGCCGACGCGATGGGGTGCATTCTTGCTGAAAACGTCGTCGCCACTGTTGACGTTCCTCACACCGACCTGGCGGCGCTGGACGGGTACGCGGTGCGCGCGGACGAAACTTTCGGTGCGGAGCCCGCCCGCCCGGCGCACTTCCCGGTGACGGACGATATTTTCGCCGTCACCACCGATCGCATCGCCCACACTCCTGGTGCGGCGGCCCGCATTGCTTCCGGGGCGCGGATGCCTACCGGCGCGGACGCCGTCGTTCCCCTTATTGATACGGATCACGGGGAAGCGCAGGTGGATATTACGGCGCGCGTGGCCCCCGGGGAAAATGTGCGTGCGCAGGGCGAGGACCTGCGGGCCGGCACCACGATTCTGGAGGAAGGCACCCGTATCGGGGCGCGCCATATCGCGCTGCTGGCGGCGGCCGGGCGGGACCGGGTGCGGGTGCGGCCGGCGCCGCGCGTCGTCGTGATGTCCGTGGGCGATGAACTGGTGGCGCCCGGAAAAGCCTTGGGTAACGGGAAGATTTACGACGCGAATTCGCACGCGCTCGCGACCGCGGTGCGTAACGCCGGGGCGGTTGCGTATCGCGTGCCGGCGGTTTCGGATGACCGGCATGTTTTGCGGGAGTCTTTGGAGGACCAGCTGTTGCGCGCCGACGTTATCCTCACCACCGGCGGTTTGAGTTACGGGGGTGGAGATACCCTCAAAGAGGTCCTGTCCCCGCTCGGGTCGATGCGGTTCGACGCCGTCGCTATGAATCCGGGCCGGCACGTCGGGGTGGGTACCATCGGGGCCGACGGCGCAAATTCGGCGCTCATGTTCTGCCTGCCGGGCAACCCGGTGGCCGCGCTCGTGTGCTTTGAAGTTTTTGTGCGTCCCTCGCTGCGGAAAATGGCTGGCTACAAGCACGTGACCCCGCGTTCCATTCGGGCGCGGGCTGCGCGCGGGCTGCTGTCCCGGCCCGGGGTGCAGGATTACGTGCGAGTGCAGGTCTATGGTGATCCGCGCGCCGGCTACGAATTTGATCCCGTGGGGGATGTGGAGCTCCTTTCGCTGGCGAATTTTGCAAAATCGAATGGGCTCGCGGTGGTTCCCGCGGATCGAGAAAGTGTGGGCATCGGTGATGAACTGGAGTGCATGATCCTCAACGGATAGCCCAGCTCAGCAGTCCCACCTGCCCCAGGAATAACACCGTTGTTATTCTCTCTACGAAAGTAACGGCGCGTCCCTGCCCGCGCGCCCCACGATTGGTTAAAGTGGCTGTGTGGGGTTCCAGGGATACGCGTTGATGGCAGTGGTTGTGCTGCTCATGGTCTATGTCATCCCTGGGGTGTATCGCCAGCGCGTCATCCTCGCGGATGTGCGTATTGACGAGCGCTATTCACCCCAGCTACGCACCCTCGCGCTGCCAAACGGAACGGTAGGCGTGGAAACTGGTGGGCCAACCGGGGCTATTTTTTTCCGGAAGCCGGAGGTCATCATGGCAGAGAACGACGAACGCGATATTCTTCCACCCAGCGCGGGGCGTAATGTGCGCACCCTGGCGCGTGAACGCGCGCGCCGTAAGGCACGTATTTCCCAGCGCGCCGCGAATCGGCAGCGCGGTTTCGTGGTTGCGGGCGCTCTAGCCCTACTTATTGTGGTGCTCGGTGCTCTTGCATTTACGACGACGATGCCACGCTGGATTTTCTACGTTGCCGTGGGCGTAGGGGTGCTTTACGGGGCGGGCTTTGGGTACTTGCTCAGTGAAATGGGGAAGGCGACTGCTCGCGACCGCGAGGATATTGCCGAACTCACCGAAGAACTCGGTATCCGAAAGACCCGCGGGGCGCAGCGCCACTCGCGCCGCCCGGCGCGCCCGCGCCCGGGGCGCTCGGCAGTTTCGGCTGCCTCGGCGCATTCGGCCTTGAGCGCGGCCAGCGCGGCGCTGGGAAGTGATGACCTCGGGGCGTTGACAGCTGACGCAAGCCGGAGCGCTGATCTGGGGCAGAGCGCTGACCTGAGCCGAAGTGCGGGGCGCGGTAGCGCGGCCACCACGCCGACGGCTGCTTCGGCGGCCACCGGTGTCGCAGCTGCGGTAGATGAAGGCGAAGCTAGCACGGCTGGCGCAGGTGCGGCTGGTGAAATTGGCGATGCGCGGGCCGCAAAGGCTGAGGAACACGAAGCTGGGGTGAACCCGGGAAAAGCACGGAGCCGGAACGCGGGGGCGCAGGCGCCTAAGCGCCGTTCCGGCATTTCGGTGACCCTTGGGCAAGGAATTATTGCCGCGGAAGATTTCGCTCCCATCGCCGGTTCGCAGCGTGAACAAGCGGAGAAGCTTCCCAAGCGTTTCGTGGCCGGAGCGGTCCCGCGCCGGCAGCTGCCCAGCTACACGCTCAAGCCGCAGATCCAGCAGCGCACAGTAGCGCCCTACCAGGCCCCAGAAGCGCCCGTTGCTCCGGTACCCTATCGCCCGAAGGAGATCGGCGAGCGGGTGACTTTCGTGGATGCTGTCGCGCACGATGCGGACGCAACCGCAGCCGCAGCGCCGGCGGGCCAAGCTGCGCCGCAAAGCACCGCGCCGGCAGCGAAGGCCGAAGCCGCAGTGCCTCCAGCTCAGCCAGCTGCAGCTGCGCATGATGGCCTCGCGGGTGGGGCGGCTCTGGACGAGCTGCTGCGCAAGCGCCGCGCATAGGTGTGGCTGGCCGAGTGAGTCTGGCTGACTTGTTGTGCCGCCGCGCCGCGGGTACGAACTGAAAATAGAAGATCGGGGAGTGGTGTAATGGGAACCACTCCCCGAAATTTCATTCCGGGCCGCTAGGGTGCTAAACTAATCAGGTCTTTGGGGCTATGGCGCAGTTGGTAGCGCGTCTCGTTCGCAATGAGAAGGTCAGGGGTTCGAATCCCCTTAGCTCCACCATTCTTGCTGATAAATACCCACACCACATTCCTTTTCACATGCGGCTCAGCCCTATAGGCCCATGCGGAAAGGGTAGACGAAACCCCGGCGATCTCGGATAGAACGCAGCGGCTCTGTGGTTGATCACGATAAAATGGTTACTGAACTATCCTTTGGGTTTTGGAGATTTCTAACTACTCGCAGATACTACGCATAACTATGGGTTCCAGCGCTTCACGCAGCATTTCCTTATGGTGATCCGGATCTGAACAAGCGCCAGCGGGAAACCGCTAGATTGTTAGGGAATATGAACTTCGTGCGTAATCATGCTGCTGATCTCGAACCACTGTTTCGCCGTAACTTCACCAAAGATATTTCAGAAGCTCGACGGTTGATGAGTTGGGTGCATCCCGAAGCTCTGATGTGGTTCAACGACACGTTGCGAGTCGATGACGTTTTAGCGGCGAAACCGAAACTAACAGGTTTTGGTTGAGGACCCAAGAACTAATTCTCCGGTGAAGCGCTGCTCGGTGGCGGGTGCATCCGCCGGTAGATCAGCCCGGGCAAAGAGTTGCGTGATCGCTGCTTCCATCATGTTTTCGACGGGTTGGGCGAGGGTGGTGAGTTGAGGTTCCACCACCTGTGCTAGCACAGTACCGTCAAAGCCGGTCACCATGACCTCACGCGGAACGTTGATGCCACGCCGTGTTAGTTCCCCCAAAGCGCCAACCGCAATGAGGTCATCCGCACAGATAACCGCGTCAGGAATGTTGGTGAGGCTAGCGATTGCTGTAACACCCGTCTCAAAGGTGTATTGATGGCGGAAGAACTCCACATTAGCGAATTCACTACCTATCTCGCTGGTGCGCATGGCATCGTCACGTTCCCGGCCGGTCGACGTTGCGTCGTCGACCCCGATAAAAAGCACGTCTTTTGCACCAGCATCAGCAATATGCCGCAAAACGATATCTATACTCGCGTGATTGTCGAGCCCAACGAAATCCGCTACTTTCGGCCCAGCCATACGATCCACTTGCACGAGCGGAACCCTAGCTGCGGTTGCCGCAATGGCAGAGGCAGACTGTTCAAAAACAGCCGGGATAGCAATAATTCCATCGACTTGGCGCGCGAGTAACAGATCAAGGCGGCGTCGTTCGAGTTCAACATCGGCTCGGGAATCCGCAAGGATCAATTCATACCCGTAACGGTGTAGCGCCTCTTCTGCTGCGCGAAGTAATTGCACAAAGAACGGATTCTCCAGGTGGGGGACCAGCATTCCGACCGTGCGTGACTTCCCGTCCCGCAATGCTTTCCCGACAGCATTGGGAAAGTATCCAAGTTCTTCCGCTTTTTTCTGCACTCGTGCAATGGTAGCCGGAGCTACTCGACCGCGTCCGCGCAAGGCACGTGAGGCGGTTCCGGTGGACACTCCTGCAGCTGCGGCGACGGCGCTTAACGGAACTCCTGCCATGTGGGTTCCTCCTTTCGGATCTCGGTTGCTCTTGACAATCTCAACGCACCCCATTAGCGTAACTCACGAAGCGATGCGCAAACGATTGCGCATATGACGATGACGTCTCGTTAGGAACTTGTAGACGACGCGGCCGCGGTGGTTCTCTCGCGCGGGAAACCTACACGGTGGTCCGGATTCTCGCTTCGATTCGGACCTGCGTCACCCGTATATTGGAGAAAATTTCATGGCTAAGAAAATCATTTTGGATTGCGATCCGGGGCACGACGACGCAATTGCGCTCATCCTCGCTTATGGCAACCCGGATATCGACCTCCTTGCTGTTACGACGGTGGGTGGTAATGCCGTTCTCGAAAAAACTACGAAGAATGCCATGGGTGTTATGACCATGGCGGGAATTCTTGATGTTCCCTTTGCTCCAGGATGCTCACGCCCGCTGTGGCGCGAAGGGGAGGACGCTGATGTACACGGTGAATCGGGCTTGGATGGGGTAGTACTACCGCCTTCGCAGGTTACGCCTGATGGACGACACGGCGTTGATCTGATTATTGACACCATCATGAGCAACGAACCGAAGAGCGTCACGTTGGTCCCCACTGGTCCATTGACCAATATTGCAATGGCAATGCGTAAAGAACCTCGCATTATTGAGCTAGTCAAAGAAGTGGTGCTCATGGGCGGTGGGATCCATGTGGGCAATTGGTCTGCGGTTGCCGAATTCAATATCAAAATTGATCCTGAAGCCGCTGCGATTGTTTTTGATGCCCCCTGGGAGGTCACCATGGTGGGCTTAGATGTCACCCACCAAGCTCTCGCCACGGACGAAGTCTCGGCACGCATCAAGGCGTTGAATACTCCGCTCGCAGAATTTGTGCTCGGACTCTTCACCTTCTTCCAGAAAGCCTACCACGATGAACAAGGCTTCGAATTCCCGCCGGTACATGATCCGGTGGCAGTAGCCCGCGTTATTGACCCCTCGATTGTGGGGACGGTTCGAGCACCTATCAACGTCGAACTGACGGGTACACACACGCTGGGTATGACGGTCACGGAACTGCGCCCGGCCCATATCCCCGCCGATTGCCACACGCAGGCTGCCACATCCCTGGATGCTGAGCGGTTCTGGGATCTGGTCATTGATGCGATTGACCGGCTTGGAAAGCGTGACGCGCAATGAGTGTCACATCCGCAAGGCTGGTTCCCGCCCCGCAGCGGGAAGAACGAGTGGGTAACGAAGTAGTAATCGGTTCTCGTACAAGCACCGGAGCGGTGATGTTTGCATTGCTGGTGGCATGCTTTGCTTTCCAGCTCAACGCATCGATGCTATCGCCAGCACTCAAACTCATGGAAAGCGAGTTGAATGCCACAACCGCTGAAATCGGGTTGACTCAAACCGCGTTCTTTACATCGGCGGCGGTCCTTTCGCTTTTCTTGCCGCGACTTGCTGATCTCAAGGGGCGCAGGAGAACTCTCGTTGTCATGATGGGTTTGACGGCCATTGGCTGCATTATCAGCGCGCTTTCCCCAAACGTCACCTGGCTTTTTGTGGGGCGTATTATCCAAGGTGTTGCAGGGCCAACGGTGGTCATGTGCCTCATTGTCCTGCGTATCCACGTGCGTAATCCCCAGCGTTATGCGGTTCTCATGGGAGTGATTACCGCGGTGAATGGTGGAATTGCCGGCGTAGACGCGATAGCCGGCGGGTGGCTTGCCCAGAACTACGGTTTCGCCTCTATTTTCGCTGTCATGGCGGTTACTGCGGTCATCGCAGCGCTAGCACTATGGTTCTTCACCAATGAATCACGGGTGGATAACCCGCCGCGCATGGATTGGCGTGGTACGGGTCTGCTGGTGCTTGGGGTAGGAGCGCTCTATCTCGCTTTTAATGAGTTAGCTGCGCTGTCCGAGGCACGCTGGGTGCTTATCGGTGGGCTCTTGGTGGTTTCCGCTCTTGCCTTCGGTATCTTTATCCGCCTCGAATCGCGTATCGAGAACCCTCTGGTGTCCATCGCAACGCTCAAACGACGTGAAAGCTGGGTTGTGTTGGTGACCACCTTGCTGACTCTTACCGGGGTTTTCGCGGTCATGAACCAGATTGTTCCGGCTATAGCGCAGGATGCGGAGTTAGGTACCGGCCTAAGCGCTGCTGCGGCACCGTTCCTGACGCTCACCCCCTACGCGCTCGCGGGGTTAGCCATGGGGCCTTTGGCTGGGTATCTGGCCGGCAAGTATGGCTATATGCGGATTTTGCAGATTGGGCTGGTGGGAGCCGTGGTATCGATGTCGCTGGCTCTGCTGCTCATCGGGCGTGATACCACCTGGCTACTGGTGATTGTTTCTGTCCTCGTGGGCATCTTCTACGCGGGCATGGCAAATATTATGCTCAACGGGCTATGCGTTGTTCTGTCCCCGGCCGATAGCCCGGGTATTCTCCCGGGGCTCAATGCCGGAGCTTTCAACCTTGGAGCAGGGTTATCTTTCGTGATTTTACCGTTGATTCAAACTATCTTCACCGGTCGTGGCGAGCCGGCTGTCGGCTACGCTGCAGGAATAGTGACCGGCCTGGTTATTCTTGCGGCAGCATTGCTGACCAGTTGTTTGTTACCGAAAGGAGAATCCACTCCGGCGGAGTGACATGTAAATATTGACCGCAGACGTGTTAATGCGTGAATGTGCGTCAAGTGTTACTGTGCGGGGCTGATAGCAGAAGCTATCAGCCCCGCAGTCTCGCCCCGTTTAGCGCGCGGTGGCCCGCTCGGTCAGGCGCCGGTGGGAGAGCGTGAGCACGCGATCCGCGCCCCGCGCAATATCCGCGGAGTGCGTGACAAGAATGACGCACTTACCGTGCAGATGTGCGGCGTCGTGCAAAATCTGAACCACGCCGCGCGCGGTGTCCTCATCAAGGTTGCCCGTCGGCTCGTCCGCAAGAATCACCGGTGCCGGGGATGCCAGCGCCCGCGCAATCGCCACCCGCTGCTGCTGCCCACCGGAAAGCCGCAGCACATTACGGTGAATCTCATCCTCACTCAAACCCAGCTCCACCAGCACGGAACTATCCGCCCGCCGATCCACCAGCCGCACATTCTCCAACGGCGTCAAGTAATCAATAAGGTTGTAATTCTGGAAAACCAGCGAAATATGGGCGCGGCGGTGATGCGCATAGCCCGTCGTCGCAATATCCACACCCTCAAAAAGAACCGCGCCCTTCGTGGGCGTATCCAAGCCAGCCAGCAAACTCAACAGCGTCGATTTACCTGCACCTGAAGCGCCCAACAGCGCCGTGACCGTGCCCGGCTCAAAACCCGCGCACACATCGGTTAGCACCTTCGCGCCGCTACCCGGGTAGCTATAGCTCACGTGATCAAGTTCCATAACGTTCATAATCTTTTCCTAACTCAGTGACGAAAGAATCTGCCGGGGAGACCGGCGCACAATCGGAAACAGCGCAATAGCTAGCGCCACGGCAAGAATCCCAGCGCCGATACCCAGCGCCCACGCAATATCCGCGGCACCCACCGCCACCGGAGGCAAACCGGCCAGCGCGCCCGGTGCTGTACCGTCCACAACGGCTTGCCCCACCAGCGCGGTGAGCTGGCGCCCCGCGAGAATAGCGACGACGCCGCCAGCCAGCGCCAGCGCGCCCAACTCAAGCGCGAAACCGCCGGCAATCGCCCGGCGCCGCTGCCCGAGCGAAAGCAAGACCCCAATTTCACGCATGCGCCCGCGCACCCACAGGGCCAAAACCGCGGCGGCAATGACCACGCCGGCAGCACACGCGCCGCTGAGCAGGGCACTTAACAGACCCTCCACGCTATCCACCGCGCGCAACACCCCGCTGAAACTCGCGGCATTGTGCTCATAAGTGAGATCGGGAAGCGCAGCGCGGGCCGCGGCCAGGCTCGCTGGTAGCTCGCTCGCGCTCGCGGTGAAACACCGCACCCGAGTGGCACCCGCATCCCCGCTGAGCTCGTGGCCAGCCGCGCTATCCACGAGGATGCGATTCGCGGCCGCGCTTGCCGGTAGCCCCGAAGGATTCGGGGTGGTCCCGTCGAAAATCCCGGTGACCGTGCGGGTGACCTCGCCGGCCGGGCCGCGCAGTCGCAGCTCATCGCCAACCCGAAGCCCGTTTGCCGCGGCGAAATCACGGTGGATGAGGGCGCCCGGTTCCATTCCGCTGTTCATCTTTCCGGACGCGAGCCGGTAGAGCTTGGCCGCGAAAGCCGGGAAACGCGCCGGATCCGAAGTCGCGGTCACCGTCACCGCGCCCATCACGCCAGCATCTAGTTGCACCCCACCCGCGGTGGCTACCGCGTGGGCTCCAACCGGAGCGGCCAGCACATCCAGTTCGGTAGCGGTGCTCTTTACCCCGGGTAGTGCCGCGAGCTGGGTGGCCTGCGCCGGACTCAGGGTAGGTGCGGCTTGCGTCAGCGGATTATTGCCCGGGTTATCACCCGAAACCTCGGCTGGACCCGCGCCGGGCTCGCCCGCGCCTGATACTTCCGGCATGCTCTCCGCCGAACCATCCGCCATGCCATCCGCTGAACCATCAGCCACACCTGCCGGCGCACTCGCGACGAAACCGGCTCCCACCTGGGCATCAATAGCGGTGCGCAGCTGGCCCATGGCCCCGCGTACCCCGGCCTGGGCCACCAAAGCCGTGAAAATCAGGGTGATGACCACGAAAAGTAGGCCGTTGCGAACCGGGCGGCGCCGTAGCGCGAGCCCGGCACGCCTCCCCGCGCTCATGGGTGCGGGGAGCTGGGTGCCCACCCGGCCACCCATCCGGCCACCCGCTTGGCCGTCTGTCCGGCTGCCCACCCGGCCGCTTTCGGGAGGTACCCCGCTCATGCCGCACTCACCAGTAGCTTGCGCGGGGAGGTGCGCAGCATGGGAAGGGCCGCCAGCACAGTTGCCCCGATAAGTACGGCGAGGGTGAGGGCCAGGGCAAGCGTCGTCGTACCCGCACTCAACTGGACCGTAAGATCATCCAACGTGCGCGTGGCCGTGGTGACATCCACCCCGCCACCCAGCGGGGCCTGCGAGGTGAGCTCCTCCATTCCGGACTTCTTCACCGAAGCCAGCACGCTTGTCCCGACCCGCTGAGCGACCACGGTACTGAGGGCCACCCCGGCTGCCGCCGCCGGGAGACTAATAAAGAGCAGCTCCACCAGGTACTGGCCCAGAATCTTCAGTTTCGAGGTGCCGATAGCGAGGAGCACCCCGGTTTCGCGGCGGCGTTCGCGCAGCCAGAGCACTAGGACCAGGCTGAGGAGCGCGAGGGCGAGTAGCGCCGTCGTAATAATTGCGCCGGTCATGACGCTCTGAACCCCGGCCACCGCTCCGGTAATACCGGTGAGCAGCTGAGAGGTGCGGGTGAGCTGGTAATTGCGCCAATCGATCGGAAGGCCGCGGGCCTCGTTCATCACCGTTTCGCTATCGGCGCCCTCGGTCACGAAGAAGGTGGTGTCCTGGTAAATTTCCGTCTCCGGGGTGTAGGCATACAGTGCCCGGGTGGTGGCAAGGTCGGTGTAAACCGCGTTGGCGAAAAGTTCGAGGCGGCGCGCGGCCGGCTGCGGATTATCCCCGCGCACCAACCCCACAATCTCCACGGTCACTTCCGCCGTGGATTTCTTTGTATTGTCGTAATCATAAGGATTACCGCGCAGGGTGAGTTTCGAGCCGACGGTCAGCCCGTTGAGTCGCGCTAAATCCTCGTGAATAATTGCCTTATTTTTATCTTCGCGGGTGATATGCCGCCCGGCCACCAGCTCGAGGGTGCCGCTGCGAATATTCGTTTCATCCGCGCTGGCACTCACCCCGCGCACGCTCACCGCATTGCCCAGCTGCGCCTCGCGCTTGGCATCGTATTCCTGCCGGTCCAGCCGGGCCACCTTGGCACCCACTAGGTCCGCGGTGACATCTTGGCGGGCGGTGAAGCGATCCACCCCGGGCAGCGCCGCGATCCGCTCCACATCCGCGGGTTTGACCGTCCCGCCCCCGCGCGGGGTGCCGGAATTATAGGGGGAGTTCTCCAGCACGAAACCGGATCCCAGAGTGCGTTCCGCGTCGCGGCCCGCCGCTGCCGATGCCGTTTTCACCGCCCCGGCCGAAACCAGCACGGTGACCACGGCCGTGATGATGATGAAAAGAAGGAGGGTACGGATATGTTTTCGCGTGACGTAACGCCACGCGCGTCCAGCTAAGGTCACTACCGGGTACCTTTCACGTCTTCGGGAAAATTTCTGATAGGCACTAGCGTTTCTCAGCTTACTGGAGACTTCCTGGAGGCTTCGTGAAGAGAATGTGAAGAGCCCTGCGCGCGTGGCCCCTATGTGCGTGGCCCCTAGGCGCGTGGACCCTGCGCGCCGCGGGCCGTGTGCACCGGGCCGTTCGCGCTTGGCTACCGGTATTGCCAGCGGCGGGGAGCCACTATGATGGGAGAGCGGCGCTCTTTTCCCGCACCCACCCTCAGCGAAAGGCGAGCATGCAGTTCATCTCCACCCGTTCCGGGATGGAACCGGCTTCTTTCACCGATATTCTGCTGGACGGTCTGGCCCCGGACGGCGGCCTGGTGGTACCCGAAAGTATTCCGCACGTGGATGCCGCCCAGCTCGAAGCGTGGCGCGGCCTGAGCTACCCGGAGCTAGCCGCGGCGATTATCGGCCTGTACGCCACCGATATTCCCACCGTGGATCTCGAGCGTCTCACCGCGGCCGCCTATAGCCCGCAGAACTTCCCGGGCGGGGTGCCGCTGCGCCGCGTGGACGACACCCTCGTGTTGGTCGGCCTTTCGGAAGGCCCTACGATGGCTTTCAAGGATCTCGCTATGCAGTTCCTAGGCCAGGCGATTCCCTATGTGCTGGCTGCCACCGGGCGTGAACTCACCATTCTGGGCGCTACGTCGGGGGATACGGGTTCCTCGGCGGAATACGCGTTCCGCGGCCAGCCGGGTGTGCAGGTGGTCATGCTTTCTCCGCGCGGGCGCATGTCCGCGGTGCAGCGCGCTCAGATGTATTCCCTCCAGGATGCTAATATCCACAATCTCGTGGTCGATGGTGTTTTCGACGACTGCCAAGACATCGTCAAAACCCTCAGCTCCGATATTGACTTCAAAACGCGCTACCGCATCGGCGCGGTCAATTCCATCAACTTTGGGCGTATTGCCGCGCAAATTGTGTACTACTTCTGGGCGTGGTTGCGTTTCACGGATGGTGCTGCCGCGCGCGTTGGGAACGACGACGCCGCCGCTGGCGCGGCGTCCCCTTCCGCTCCCGGTGCTGCTGGCGGGGTGGGCGCGGCCACCACCCGAGTGGATTTCTGTGTCCCTTCCGGTAATTTTGGCAATATTTACGCCGGCCACCTGGCCCGCTGCATGGGCCTTCCCATCCGCCGGCTACTGCTGGCCACCAACGAAAATAATGTGCTGGAAGAATTCTTCACCACCGGGCGCTATACCCCGCGCTCGCGCGAGCGTACGTACGCCACCTCCAGCCCCTCCATGGATATTTCCAAGGCCTCCAATGTGGAGCGTTTCATCTACCAGGTGCTGGGCGCGGAATTCCCGGCTGCCTGGGAGCAGCTGAGCGCCACCGGAACTCTGGATATGCACGCGTATCTTCCGGAATTCGGGGAGAAATTCGGCTTCGCGGCCTCCTCAGCCCACCATGCGGACCGCCTGGCTGCTATTGAGTGGACCTACCGCACCAGCGGGATTCTTATTGACCCGCATACCGCTGATGCGGTCACGGTGGCGCGCCGCCTGAGTGACGGCACGGTCCCGGTCCTTGCCTTGGAAACCGCCCGCCCGGAGAAATTCGCCCATACGGTTCGCGAAGCGGTGGGGGATGCGGCCGCTGACCTGGACCAACGCCTTGCCGGGCTCCTGGCCCTCCCGCAGCGCTCTACCGAGGTCCCGGCCGATCCGGAAGCGGTGCGCGAGTATATCGCCACGCATTGCGCTTAGTGGGCCGCCGGGTGGGTTCCCCGCGCGGCGCGCGGCGCCGCGCGCGTCGTCGTACCTATAAAATCCGCGCCGGAAACGGAGCGGCTCCGGGTAGTATATGAGGTAATGAGCCGCGCGATTGGCGCCGTCGCCCGCGCACGAGCCTAGACAGAACGGGGTGTATCCATGGCACGCATTTTCGTTGTTGGAAGCATGAATTCCGATACCTTCCTCAAGGTGGAGAATTTTGTGGAGCCGGGAGAAACAATTTCTGCGCTCAGCTCCCACACCGCGCTGGGAGGGAAGGGGCTTAACCAGGCGGTTGCCGCGGCTCGTATGGGAATCCCCGTCACTATGGTGGCGGCTCTCGGGCGCGATGCCGTGGGGGATGCCGTTGCGGCTGAGCTCGCCGCGGAAGAAAATCTTGATATGGATGCGGTGCTGCGGGTGAGTGAACCTACCGGGCAGGCCATGATCCAATCCGATGCCGATGGGGAAAATGCCATCGTGGTGGTGGCCGGCGCGAACGCCGCGAATACTCCGGAGAATGTGGTGGAGCGCCTCGCCGCGGTGCAGAGCGGGGATATTGTGGTCTGCCAGCTGGAAATTCCCGAACCCGCGGTGGCAGCAGCCCTGAGCGAAGCTAAGAAACGCGGGGCTACCACGGTGCTCAATGCCGCCCCGGCCGCTCCGGTGGGTCACCTGCTGGAGAACGTGGACGTCCTTATCGTTAACGAAACCGAAGCGGATACCATCCTCGGAACCAAGGTGACTGATCGTGCTCAGCAGCTCCACCTGCGCTACGGCGGGTCCATCGTGGTGACCCTGGGTAGCCACGGCTGCCAGTACATTGACGCCTACCTGCCCGATGCCGATGTTAAGGCCGATGCCCTGCCCGCTCACCACGTGGACGTTGTGGATACCACCGGTGCGGGCGATGCCTTTGTGGGTGCTTTCGCGGCCGCCCTGGCCGTGGGTGAATCCCTGGCCACCGCGGCCCGCTGGGGCACCGCCCTCGGTGCGATCGCTACCGGGGCTTCAGGTGCGCAAGGCTATACGGCTAGCCGTGCGGACGTGGTGGCTCTGGCCGGTGTTGGCGCAGGTAGCGCCGCCGGTACTCCCGGTGCTACTACGGGTTCCGACAACTAGAACGCTCTCCACGTAGCACTAGCAGAAAGGCTTTTCGTGCAGCCCGCGCCTACCGACCTGAGCCTCCTGCGCGAGGCCGCCGCCAGCGTGAAACTCGTCGTCGTTGATATGGATGGCACGTTCCTCCTGCCCGGGAAAATCTTTCCGGAACGTGGCAATGAGCTGGTGGCGCGCCTGCGGGAACGCGGTATTATTTTCTGCCCGGCCTCCGGGCGCCAGTACCAGACGCTGGCGGATATGTTTTCCGCACACGTGGAAGGTATGCCAATTATTGCGGAGAACGGGGCGAATGTACGCCGCGACGGCGAACCGCTGGCCATCACCACTCTGCCCCGAGAGACTAGCGCACGGGTGGTGGAGATCGTGCGTGAGCTCAGCGCGGCGGGGGAGGATGTGGGCACGGTGCTCTGCGGGGAGAAAGCCTACGCCGAACGCAGTGATACCGCGTTTCTTGACGAAACCCTCGCCTATTACCACGCCAATGCGATTGTTCCCGACCTCATGCCCCATACCGAGGGGATTTACAAAATTGGGGTGCTCAGTTTCGCTGACCCGCTCCGGCGCGTCATCCCGCTGCTGGAAACGCTCGGGCCGGGGGTGGATGTGGTGCGCAGCGGCGAGCTGTGGACGGATGTCAATCCCGCCGCAGCCACGAAAGGCACCGGCCTGGCCGGACTCCAGGCAAGCCTGGGCATCGGCCCGGCGCAGACCCTGTGCTTCGGGGATTTCAATAATGACATCCCCATGTTCGAGCACGCGCACTTCAGCTTCGCCATGGCGAATGCCCAGCCCGATGTGGTGGAGGCCGCTCGCTACGTGGCGCCTTCCAACGCGGAGGAAGGCGTGATCACGGTAGCGAACGACCTCTTCGAGCTGGGCCTTTAACCGTAAGAGCCGCTAGTTTTGCGGTTCTTGCTCTTCCTTGTCGCGCGGCTGCGTTGGGTTCTGTGAATCCTGCGGCGGGAATTGTGGTGAATTCTGCGGCGGGAACTGCGGGGCCTGGCCGGCAAAAGGCGCTTCGCCACCGGGAACCGGGCCGGGCTGCGGGGCACTGGCTACCGCGGCCGGAGTCTTGGCGATTTGCCAGATACCGAAACCGAGCATGAGCACGGCGGCCACCGCGAGCAGATAGAAGCCAATACCGGGAGCAATATCCACATCCACGCCCTGGGACTGCCCGTAGGCAATGATGGTATCCGCATCCGAAGGCTTGATATTAATAACCAGGTAAATCGCCACAATAACCGCGCCGACAATGCCGCCCGAGGACCACGTCTTGCGCACCGCGGCGGGCGCCTGACGCACCAGCCCCACGAATGCGCCGATAGCACCCAGGGCCAGGCCGATGGTGATGAAAATAGCGACCGACTTCGTATCGGCCTCCCACAGCTTGACTCCGAAATCTTCCGACTGGGTGCCGGCACTCATATGCAGGGTCCAGAAGTGCAGCGCCGTGCCGATGAAACCGATAATGGAACCGGCCAGCACGCCGAGCGGGGCCGCAAGCGGCGGAGTGGTGCGTCCCGCGGGAGTGCCGGCAGCCCCGGGCAGGGGAGTGCCGGCGGGACCGGGCGCGTTGAAAGAGTGGTCCGAGGGCAGATCTGCCCCCTGGGGGAAAGTGTTACTCATAGTCCCTAGTGTAGGGGCGTATCCCCGTGGCGGGGTCGGGCGGATACCTTTCGGCACGTAGCGCGCAGGAACGACGACGCAGCTCCGGGACAAGGGTCCCAGGGCTGTCACATTTCGCCCAGAGGTATGAAACCGCTCACATCTGCTGAAAAATAGGTAGAGTAATAGGTAGGAACGCGGGAGATTCCGCGTTCCCCTCATAACAATATAACTGCTATCTTCCCGCGGGTAGCGAAGCGCCGTCGCCTCCCTACCCGGCCCTACCTCCCGGTATATGCGCTTTCGTGCAGGGGTGAGGCGCGCGGGATGCGCCGGGAAGCCCATCGAATTTATCCACTACGCGGGTGGGCCGCGGGTCTGCTCGCACCGATACGCGGAGGTTGAACAATGGCGTACCAAACAGTGAGTCCGTACACCGGTGAACTACTCAAGGAATATCCCACTGCCACGGATGAAGAAGTCAAGAAGGCAGTCGACGTTGCCCATGAAGCTTTTTTGGAGTGGCGGGAAACATCGTATGCGCAGCGCGCGCAGGTGCTCCAGAAGGCCGCTGATCTGCTGCGCGAACGCCGCACCGAATACGCCTCGATTATTACCAAGGAAATGGGGAAGGTGATCGGGGAGGCAGAAGCGGAAGTCGATATCTGCATCGCGATGTTTGAGGACTATGTGCGCAATGGTGAGAAGTATCTTGCCACTCGCACGCTCCCCTCGGATAAATACGGGAAGGACTCCGTGCAGCTGCTCTTCCAGCCCCTCGGGGTGCTCTTCATGGTGGAGCCGTGGAACTTCCCCTACTACCAGATTGTCCGCGTGGCTGCCCCGCAGCTTTTCGCCGGCAATACCCTTATTCTCAAGCACGCCTCCATCGTTCCGGAATCGGCGGCAACCTTCGTGGAGATCTTCCGCGAAGCGGGCCTACCCGAAGGTTGTTTCCAGAATCTTTACCTCTCCCATGACCAGTCGGAGATTGTGCTGGCTGATCCGCGCGTGCGCGGGGTCGCGCTTACCGGCTCGGAAGTGGCAGGCGCGGCCATCGCGCAGCTTGCCGGCAAGTACATTAAGAAGTCCACGCTGGAATTGGGCGGGGCTGATGCCTTTATCGTGCTCGAGGATGCTGATATTGATAAGACGGTTGCGTGGGCGGTTACCGGCCGGCATTGGAATGCCGGGCAGGTGTGCTGCTCGTCCAAGCGCATGATCGTTGTGGATGCTGTGTATGACGAATTCCTGGCGAAGTACCGGGAAGGCGTCAAGCAGCTCAAGGCCGGGGACCCGATGGATCGGGAAACCACCTTGGCACCGCTATCCTCGGCGGCAGCGAAGCGTGATCTGGCCAAGCAGCTGGAAGAAGCTATTGCGGAAGGTGCGAAGGCTGAAGAAGCGGGAATTGAGCTACCCGAGCACGGTAACTTCTTCCAGCCCACGATCCTCACGGAGATCCCCGCGGGCGCCCGGTGCCGCTATACGGAATTCTTCGGGCCGGTCTCCCAGATTTACCGGGTCAAGGACGAAGAAGAGGCAATTACCCTCGCCAATGATTCCCCGTACGGCTTGGGCGGTTCGGTCTTCACCGAGGATCTGGAACGCGGCAAGCGGGTAGCCGCACGGCTGGATACCGGGATGGTCTATCTCAACCATCCCACCGCGGTCGCGGCGGATATCCCCTTCGGCGGCGTGAAGAACTCCGGCTATGGGCATGAGCTCATTGACCTGGGTATTCACGAATTTGTCAATATCAAGGTGGTGGCTAATTCGCCTATCGACGGTGAATTCTAATCCCTGACTCCCGCGGCCCCGAGCGGCCCCGAGCGGCCGTGGATAGCCCAATCTCCCGCGGGCCAGATACGCCGGGGCGGGATGCATCAGCATCCCGCCCCGGCCGTCGTCGTAACCCTTTAAGAACTACGCGCGCGCATGGCGCTTCTCACGCGAAACTTTCACCTGGTACGCGATCGTGAGGAGTAGCAACCAGGCCGGACCCACGAAAACCGCCACCCGGTAGGCGTCTTGGAAAAGCATGAGCACCACGCAGGCCGCCAGCGCCACCAGCACAAAAATGCTGGAGGCCAGGCCGCCGGGGAGCTTGTAGGTGAGGCTCGCCACGCGTTCCGGGCCGAGTGCGGCGCGGAATTTCAGCTGGGTGATCATGACCATTGTCCAGTTGATAATCCCGGCGATAAGGGCGATGGAAAGTAGATACCCGAATGCGAAGTTCGGGAAAGCGAAGACCACAACCACTGCCACAACGGTGACGGCCGAGGAGGTCAGAATCCCCACGTACGGCGTGCCCGCTCGTGAAAGTGTGGCGAAAATACGCGGGGCGTTACCTTGTTGCGCCAGCGAATAGAGCATGCGGCCGTTGGAGTACAGTCCGGAATTGTAGACGGACAGCGCCGCGGTGAGCACCACGAAATTGAGGATATGGGCCGCGAAGGTGATCCCTACCGAGTCGAAAATCTGGACGAAGGGGCTGGCATGCCCGTCGATGCTGCGCCACGGGATGACCGCCATAATAATGGCGAGCGACAGCACGTAGAAAATGAGGATGCGCTGAATCACCAGGTTGATGGCGCGTGGGATAGAGCGGCGTGGGTCGTCTGCCTCACCGGCGGTGATGCCGATGAGTTCGATGCCGCCGAAACTGAACATGACGACGACGAAAGCGAAAGTCGCGCCTTGGAGGCCGTTGGGGAAAACCAGCTCGGCGAAAGAGGTTCCGGGCGGGACCTGGTGAGGTTCTTGGAGCCCGACGACAAGCACAAGAATGCCCAGCACGATCATTCCGATAATTGCGATGACCTTGACGAGCGCGAACCAGAATTCGAATTCACCGAAGGCTCGTACCCCGAGTAGGTTGACGGCCGTGATGAAGACCAGGCAGAACGCGGCGGTGAGCCACGTGGGGACCGCCGGGAACCAGTAATTGATATAGAGGCCGACGACGGATAGTTCCGACATCGCCACGAAAATGTAGTTAAACCAGTAATTCCAGCCCGAGATAAAGCCGGCGCGCGGGCTCCAGTATGTATAGGCGTAATGGGAGAAAGCGCCGGGCACCGGTTCGTGCACGCTCATCTCACCCAGGGCGCGCATAACAAGGTAAATCGTGCATCCGCCGATGAGATAGACGAAAAGGATAGCCGGACCGGCCAAACTGATGGAGGAAGCTGAGCCGTAGAAGAGGCCCGTTCCGATGGCCCCGCCCAGCGCGATCATCTGGATATGGCGATTGTGCAGATCTCGGTGCAGGTGGGCTGCGTGGGTAGTGGCGTGGGTGCCGGTTGCTGCGGGTGCGCTGGTAGTCGGCGTTCCCGGCGCCGGAGTGCCGGACGGAGCCGGCGTGGAATTCGTGGACATAGAGGTCTTTCCCGATATGTGAGGAATGTGCTGCATTAGCGCCTTGAGCTTATCGCCTTCACCGCCCGGGTGGGGAATTGTGGGCTATGTGGACAGGTGCGAAGGTGCGCTGGATGCGTTCTGACGGAGTGGGGGCGGAGTAGGTGCGGAGTAGGCGCGGAGGCGCTGGGCGGTGTGGGAGCGGGCAGGGGAAGGATCCGGGGAGGTGTCGGGCAGACGTCGCCGCGTGCATAGTCACGCAGCGGGTGTACCCGGCCCGGCTAAAGGCGTGAGGTCGCTGAGGGGCTGGACGGGACTTTGGTCGAAAAGTTGAATACAAAGGTATATTAATTCCATTGATGAATCCTTGAGCTGGGAAAATGCATATCTTAAATAAAATCGGAATGTTAATATGGCGCGAAATTAAAAGGAAAAAACACCGTGAGTGGCGGTGGTCACAGAGTTCCGAAAATCTCATCATTCCCGTATATTAATAGAGCGCAATAAAGTATTGTGACTGTTGTGGCAGGTGCTCAGTGGAGTGCACGGCTGGCGAATGGGATCGGTCGATAAAGCCTTTACTGAGGAATTCATGCCATGGACATACGTTTATAGGAGTAGACATGCAGTTGAAGAAGATTGTGGCTGGCGCTACCTTTGGTGTCATGCTCGCCGCGGGGGGGGGGGTGTAGCTTACGCTGCTCCTGCCGCGCCTGATGCACCGCAGGTGACCGCTGCCGATACCACGGCGGCTGAAAAGGCTGTGGCCGATGCCAAGGCGAAGCTTGCTGAGTTCCCCACCGCTGAGGAAATCCAGGCTCAGATCGACGAGCAGAAGGGCTACGTCGAAATTCAGAAGGGCACCCTCAGCTACGCTGAAGAAGCTCTCGATAAGTTCAATGCTTCCGCCGAGTACACCGCAGCCTCCGAAGAAGTTGCGAAGTGGGAAGCCGCCTACATTGAAGCCGAGAAGGCCCTCAAGGCCGATCCGAGCGACGTTGGCAACAAGGTCGCTGCGGAAATGAATAAGAAGGAACTCGACAAGGCTCAGGCCAAGCTCGACGAATTCAACAAGAAGGCCGAAGCGCTTGAGATCCGGGTTTCCAATGCCAAGGCCACGCTGACCGAGCTTGAAGTTGGCGTTGCTGGTCTGAACGACAAGCTTGCTGCTCGTGCGGCTGCTGAAAAGGCTGTTGCGGATGCGCAGAAGGCTCTTGACGCGCTGAAGGGCCAGACCCCCAAGGTTGACCCCAAGGCGGATCCGAAGGCTGAAAAGCCCGCGCCGAAGGCCGATCCCAAGAAGGATGCCGATAAGAAGGCTGACCCCAAGAAGGAAGTCAAGAAGGCTGACGCCAAGAAGCTGGCCAACTCCGGTGTTGATGCCGGTGCGGCTGCCGGTGGCGCTGCTCTGCTCCTCCTGGCCGGTGGTGCCTTCGTGGCCTACCGCAAGTTTGCCTAAGCAAACCTGCCTCTGGCACTAAAAACAGTTCCGAGGCTGGTTGCCATTAGGTTATTCATCCTCAACTGTTTCATCGTTTCACGCGGAATGGGTCCGGGTGGGTTAATAGACAAAATTAGTTGCTAATGGCGGCGTGTCGTTAACGTCCGATCTGGCCTTTACGGATGTTTAGACCGTCTTCCCAGGGGTGTTCGGTATCGATATGGGTATCAATCTCGACGGGCTTATCACTAGGCGTACTAACCGGTTCCTTCCTTGGTTGGATCGTGTTTGACACGAAATCAGACATCGGCTGCGTGTTGATCGACCTGGAATAAAGCCAGTAATCCAGGGCGGTGAGCAGGTGAGACTCAGACCAGCCACGGTGG
>NZ_QDIE01000015.1 GCF_003957255.1 Actinotignum sanguinis
CCTTACCGCCACACCATTCACGTGGGTAGCTGACGTGGATAGCCTCCTGGAGAAAATAGCACGCGCGAGAACAGTCTTAGAACAAACCCCCACCCCATAACCGGAAACCTAAATCGCGGACGGTGCACTAGTGCTCCTGTTTCCAGCGTTTCCCTCTCCGGCGTTTCGGGCTCCGCCGGTGCTTCGCCGGCACCTCTCATCTCCGCGATCCCCCGCGAACTCGTCTCCCTGACCTACCAGCATGAGGAGACGGTGCGCGAGGTGGAGGCCGTTACGGAATTGGCAGGAATACAGGTGGCGCGCGGCTCGCCGGGGGTAGCTCCGCCACCGGCCGTACTCGAATTAGAGGAACTCTCGGCGGCCCTGCCCACGGTCCGCGCGCGTTTCCACCCGGTCCTCGCCAGTTATTTTCCGCGCGGATCAGTGGTCGTGGAACTTCCGCGCCAGGCCGAAGATCTGCTCGAACTAGTTTTGGCGGCCGGGCAAACTCGGCGCGGGCGCATTATCGGGCTGGCCGGGGTGCGCGGCGGGGTCGGGGTATCGATGCTGACGGCCTGGCTTGCCTCGTTGAGCATCACGCGCACCGCCGTGGTAGATGCGGATCCGCTCTCGGCCGGGCTCGAACTTCTCATGGGATTTCAGGAAAAACGCGGGGCGCGCTGGGCTGATATCGCCCAAGCGGAAGGCATGCTCATACCGCAACGGCTCCGGGCGGCCCTGCCGGCACGCGGGCAACTGAGTCTTCTCAGCGCGGATGTGCGCGGCGGAGCGCCCGCGAATGGAGATGCGGTGCCCCATGCCATCGATGCGCTTTCCCAAGCTAGCGACACCACCTATGTGGATCTCCCGCGCAGCGCCTTGCTGCTCGGGAGCGAGCCGGCACGGTGGCGGGCCTGGTGCGATGCGGTGGTGCTCGTTACCGAGGTGACTGGCCGCGATGCCCAGGCCATCCCCAGAATCCTTCGTGATCTGGGGGAGACTACTCCGGTGGTGATCGCAGCGCGGTGCGCACACAAAGTGGAGGCACAAGCCTTCGGTGTAGATATCGGCCAGGAGGTGATCCCCGTGCGGCGCCTGCGCGGCTTGGATGAGGACCTCGCGCACGGAGTTGTTGTGGGCGAACAGCGGCGATCCGGGACCGCGCGTGACGTCACGCAGCTCGTCGCGCATCTCGATGCGGTGCTGGGAGGTGGCTCAGGGGTGAATCAATGGACAACACGAAGGAGTTAAATCTGGCCCGTACCCGTGGGAACTTGGCTCGTGCCCGCCGGGAGCTAGCCCGCGGCATCAGCGTGCCCGGGGTGCTCACCACCGTGGCACCACACGCCGTTGGGATAAAAAATGTGCTCGGAGCGGCGCGTGATCTAGACGCGGTGGCCCGTGGCTGGGGCCCGCAGCTGCGGCGCGTGATAGAGGACCCATCCGTCACAGATATTTTGATCAACGGTGGTACCGGGGTGTGGCTGGATCGCGGAAATGGACTGGAACGTGACGAAGAATTAAGCACCCTGCTTTCCGACGCGGGGGAAGTACGCGCGCTCGCGGTACGTTTAGCTGCCGGTGCCGGCCAGCGTCTGGACGACGCCGCGCCCATTGCCGATGGCACCTTCTCCAATGGAACGCGCCTGCATGCGGTCCTCGCTCCGCTGGCCGCGGAAGGAGCCGCGATCTCACTGCGTACCCAACGGGCCCGTACCTTTACGCTCGCTGAGCTTCAGGCCGCTGGCACGTTCCCCGCAGCGCTTATGCCGGTGTTGCGAGCCCTGGTGGAGCAGCGCGCTAACGTCATGGTGGCCGGCGCTACCGGATCGGGGAAAACCACATTATTAGCCTCGCTGCTCAGCTGCGTACCGGCCACGGAACGGCTCATCATAATTGAGGAAGCTTCGGAATTACGGCCCGCACATCCGCATGTGGTGCATCTGCAAATCCGCCGCCCCAATGTGGAAGGCCACGGTGAAATTACCATGAGCCAATTGGTGCGGGCCGCCTTACGGATGCGCCCGGATCGGATCGTGGTGGGGGAATGCCGCGGAGAAGAAGTGCGTGAAGTCCTCACCGCGCTCAATACCGGGCACGAAGGCGGATGGGCGACCATCCATGCAAATTCGGCGCGCGATGTTCCCGCCCGGCTCGTTGCTCTCGGGGCATTGGCAGGAATGTCCGCCGCGGTGGTTGCCGCTCAGGCGGTCGCGGCCCTCGATGCCGTTATTTCCATTGAACGCCACGGGCCACTCCGGCGCATTACCCGCGTGGCGATCCTCCACAGCCGAAATGGCGTTCTTGAAGCCCCGGATGCCTTGGCGATCAGTGCCGATGGCACTATTCGTGCCGGTCCCGGGTGGGCCACCCTGGGTTCACGTTTAGGGCTGGAGGAACCGTGGTAATTCTGGTGGTGCTCGGCGTTCTTCTGAGCGTCTGCACGTATGCTGGCGTGCCGCGGGGCCGCGCCAGCAAGACGGAGTTTCGCTCACTTTTCTCTCGGAGAAGTGACATATCCCGGCACGGGCGCGCGGAAGAACCGGGTGCCCGGCGCGGCAGGCGTGGCGGGTGTGGCAGGCGTGGCCCGCGCGTGCCACGGGGCCGGAGCAAGCGTGACCCCCTGCCCGGTTTTGACGCCGGCCTGCTCGCGGTGGAAGTCGCGGCCCGTATAGATTCGGGCGCTGATCACCGCCGCGCGTGGCTCACCGCGCTCGCCCGCTTCGAGCCGAATAGGGAAAGGTCAGGAGCCGGTGGGGACAGTGAGCTCCGGCGTGACCCTGCCGGTCAGATTGACGATGTCGGAGTCCCGGTACTCCTCCGGGAACTATGGGAACGGGCGCCCCGCAATCCGCGCCGCGCCCGCGGCCTCCTCGGTATCCCCGCACTCATAGCGGTGTGCCGACTCACCCACCACACCGGAGCATCTGCAGCCCGCATTCTCGAGAACTGCGCGGCGGCGCTCTCCGAATCCAGCGATGCGCTAGGCGAGCGCCGCATCGCGCTAGCCGGACCGCGTTCAGCCGTGAAAATGCTGGCCACCATGCCACTTTTCGGCATGTTATTGGGTTCATTCTTTGGAGGTAATCCCTTGACTTTCCTTGTCGGCACCGTGATCGGGCGATGCTGCCTCGCGCTGGCGCTCATATGCGAGGTGGCTGGAATCGTGTGGATGCGTCGCCTCGTACGGAAAGCCGAGCAATGGGGCTGATCCTGTGTCTCCTGGTTCTTCTTCTTGCCCGGGTGTGGATGCCCGTTGCCGGGCAGGGTGCGGGTAGGCAGGATGCCTCATCCCGGCCGGGTGCGGCGCGGCGATCCGGGCGGCGCTTACCGCCCTCCGACCCGGCGTTTCTGGCCGATCTCGCGCGGGTGGCTCTCTCCTCCGGGGCCTCACTTCCGGCCGCGCTCGAAGCGGTATCTTTCGCCGTTGCTGAAGAATATGCCCACCTTGATGTCGGTACGACGGCGCAGCTCCTTCTGCTGGGCGCCCCTTGGGCCGAAGCGTGGGACGGAATACATCCACGCGCCGAGTTGCTGCGCGAGGCCCTCCAGCCAGCTTGGGAAAATGGGGTAGCTCCGCTCACCCTGCTTGGCACAGCTGCCCGCAGCTACCGGCGTCGTCGTTCTAGAGAAGCGCGCCGCGCGGCGGCCGAACTTGGAAATAGCCTCGTGGTGCCTTTAGGTGTGTGTTTCCTACCGGCATTTATCCTCGTGGGAATTGTTCCGGCAGTGGCTGGCGCAGCCATCGGTCTCTTCCAATAAAAACAGGGCGAACGAAGCCGGCTAAAGAAAGCCATATGGACGAAGCTGGGGCGTGGTGGGGTGCCAGGCTCGTTCCCGCTTCATCCCCTGTATCCCCAGGATGCTCAGACGGGGCAATTATCCACAGGCACGCGGGCGCTGGATGTGGGAGGGAGCGCGGCGCGGGAGACTGACAGCGCCGGACCTAGCACGTTCCGAGCAGCCCGCAACCCACCCCCCGGGCGGCGGGCGGCGAGGTCCGGCACCACCTAGCCATAACCACGGCGTAGTACGTCACAAATAAGAAAGGCACCATTATGACCACGGCAGTTAGCACCCTCAGACCAGCTCTCCCCACCCACCCGGGCAGCATTTTCCTCGAGGGAAAATCCCATCCGGAAGCGGGGATGACCACCACCGAATACGCCGTCGGAACGCTCGGCGCCTGCGCTATTGCCGGCATCCTCTACTGGCTCTCCCAGCAGGACTGGATGCGTGAGCTTATCGCGGGGATTTTCCGGCGCGGACTCAATATCGCCTAAACCAAAGTCCCGGGTATCCACCGGTGCCGGTGGGAGGCCCGCGGCTCCACCGAAAAGAGAAAGATCCGTCATGATATCGAAGCAATTCCCCGAGCAATGCCAGGAGTTACCTTCTTTCCCGCGGGGCGGGGCAGGTGAGGGTGCTCTTATCGCCAACCAGCCCACCCAGCGGCCCCACCGGGGCTTCCGGTCCCACCGGTCGCGGGAACGCCGGCGTTTGTGTGCGCAATGCCATGAGGTCATCGAGGCACGCGGGCATATAGCAGTTCCCTGTGCTTGCCGCCGTCGGGAGATCCGTTCCCGCAAACTCTCCCGCATCTTGCGCCGGCCTTACGGGGCTGAGAACCGGGAAGCCGGCATGGTCACGGTAGAAGTGGCCCTCGGGATTGTCAGCACGCTTATTATCGTGCTGCTCGCGCTCGGGGCGCTGAGCGCCGGAGCCCAATACCTCTCTCTGCGCGGTGCCTCCCACGATATTGCAGTCCTTGCCGCACGCGGAGAAAGTGAAGAGGCCTTGCGCGCTCGCGAACTCCCACCCCGGGCCATGCTGCACGTGCAACGCGCGGAAGACCACGTGAACGTGGTGGTGCGGGCCCAGGCAGCCGGTCCGCTACGGGCCCTGGGTATCACCATGGAAGCACGTACCTCGGTGGATGTGGAACCCGGAGTACTGGGAACATGAGAGTCTCCTGGAGGGATAGCTGGCGGGAATGGCACCGGCTCTACCTGATGTGCCGGAGGGAAATCCGCGTCCGGCACCGGGATCCGCCCCGGGCCTCTGAGCGGGGAGCGGGAACGGTACTCGCGGTCGGGGCGATGGCTCTTGTGCTTGCCTTGACCGGGGTGGTGCTCACCGTTTTTACCGTGGTCATCGCACGAATGGAAGCCCGTGCCACGGCGGACGTTATTGCTCTGCAAACAGCCGAGCGGGTAATCAACCAGGGCTGGTCGTTAGCCGAAGCCTGCACCAAGAGCGAACGCAGTGCGCAGCGCAACGGCGCGGTTATCGAAGAATGCAGCGAATCCGAAGAAATATTTTCGATTCGGGTTCGCACCCGCGCTCGCGCGGTGCCGGTAGCGGTCCGGGTGACATCGCGCGCAGGCCCCATTGATCGGGGTCACGGTTCCGGCGCCGTGCCCTCCAGCTCATCGAGTGCGCAACTCAGGGCGCTGAGCACCAGCACCGCGCCCTCTTTCCACAGGGGCTCATTGTTATTACCGCATTTCGGGGACTGGACGCAGCGCGGGCATCCGCTCTGGCACGGGCAACCGGCCACGGCATCGCGTGTGGCGCGGATCCACTCCCGGCCGGCCCGGTATCCCCGCTCGGCACAGCCTGAACCGCCGGCCGCAGCATCGTGGACAATCACGGTGGCAGCTCCGGTATCCGGGTGGTACGCGGTGGACAGTCCTCCCACATCCCATCGGTCGCAGATCGCGAAGAGGGGAAGTATTCCAATTGCGGCATGCTCAGCAGCATGCAGAGCACCGGGAACATCCGCGGGAGGGATCCCGAGCGCCTCCAGATCCTGGGATGACATCGTCCACCATGTCCCGCACGTCTCCATACTGCGCTCGCGCGGAGTAATGGGGTGAAACCCGAGATACATGCCATCACGGGCCCGGCGCAGGTGGTATCCGACAACCCGATTGAATACCTCCACATCGCCCCAAGCCCAGGTCCCAAACCGAGTTGCGGTACTGGAGCGCGAATGGAGGATCTTCACGGTTGTCTCTTCGGAGGCAAAAGTCCGCAGATCATCCCGGGGGCGATGCCGCACGATAGCCACCTCGCCGTCACATGTTTGCACATCGAAAGGAACACCCTGATGTATATAGATAGCCCCCGGGTACACGGTGGTATCTGCCCGTGCGGCATCCACGGTCCCCAGAATGTTTCCGTCTTCCTCGTCAACAATGGACACGGTGCTTGCCTCGCCGCGCAGATCCACCAGGTCGTGGGCGCTCAGCCCCGCATGCCCCCAGAACCACCCGCCGGGACGGCGGCGCAAGAGCCCCTGTTCGCTCAATTCGTCGAAAAGCGACGTATTGGGGAGCCCAAAAATTGCGGCATCTGCCTCGCTAAGAGGATGCTCAGCGGCGGCCGCGCACACCTGCCCGGTCAAAACATTCGGATTGAGAGGATCGAAAACGCTGGCCTCCGCGCCCGCGCTCAGTACCGTATCCGGATGGGCCAGAAGATACTGATCCAAAGGATTCGAGGTTCCGATAAAAACAGCCAGCCCCGAACTTCCCGCCCGTCCGGCGCGCCCCGCCTGCTGGTTAAAAGAAGCCGTGGTTCCAGGCCACCCGGTGAGAATAACCGCGTCCAGCCCGGAAATATCGATACCCAACTCCAGGGCATTGGTTGTTGCCACGGCTCGCAACGCTCCGGACCGCAGTCGTTGCTCCACATCACGGCGTTCCTCAGGAAGATACCCGCCGCGGTAAGCCGCCACCGCCTGAGCCAGGGGATTGTGTTCCTCGCGCAAAAAATCTTGGGTCAGCTCGGCTACCCGTTCGGTTCCGGCCCGCGAACGCACGAAGGTGAGAACGCGCGCCCCTTCCGCCACGAAACGAGCGGTGAGAGCGGCCGCCTCCACATTGGCCGAGCGGCGCACGATATCTCTCTCACTTCCCTGTACTTCCCCGGAAAGAACGTGGCCGGTTTCGTCGTCGGCCACAGGAGAGCATTGCCACAGGGCCACGGTACATTCGCCGCGCGGAGAGGCGTCATCTGTTACCGCTTCGATAGGGCCAAAGGCTGTTCCGATGAATCTGGTGGCGGTTTCCTGGGGCTCGCCTGCGGTTGCCGACAGGAAAACAACGGTGGGTCGGGCGCCATACAGCGCCGCAATACGCAAAATCCGGCGCACCACATGGCCAACGTGCGCTCCGAACAATCCCTTATACGAATGAAATTCATCGACGACGATCATCCGCAGCCCGCGCCAGATCCGCTGCCAGCGGTCTTTCTGGGGCAGCATCGCGTGATGCACGAAATCAGGGTTGGTCAGCACAATGTCGGCATGGTCGCGCGCGAAGGTTTTTTCTTCCGCGTCGGCATCCCCGTCCGCGGTCGCCACCGTGATCCGGGAATCGACATCTCGCGCCAGGGCCCGCAGCGAGGTGTATTGGTCCGCGGCCAAAGCCTTGGTTGGGGAAAGGTAAAGCACGGTGGGAGGTGCGCTCAACCGCGCCAAACTCGTCGAGCTACGCGGAGCCAGCATCTCGGTGAGTGCAGGCACCCACGCCGCCAAAGATTTCCCCGAACCGGTTCCGGTTGCCACCACCGTGTGGGTACCCGCGTGAATGAGATTCGCAGCGCGGACCTGGTGTTCCCACAGGTGTGGCACGCCGTGGTTAGCGCAGGCACTCATCACCTGAGGGCTGACCCACGCGGGCCACCCGGCTACCTGCGCGGGGCGAGCATCTTGTTTGCGCAGCGCTACCAACTGTCCCGCGGTGGCGGATTCTTCAAGAACGGAAAGGAGGCGCATATGTGTAGTGTGCCCGATGGAGCACCCAAGACCAAAGAATTGAAGGCCAAAGAACTGAGATCCACGGAGCTGAGGGCCAGAGATCTAAGGACCAAAGAAAACCGCGCGAGTTCCCGTTTCCCTACCCGGGGCTTTCCTCAACGCGGCCGGGCAGTTTACTGTTATGGCATGGAGCTCTTTGTCCCGGGCGCCCCCGAGCGCCTCGCCACCACGTTACGTCAAGATCTCACAGGTTATACCACCGCGCATATCTCTCCCCTGCTCGGTCCCGAGGCTACCGCCGCCATGCGCCGTGAACAGCGCGTGTGCGCACTTCTCGCATGTGAAAAAGTGTGTCACCAGGGTGCTACGCCGCATACCGAAGCGGAAATCCTGGCCTGCCAAGTCCGCCTCCTTATTCTCGGGGATACCTTGAGCGCGGAGGAACTCGAGGGTGCCTTTCCCGCCACTTTCGGTGACCGGGTAACGCGCGATGCGCTGCTCGCGGTCAGCAACGCGGGATATCGAGCCCGTTTCCAAGTGGTTCCCGTTCCGCTAGACATTACTCGGAAGGGCACCCGCCGGATCACCCGCACCGAGGTGCTCATCGCCTCCGATTTTGGGGAACTAGCCGGCCGAGTCCCCGGAGCCCACCACGTTATGCCGGTGGGTGGGGCCACCCGCACTCTCGCAAATATCGTCACCTATACCGGGGGCCGGGTTCTAGATGTGGGAACCGGATGCGGAATCCATGCCATTAGCGCCGCGCTGCAAGGCTGCGAGGTGGTCGCCACCGATATTTCTGCGCGAGCTTTGCAATTCGCCGCCCTAAATATCGCGCTCGCGGCCGTGCGGGTCGAGTTGCTCCAGGGTTCCCTTTTCGATCCGGTGGAGGGGCGTTTCGACACCATCGTGTCCAATCCGCCTTTTGTTATCACCCCCGCTGCCGTCCGGCAGAAAGTCGATTTCGAGTACCGCGATGGTGGATTCGGTGGGGATACACTCCTGTCCGAACTCATCTCCGCACTTCCCGCCCACCTCACAGATACCGGCACTGCCTATATTTTGGGGAATTGGGAAGTGGAAGATGGCTGTTCCTGGGATACTCACCCGCAGGTGTGGGCCCGGGTGGCGGGCCTCGATGCCTGGTTCATTGCGCGCGATGAAGTCGATCCAGCCCACTATGTAGAGATGTGGCTCCGCGATGGTGGCCTGCGCCCGCGCGATACCGGATACGAGGATGCCTACCGCACCTGGCTCGATGATTTTGCCGCGCGGGGGATACGCGCGATCAGCCTGGGTTACGGGATCTTGTCACGCCCGGCTGCCGCTCGCGAACCCATGATCCGCACCGAGGAAATACCGGGCCGCCCCCAGGGTGATATCCGCCAGCATATTCAGCGGGTCTGGAAGAACCGGCACCTGGTGGCCGCCTCCGATGAGGACTTAGCACAGCGCACCCTGACTCGAACCGAGGTGATCGAACACCGTTTTTACGATCCGGGGGCGGCAGATCCGCTGCGCATTGTTCTCGCCCACACGGGTGGATTCCAGCAGACCCTCCCGGCCGATTCCCAAGTTGCGGCCTTCGTGGGCGCCTGCGATGGCGAGTTGAGCGTGGGTGCCCTATGCCAGGCGATTGCGCGTATTTACGGAGAGGAGAGCGCGTCGGTCCAAGCCCGTCTCCTTGAGACGGTGCGCGAGCTGATCGCCACCGGGCTATTGACCGAGGGAACGGGAACCGAGATCTAGGAGATAGGTTGAGAGCTCCCGTGACGAGCATCGGTTTTCGGCGCGGGCGTGCTACCGTGTGACAACAGGGCACAAAATATGTGTCGGAGGCGTGGTCTGGTCACGCCGTGAGTAGTGAGGGATGCAGTTGTGACGAAGCTGGTTATCGTGGAGTCTCCCGCCAAGGCGCGCACGATCGGCAGGTACCTGGGTGAAGATTTCGAGGTGCTGGCGTCCGTAGGGCACATTCGAGACCTGCCGCAGCCCTCGGAATTACCCGACAATATGAAGAAGGGCCCCTACGGGCGCTTCGCTGTTGATGTGGACGGTGATTTCTCGCCCTACTACGTTATTTCTGCCGGGAAGAATAAAACGGTTGCCGAGCTGAAGAAAGCTTTGAAGAACGCCGATGAACTCTTCCTGGCAACCGATGAGGACCGCGAGGGAGAAGCGATCGCCTGGCATCTCTACGAGGTGCTCAAGCCGAAAGTTCCCACCTCGCGCATGGTCTTCCATGAAATCACTCCCGAAGCGATCTCCCGTGCCCTGGAAACACCCCGCGCGCTCGATACCCAGTTGGTAGACGCCCAGGAATCGCGCCGTATCCTTGACCGCCTGGTCGGTTACGAAGTTTCGCCCCTGCTGTGGCGCAAGGTCGCCGCGGGGCTTTCCGCAGGTCGCGTCCAATCGGCCACCACTCGCCTTGTTGTGCAACGCGAACGCGAACGCATGGCTTTCGTTTCCGCATCGTATTGGGATGTGACCGCCACCTTTGGTTCCGCCGAACAATTCGAGGCAGCCCTCCATTCCCTCGACGGTGCGCGTATTGCGTCCGGTAAAGATTTTGGCGACGACGGCGCACTATCCGCCAAGGCGACCAAGGAAGGTGTACGGGCCCTCAACGCCGAGCTGGCTGGCCAGCTGGCAGAAACACTCGAAGGCGCGCGGGGTACGGTACGCACCCGCGAGGAAAAGCCGTATCGCCGTCGCCCTGCCGCACCTTTCACCACCTCGACTTTGCAGCAGGAAGCCGGGCGTAAACTACGCCTATCTTCGCGTCAAACAATGCGTATCGCCCAGTCGCTCTACGAATCGGGCTATATCACCTATATGCGTACCGATTCCACGAACCTGTCCGCGCAGGCAATCAGCGCGGCCCGTAGCCAAATCAAGGAATTGTACGGGCAGGCCAGCTTGCCGGAAAAGCCGCGTTTCTACGGTAAGAAGGCGAAGGGCGCGCAAGAAGCACACGAAGCTATCCGCCCGGCCGGCGATCATTTCCGCACTCCGCAGATGGTGGCCGGTGAACTCTCGGGGGCGGATTTTCGACTTTATGAACTTATTTGGAAACGTACCGTTGCGTCCCAGATGGAAGACGCGCGCGGGCAGACGGTCTCTCTGAAAATTGATGTGCCGGTCGGCGGTGCGGCCGGAGCGCACACCGCCACTTTCTCCGCGTCTGGCACGGTGATTACGTTCCCGGGGTTCCTTGCCGCGTACGAAGAAGGCCGGGATGCCAATCGTTACGAAGCCACGGATGCGGCCCGGCTCCCGGACGTGAAAGAAGGGGAGGAACTGCCGGTGAGCGCCCCGCAGGCCACCGGCCACGAAACTCTCCCTCCGCCGCGGTACACCGAAGCATCGCTGGTGAAGAAGATGGAAGAACTGGGTATCGGGCGTCCCTCAACCTACGCTTCCACGATTTCCACCATTACTGATCGCGGGTACGTGGAGCATCGCGGTCAGGCGCTTGTTCCTACCTGGACGGCTTTCTCCGTGGTGCGTCTCCTGGAAGAAAATCTCCCCGACCTGGTGGATTACGATTTCACCGCCCAGATGGAAACCGACCTCGACCGGATTGCGGAGGGCAGCGGGGATCGGGTGACCTACCTGTCGAAATTCTGGCGCGGAGATGGCGATAAGCCGGGCCTGGAAGGCCGGGTGGAATCCCTTGGCGATATCGATGCGCGTGCTATTAACTCCACCCCCATCGGGGAGGGCATCACCCTGCGCAATGGAAAATACGGGCCTTATCTGGAAGTGGAAGGCTCCGATAAGCGCGCCTCGGTGCCGGCAGGCATGGCACCCGATGAAATGACGGTGGAGGCCGCCCACGACATCCTGGAGAAAGCATCCTCCGATGGACGTGAACTGGGCGAGGATCCCGAAACCGGGCGCCGCGTCGTCGTAAAATCCGGGCGTTTCGGGCCGTACGTGACTGAAATTATTCGCGAGGGTGAAGTCGCGCTTACCCCCACCGGGAAAATCTCCAAAAAAGCACCTAAGCCGCGCACGGCGTCGCTTTTGAAATCTATGCAACCGGAAACTGTTACGCTCGAAGATGCCCTGCGTTTGCTGCATCTGCCGCGCGTGATTGGGCAGGGCGAAGACGGGGTGGATATCACTGCAACGAACGGGCGGTACGGTCCGTATATCACCCACGGGAAAGATACCCGCTCGCTGGAAACCGAGGAGCAGATTTTCACGATTACTCTGGAGGAAGCGCAGGCTTTGCTGGCCCAGCCCAAGCGGCGCCGCGGGCAGGCAGCAGCTAAGCCCCCGCTTAAGGAACTGGGAACCGATCCGGTGAGCGAAGCTCCGGTGGTGCTCAAGGAGGGGCGCTTCGGGCCCTACGTGACCGATGGGAAAACGAATGCCTCGCTGCGCAAGGGCGATGATGTAGAGAACATTACTCCCGAGCGTGCCTACGAGTTGCTCGCAGATCGGCGCGCGAAGGGCCCGGTGAAACGGCGTACAACGGCGAAGAAGAGCACGGCTAAGGCCCCCGCCGCGAAGAAAACGACGGCGAAGAAGAGCACGGCGAAAAAGTCCAGCTCGAAAAATTCCGCTTCCGGATCGACCACCGAGAAGGCATAAATGCGCGGGGTGTTCATTACCTTTGAAGGTGGGGATGGAGCTGGGAAAACAACCCAGTTGCAGCTGCTTGCCGCGGCGCTCTCCAAGCGGGGGTATACCGTTGTGCAAACCCGGGAGCCCGGGGGAACCATGCTCGGCACCCAGATTCGGGAGCTGCTCCTGCACGGGGGCGCGGTCAGCCCGCGCGCCGAAGCCCTTCTTTATGCCGCGGATCGCGCCCAGCACGTCGCATCTGTTATTCGCCCAGGCCTGGAGGCTGGGGCGGTGGTGCTCTCGGATCGCTATATTGATTCCTCCCTGGCCTACCAGGGTGGGGCGCGTGAGCTCGGCGCGGGCATCCGGGCGATGTCCGAGTGGGCTACCGAAGAACTCTGGCCGGACCTCACCGTGCTCCTCGATATCCCGGAAAACGAAGGTTTAGCGCGGGCGGACGACGGCCAGTATGACCGCATCGAGGCGGAAGGCCGCGAGTTCCACCGGGCGGTTCGTGAGAATTTCCTCGCGCTCGCGGAGGCTAATCCGGAGCGCTACCTGGTGCTCAATGCGCGCGAGACTGTTGCTGATCTTGCCGCGCAGATTATTGCGCGGGTGGAAACTCTGCTGGCAGGTCTGGAAGGTCGGGAACATCTGGCTGATTGCGGTGCGTGTCAGCCGGCCGCGGGAGAATCCTCATGAGCGTTTTCGATGCGCTTATTGGCCAGCGTCCGGTTGCCGAGCTCTTGCAACGGGCGGCCTGGGCCTCGCGGATCAGTGACCCGCAGCTGCCCGGTCCGGTAGTCGCCGCGGCCGATGCGAGCGGCGCAGCCAATTCGACCGCTGCTACCGATGCGAGCGGCGCTACCGATGCGACGAGCGCGGCGGATGCGGATACGGCTGCGGGTTTAACTACGGCACCGGATGTTAGTACGACGACGGATATCAGCAGCGCGGCGATGGCCCAAGCATGGTTGGTTACCGGGCCGCCCGGATCGGGGCGGTCGGTTGCGGCGCTGGCCTTCGCGGCTGCCGTGCAATGCACGGGTGCGGTGCCCGGCTGCGGGCACTGCCACGCCTGTACCACCACGCTGGGCGGTACCCATCCTGATGTGATCCGAATGGACCCGCGCTCGGTGACGATCTCGGTGGAAGAAACCCGGTCGCTGGTGGCCTCTTCCTATACGTTCCCCTCGGTGGGCCGGCGGCGCATCATCATTATTGAAGACGCGGACCGTATGCTGGAGCGCACCACGAATGTGCTTCTCAAAGCAATTGAGGAACCCCCGCGCGATACCGTGTGGATTCTTATTACCGCTTCGCCCGAGGACATGCTTCCCACGATTCGCTCCCGGTGCCGCCACGTGGCCCTCCAGGTTCCTAGCGTGGAGGCGGTTGCCCAGCTCCTGGCCGGAGAATTCGGGGTTGATGAACGCACGGCTCGCGCAACTGCACGCATTGCCCAATGCCATATTGGCCGTGCGCGTGCCTTACTACGGGACCCGCAGGTTGCGGCAGAGCGCGCGGCGTTGCTGCGGGAAACTCTCGATTTGGGTGGAACATCAGATGCGGTGCTCGCCGCTCAGCATCTCCTCGAGCACTACCCGGCCAGCGTGGGTGCGGCGTCGAAATCCGCAGGTTCTAGCACCGCGTCGAAAAAAGGGGCGAAGGTGGAAACTGAACCCGATACCGAGCTTGCGGAATTCCGGGCGAGTATTGGGTTGGGGGAGCGGGATAGCGGTTCGGCGTCGCAACGTGCCCAGATCCGCGCTTTTGAGGAACAGCGAAAAAAGCGGGCGGTGCGGGAGGATCGTGACTATCTGGACCGGGCCATGCTCGATGTGCTGGCGCTCTATCGTGATGTGCTAGCGGTGCAGGTCGATGCCGGCGTCGACCTCATTAATGCCGATTTCGAAACACAGATCATCGCGGCTGCGGCTGCCTCCACCCCGGAACTCTCGGTGGCGCGGATGGACGCGGTGGCGCGGGCGCGGCGGCGCCTGGCCGCGAACGTTGCTCCGCAGCTTGCCCTCGAAGCGATGTTTATCGAGCTCGCTTCGCCGTTGCTAGCGCAACCATCTCAAACAAACTAGCGGGCCGGCAGCAACCTTTCCTCATCTTCCTGTGAGAAGTCGGTTCTGTACCGGCCCGCCAGCTTGACGTTACCCTTATTTCATCGGGTTACTTCATTGAGACGAGGATTTTCACCTCGCCCGGGTTGCCCCGCAGGCGCTGGTAGCCATCCTCGACAATGCGATCAGCGGTGATCTTCGAGGTGATGAGCGGCTCCAGGTTGACCTTGCCTTCCTGCACCAGCTTGATGGCCGGTTCGTGATCATCACAGTAGCCAATGCACGCGCTGATGGAGCGTTCGGGCATCATAATGGCGCCCATAAGATCCAGCTCGAAGGGATGGACGTGCAGCGCCACCACTTCGAGGTGCCCGCCGGTGGTGAGCACACTGAGAAGCTGATCGGCCACCGCGGCAATGCCGGCGCAATCGAAAGCGAAGTCCGCGAGCACGCCGTCGGTAAATTCCTTCACCTTCTCCAGCAGATCCTCTTCCGCCGGGTTGACGATAAGATCAGCAACCCCCACTTCCGTGAGCTTCGCGCGGCGAATTTCGGAGGGCTCGGAAACGATGGTTTTCACGCCGTAGGCCTTGAGCACCGCGGCGGTGAGCAGCCCGATAGGTCCGGCCCCGCCCACCACGGCAACCTTGCCTGCAGCCTTCCCGAAAGCGGCGCCAGCGTGCGCGACCGCGTGATGGCCAACGGAGAGCGGTTCAATAAGAGCGGCCTGGTCCAGCGGAATATCACCAACGTTATGAACCCAGCGTTCTTCCACTACGATCTTCTCAGCCAGGCCACCGCCGCGCCCGGAAATTCCAATGAATCCCATCTTTTCGCAGAGGTTGTACATGCCCTTCTTACAGGCCGGGCATTCCCCGCACACCATAAAGGGTTCCACGGCAACGCGATCCCCGGCCTTCACCTTGGTCACACCCGCGCCGACTTCATCGACCACACCGGAAAATTCGTGACCGAAAACCACCGGGAGGGTTTCCCCGGAAAGGGGGTGCGGTTCATCGGCCGAGGGAGCCGGTGGCATGACTCCATCAAAATACAGATGCAGATCAGAGCCGCAAATACCGTTGTATGCCAGGGAAATCTTCACGGTTCCCGGCTGGAGTGCAGGTTCAGGAATATCCTCAAGCCGGACATCTTCCTTGCCGTAGTAGCGAATAGCCTTCATTCTTCCTCCTTTGTATGGGCACGCTTGCATAGCGCGCACGTGATACCCATCTACCTGCCGGGACGTTCCGGCACACCCCTTGCATCTGGGCCTTTCACGGCGGCGCCAGTGGACACCGTTCAGTGGCGTTGAAGATAAACGGCCGCGATACTCCGAAGGCGTGTAGTGAGCATCACATTCAGTGTGTCAGAGTGTGTGCACCCGCGCAATGCCTCGGACGCGAATATGCAGTAATTGCACGGCTAGCGAAATTACCGCGGCCTCCTGCCTATTACCAGCTTGCTCCCGTACGCTAGACACGTGAAAAGAACTCTTGCTGCTCTCGGCGCCGTGCTGCTTTTAGTCTCCGGGTGTGCCAATAATGCCCTGGTGCGTGGCGGCACCCCCGATACCTCCACCGGTGCGCTGCCGGAGTATCCGGCGCAGCTCGCCCGGTTCTATGAGCAGCGGGTGGAGTGGACCTCCTGCGGTAAAGACCAATGCGCTCGCGTCCAGGTTCCCATGAATTATGAGGATCCGGAGGGGGCGACCATCGAATTATCGATGCGTAAACAAGAGGCGAGCGGTAGCGCCGTCGGCTCTATTTTTATTAATCCTGGCGGCCCGGGTGGTTCGGGTCTTGATTTATTGCCCACGGCCTCGATTTCCCTGGGTGCGGATGTCGTCGAAAAATATAATGTCATTGGTTTTGATCCGCGCGGGGTGGGCGAGTCCACCCCGATTACCTGTTTTACGGATGCGGAATTGCAGCAGCTCGTGGATACCACCTACCCGGATTCTGATCCGGAGGCGGATGCTAAGCAAGCTGCGGATGCGCAGCGGGTGGCGCAGCGCTGTAAGGAGAAAAACGGCGAATACCTCAAGTATGTTGATACCCGGTCGGCGGCGCGGGATTTGGATGTGCTGCGCCACCTGGTGGGGGATCGTTCGCTCAACTACCTGGGCTACTCGTACGGCACGTTCCTCGGGGCGCAGTATGCGGATCTTTTCCCTGCTCAGGTAGGCCGCATGGTGCTCGACGGCGCCGTCGACACCACCCTGGGAACGGCCCGCCTCGCCACCGATCAAACGCGTGGTTTCGAAGAATCCGCGCGCCGTTTCGTGGAATGGTGTCAGCAGGAGCAGGGCTCGCGGTGCCCGTTGAAGGGGAGCGTGGATGAGGGCATCGCGCATATGCGCAGTATTATCGACGCCGCAATCGCCACTCCCATCCCCACCGGGAACCCGAGTATGCCGCTCACGGGAGCTCAGGCCCTATCAGCATTTACCATTCCGTTCTACAGCAAGATGCTGTGGCCGGTGCTGATGGAGGGCATTTCCGAGTTTGATAAGCAGAATAAGGGCACGGTTCTCCAGCTCATCGCCCTAACCGGGCAGAGCCGCGATCCGGGCGACGGGCATTTCCTGGATAATTCCACGGAGGCGAATTGGGCTATTAATTGTGCGGATTATCGGCCCGCCACGGATGCGGAGCTTGAGGAAGCTTCGCGGGCCACGAAGGGCGGCCCGTTGCTTGGGGATGCTTACGCGGGTTCGGATCTGTGCCAGGTGTGGCCAACCCAGGTGAAAGACAATCCGGGGCCTTTCCGTGCGGCAGGTGCGGCGCCCATTATCGTGATCGGTACGAAGTACGATCCGGCCACCCCGCAGGCATGGGCGAAGTCGCTCGCTGAGGATTTGGAATCCGGCGTGCTGGTGACCTGGGAAGGTGATGGGCATACCGCCTTCGGGACCGCGGGCCGGTGTATTGACGATCCGATTCGGCAGTTTTACCTCACCGGAACGGTTCCGGAAAATCTGAATTGCCCGGCGCGCTAGCGTGGTGATGATAGCCGGGGTAGGTGCGTAATATCGGCCTATCGTCCCAGGTCATCATGGAATTACTGCATATTTCACGATGTTACGGTGCCGTAGTGAAGTTGTACACATAAATAGGGAACGCAATTCTTTGCTCCCTTAGCAGCGGGGCGTTATGCTTGTATGTGCTGACGCGGCCGGGCTTGAATAGGCTTTCAAGCAGGGCTGATCGTCGAAAAACTTTATAGGCCTGAGCCGCCGGTTGTGGTGGTCGGTGTGCTCATTTGGGGATGTTGTAATCCCCATGTTGCTCCCCGAGGCGAGTTCATGTGACTCTCGCTCCGGGGAGCAACACTTTTCTTTCCGTTCCTTTACTTTTTACGACGACGCTGCTCCTGCCGCAGGGCGGCCCCACCCCGCTCTCAACGTTCGCTAGCTCACGGCGCCCGGGTTTGCGCGCCAGCGCACCGGCCGGGTAGTATGCATCTGTTGCCTTGTGAACTGGCCGCGCGCGTGGCTAGCCGCAGGTAGCGTGCCACCTTAGCTCAGTCGGCAGAGCGATTCACTCGTAATGAATAGGTCGAGAGTTCGATTCTCTCAGGTGGCTCTGGATGTAAGATACATTTTATCTCCCTTTATCTCCCTGCTTCGTGTTAGCTCGCAGTCGGGAAAGTAGCCCAGGCGGACTTTTTGGCATGGAGGGGCTTGTGACGACGTTGCTTGAAGGTTTCCCGCCGACCGTTGTAGAGAGGGCTCATGCGAGATTTTGTAGCGATAGACTTCGAGACGGCCAACGAGCAGCGTTGTTCTGCATGTGCCGTGGGTTTAACACTTTTTGACAGTGATGGGAATCCTGCAGACAGTTACTATCAGCTGCTAAAACCGCACCCGGAAGTTGCTTATTTTAATCCGGTAAATGTATGGGTTCATGGCATTACCGAGGCTGATGTACTGGACGCGCCTCAATGGTCGCAAGTGTCGGATCAGGTTGCGACTTTCGTCGGTGATAGGCCAATTATTGCTCACAATATGGCCTTTGACGGGTACGTTCTTTCCGATTTGGTAGATCTCTATGGTACCAAGCCGATTTTGAATAGACGGTTTTGTACTGCGCGGCTTGCCAGAAAGATTCTTGCAGGTAAGTTAGAACGAAAATCTCTTGATCAAGTTTTCTGCTATTACTTCCCGGATAAGTCTTTTGATCATCATCACGCTGGTTCAGACGCCCAAGCCGCGGGCATGATTTTCGCCAGGATGCAACAAGAATTCGGTTTCGAGAGACTTGAAGAATTATGCCCTCCAACCGGTGGCAACGGGAAGAATGGACGTGCTGGAGTGCTCGTTGATCAGCTCGTCCTTGATGATTTGCTAGAACGGTACGGAAAATCACGGGTCCTCGAAGGTGAACATGTGGCGTTCACGGGTACGTTGAGGCATGGGCAACGCGCTGCCGTGCAGCAACTTGTTTCGGCGGTAGGAGGTACTGCCGATAAAAACCTCACCAAGAAAACAACTTTGCTTGTTGTTGGAATTCCAAATCCCGGGGCTTGGACAGAAGGATCCTCGGCCTCGCGAAAGTTGCACAAAGCCAGGCAATTGCGTGAAAGCGGTTCGTCAATTGAGGTCATTAGCGAAGATGAATTCTTCAATCGATTAGCTGAAGGTTAGTGAGACTATCCCGTTTCCAAATTGCCTTTGTTAACACGCCAGTTGTGCAAGTTGGACCGTTTCTGTTGTGCAAGTTGGACCGCGGGGGCGAGAAAGGGAGGGGGCGGGAGCGGGCAGATTCCCGTGGCTCACTCCCGGAGCCAGCTACCCGACCCGCTAGCCACCCACCAGCGCGTCTATAATTTTGCATCAGTAACGTTATCGAGAATTTGAACGGTATCCGGAACCGGGAAACCCACGGGAAGGCGCTGGTGATATGGCACGGGGCAAAGCGATTGAGCTGTTCTTGGTGGATGGCACGCCCGGCGGGATTATGACGGCAAGCATCGCGGACTGGACGGGCGTCGTCGTTTCTGCGCGCCGCGACCAGTTATCCGAGCTGCTGCGGCGCGAGGACGCCCACGGTAACGGCGTCTACCTCCTCCTCGGCGCGGATCCGGACGCCATCGATAACACCTGGTGCTACATCGGCAAAACCGAGAATTTTGGCGAGCGGCTACGCACCCACGACCAGCGCAAACCGCAGTGGAACCGAGTTGTCATCATCGGCAGCATGCAAAAATCCTTCAACGAAGGGCATTGGGGTTACCTGGAATCGCGCCTCGTCGATATTGCTCAGGCCGCAGAACGCTGCTCTATGCCCGATAACAAGCAGGTCCCGCGGCTGCGCAAACTCTCAGAAGGTCAGCAGGCTTCGGCGGAATCTTTCCTCGATAATGTCAAGGTTATTCTCCCGATTCTCGGCGTGAATGTGCTGCGCTCACGCTCAACAATCGCCGCGGCTCCCGCTCCGGAAACGCCCGCGTCCACCTCCGCGCTTTTCCATCTGCGCCAAGCCAATAAAGGTGTCGATGCGACGATGCAGCTGGTTGACGGTGAGTATTTCGTTCTCAAAGGTTCGCACGTCGTCGCCGAATGGCACCTGCGTGGTGCCTCCGAATCGACCTTGCGTTCCTACACGTCCTACGCCGCGCTGCATAAAAAGCTCGTCGACGATGGCTCCATAAAAATTTCCGAAGGCGCCGCGGTTCTCACGCGCGATATTGCTTTCGGTTCGCCCTCCACCGCGGCCGCGGTGATCCTGGGGCGCTCCTCGAATGGCCGGCGCGAATGGCTCGCTGATGACGGCCGCACTTTCGGTGAATGGGAAGCGGATAACGCGTAGAAAGGCGCGGGGCGTGTTGTGATGGTACGACGACGCCGCACCTCCCACCCGGCGGGTCCGCTCGACTATCACCGCAACTCTCCGGTTCGGCAACCCTCCGGCTGCGCAACCCACCTCGCGCGTTTCTACAAGTTTTCTGCCGGGTCGTACACCGATAGGAACTTCACGATTCGCTCATTCTTCGAGGTAAAGAAATCTTCCGGGGCGCCTTCGTACTGGATGTGGCCCGCGTCCAAGAAAACCACCTGGTCCGCCACGCGCCTCGTGAAATTCATATCATGGCTCACCACGATGAGGCCCTGCCCCTGGCTGGCCAGTTCGGAAAGAACGTTGGAAACCTCAGCGGCGAGCTCCGGATCCAGCGCGGAGGTTGGCTCGTCGCACAAAAGATATTTCGGACGCATGGCTAGCGCCCTGGCGATTGCTGCCCGCTGGGCCTGGCCGCCAGAAAGCTCCGCGGGATAAGCATGCATCTTCGCGCTGAGTCCAACTCGCTCGAGCAATGACTCGCTGTCGATGCGCGCGGCTTTCTGGTCTTTTCCGTGCAGCCGTGGGGCAAGTTCAACGTTGTCGCGCACGGTCAGGTGCGGGAATAGATGAAAGCCCTGGAATACCATGGCTGAGTGCGAACGGATTTCTTCTTTGTCCGCCTTCGTTACTTGTGCTGGGAAGGCCAGGGAAAAATCCTCAACTTTGATGTGCCCGGAATCGGGAACTTCGAGCAGGTTGAGCGTGCGCAGCAGCGTGGATTTACCGGAACCGGAGGGGCCCACGATCACAGTTGTTTTGCCGGGTGAAAAGGCCGCGGTTACGCCCGCTAAGGCGTGGGTATCCCTGCCGAAGGTTTTAGTTAGGTCTTTTATCTCAATCATTTTTCACCACGTACTTAGAGGTTTTCTTTTCCAGATATGCCTGCAGCCACGCCAGCAGCGTGCAGATGGCCAGGTAAATAGCCGCGACTTCAACGTAAAGTATCAAGGGCTCATAGACGCGCGCTGTTATCTGCTGGCCGATCTGGAACACATCGGAAATGGTGATGACGGAGGCCAGGGACGTTGACTTCACCAGGTTCACGAATTCGTTACTGATGGAAGGCAGCGCGATTCGCCAGATCTGCGGGCCGATGACGTGGCGAAGCGTCTGCCAATGCGTCAGGCGCAACGTAGCGGCTGCCTCCCATTGGCCCGAGGGGATAGAGAGTTGCGCTCCGCGGATTCCCTCGGAGATATACGCGCCGGTGTTCAGCGAAAAGGTGATGATAGCGGCTAGCCAGGCTGAAAGCGTGATGCCGACCTTGGGCAGCCCGAAAAAGACGATGAAGAGCTGCACGAGAAGCGGGGTGCCGCGGAAAATCCACACATACAACCACGCTATGGCCCGAGCTATCCGACTCTTAGATAGCCTCAGTTGGGCAGTAATAATGCCCAAAACGAGCGCTATTGCGAAAGAAATCAGGGAAAGCGGAATCGTAACTTTTAACGTGGCCGCTAAGAGTTGCGGAAAAGACTCGAGCCATAGCGTGATCGTATTCATGACTTACCTTTTAGTTAGGCGAAATATCTTCGCCGATGTACTTCTCAAAGATCTTTGCGTAGGAGCCGTTGCTCAGGCCCTTGGCAATAGATTCGTTGAGTTTCTCCTTGAGTGGTTCAGAACCCTTGGCCAGCATGACCGAAATCTGCACCGGCTCGGCGCCGGGCACCTTGATGCCGTCCAGATCGGTAGCGGAGGTTTTCTTCAGGAAGTCAGAAACCGTCACGACGTCGTTAACCGTGCAGTCTGCCTGGCAGTTAATGACTAGCTGGGTTGATTCAGAAAAACCTTGGCTGGGCACGATATCGGCGCCAGCTGCGGCGGCAGTCTGGCCGTAGTCAGAAGACGGAGTCTGGGCGCACTTCTTGCCTTTAAGATCTTCCAGCTTGGTAATGCCGGAGCCCTTTTTAACCAGGATCTCTGAACGAGAAATAGCGTAAGGAGCGGTGAAATCATATTTCTTCCGGCGCTCCTCCGTCGGGTTGATGTTATTGATGACGATGTCATACTTGCCCGTGTCGAGGCCGGCAATGAGGGAATCCCATTTAGTCTCAACGAATTCGGGTTCAACGCCGAGGTCTTGGGCGATGAGCTGGGCGATCTCCACTTCAAAGCCCACCAGCTTGCCTGATTTGTCATGGTAGCCGTAGGGCACGAAGGTGCCCTCGATGCCTACTTTGAGTTTTCCGGTTTCTTCGATCTGGGCCAGCGAGTCTTTCTTGGCTCCGCAACCGCTCAAGACGGTCACAGCGGCAAGTCCGGCAGCCAGCACCTTAAATATTTTCTTCATTGCGGTTCCCTTAATTGATGGTTTGGGTACTTGATGGTTCGGATATTTGATGGTTCGGTTACTTGACGGTTCCCTTAGCTGATATGTGATAGGGCATTTTCTAGGTCGGCTTTGAGATCGTTGACGTCCTCGATGCCAACAGAGAGGCGCAGCAGACGGTCAGAGATTCCCGCCTTTTCGCGTTCTTCCGGGCTCAGATTTTCGTGGATCATGGTTGCCGGGTGGCAGATCAGGGTTTCCACGGAGCCCAAAGAAACCGCGAAGCGCATAAGCTTCAGATTCTTTGCGAAGGTATGGAAGTCGATGCCGTCAGCAAGTTCAAAGGCGAATAGTGCGCCGTCGCCCTTCGACTGGCGGGTGTGAATCTCCTTTTCTTTGGGTGAATACCAGCCGGGTGCTAATACCCGCGACACGGACGGGTGATTCTCGAGGTAGTTCCGGAGGATTGTGGCATTTTCTTGTTGGCGTTCGAGCCTGATAACAAGCGTCTTTAGCCCGCGCAGAATCGAATAAGAATCGAAAGGCGAGAGGGGATTGCCGAGTGCCTTGGAGGCTATCTTCAGGCTGGAATACCATTCGTCGTCATTGGTCAGTATAAAACCGGCTAAGACATCGGAATGTCCGCCAAAATATTTCGTGCCCGAGTAAACGACGGCATCTGCGCCCAGTTCCAAAGGCCGTTGCAGGTATGCGGTTGAGAAGGTGTTATCAACCACGACCTTGGCATTTACTTTTTTAGCCAAAGATACGACATGGGAAATATCGGTAACCCGGAGGGTGGGGTTGGTGGGCGATTCCAGGAATATCATCGCGGTATCTGCGGGAACTTCCGTCAACTCATTGAAGTCGTCTACGAACTCGGCGGTTATCCCGCGGCGGGTGAAAAATTCGTCGACCAGTAGGAAAGTGCCTCCGTAAACTGACGAGGTAAGTAATACGCGGTCGCCTGTTGTCAGAGAGGAAAAGACCGTCGCGGTGGCGGCCATCCCGGTGGCAAAAGCCAGCGCGTGCTTAGCGTTTTCCACGTACGCAACCGCGGATTCAACAGAGCCGCGGGTCGGGTTGGAGCTGCGCTGATACCCGTACGGCCCCGCGGAGCCGTCGGTGGGTTGCTCGAATGTGGATGCCAGATAAATAGGAGGTATGACAGCGCGGTATTGATCATCGGGGCGCGAGGCGGAGTAGTCGTTAACAACTCGGGTGGCAAAAGAATAGGGTTGAGGCATAGTTAATCCATTTTGGGTACGCGAAATTACGGATAGTGCTATCCGAAAAATAAGGGGGAATTGTGCCCGCTGCGGGCGATAAGAATGTGCTAGCTGAAATTAGCAGGACATGCACATAGGCATACACATGCACATGCAGGTACCCATAGCCATGGAGGCGGATACGAATGTGACGGTGTTATTAGCCATGGTTGAAAGGATAACGGCAAACTGCGTGAGACGCAAACCGGGTGAGGAAAGTCCGTTCGCGGCTTTCTACCGTGTTGAGCTGCGGTAATACGACGACGCCGCGCCTGCCGCCCCGCGCGGGTGCTTGGCTATCACCGCAATTCCCGCGCTTCCCGCACCTCTTGCGCCTCCCGCATCCATAGCTATACACTCAGTGACTAGCTGAACTAGTTACTGAGTGAATAGTTGGTGGTGGGATGGAAGTTCAGTACGCATTCCTCGGTTTGCTTACCCGCGAACCGAGTTACGGCTACGAGTTGAAAAAGCTCTATGACCGCTATTTCGCCGGGGATAAGCCGATTTTGGCCGGCCAGGTATACGCCACCCTCGCGCGGCTGGCCCGCGATGCCAAGGTGACGCAGGTGGATGATCATGAAAGCTCCGGCGGCCCGAGCCGCACCCGCTACGCACTCACAACTACCGGAGAGCACTCCTTACGCGAATGGCTGGCCACCCCGGAAGTCCCGGCGCTCGCGCTCCAGGAGGATCTCTATTTCAAAACGATTCTCGCGCTCCTCGTGACCGGGGATGCCTCCCGCTATCTCAAGGCGCAGCGAGCCACCCACCAGCAGCGTATGCGCGAGCTCACCACCCGCAAGCAGGGCGCCCCGCTGGCTGAAAAACTTCTTCTCGATAGCGCTATTTTCCATATCGAGGCGGATCTGCGCTGGATCCAACTGACTTCCTCGCGTCTCGACCAGCTCAAGGAGGAGCTATGAGCGATAATATTCTTTCCGCCCGGGATCTCAGGAAAAGCTACGGGAAAACGGCCGCGCTGCGCGGCGTGAGCCTGGAGATCCAGCGCGGGGAAATCCTGGCTATTATGGGGCCCTCCGGTTCGGGTAAATCTACTCTGCTCCACGCGCTGGCCGGTATCGAGCTTCCCGATAGCGGTACGGTCTCCTACTTCGGCCCGGTTCCGGCGGGTGCCGGAAACCAGCCGCGCGAACTCACCGCGCTGTCCGATAATGAACGCACTCGCTTGCGCCGCGAGGATTTCGGCTTCGTTTTCCAATTCAGCCAGCTCGTCCCGGAGCTCACCGCCCTGGATAATATCGCGGTGCCGCTTCTGCTGGGCGGCACCGCTAAGCGCACCGCCTACGCCACGGCGTATCACTGGCTCGAGCGCGTCGGTTTAGCGGACCACGCGAAGGCACTGCCTGGCGAAATGTCCGGTGGGGAAGCCCAGCGCATCGCCATCGCCCGGGCGCTGTGCCCCCGTCCCAGCATTCTTTTTGCCGACGAACCCACCGGCTCCCTCGATTCCCTCAACTCCGAATACGTGATGAGCGGCCTGGTGCGCCTGGCCCGCGAACACACCATGACCGTCGTCCTCGTCACCCACGAACCAACCATCGCCGCCTACGCGGACCGCGAGGTCATCGTCCACGACGGAATCCTGGAGGCCTAACCATGCACGTGGCCTGGATCGTGGTACGCCAATCCCTCACCCAAACCAAGGGACGCCTCGCTCTTATTACCGGCGCGGTTGCTTTCGGAACCGTCCTCTTGCTCGCTTTCGCCGCTTTCACCCACGCGACTTTCGACCGCACCGCCGAATCCTGGCAGGAGGCACTGCATAATGCACCGTATGTTGAGGATGTGCCCGCAGCTGCGGCGTCGTCGCATATAAAAATATATCGCCCCGGTATCGATGACCTCGCGGTGGTCGGTGGGGCGCAGGTGGAGGTTCTGTATGTGGACGCAGCCGGGGTGAGCGATCCGGCGCAGCTGCACGGTATCACCTGGCCGGGCCGCGGCGAATATCTGCTGTCGCGCGGGACCCGCACCCTGCTGGAAACCAGCGCGAATCCCGCGGTGGCCGGCCGCTTCGGAACCACCGATCGGGGCACGCTGCCGCAAGAATTCACCAACGGCCCGGACGACCTCCTCGCCGTGGTGGGTGCAGATCTGAGCGAGGTGGGTGTTGCGCACAGCGTGGCCTCGTTCGAGCCGGCCGGGTCGAGTGGCAGTGACCCGAATTTCATCCTGCTCCTCATCGGCCTGGTCGTCCTGCTTTTCCCGGTGCTTTTCCTTATTTCTATTTCGGCTGCGCTCGGCAGTGCCCAGCGCGAACAGCGTTACGCCACGTTGCGCCTAGTGGGGGCCACCACAGCGCAGGTGCGCGGGATTCTCATCCTCGAGGCGCTGGTAGGAGCGGCGGTCGGGTATGTGCTGGGTGTGGCCCTTTTCGTGGTAGCGCGGCCGCTGCTCGCGGAGATTCCGCTGGCGCGCGGGCGCTATTGGGCCGAGTCTCTCGCGGTCACGCCGCTGGCGTACGCCTTCGTCGCGCTCGCGATTATTGCGATGGTGGTGGGGGCGAATCTGTGGGGGCTGCGGCGTATTGATGCCACGCCCCTAGGGGTGGTACGACGCCGCCGTACCCCCAGCCGTCCCTCTCCTCTCAGTTTCGCCGGTATCGCGCTGGCCTGCGCGATCTTCGGCTATCTGTATGTCACCAGCGAAGCGGATAATGCCACGAACTCCGAACAAACTCTTTTCCTGGCGGCTGTGGTCATCATGATGTTTGGCCTGGTGGCGGCAGCGCGCTGGTTGATCTACGCGCTGGCTGGCCTGAGCGCGCGGTGGGCGCGGCGGGCTCCTATGATTATCGGCCAAAAATACGTGCGGGCGCATTCTGGGCGGATCGCCCGCTCGGTTTCCGGGGTGATCCTCGCGCTTTTCGCCGGTACCTTCTTTATTACGACGGTTTCCGAGGTGGATTTCCTGGGCGCGCAGGTTCCTACGGTGGCGGAGAAGATGCCGGCCACTACCGCGGTGCTGGCGAACCTCAGCCCGGAGCAGGCCGAAGCCGCGGCCCGGGCGATTCCCGCGAATGTCCCGGGCGCCCGAGCCCTTACGGTGCCCTATCTCGCGCGGTCCTGGGTGGTGCTTCCCTGCGATGGCACCGAGCGGTACGTGGGACTCACGTGCCAGGGCAGTGGGGTAGTGGGCGTGAATTTTTGGGACTTGGCCGATGCACCGGGCGCCGTCGTCGAAGCTCGTGATGCCACGCAATTAGCCGGAACCGTGCAAGAAGAGCACAGCGCGCATATTTCCGGGCAGGCCCGCGCGCTGCTGCTGTCCCTGCGCGAACCGGGCGATATTGAAGCGGTGCGCACGATCCTCATGAATGCGCAGCTGGGCGAGCCGGGCGATATCTATGTTTTCGCCGGTGGGAGGGGTATCGCGGTGGCGGTGGACAAGACCGTGGAAACGATGACCTACCTCGTCTACGCCGGAATTGCGCTGACGTTTGCAGTGGCGATTGTGTCGCTGCTGGTTTCTACGTACGCGGGGTTATTAGAACGACGCCGTTCTTTGCTGACCCTGCGCCTGAGCGGCATGCAGGTGCGCCAGCTGGCCGCGATGCTCGTGGTGGAGTCGGTGCTCCCGCTGGCGGTCATTGCCGCACTGACAACGGCGGCCGGTTTCGGCTCGGGCTGGCTGCTCATGGAGATGCGCTCGACCACCTTGGATGCCTCGTTCTCGCCTGTATTGCTGCTGGCCTTGCTGGCTGCGCTGGGCTTCTCCCTCCTCGCGATCCTGGCACTCGTACCCGCGCTGCGCCGGGTGAGCGAGCCGGCCAATAACGCGCGGGAGTAGCGGGCTCGGCGCTGTAGGTATTTCCTGGCTGAGCCCTGAGAAGAGATCGTCACGCTAAGACGGCTTCTCGAATCAGCTCGGAGCGTGTCACATTCCGCTCGCGTGCGCGGGCGTCAATAGCTTTAATTTCCTCGGGCGGAAGCTGTACTGCACACGTATTACATACGTAGTACAGGTGTGAAAACATATACCGCATCCTCTGGGAATGGTGCGGCTCTTGAGAAAAGCGAAACTTCACCCTGCTCGCCTCAACGTCTCCTGCCAGCGGTGCGGGGAGCCCCGCGAAACTCCACGCCGCCTTCCTGAGTGCCCCTTGCCAGGCTGGCGCCGTCGTGAAAAAAATAACTTTGCGCACGGCGAAGAAGGGGACATGAGTCCCGCGAAGTTGTCTGACTTTTACTTTTCGGGCTGGGCCGCGCGCGCAAACCGCGATTTTCTGAGGAATTTTCAGGGATTTTCAGCGCGGTTCCGGCGCGTAAAACCGCAGGTAACGGGCAGAAAGTCCCGAGTTTACCACCGGGAACCCCGCGGCGCGCCCGGTGCGAGCTGCGCTACAACGCAGGCATCTTTCATTCGCTAAAGTAAAGGCGCGAGCGACGATGGAGCCGGCAACCGGCATCACGGCTCGTACGGAAACGCGCATGGTTCGTCAAGAGCCGGCGTCGCTCCCGCACCGCGGGTCTCCCGCAGCGCGGGGCGCGCTATATGCCGAAGGTGACACAGGCGCGGATCCATTGGGAGAAAGCGAACTATGGCTACCACTCAGCAAACTGGTGACCGCACCAACGTTGGTGACATGATCGATCGCTTGGCATCGCAGGCAATATCCGCCCTCGAAGAATTCGATGCCTTCGATCAAGAAAAGATTAATGCGATTGTGCACGCGATGGCCCTTGCCGGGGTTGATCAGCACATGGTGCTCGCCAAGGCCGCCATTGAAGAAACAGGCCGCGGCCTCTACGAAGATAAGTGCGTCAAGAATCTTTTCGCCACGGAATATATTTGGAATTCCATCAAGTATGACCGCACTGTGGGCATTATCCGGCAGGATAAGCAGAAGGGCATTATCGAGATCGCTGAGCCCGTGGGTGTGATTGCCGGGGTGACGCCGGTGACCAACCCGACATCCACCACGATGTTTAAGTGCATTATCTCCATCATGACCCGTAACCCGATTATTTTTGCGTTCCACCCCAGCGCGCAAAAGTCCTCGGCGCTCGCCGCGCAGGTCATGCTGGACGCCGCGATTGCCGCCGGCGCCCCCGAACACTGCATCCAGTGGATTGAAACTCCCTCCCTGGAAGCCACGAAGACCCTGCTCAACCACGATTCCATCTCCCTGGCCCTGGCCACCGGGGGTGCGGGCATGGTGGCCTCCGCCTACTCCACCGGCAAGCCGGCCCTGGGCGTGGGCCCGGGTAACGCCCCGGTGTACGTGCACAAGACCGCCAAGGTCAAGCGCACCGTCAACGACCTCATCCTCTCGAAGACTTTCGACAACGGCATGATCTGCGCCTCCGAGCAGTCCCTCGTGATCGATGCCTCGATCCGCGAGGAACTCCTGGCCGAATTTGAGCGCATGGGGTGCCATATTGTCACGCCCGAAGAGAAGAAAGCCCTGGCCAAGTTCATGGTCAAGGAAGATGGCACGATCAGTGCCGACGTCGTCGGTATGAACGCGGACCGCATCGCGGAAGGTGCCGGCATTGACGTTCCCACCGGAACGAAGATCCTCCTCGTCGAGCTCGAAGGCCTCGGCCCTGAAGAACCCTTCTCGCGCGAAAAGCTGTGCCCGGTGCTCGGCTACACCACCGTGGAAAGCGATGCCGAAGGCTTCGACGTGGCCGAAAAGCTGCTGCGCTTCGGCGGTCTGGGCCACACCGCGGTCATCCACACGGAAGACAAGGACGTGGCGCGCGAATACGGCCTGCGTATGAAGGCCTGCCGCATTATCGTTAACGCTCCTTCCGCGCTGGGCGGCATCGGTGACGTCTACAACGGCCTCATCCCCTCCATGACGCTCGGCTGCGGCTCTTACGGGCGGAATTCCGTTTCGCATAACGTCAGCGCTACCGATCTCATTAATGTCAAGCGAATCGCGGAAAGGCGTAACAATATGCAGTGGTTCAAGGTTCCGCCGAAGACGTACTTCGAGCGGTACTCCACGCAGTACCTGCAGAAGATGCCCGCGATTTCGCGTGTCTTTATCGTCACCGACCCGGGCATGGTCATGAACGGCTACGTGGACGTTATTATCGATCACCTCAAGGCCCGCCGGGACGACGTCGCCTGGAACATCTTCCAGGACGTGGAACCCAACCCCTCCTCGACCACGGTGTTCCGCGGGGCGAAACTCATGGAAGAATTCCAGCCCGATTGCATTATCGCCCTGGGCGGCGGTTCTCCCATGGACGCCGCGAAGGCCATGTGGCTCTTCTACGAACACCCCGAATCCTCGTACTTCGGCATGAAGCAGAAGTTCATGGATATCCGCAAGCGCACCTACCGCTTCCCGAAGCTGGGGCGCAAGGCGCAGTTCGTGGCCATCCCGACCACGTCCGGTACCGGTTCGGAATGTACGCCGTTCGCGGTTATTACCGACGCCGAAACCCATGTCAAGTACCCCTTCGCCGATTACGCGATTACCCCGAACGTGGCGATTGTGGACGCGCAGTACGTGGACTCGGTGCCGGCCCGCACCGCGGCCGATTCCGGTATGGACGCGCTTACGCACGCCATCGAATCCTACGTCTCCACGATGGCTAGCGATTACACCCGCGGCCTGTCCATCCGCGCCGCCCAGCTCATCTTCGCCAACCTGCGCAAGTCCGTGCTGGAAGGCGATATGGAAGCCAAGGAAAAGGTGCACAACGCCTCGGCTATGGCCGGTATGGCCTTCGCCAATGCGTTCCTGGGCATTGTCCACTCGCTGTCGCACAAGGTTGGCGGTGAATTCGATATTGCGCACGGTCGCACCAACGCGATCTTCCTGCCGCATGTTATTCGCTACAATGCCACCAAGCCGTACAAGCACTCCATCTTCCCTGCTTACGAGCACTACCGCGCCGACGAAGACCTCGCGGAATTCGCGAGCTACATGGGCTTCCCGGCTTCGACCACCGAAGAGGGCGTGCAGTCCCTCATCGACGAGGTCACCAAGCTCGCCGAGGATCTCGGTATTGAGATGAGCCTCAAGGCGAACGGGGTGACTTGGGAAGCGCTCGAGCCCAAGCTTGACTGGCTCGCCGACCGCGCCCTCGAGGACCAGTGCACCCCGGCCAACCCGAAGGCCCCGCTCGTCTCCGAGCTGCGCACCCTCATCATCGACGCCTTCGAAGGCGAAGTCGGCTACACTGCCTCGCGCGGTGTGGACGTGCTCGCTGACCTCGGCACCGGTGAGGCGGCCCGTCGCAAGGCCGCGAAGGTGCGCAAGGATGAGTCCAGCCGGCCCTCTGCCTCGCAATCGGCCACGAACGCCCAGGTAGAGATCTACGATCACAAGGCCAAGGCCAGCCTCGAGCACGCCGAAGCCGATCAGGATGATCCCGCCGCTGAAGAACTCGTTGATACCCAGCTTGAGAGCGGCTCTTCCGCGAAGGCGTCCGCGAAGGGCGCCAAGGCTGAGAAGAAGAACGACGGCGCAGCTGAGGGCGCGGCGAACTAAGCCAGCAAAGCCAGCCTGGCAGGTGGCGGGCGTCGGGGACACGCAGTCCGGCGCCCGCCGCGCTGGGCCTCAAGGCTCGCCTCCGGCGGGTTTCCATCGGTAGAGTGGGTAAGGTGAAGAAGAAACTACTGACTGTGGCGGGAGCGCTGCTGTGCTCGCTAGCCCTGGCCTCATGTTCCTCATCCCCTTCGGATAACCCCAGTTCCGATCCGAGCTCCTCGGGTCCCGGATCCTGCTCGGTGGAATCGAACGCGCCGGGCTGCTAATCGGCTATCAAGCCGCTGGTGGCCCGGTCCGCGCGCGGCCGGCAGTGATGCCGGGCGCGGGCGCCGTCGTTCCCCTTTAAGTTCCTGGCAAAGAGCGTGGTAACCCGCGCCGTGACATGAAAGAATAACGATATGACCTACACACTGGTATTGCTCCGCCACGGCGAGAGCGATTGGAACGCAAAGAACCTGTTCACCGGTTGGGTTGATGTGCCGCTCTCGGAGAAGGGGCGTGCGGAAGCCGCTCACGGCGGCAAGCTCCTCAAGGAGAACAACATCCTCCCCGACCTCCTCTTCACCTCGCTGCTCCGGCGCGCGATCACCACGGCGAATATCGCCCTGGATGAATGTGATCGCCACTGGATCCCGGTGCAGCGCTCCTGGCACCTGAACGAACGCCACTACGGCGCGCTGCAGGGCAAGAACAAGAAGGAAATCCGCGACGAATACGGCGAAGAGCAGTTCATGCAGTGGCGCCGCTCCTATGATGTTCCGCCGCCGGCCATTGAGCTCGGTTCGGAATGGTCGCAGGATCAGGATCCTCGCTACGCCGGTGAGCCGATCCCGCGCTCGGAATGCCTCAAGGATGTGCTCGCGCGCGCGCTGCCCTACTGGGAATCCGATATCGTTCCCGCTATCAAGACCGGCAAAACGGTCATGATTGCGGCGCACGGCAACTCGCTGCGCGGCATCGTCAAGTACCTTGATGACATCTCCGATGATGACATCGTGGGCGTGAACATCCCCACCGGCATTCCGCTGGTGTACGAGCTTGATGAGGAAACCCTCAAGCCCGTCAAGAAGGGTGGTACCTACCTCGATCCCGAAGCGCAGAAGAAGATCGCGGAAGTTGCCAACCAGGGCAAGTAATTCGCATTCTCTAGCGCTAAGTTAGAGGGCTAAGAGTCAAGCAGGGCTCCGGTTATACCGGGGCCCTGCTGCTTGTTAACCACGGGCGCGCTGTGTGGCGGGGTTGCGGGCCCGCTGATCCGAGGCCGGCATGCACGCTAGCCGTACCGCTCAGGGCCATTGAAGCTCCGGGTGCCCGCCAGCACGGCCCGGCTATGAACTCAGTCACGGCTTCGCGGCCGGGCCTTGTCCAAGCTCGCCCCACCCCCTACCATTGAGCTGGTAATGATAACGGTTATCGTTACGGCTTATGGGCGGCTCGGCCGCTGCCTGTGAAGCGCCCGGTCGCATGCCGAGCGCAGCGCCGCCACCCGGCGGCCTGGATTCACGTATCCGGAGGTGTGTGTCCGAGCATGATGAAGCTGCTACCCGCCGTCGCGTCCATCCTCGCGATGGTCTGCCCCGCCGGTATCCCTTCCGGTGGGAGCCAGGAAGCGCTGGCGGGTAGTGTTTCGGCCGCGGGAGTGAGGACCCGCGCCGAAACTGGCGATCGGAACTCCGATGCGCCACGGGTAGTCGCCTCCACTCCGATACTCGCGGACCTCGCCCAGAACGTTCTGGGCGAGCGGGGTGAGGTGACCTCCCTTGTGCCGCCCGGGGCGGACCCGCATTCTTTTGAACCGTCACTGCGGTCATTGCGGGAACTGGCCCGGGCGGACATCGTCTTCTCCAACCAATTGCTGCTGGAAGACCAAGCGCTGCTCGCCACCATGGATGCTACCAGGCGCCCCGGCGTGAAGAACGTCGGTTTGGGTGAGGCGGCCGTCGCATACGGCGCGCGCCATATCGCACTTGTGGAGGATGCGGCGCTCAGCACCGTGTGGCTCGGTTTCCGGGCCGGTGCACCGGTTGCGTCCCAGTCGCAGGAGGGGAACGACGCCGCACCGTCCGCTCCCACCACCTCCGCTCCCATTGTTTCGCTGCGCGCGCTCTCGGTTACCGGCCCGGGCACCCTCGCCGCTTTCACCACCGGAACGTTCGGGCAGCCCAAGGTCTATATCGATTCCTCGCGTGACGAACTCGGGCACGTGGATCTTCCGGCCCAGGCCCATACCCATATGTCCTGGGCTTTTTCCGCCCCCGGTATCTACGAATTGCGCATGCGCGCCGAAGTGCAGGAAAACGGGCAGAGCCGCAGTCTCGGGGAAGAAACAGTGGTCTTTGCGGTCGGGGTGGACCCGGCCACAACCGGGCGTAGCCGCGTGATCGACGCCGGCCACGTGGATATCACCATGGCCGATAGCGGCGCCATTACCCTGCGCGGGGAAATCGAATCGGCCCGTACCACGGAGGTATCCCCGGATAGTGCGGTCATCGCGGTCCCGCACACCGTAGCCACCCATATTCCCGGTGATCCCGCCTGGCGTTTCCTGGGGCGAGCCGGGGATACCAGCTGGGTATTGGCCCAGGCGGTTCTGGGGGAACACGTGCACGGCGATGTTGATCCGCACCTCTGGCTGGATGCCTCCAATGCCGTTGCTTACGTGGAAACCATCGCCGCCGAGCTCAGCGCCCTGGATCCCGCCGGCGCCCCGACGTACGCGGCGAATGCGCAAGCCTATATCGCCAGATTGCAGGGGCTGGATGAGTGGCTGCGCGGCGTCGTCGCCTCGATCCCGGCGCGGCAACGCAAGCTCGTGACCGCGCACGATGGCTTCGGCTATCTGGCCCGCGCTTACGGCCTGGACACGGTCGGTTTCGTCACTCCGAATCCGGCGCTGGAACCCTCCGCGCGCCAGCTCGCCAATCTCACCCACACACTCATGGACCTGCGTGTTCCCGCTGTTTTCGGGGAACCGACCACGGCGTCGCACGCCGGAGAGCTGCGGGCGGTGGCGAGCGCGGCGGGCGTGGCGGTCTGCCAGCTCTATTCTGATTCTTTCGACGGCGCTGCCACCACCTACGAAGCCATGATGATTGCCAATGGCCGCGCCCTGAAAAACTGCCTCGACCCGGGCGCACTGCCGGCCTGGCCTCCCGATTATGAGGTGCCGCGTCTGCCCCTGGCAACCGCTGCCGACCAGCTTCCTGCCACCGAAACCACGAAGGATAACTCATGACTCGATTTGCCAACGTCCGCTCTGTTTGTGCACGCAGTCTCGCCGCGCTGGTTGTAGCTGCGCTCAGCTGTGCCCTGGTGCTGACGCTGCCCGCGCGCGCCTTCGCCCATCCGGATCCGGCACCCACCGCGCCCGGCTCCAGCACCGCGGTTGACCCGGCCCTCACTCAAACGGTGAGCGGGGATGAGCAGCTGGCCCCGGCCGGCACCCCGGTAGAGATCAGCTCCGGTCACGTGGATATGGGCCCGCGCCTGACGGATGCCGGTTGGGATTTCCTGGTGCGCGATGATTCGGGTGCCGCGCCGGTATGGCGTTCCGTGGATGACGTGGTCTTTCGGGTGGGGGATGCGGCCCGCATGGAGGTGCCCGCCACCGACGCCTACTCCTTTATTCATGCCTCCGGCCCCGCCTACGTCATCCCGCAGCAGCAGCTCGCTGACGTGGTGTGGTTGGGCTGGAATACCCAGGATCCCGGCGTGGTCAGCCGCGTCAACGGGGATGTGGCCCTCACCTACGGCGGGCACGCCGGTGAAGGCCAGTTCACCGCCTTCGTCGATTCGGGGAACTTCTCCGGACCCACCCTGCTGTGGAATTCCGAAGTGGCTACCTCGCAGCCGGTCCACGTTTCCCTCAATACCCACACCCACGCCAATTGGGTTTTCACCCAGCCCGGCGTACACCTGGTGCGCCTAACGGTATCCGCCCAGCTTACGGACGGTACCCAGGTGGAGAAAACCGTGACCTTGCGTTTCGCGGTGGGTGCGAATACTTCTGCCGACGCCGCCCGCGCGGCCCAGTGGCCCAGCGGCAGCGATGGTGCAGCTGCCACCGGCTCGGCCGCGGATAACGCCCGGGCGGGGCAATCCGGCGGCGGTCAATCCGGTACGGCGCAAGCGGGCGCGAACGGTGCTCAGAACCCCGCTGGCGGCGAAGCGGAGATCCCGCTGCGCTGGGTTGTTATCGGCTGCGCCGGTGCTGTGATTCTCATTGCCGCCGGCTTTATCGGGGCGCGTGCTTCACGCCGCCGCCACCAGGCCGCCGCGCTCGCGGCCCGTACCCAGACCCGCGATGGCGCGGAAGGGGAGGAATCGTGCCGGCATTAACGGTCCGTGACCTGGCGGTTGTGCTCGGGGGAGTGCGGGTGCTCCGCGATGTCAACCTCGAGGTGGCAGCCGGTGAACTCGTTGGCCTCATCGGCCCGAACGGCGCCGGGAAAACCACCCTCATGCGCAGCATTATGGGGCTGCTCACGCCGGCAGCGGGCACGATTGAGGTGCGCGGGGAGCGGGTCCGGCCCGGCCGCCCACACCGTGCCATCGGCTACGTGCCGCAGTCGCGCGCCACCCAATGGGGTTACCCCATGAGCGTGGAAGAACTGGTGGCCACCGGCCTGGAACGCCGCGGGCTGCTCGCCCGCACCCGCCTCGGGCGGAACGCGTGGGAAAAGGTCTATGCCGCGCTCGATAGGGTCGATTTATTCGAGATGCGGCGTCGGCCCATCGGGCAGCTTTCCGGCGGGCAGCAACAGCGCATCCTCATCGCGCGCGCCCTCGTACGCGACCCGGCCATCCTCCTCCTGGACGAGCCCTTCACCGGACTCGACCACCCCACCCAGGATTCCCTGGCCGATCTTTTCCTCTCGCTGCGCGCCGGCGGGGCCGGAATTATTATGTCCACCCACGACCTCACCCAGGCCGTCGATATTTCCACCCGGGTGGCCCTCCTCAATCGCACAATTATCGCGGCCGGTCCGCCCGCCGATATCCTCCGCGCCGACCTGTGGATGGAAACCTTCCAAGTGCGGGCTTCCTCGCCGCTGCTGCGCGTCCTCGGAATGGTGAAAGCATGAGTTTCTTCGATTTTCTAGCCGATTTATCCAATCCGGTGCTCGGCTTCCTCCCGCGCGCGCTCCTCGTTGCCATGCTCTCCGCGGTCGTGTGCGGGGCGGTGGGCGTACACGTGGTCCTGCGCGGCATGTCCTTCCTAGGAGATGCCCTCGCCCACGCCGTTTTCCCCGGTATCGTCATCGCTTTCGCGCTCCAGGGTTCCATACTGGTGGGCGGAGCGGTCGCGGGCGGCGTCGTCGCCCTTCTTATCGCGCTCGCCTCGCAAAACCGCAACCTGCGCGAAGACTCGATCATCGGCATCTTTATGGCCGCGGCTTTCGCTTTCGGCGTGGCGCTCATCGCGCGCATCCCCGGCTACACCGGGTCCCTCGAATCTTTCCTTTTCGGTTCGCTCACCGGTGTGGATAGCTCCGACGTGCTCACGTCCGCCATCGTGGCCGCGGCCGTGCTTCTTTTCCTCGCCGTGCTCCACCCGGCGCTGCTCTCCGTGAGCGTGGACCGCGATTTCGCGCGCGCCACCGGCACCCGCGTCCTGCTTGTGGACGTGTGCCTCTACCTCACCGTGGCGCTCGCGGTGGTCATTTCCGTACAGTCCATCGGCAATATTCTGGTGCTGGCGCTGCTCGTCACCCCGGCCGCCACCGCCCGCTTGCTGACCGACCGGGTGGGCACGATGATGCTGCTCGCCCCGCTCCTCGGGTGCGCCAGCGCTTTCGTGGGGGTGTGGCTTTCCTGGGCGGCGGATATCCCGGCGGGCGCGGCTATCGTGCTGGTCACGACGGCGCTTTTCGCCATCGTGTGGCTAAGTGTTCCGGTGCGCGGGAAACTGGTGCGGGCCCGCACCGCACGCGGTAGCGACCGCGCGTAGTACAGGCCCGTACGACGCCGCCGCAGCCAGCCGGCCGCCTGCCTAGCTGGCACGCGATCCTGGCCGGAGCGGCGGTAGTGCTGTATTAATCTTCCATATCCCCGGCGGAGAAACCTGCGGGGAAATCGCCACCGAGCATTTCTTCTTCGGTGCCCGGGGTGGATTCCACATCCACGCGCAAGCCGGTGACCAGGAAGTGCATACGGCGCGCCACGGTGACCCCGTGATCCCCGTAGCGTTCCAGGAAACGGCCCAGCAGCACCACGTCCACGATTTCCTGGTGGCTCATGCCGTTATCTTCGTCGAGAACCAGCTGGAAGGACTGGCGGTGCAGATCGTCAAGAACTTCATCGCGTTCGTCAATCTCGTCGGCGATGGCAAGATCCTGCTTGCGCACGAGCTCTTCCACCTGGCGGCCCACCCGCACGGCCTCATCGGCCATGCGTACGAGCAGGTCATAGCCGGGGCCGCCCACCACGCGTTCGGGGAAACGCCCGCGCGCGATATAGGCAACGTGCCGGGCCAGATCACCCATGCGCTCCAGGGTAATAGCGATGCGCATGGCAGTCACCACGGTCCGCAAATCCGAGGCAACCGGCGCCTGGCGCGCCAGCAGCGAAATAGCCATATCTTCAATCTGACGCTGCAGCTCATCAATATTCGCATCGGCATCGATAACCGATTCCGCCAGGGCCAGGTTGGCGTTCCGCAGCGAATCTGCGGCGTGTTCCATCGCCCGAGCGGCGCTGCGAGCCTGCTTGGCAAGCGTTTCCTCGAGCGTCTTCATTTCGTTGCGGAATTCTTGACGCATTAAAGCTCCTCATTTCTGTGCGCCCGCGGGCGCGTTTGTAGCGCACGGCGGCGCACCACAGGTCTTATTTCAGCAGTATGGGGTTAACACTAGCGGCATATTCCGTAAACAGTAGGTAAATAGCGGGCTTTCGGAGCCGTCGGGCGTGCCAGGCCGCGCTCGGACAGGCTAGTCTGGAACCATGGTTGAAGGAATCGCTGTGCTTGCCGCGGTCTGCGGGGGGATCGCCGTGGGCATTATCGCCTCCCTGGCTTTCGCCTATTCGCAGCGTTCGCTGCGCCCATTGCGGGTGACCGCGCCGGTAGAGCCGGTGGAGGACGCCGTGAAAGTCCTCGAGGCGATTCCGCAATTCTTTGTGCTGGTGTCCGCCCTTGACGTGGTGGAACGGGCCTCTACCCAAGCGTATAGTTTCGGGCTGGTGCGCGATGATCGCCTGGTGCGCCCGGAGTTCATCCAACTGGTGGCGCGGGTGCGCGATACCGGGGAGGTGCTCTCCCGCCCGCTCTCCATTAAACGATCCACGCTGAAAAATCAGAGCGATACCCGCCTGATGGTCTACGCCGCGCCGCTGTCCGGTGGGCGGGTGCTTGTGCTTTTCGAGGACAATACCGAGAAGCTCAAACTGGAAGAAACCCGGCGCGATTTCGTGGCGAATGTTTCCCATGAATTAAAGACCCCGGTGGGGGCAATTTCTTTGCTGGTGGAAACCCTGGAAAGCGCGGCGGATGATCCGCAAGCGGTCCGGCATTTCACCGCCCAGCTAGATACCGAAGTGGTGCGCTTGCGCGGCCTGGTGCAGGATATTATCGAGCTTTCGCGCCTCCAAGAGGGTAATGCCCTCACCACCACGGAACTTGTTGATGTGGATGCGGTGGTGGCCGAATCGGTGGCCCGCATGGATGTGGAAGCCGCTAATCGCGGGGTGAAAATTGTGAGCGGCGGGCAGCCGGGCCTCACGGTTTACGGCGATAGGCGCATGCTCGCCACCGCGATCCGCAATCTGCTGGATAATGCGGTGCGCTATACCCGGCCGCACGGGCGGGTCTCGGTAGCAACATCGCTGGCAGATGGGCAGGTGCTTATTTCCGTCGTCGACCAAGGAGAGGGAATTGACGCGGCGCAACGCGAACGTATTTTTGAGCGTTTCTACCGCGGGGATGCGGCCCGGGATCGTAATTCCGGCGGCTCCGGGATCGGCCTCGCCATCGTCAAACATGTGGTGCAAGACCACGGCGGGCGCATCAAATTATGGAGCAAGGTAGGCCAGGGCTCCACCTTCACCATCTGCCTACCCGAACCCTATATTCCCGAGGCGGCTCCCAGCCCTGAAACTAATGCGCTTGAGCATTCGGAGAGGAAGTAACAAAACACCATGACCACGATTCTTGTTGTTGATGACGAACCTACCTACCGTGACACCCTCGCATTCAACCTGGGCCGGGACGGTTACGAGGTGGTCACCGCCGCGGATGGCACCGCCGCCCTAGAACAATTCCGGGTGGCGCGCCCCGATGTGGTGCTTCTTGATCTCATGCTTCCGGGCATGTCCGGCGAGGAAGTGTGCCGCCGGATTCGAGCCACCTCGGATGTGCCCATCATTATGCTCACCGCCAAGGATTCAGAAATCGATAAGGTGGTCGGTTTGGAGGTAGGGGCGGATGACTATGTCACCAAGCCTTATTCCTACCGGGAACTGGTGGCGCGGGTGCGCGCGGTGCTGCGCCGGGCGAGTACCGGGGCCGCGGACGACGTGGACGAAGACGTGCTGCGCGTGGGCCGGGTAGAAATGGATACCGATAAGCACGAAGTGTATGTGGGCGGAGAACTCATCAGCATGCCGCTGCGGGAATTCGAGCTGCTTGAACTCTTCTTGCGTAATCCGGATCGGGTGCTTACCCGCCCCCAGATTCTTGACCGTATCTGGGGCCTTGATTATATGGGTGATACCAAGACCCTGGATGTGCACGTCAAGCGGATTCGCTCGAAGATTGAGGTGGATCCTTCCGCGCCCACCGCGCTGGTTACGGTGCGTGGGCTCGGTTATAAGCTGGTTTCTGAATAGCGAAGCTGTGGCCCGCACCGCAGCCCTTTGTGGCTTGCAGCGCAAAAAAGATCAGAGACTACACCGTCAATGGTAAAATGTCTATCGGATATGCGCATATTGCGCGAACGCGCAGCGGAGAAAGGGTTCTGATTCAATGCCGTTCAAGGTCGGAGAAACCGTTATTTACCCGCATCACGGGGCAGCGGAAATTACTGATATTTCGGACAAGATTATCAGGGGTGAAAAGCGCACCTACCTCACGCTTAACGTCATGCAGGGCGATATGGTCATTCAGGTTCCGGCCGAATCCATCGAGGAAGTTGGGGTCCGCGATGTCTCCAACGAAGATCAGCTTGAAGTGGTGTTCCGGGTTCTGCGCGAACAGGATGTGGAAGAACCTTCCAATTGGAGCCGGCGTTTCAAGGCGAATACCGAAAAGCTCACCTCGGGAGATGTTAATAAGGTAGCCGAAGTGGTGCGTGACCTCACGCGCCGGGATACGGATCGTCACCTCTCGGCGGGGGAGAAGCGGATGCTCCAGCGCGCGCGCCAGATCCTCTGCTCGGAAATCGCCCTCGCCCGCGAATTGAGCGAAGAAGAAGCCGGTGAGCTTCTTGATGCGATCCTGGCCGAAGGTAACGAAGGCCGGGAACCCAGCTCGGAAGAAGGCGCTGCGGCGTCCGCCTCATCCAACTAAAGAGCGGGGCCTCGCGCCCAGATACACGTGATTGAAGCGGCCTCGGGAATTTCCCGGGCCGCTTCAATCATGGTGGTACGACGCCGCGCCGCCCCCGGCCAGCTGCGACTCAGTCCATCACCGCCGGCCAGCGCGCAGCGAACCGTAGAAGGCAGCCAGCCCCACCGCAAGCACCGCGATGATACCGAGGATGCCGTAGTGGGCCGCGGCATCTCCGCTTACCCCGGCCAGCGCACCGAAGCTCATAATCGCAGCTGAGTAAAGCGCCGGGGTGAGGAAAGAAACCGCGCGGCCGGTGGTGGCATAGAGGCCGAAAAGCTCGCCGCTATTCTCGCGGCCGGCGCGGCGCGCCAGGTAGGTACGCGAAGAACTCTGGACCGGCCCCACGAAAATGCACAGGAGGGAGCCAAAGACCCAGAAGAGGGATTTGCCGGCGTCGTGCATCAAGAACAATACGCAGCCGCACGCGATCATAAGGGTGAGCGACATTAAAATAACGCGGCGCGCGCCGATAATATCTTCCAACCACCCGAAAGCGATGGTCGCAACCCCCGCGATCACATTCGCCGCGATGCCGAAAATCATGACTTCCCCGGGAGTGAAACCGAAAACGCGGGCCGCGAGCACCCCGCCGAAAGCGAAGACACCGGCCAGGCCGTCGCGGTAAATAGCGGAGGAAATCAGGAACCAGAACGTGGAGCGATCCGCGCGCCACAGCCGCGCGATGGAGCGGAAAATAGCCCGGTAGGCGGCGATGACGCCGCGGGATTGTTCCCCGCGCGGGGATTCATCGCGGGAGAGCACCATGAGCGGGGCGGAAAAAATCAGCGTCCACAGTGCGCAGGCGATCATGCAGACGCGAATATTCAAGCCGTTCGTGCTCGTCACTCCGAACCAGCCGGTATCCGGGCTGATGAAGCCAATAAAGAGGATGAGGAGGAGCACGATGCCACCCACGTATCCCATGCCCCAGCCGAAACCTGAGATGCGCCCCAGGGTGGCCGGTGTTGAAATATCGGTGACCATCGCGTTGTAGACTACCGAGCCAATTTCGAAAACGATATTGCCAACGGCCAGCAGCACCACCCCGAGCCACAGGTAGGAAGGCGAAGGCGCCACAAAGAACAGCAGCGCCATGGCACACAATGGTGACGAGGGTGGTGAGGGTGAGGAGGGAGTTTTTCTTCCCCGAACGGTCCGCCCATTGCCCCACCGCCGGGGCGATAAGTGCCACGAGCAGCCCGGCGAGTGCCAAGCCCCAGCCGATGAGCGCATTGGCCTGGTTCCCGAAGAACTTTTCGTTGGAAAGATACGGGGTGAAAACGAAGGTGGTCACAACGGCATTGAAGGCGGCCGAACCCCAGTCCCACAGCGCCCAGGGGAGAACCCGGCGGTTGAAAAGAACGGAACGCGCGGGTGTGCTAGCGCTCGGCGCGGCGGATGCGCCAGCCTGCGGGGCGGCCGGCGGGGTGCTGGCGCCCGGCATCGCGGCAGAAGTGTTATGCATGGCTTCATCGTAGGCGAGGAGGGTAACGGGGCGTTGAACGGCACTGCCCGGCGGGCGGGGAGCGGGTAAACTGGCCACGTGAGCTTCAAGATCTATGATTCGTCCGTCCGTGCCGTCCGGGATTTCGTTCCCCTGGAACCCGGGAAGGTCAGTGTGTACCTGTGCGGCGCCACGGTGCAGGGGTCCCCGCATATCGGGCATATTCGCTCCGCGCTGGCTTTCGATGTGCTGGTGCGGTGGTTGCGCCGCTGCGGCAATGAGGTGCGCCTGGTGCGCAATGTCACCGATATTGACGATAAGATCCTCGATAAATCCGCGCAGGCCGGTGCTCCGTGGTGGGCCTGGGCCTACCGTTTCGAAAAGGAATTCAGCGCCGCCTACCGTACCCTCGGGGTGCTCGATCCCACCTATGAGCCGCGGGCTACCGGGCATGTTCCGCAGATGATCACGCTTATCCAGGAAATCATTGACGCGGGCCACGCCTATGTGGGCAAGCCCGGCAATGTGTATTTCGACGTCGCATCGCTGCCCGATTACGGTTCCCTCACCCGCCAGAAGCTCGAAAATATGGTGGTGGATGAGGAAGGCGGGGAAGCCGATAAGCGCAATCCGCATGATTTCGCGCTGTGGAAGGCACCTAAGCCGGGTGAACCGGAAAGCGCCGCTTGGGATACCCCCTGGGGGCGCGGGCGGCCGGGATGGCACCTGGAGTGCACCGCCATGTCCACCCACTACCTGGGTAAGGAATTTGATATTCACGGTGGCGGCATCGATTTGCGTTTCCCGCACCACGAAAACGAGCAGGCGCAGGCCCACGCGGCGGGGCGGAATTTCGCGCGGTACTGGATGCATAACGCCTGGGTGACTATTAATGACGAAAAAATAAGTAAGTCGCTGGGGAATGTCGTCTCGTTGGAGGATGTTACCGCGCAGGTATCCCCGGCGGTGCTGCGTTTCGCGCTGGGAACGGTCCACTACCGCTCCACCGTGGACTACTCGCCGCAAAACCTGGCGGAAGCCGGGGCGGTGTGGGAGCGCTTGGCCGGATTCGTGGAACGCTCGGTTGCCGCCAGTGAAGAAGTACCGGCGGAAGAAATTGCGGCGGTGGGTCCGGCGGATCTACCCGAAGCATTCGTGCGGGCCCTCGATGACGATCTCAATGTTTCGAGCGGGCTGGCCGCGATCCATGAGGAGGTACGCCGCGGGAACGCCGCGCTCGCGGAGCGGGATAGCTCGGGCGTGCGCGCCGCCCAGGTGCGGGTGCGGGCCATGCTTGATGTGCTCGGGCTTGATCCCCTGGCTGCTCCCTGGCGTAATTCCACCGGGGCGGATAAAGCAACCGCGCGGGCGCTGGGCGCCGTCGTCGATACTATGCTGAAGGAACGCGCGGCCGCGCGCGCCGCGAAAGACTGGGCCCGCGCCGATGCGCTGCGCGATGCGTTGCACGCGGCCGGCATCGCCGTGGAAGATTCGGTGGACGGAGCCCACTGGCACCTGGACAACGCGCAAGAACCCGCCACCGGCGCGGAAAAGTCCGCCACCAACGTAGAAGAATCCGCCACCGGCGCGGAAGAAAAGTAGGAGAAATATGGGAGACGGACGCACCCGGCGCCCCAAGGGCAAGAAGCGCGCCACGGTCGGCTCGGGCGGGAATAACCGCCGGCGCCTGGAGGGCAAGGGCCCCACCCCGAAAGCGGAGGAACGGGTCTACCACAAGGCGTATAAAGAAAAGCAGGTGCGCGATGCTCGCAAGGCGCAAGCGGAGGCGCGCGAGCGTTCTAGCATGAAGCTGCGTCGCGATTTGCATACCGCGCCCGGGCACGAACTGATTTGCGGGCGCAATCCGGTGCGCGAAGCGGTCCGGGCTGGCGTGCCCCTGACCAGGGTCTTTATGCAGACCTCTGCGGTGGGTGATGAACGCCTGGCCGAGCTGGTGGCGCAGGCAACCGCGCTGGGTGCGCCGCTCGTGGAAGTTTCCCACGGCGAGCTCGACCGGATGACGGAGAACGCCGTGCACCAGGGCGTGGCCATTGAAGTGCCGCCCTACGAGTACGCGGATGCAATTGAAGAGGCGCGCGCGGCTCTGGAGCGCCACGAAGCGGGCGGGCCGCTGCCTCTTTTCGTGGCCCTCGATTCGGTGACCGACCCGCATAATCTGGGGGCGGTGCTGCGCAGCGCGGCCGCTTTCAACGCGGACGCGGTTATCGTGCCGGAGCGGCGCGCGGCCGGCGTGAATGCCACGGTGTGGAAAGTTTCGGCCGGGGCAGTGTCCATTGTGCCGACCGCGCGGGTGACGAATCTGGCGGCCACGCTCGATGAACTGAAGAAAATGGGATATTTCGTGGTCGGTTTGGACGGCGGCGGCTCCACCACGGTGGAGAACCTCAGCCTGGCCGATACCCCGCTGGTGCTGGTGACCGGCTCGGAGGGGCGCGGGCTGGCGCGGCTGATTCGCGATAAATGCGATGTGATTGCCTCGATTCCTATCGCCGCGCGCATGGAATCACTCAACGCTGCGGTCGCCACGGGAATTTCGCTCTACCAGGTCGATCGGATCCGGGCACGGATGAACGGAGGGGACAATGTATCAGTGGAGGCCGGTTCGCGGTGAGGTGCAGCGGCTCGACCAGAGCCTGACCAGCCCCGCCCAGTTGGAAGATTTCTTCGCGCGCGAAGGCGTGGTGGTCCGCGGGGATCACGACGGCGATATTTTCCGTTTTGAGATCGCGGTGACCGGGAAACGGCGCCGCGTGGCCACGATCCGGAGCGTGTTGGAGGCGGGTGCCGCCGCGGAGTCCGGAGCCGGGCTTGCGGGTGCCGCGGGCGAGGAGTATGCGGAGAGCGCGCCCACTCAGGAGGAACCGGAGGCGGGCGCGGAGGCGGAGGAGCCCGGGATTGTGCCCGGCCTCAACCTCGTGGATTTCGCTCAAAAAATGGATCATGAGCTGCGCAAAATTCACATTGAAGTGGATGGTTACGTCGTGTACCCGAATATTGATTTGGGTGAGGTGGATGTGACCGAAGCGGATCTCGCCTATGCGGATGCTCATCTTCACAACGACGACGCCGCCGCTGCCGCGGCGGATCCGGCCGCGGGGGAAACCGGCGAGAATGCGCCGGTCTCTGATTCCCCGCTGCTGCCCGGGGACGAAGGCAAAATCCCCACCATGCACAACGGTCCCATGGTCGCCATTTCCGATGTGCCTTTCGCGCGAGTGCCGGGCTTGGCGGCGCGGATCAAAAAGCCGGTGGCGGTTTTGGAACACGGGAACGCCAATGTGATGGTGACAGATGTCCCCCTGGCCCGCGATGCGGAGATCGGGCGGCGGCCCGGTTTCGTCATCGTGCTATCCACCGCGGGGGCGGCGCCGAGCTGGCGCAACCCTGTTCTGGTCATCCGGCAGAACTCCGGGATTACCTACTGGAAATGGCTTGATACCCTCCAGGATCTCCCGCACGTGGAGGCCAATAGCGCCGCCGCGGCTTTTTCCCGGGAAGAACTCGGCGCGGGTGCGCGGGTGCGGCGTATCCTCGATGATTTCCCCGAGGTAGATGCCGGGGATCTGACCGAGGCGCTTACCGCTCCGGTATCGGAAGCGGTGCCGCGTTTCCTCGAGGTGCTGGGCCTGCCGGCGGCGGTGGGCGAAGTGCTGCGCGGGGAGCGGGAAGCCGCGGATATTCCGGAGGCTACCGTTTTCACGCCGCAGGCTTTCCCGGAGCGCATGAAAGCATCCCTGGCGTATGAGGTATCCGGCTACGGTTCCGCCCCTGCCGGGATGTGGAAGGTATATCGGCGTCTCTACCTGGATCATCCGCGCCTGCTGGAGATTATTTCGTCGGCGCAGGCCGGGCTGGGCTTGGCGATGGTTATCGCCGGGGCGCGGCGCTGGAATAAACGCGGGTATCGTGCGCTGACCATCGCGGGCGGGGCACTGGGCGCGAATGCCCTGGTGCGCATTCTTACCACCCAGTGGCTCAACGCCGCCCTAGAGGCCGAAGGTCTCAACCCGAGCCTCGCCACACAAGCATCCGAACCTTCCGAGGAGGATCCCCATGAGTGAAAACACCCAGGTAGAAGGCTTCCTCGAAGCTTTTTGGGCCCGTGCTGTCACACGCGGGAAAATCAACCCGCTCGAAGTCATCACGGGCGGCGAATCGATTTCCGCTTTCCGGCCGCCAGCTTGTAGCTTCGGGCTCACCGCGGCGGAAGCCACCGAGATCGCGGAGCTTATCGTGGCGGGGAAGAAAACTGCGACGTCGAGCTGGGCGGATAGCTACCGCGCCGAAGAGGTGCCGCTTCCCGAAAAAGGTGATTTAGCGATTGTGCTGGATGGGGCGGAGCGCCCGCGTGCCCTTATCCGCACCGATAGCGTGGAAGTTATGCCCTTCGCGGAGGTGGGCGCGGATATCGCGCTGGCCGAAGGGGAAGGAGATGGCAGCTTAGAGAGCTGGCGCGCTGCCCACGCGGAGTTTTTCCGAACGGAAGCGGCAGCCACCGGGCTGGAATTCAATCCGGCGGGTGATGTGGTGGTGGAGCGCTTCACCGTGCTGTACTCGGACCGCGATGATCACCTCGGGCCGGGCGCGGTGGCCGGAAAATAACGCGGTGCGCGCAAACTAGCCTCGCGCAAAGCACACGCCGGCCGGGAGCCCTGCGGGAGCCGTGTAGGAGCCCTGCGCGAGCCGTGCCGGGCACCTAAAAGTGCCGCCTACTTCCGCGCTTCGCTGACCGGCACGCAGCTTTCCGGGGAGGTGAGTTGCCCGTCGGTGAGCTGGGCGGCCGCATCTTCCGGGCTGCGCAGCGCATCGAATTTCTCACCCAGGATCACCGTGACTGTTTGGCCCGTGGTGTCATTAGAGAACCCCACCACCGAATCAGGAATGTACGTGGCTAGGGTGTAGGCAGCAGCCAGGCCATCGGGGCCGGCCTGCACAATAGCACCATATTTATCTACACCGGCTGGCCAGTTCGCCGTCGTTCCTACGGTGACCCCCATTTCCGCGAGGTTATGCGCAACTTCCGCCGCAAGTCCGCTCGAGGACGTGGAGTTATACACATTCGCGTTAATTTTCGAGAGCTCCAGCGGGGCGGTGGGAGCACTCAGGCAGGGGATGGTGACTTCATCGGGATCCGGATCGGCGGCGAATTCCTTATTGAGCGGGGAAGGGATAATGCCGAGCCAGATGAGCAGGCAAAGGGCAAAAACAATCGCGAGCGCCCCGGACACGATGCTGAACACCACGGTCTGGCGCTGCTGGATCTTACGACGGTAGGCCTCGCGGGGCCCAAGATGCTGCTGGGTCACGGGTTTAACGCTAGTTCACCGGCCCCAAAAAAGCAGCTGCGCGCGCTGGGAGATAGCCCGCATTGCCGTGCGCGTGAGTGTGGTGGGGCAGGTGCCAGCACGCGGCGGCTAAGTGGTGTGGGTGCGCTGGCTACTCAGGTGTATGCTCATGCAGGCATTGTGACACATCCCATCTCCCCTCGTTTACGTAGTGTTTACCTAGTTTTTGAGCGGTAGCGGCGTCGTCGCACCTGTGAAGCGAGCCGCGCGGGACTTGCGGTGCCCACAAAAAGCCATACACTAATTCAGGTTCAAACGAGTGTGGACGGGCCGGTCGCCACGCGGTACCCCGGTCGCCACTGCGAGATTGCGAACCCATTCCTTCTGATGTGCGGGTAAACCCGCGCGAAGAGCAACGAGGAGAGCATTCATGGCACAAGTATGGAAACTTCACGGCGACGGTGTGCGCATCGCGCCGGGTGAGGTGGTTCAACCGGACGAACGGCTGGGGTGGCCAGCCACAATCGGCATTGGAATGCAGCACGTTGTTGCAATGTTTGGCGCAACGTTCCTCGTTCCCCTACTAACGGGTTTCGATCCTTCGACGACATTGTTCTTCACGGGATGCGGAACCCTTCTTTTTATCCTTATTACCGCCGGAAAATTGCCCAGTTACCTGGGCTCTTCTTTTGCCCTCATCGCGCCCATCGGTGCGGTGACCGGCTACACCCAGGGCGGCGGACCCATTGATTCGCACGGGATGGCGCTCGCGCAGGGTGGCATTATTTCGACGGGCGCGGCCCTGCTGGTGGTCGGCCTCATCGTCATGGTTTTCGGTGCGGGGTGGATCGATAAGCTCATGCCCCCGGTGGTGACCGGCACGATCGTGGCTCTTATCGGCTTCAACCTGGCTCCCGCGGCCTGGAATAACGTCAAGGCGGCGCCGGTGACGGCGGTCGTCACTATCGTGGCGGTGCTCGCGGTGACGGTGCTCTTCAAGGGCATTATCGGGCGCCTGTCCATCCTTATCGGCGTCATTATCGGCTACGTGTGCGCCTGCATCCGCGGCGAAGTGGACTTCAGCGCGATTGGCGATGCCAGCTGGGTGGGTATCCCCACCTTCCACGCCCCGGCTTTCGACGTGTCCACCCTCGGGTTGTTCGTACCGGTGGTGCTGGTGCTTATTGCGGAGAACGTGGGCCACGTGAAGTCGGTGTCCGCGATGACCGGGCGTAATCTGGACGGCGTGACCGGCCGCGCCCTGTTCGCTGACGGCCTGTCCACCGTCTTCGCCGGTGCCGGCGGGGGATCGGGTACCACAACGTACGCGGAAAACATCGGCGTGATGGCCGCGACCCGCGTCTACTCGACCGCGGCCTACATCGTTGCGGCGGTGACTGCCCTGCTGCTGTCCATGTTCCCGAAGTTCGGTGTGGTTGTTGCGACGATTCCTCCCGGGGTTCTTGGCGGGGCGGCCACGATTCTTTACGGCATGATCGGGATGCTCGGGGTGCGTATCTGGGTGCAGAATCGCGTGGACTTCTCCGACCCGGTCAATCTCAATACCGCCGCGGTGGCGATGGTGGTTGCGATCGCGAACTACACCTGGGTGGTGGGGGATATGGTCTTTGAGGGGATCGCGCTTGGTTCCTTCGGTGCCATTATCATCTACCACTGCATGCGCGCGGTATCGCGCCTGCGCGGTACGTCCCTCGAACCGGCGACGCCGGCCTCGGCCCCGGCAGGTACCGAAGTTGTGGAAGGTCACCTGGAGCGGTCCTGGGATGTGCAGCCTGATGGCAAGCTCGCGCGCACGCCGGCGAGCCAGCGGGTGCAGAGTGCCCCGGAGCTTGCGGATCTCGTGGAAATTGCGGGGATTGCGGAAGGTGCGAGCGGTGCCCGCGGTCCGGAGGCTGCGGATAGCGCGCGCGGCGCGGACGTTTCGCGCGATGCTTCGCACGGCGCTTCGCACGGCGCAGACGGTACGCACGCTAGCAACTAGTAGCAGCATGGTGTAGCACGACGGCGCAGCTAGGCGGCCCGGACTTTGCCACATAAGGTACGGGCCGGGGTGGGAGCTGGGTCGGCCTCAATAAATAAATGGATGGACGCGGGGCGGGAAGCTGAAGAAGTTTCCCGCCCCGCGGCGCTTATGCCGTGACGGCTGTGACGGCTGGTCTGAGAGTGAGCTGAGAGTGAGGCTGAAACCGCTATTTTCGACGTGCCCTAAGTTCCCAAATTTCGATGTACCCCACAAGTTCCCCACGAGTCACACGCGTCCCTGCGGGGGTGCTATGTGTTGTCAGAGCTGTACTGCATTTGTCGTACACGCGCAGTACACCTCGGAAAAACAACCCTGCCCTGCTGGTGGCCCGGTAGGTCGGAGTGTTTAGCGACTTGACACACTGGTGTTTAGTTACTAAATTTATGGGCGCGAAGGCGAGAGGAATCAACAAACGCATTGAGTGAGCGGGAGGCGAGTGTGTCCGGCAAGAAGGCTCACATCGCCGCTACAAGCTCACGCGCGACGGACGAACCGTTTTCGCAACCGTTCCACAACACGGAAGTTACGGCATTCGCATCGGAACCTTGAAAACTATCGAAAAACAACTCGCTCCAATACTTGGGAAAGGGTGGCTCACAACATGAGAACCTATCGCGTTACCGTAACCCGCGAAGAAAGCGACTGGCTTGGGCAGTGTGCTGAATATCCCGAAGCGGTAGACTTTGCCCCCACTCTCAAAAAACTGTGCGAAGGAATGGTGGACGCAATCGTTCTTGCTGCAGATTTACCCAGCGGAGCTAAATTTAATATCCAGTTGGAAGCTGGGGAAGGCCTGAGTCCGGAGCTCAACGTGGCGTTCGCAATCGCGAACAGGCGCCTTGAGCTCCGAGCTGAACAGGCGCGTCTGCAAGAAGCGACTTTGCATTCCATACATGTTTTGCGGGAGGAAGGGTACTCTACGCGGGACATTGCGTCGGCTCTCGGCATTACTGCGGGGCGTGTGAGCCAGCTTGCGGGTAAATAGACAGAAATGGTTGCTAATACCCAGACTTTCCCTCGCTATACCAACACAAAGTCCGGGTCGTTGAGCTTTCCGGCCTCAATAGCCTTGCATACTTGACAAACACCGGGATATCCACAT
>NZ_QDIE01000016.1 GCF_003957255.1 Actinotignum sanguinis
TTGCGGGGTATCTCCTTTCGAGGATAGGTAGGAGTTGATTCGAAAGGTACCCGCGATGGTCGCCTTTGTGTATACCGACACGAGGATCACCGCGGGATACAGATACACCACACTAACGGACGCAACCAATGCCGGTGGCAAAGTTATCCAGAAAACACCTATTTTTCGATTCCCGGTTTGCTTCCCCAGTATCCAATCCTTACCTTCGGGAGCTTTTCTTCTTGTCGGGTCACGGTGCCGATGGTACGCAGCGGATAACCGTGCTCACCACAACGCTTTCATCTACGATGTCGAAGGCAAACTAATCAGAAGCGGGACTGTTGGGGATGCTATAGACAAAGTGCAAGCGCTGAGCGACGGCACCTTCTGGACCAGCTACTTCGACGAAGGCATAGGTGAGAGTTTGCATTGGGGTCCCGAATATCCGAGCGATCACCCAGACCGGCACTATCGTGAACCAATTAGGGTTACCGGCCTGGTTCATTGGAATAGCAAGCTCGAACCGATATGGGTTTATCCCACCATGGATGAATTACGGCCGCATTTTGGTGATCGGGACGCTTTCTACGCAACGATGTTCCACATGTCCTCCATGAACTTTGACGCGGATCGGGTGGTTGTTCTCCCAAGTACATCGTGTTCCATTGTCACGATTGAAAATCACGAGGTCACTCGTTTTGTAGATACTCAAAGAGATTTCGAGGGGGTGCCTGGCGTGGCAATCTCCGGTTCCCGCGTTCTTATTTGGTCCTGGCGTGGTAAACCAATCATCACACTCATTGATATCAGCAACGGCTACCGAGTAGTGGAGACCTGCGAGCTGCAATATCCGAAAGAATACACTAGTAGCGCGTCCGAATCCTTGAATTACATCGGACCTACCATCCACAGTATTGATGAGTATGGAGTCTGGACGATTCTGAATATCAACGATGTGTGGCCGGAGAGGTGAATGGTTACAGTCAGCGATAATAATGGCAGGACTTGTAGCATCGTTCGGCTCGGCGAACCGAGAGTAAAATTGAGGTCGTGAAACGGCAGATTGTCCTAACTATCCTCACCGCTCTTGTCCTCACCGGCTGCAGCAGCGCTAGCAACTCCAACGAGCCGACGCCGACTCCTACAGCAACGGCCTCGTTCAATAAATACAAGGGTAAAAATCTCGAAATAAGCATCATTGACAAGACACCTTTTAGCAACTCAAAAAACAACGGGGACGGCACCTGTTCCCTGCTAGAAAATGTAGATATTGGCGTATACAAGCAGGAGGACACAAATCGTAACAACGTTATTGCCTTCGGTAGCGCCCCAGCGGGAACTCTAGGCGAACTTAGAGATAACTTCTGTGCATATTCACCGATCCTCACGTTGCCCGCGAAAACCTGGAACTACGGTGACTCCTGGTTCGTCGACTACATCACACCGAGTAAAACTTCCATGAAAGTAATGCATGCAGACCGGACCGTCCGGTTGGTCATTTCGGCGAACGGTCTTCGATAACCCGGGATTCCGAATAGGTAGGGGCCGCCTATAATGGCGTAATACCGCGGCCGTCGATTTCCAACGTTCCTCCAAAATTGGATGTGCTCCTTGAAGGTGCTACGTGAATACTTGAGGATATGTATCTCCTCTCACCCGGAACGACAGCGTGCGCTGAGTACATAGCGCTAGCGGAATAGCACAGGCCGCATCGGGAAAAGCCCCACCACGGATGCAGCTATTACGGCCCAGGAATTACCCCCGCTCGCGCGGGGAAGAGCATAACCCGGCTGACGCCTCTGGCCAAACGAAGGAATTACCCCCGCTCGCGCGGGGAAGAGCCGCGCGGGCGGCGTGGCTCAAGCGGCTACCCGGAATTACCCCCGCTCGCGCGGGGAAGAGCTCATCCTCAATCTTTCTGAGTAATTTCTTTGGGAATTACCCCCGCTCGCGCGGGGAAGAGCTCACGGGACGCCTTATCCACACCAGCCACATAGAATTACCCCCGCTCGCGCGGGGAAGAGAATACGCGAAGACCAAGGGGACGTGGATCCAGGGAATTACCCCCGCTCGCGCGGGGAAGAGTTTCCCCCTTACCGATGTAATTACCGTTGATAGGAATTACCCCCGCTCGCGCGGGGAAGAGTTGAGGATGCGTTGCTGGAGTTTTCGGCTATAGGAATTACCCCCGCTCGCGCGGGGAAGAGTCCCGGATTTCCACACCCGCGGGAATTTCCCCGGAATTACCCCCGCTCGCGCGGGGAAGAGGCTTGGAAGATGGTGAAGAGATGACGGCGGTTGGAATTACCCCCGCTCGCGCGGGGAAGAGTTTTCGCCGCCACCTGTGGCGTGGTGTGGTATGGAATTACCCCCGCTCGCGCGGGGAAGAGTCTGCAACATCGCCGCCCGCGGTGGAATCCTCGGAATTACCCCCGCTCGCGCGGGGAAGAGAGGAAAGGTGTGAGGTCGTCATAAGTAAGGGTGGAATTACCCCCGCTCGCGCGGGGAAGAGGCTCCACCCAAAAAATGGGCACTGGCACCAACGGAATTACCCCCGCTCGCGCGGGGAAGAGACGCCATGTTCCCGATAATCCAAAAACACAAGGGAATTACCCCCGCTCGCGCGGGGAAGAGTGTCGGCGAGTGCGTCCCAGGTTTGCGCGGTCGGAATTACCCCCGCTCGCGCGGGGAAGAGCGCAAGATCAATGGGTTGATGGCGAGCTGGTGGGAATTACCCCCGCTCGCGCGGGGAAGAGAACATGTGTTCCACAATAAAGCCTTTCAATCAGGAATTACCCCCGCTCGCGCGGGGAAGAGGTATCGATATTGAGGCGGCATGGGCAGATCGCGGAATTACCCCCGCTCGCGCGGGGAAGAGCAATGATCGCTACCGCCCGGCGACCCTCAGTGGGAATTACCCCCGCTCGCGCGGGGAAGAGTACGCACCGCTCTTCCCCGCGCAGGCGGGTAAGGAATTACCCCCGCTCGCGCGGGGAAGAGTATAGCTAGGGTCAGCGGTGATAGTGATTCGGGGAATTACCCCCGCTCGCGCGGGGAAGAGTCGTCCAGAGGTCGCTAAAGAATCCCTTTACCGGAATTACCCCCGCTCGCGCGGGGAAGAGTTGAGTCTGTCACCGTCGTGGCGAATGGGCCGGGAATTACCCCCGCTCGCGCGGGGAAGAGTCGACGACGTGACACCGCCAGGGCGAAAAATAGGAATTACCCCCGCTCGCGCGGGGAAGAGACCAGGCAATGCGTGATCAGGCCGGGCTCGAAGGAATTACCCCCGCTCGCGCGGGGAAGAGTGGTAGACGCGCGGGCGACGAACAAGACGCCCGGAATTACCCCCGCTCGCGCGGGGAAGAGTCGGCAGCACATCGATGAGGTCAGCGGCCACTGGAATTACCCCCGCTCGCGCGGGGAAGAGACGGTTTCGGCGAAAGTCTCAATTACTTGAGAGGAATTACCCCCGCTCGCGCGGGGAAGAGGTATAGACGAGGATTCCACCACCGCGGGCGATGGAATTACCCCCGCTCGCGCGGGGAAGAGCCGATGCGATGCGATTCGGCACACTCGAATGAGGAATTACCCCCGCTCGCGCGGGGAAGAGTTGCGTGAGGTAGCGGCCACCAAACACGGCGGGGAATTACCCCCGCTCGCGCGGGGAAGAGTTAGCCGAGAGACCTACGGCCGTGGCGGCTTCGGAATTACCCCCGCTCGCGCGGGGAAGAGGCAACCGGGCCACACTTCGCTAATTGCTTCGCGGAATTACCCCCGCTCGCGCGGGGAAGAGTTAGTTTGCAAGCGTTCCATTACTTGAGCAACGGAATTACCCCTGCTCGCGCGGGGAAGAGAGCTATAGAAGAAATGAGCGTGATTGACTAATGGAATTACCCCCGCTCGCGCGGGGAAGAGATCCCCCTCACTACCGCGGGCCGCGGCCGGTGGGAATTACCCCCGCTCGCGCGGGGAAGAGCTGCCTGACCTGGTTGTTTATCGGTGGCGGACCCGGAAATCGCAATGGAACAGAGTTCCAGATTTGCGGCTCGCCGGGAGATACGCCGATTCGCCGAGCGTAACAACCACGTTAGTTCCCACCTCTTAAATTTAGCTTATTCCGGCATGCCTATCTTTATCGGATACAGGCTCGTGCCCCCGATTATCCCGTTTGGCTATAGTGACCGTGCGTTTGCGAACCCGGCTCCTCCGTTCGCGATGAATCGGCGCATTACTAACCGAATCAGGAGAGCTGAGCGAAGCACCCGGCAGATCGACGCCAACTTCTTCCGTAGCAACTGCATCCTCCGCACCCATCCCGATAAGCAGCATGCCGACCAGATCAAGGACTGGGCGACTGCCGGTTCCCGTGCTGCGTAGCGCGAAGCCTTGCTCACGGGCGGCGTCGTTATAAATAAGAGTGAGGCTGCCGGAACCTGCGGCGGATACGGCACGTTCCCACAAATTGTCCCGCACTCGCGCGGAAACAACTCCCACGTATAATCCGGTGGTCACCTCGGAAAGAAACCTGCTCAAGTATCCGCGCAGGTGATCTGGGATGGCGACCGCATTAACAACAACGAACAACACAGCCTCCTTATCCGTACTGGATGTGGCCGGAAACTTCAACGTTATTACCGGAGATGAGTCGGTCGTCGTCGCGTGCGGGGAGGAAAGGCTGGAGGATGTCCATGATGGTGGCGAGCATATCGGGAAGAATGCGGTGGTCTACGATAGCTCTCCGCACCGCTTTGCGAACGGCAATCATGGGGTCTTCTTCACGCGCGGCCGCGAACACCAGAGGAATCGTCACGCTCGGTTTGTACAGATCCGCGAGGTCAAAAAGTAAGGAGCGCGCGTCGCCGCGGTGAATAATCCCCAGTGCCGGGTTGATCCCCAGTGCCGCGCACACGGAAGCTGCGCACCCGTAGAGTATTGAATTCGCCAAGTTCAGGCCGGCATTGACCGGGTCGTCCGAGGAAGTATCACGTGCGAAGCTCCCGGTTCCATATTTTGCTGCCATCGTGCGGTAGGTATTGCGCATGAGCTGCCCCTCCAGCCCGCGCATGGTGGCAATAGAACTGCCAGGCGCATTCTCCACACCCAGCTGTTTTTTGTAGAGCACGAGCGCAGCTTCGCGCTGCCGGGCTTCATTACTCACCAGCCGGGCTTGTGCAATGGCCCATCGTGCGCTCGAGGTGAGCGGCGTAGCGTGAGTATACAGGGGTACTCCTCCCCCGCCCGTGATAAGAACGGTTGTTCCGGCGCGGGCGCAGGAGGTAAGCGCCGCACTCGAAATCGAGGTTCCGGGACCCAAGGTAAGCACTGCTAACCCGGCTACGGGGAGTTGGATCGCCCGGGCACGGGTGCCTTCCAAGGATCCATTCTTTCCTTCCCGGCCGGCATCGTAGGCTACTACGCCCGTGCGCGATTGGCGGATCTGCACGTATTCGAGGTAGAGGAAGGAGACCCGGTCCTCAAGGCGCACCTGCTCGTTCGCCTTGATAGTGCGGAAGGCCAGAGCCTCATCTGAGTAAGCCATGTTTACTCCTTTCCGGTGGCATGCAGCGCGGGCGTGCCAGAACGGTGGGGATCCGGAATGCTATCCGGCACAACGAGCCCGATGAGCGGGTCGTAATGAGCTGCGCCGTCGTTTAAAACGTGGTAACGGCATAGCAGCGACGGTGCGTTTTCAAGCGATTCCGCATTTGTAAACAGTGTTTTCGCGCCGCTAGTGACGGTAACCGGAACGGATGCGCGTAAGGCTCGGCGTATGCCCTCGCGGTCGCTGCCGCGTAGCTTCTTCAAATCTTCGGGGTTCCCCGTCCACGCACCGGGGATAATATCCGGATCGCCGCACACAATCAGGCGGGTGGTTTCCACCTCGATGAGCCTGGTTGAGCGCTCGTCCCCGAGGTTTTGATCGCGCTGGGTCATGGCCGCGAAGGACTGCACCTGGGAGGCCTCGCCCAGACAGTTTTTCATATTGTAAGCAGCGTTCCGGGCGCGGATTCCCGCTAAAGGTGGGAACTGACTTGATCGTCGCACCTAGCGCACCGGCGCATCTCATAGAGATCCGCAAATCTGGAACTCTGTTCCGTTGCCATTCTCGGGGGTTTCGCCAATAAACGACCAGGTCAGGCAGTCTCTTCCCCGCGTAGGCGGGGGTAATTCCCTCGAAACCTTAATGAAAGAACTCGAACTAACCTCTTCCCCGCGTAGGCGGGGGTAATTCCTCAGCGACGACGACGCGCCCGCGCGTATCGATCTCTTCCCCGCGTAGGCGGGGGTAATTCCTTATCCCCGGTGATGATCTCATCGATCTTAGCCTCTTCCCCGCGTAGGCGGGGGTAATTCCTCTCCCCCTTGTTTTCCTCTCGCACCCGGAGACTCTTCCCCGCGCGAGCGGGGGTAATTCCGGGGAAATTCCCGCGGGTGTGGAAATCCGGGACTCTTCCCCGCGCGAGCGGGGGTAATTCCACCCGGTAAGGCGCGTGAGGGTCTGCTATGGGCTCTTCCCCGCGCGAGCGGGGGTAATTCCATGGGCCTCGGAAAAACCTCCATCACCCTCACCTCTTCCCCGCGCGAGCGGGGGTAATTCCGGGCAGTTAGCGCGTACTAGGTCGCCTGCCATCTCTTCCCCCGCGCGAGCGGGGGTAATTCCGGGCATACGCCGCGCGGGACGTGCGAGAAGTGCTCTTCCCCGCGCGAGCGGGGGTAATTCCGGCGAGCCACACCCGCAAGGCGTGGACGCCGTCTCTTCCCCGCGCGAGCGGGGGTAATTCCTGAAAATACTGAGGTGGTGGAGCTGCGCGCAGCTCTTCCCCGCGCGAGCGGGGGTAATTCCGATATCCTCCGAGCGCTGCACACTCAGCTCTCCTCTTCCCCGCGCGAGCGGGGGTAATTCTTAGCAAGCCACGCTACAAGCTCATCATGAGTACTCTTCCCCGTGCAAGCGGGGGTAATTCCGAAGCTAAAGCAGCTGAGAAAGAAAGCGTACGCTCTTCCCCGCGCAAGCGGGGGTAATTCTATGCCTATCGAGCGCCGCGGCCCTCACTCAAGCTCTTCCCCGTGCAAGCGGGGGTAATTCCATACGCTAATCCACCGGCGGCTGTAGCCGGTGCTCTTCCCCGCGTAGGCGGGGGTAATTCTCGTAATGCCGGTTGGAACATGCTCGCCAGCTTCTCTTCCCCACACAAGCGGAGCAATTCCACCGCTAACCCGCACCAACTCGCCTAAGGAAAACGACGCGCAGTTTTGTTTATCGCGGGTTTGCAACTTGTATTGAGCTACCGCACCAGCCCTTCGCGGCGCCGGGCAGCAGACATCGCCCGCTGCGCCTCCCGGTCTGCTTCGCGCCGGCGGATCGTCTCGCGCTTATCCCATTCCTGCTTACCCTTGGCCACCGCGATTTCCAGCTTGGCGAGCCCACGCACGAAATACAGCTCGAGGGGCACAATCGTATACCCCTTCGCCTCGACCGCCCGCGCCAGCTTCTCAATCTCCGATTTGTGCAGCAGCAGGCGCCGCTTGCGGGTGGGCGCGTGATTCGTCCACGTCCCCATCGCGTAAATCGGGATATTGATCCCGTGCGCGTACACCTGCCCGCGGTCCACCTCAATCCAGCCATCCACCAGCGAGGCCCGCCCCATGCGCAGCGCCTTCACCTCGGTGCCGGATAGCGACATCCCCGCCTCAAAGGTGTCCTCAATGAAATAGTCGTGCCGCGCTTTCTTATTGCGCGCGATCACCTGATGTGCATCGGCCGCGGCTTTCGCCTGCTGGGCCGCGCTCAGCTTCCCCGCTTTTTTCTTCGCCACTCGGGCTTTCTCCGTTCTAATCCTTAAGCTCGCGCTGGTCAGTGATGAGGAGCCATACAAAAACAAGGGTTCCGGCCAGCAGCACCACCGCCGGCGCGCTCACGTCCAGTAGATGATCGGTGAAGAACGACGGCGCAGCTGCCGCATCGGTGTTAACCGTCAAGGTGACAATCAATCCAATAACAAAAGTAGTCACGCCGGTAGCTACCCCGGCCACCGCGATCCCCCGCCGCGTAGAGATCGTATTAATCATGCGGCGTACCATCGCCAGCACAATGAGCGCCGCGAAACCGACCGCGAAAAGCAGCGTCCCCACCGCGTAAGGCGAATCGGTGATAGCAGCTCGATCCCACACGAACCAGGCGAGCACGAGCGCCAGCACCCCGGTGAGCACCTCGTAGGCCGTGGCTTTACGCTGCCCGCGCGCGTAGCGCTTCTCCAATTGCCGCCGCGAATATTCGCTCACATCTGCCTTCTGCTTTTTCTTCGTCGGCGCGTGCACATCGGGCGAACCAGACGCGGGTGCGTCCTGACGCGGCGAACCGAAGCTTACCTCGGTGGTTGCAACCGGTGTTTCCGCACCGGCCGGAACCGCGTCCTCCTCCATCACCCGAGGTTGGACCAGTTCTTCTGCTTCCGACGCGGTGTCAGGCACGTGCGAGGCCGCAGCGGTGGTGGGAGCGGGATCGGTCGAGCCGTGTGCTTGTGTCATGACATCCTCATTCGTCGATTCGCGGTTAGGTGGTCAGCTGCGCTAACGCGCTGGGCTAGCCAATATGCAGGGCTCGCCAGGGCTCCAGCGTTTCCGGCGCGTTATTCGTAGAATCCCGGCAGGGACATCGGGTCGATGACCACGCCGTCCTGCCACACCTCAAAGTGTACGTGGCAGCCGGTGACCATGCCCGTCATTCCCGTCCAACCGATCACATCGCCCTGGCCCACGCTCTGCCCCACGGACACGTTGAAGCCAGAGAGGTGGTTGTAAACCACCACGTAGGACGAGCCATTGATATAGCCAAGGTTAAGAATGACCTGGTTACCGTGCGTGCCATTACCGGAGGCCGGCCGCACCGCAGCCACCACGCCAGCCGCCGCCGCATATTGCGGGTTACCGCAGGCTGAACGCAAGTCCACGCCCTCGTGCATCCACCAGCCGCCGTCGAAGGGATAGACCCGCATCCCGAAGGGCGAGGTCACATACAGCGGTGCGGGCACCGGTGGGATGAGTGCTCCGGAGGCCGCCGGAGGCGCCGCCGGGGCACCTCCCCCGCCGCCCTGGGCTGCTGCTTCCGCGGCACGCCGCCGGTTTTCTTCGTCAATGCGGGCAATCTGCGCGGCGGTATCATCGCGGGCCGCGTTCATGGCCGAAAGCGAGTTCTGGAATTCCCCGCGCCGCGCCTCCAGGGCTTGGGATTGCTGCGTGACGGAAGCTTCGAGATCCGCGAGTTCCTTCGTGCGGGCCGCGGCGGCTGCCTCTTTGGATTTCTTTTCCGCCACGGCGGCATCCGCCTGGCTCTTGAGCTGGGAGATCTCCCCCTGCACTGCCTTTTGCCGCTGGGCGCGAGTCCGGTTAGCCGCCGTTGTTTGGGTGACGTCGGTGAGAGTTTGGGATTGCACCCGGGTAATAGCTTGATTCGCGGAAAGCGCATTGAAGAAATCCGCGCTCGACTTCGCGCCGATGAGGAGCTCCACGGTAGAAACCCGGTTATCCCCGCGGTATTCGGAGCGCGCGATCTCACCGAGGTTATCGCGCGTTTCGCTCAGTTTCTTCTCTCCTTGCGCAATGGAAGTGGTGATGGAATCGAGTTCGCCTTCGGCGGCATCCAGGCGCGCACCGATCTTTTCTTGTTCGCGCTGGGCTGCTGCGGCGTCGTTCTGCGCCTGCAATAATGCGGCCTGCGCCCCGGGAACCTGCGCCTGCGTTTCTTGCAGCTTGAGGTAGACGTTCTGCAAATCCACGTCCACACCCTCGAGGGAGGACCGCAGATTCTCAATTTCCGCTTCCTGCTGTTCTTGCTGGCGGACGAGGTCGTCGCGGTCATCGGCACGCGCCGGCGTCGCTAACCCGGCGACGCCCAGCGCACCTGCTGCCAGCACCCCCAGCCATCGTCTGCTCCCGATTCTCACCGGATCACCTTTCCTATATGTATCTCTGTTAGCGACCGTACCGTCATGGTGAGCGACGACGCCGCGGCACCGTCGCCCCACCTCCGTTACACGCGTGCGTACCTGCGCAAAGCGATCCAGGACGCCAGGCCGGACACCACTACCGAACCGATAAGCAGCCAGGGCGCCACCTGGAGGGCTTCGCTCACGCCAATCACCCGAATCCACGGCAGCGATTGGGAAATCCAGTCTTCCAGCAGGAATTTCGCTGCCAGCCACAGCCCTCCGACCGCGAAAATCGCGCCAACGAGTGAGGCGATAATTCCCTCGAGAATGAAGGGCAGCTCGATGAAGAAATTCGAGGCGCCCACGTAGCGCATAATCCCCGTTTCGTTACGCCGCGACATTGCCGAAAGGCGAATCGTGGTAGGAATGAGGAGAAGCGCGGTGAGGATCATGACCGCGGCCAGTCCGCCGGCAATCGCGGTGAAACGGTTGAGCGTGGCGAAAACCGGCTCGATTTGTTCGCGCTGGTCATACACGCTCTGCACTCCGGGGCGGTTGCCGAGGTCTTCCACGAGCACCTGGTACTTTTCCGGGTCGTGGAGTTTGACGCGGAAGGAAACTTGCATTTGGTCGGCGGTGACGGTGTCACGCCAGACCGAATCGCCCATTTGTTCGCGGTAATTGGCGAAGGCTTCTTCTTTAGTCTCGAATTCGTAGCGCTCCACCTGGGAAGCAAGCGGTTCGGTGGTCAGGGCGGTATCGATAGCTTTGATTTGTTCCTCAGTGGCTTCGTTACCTGCGCATGGTTCGGTGGCGTCATTTGCCGCGCACATGAACACCGAGACTTCCACCTGGCTGTACCAATCGGCACGCAGGTGGCTGATCTGGGTTTGGAGTAGCGCTGCCGCGCCCACAAAAAGGAGGGAAACGAAGGTGACGAGGGAAACCGAGGCAGCCATCGCCTTGTTATTGATAAGTCCCTTGAATGTTTGGGACAGGACGAAACGACTGCGCATTAGTGTTGCCCTCCTCCGTACTGGCCGCGATCCTGATCGCGAACGATCACGCCGTTGGCCAGCTCAATCACGCGTTTACGCATCTGGTTGACGACGCTGGCATCGTGCGTGGCCATAACCACCGTGGTGCCCGAGCGGTTGATACGGTCCAGGAGGCGCATAATCGACAGCCCGGTATTTTGATCCAGGTTGCCGGTCGGTTCGTCAGCGAGGAGGATTTCCGGGCGATTGACCATGGCGCGGGCAATAGCCACGCGCTGCTGTTCCCCACCGGAAAGTTCGTTCATGCGGCGGCGTTCCTTGCCGTCCAGGCCCACCATTTCCAGCACTTCCGGAACTTCGGTGCGGATGCGGTGGCGCGGAGCCCCGATGACCTGAAGCGCGAGTGCCACGTTATCGTGCACGTTCTTATCGGGAAGGAGCCGGAAATCTTGGAACACCGTACCGATACGGCGCCGCAGGAAAGGAACGCGCCGCTGGGAAACAGTGGCGAGATCCTTACCGAGCACCTCAATTTTTCCGGATGTTGGCCGTTCGGCAACGTTGATGAGCGAAAGCATCGTTGATTTTCCCGAACCGGAGGGGCCCACGAGGAAAACGAATTCGCCGCGGTCAATATCCGCGCTCACCGAGTCCAGCGCGGGTTTCGCGCCCTTCTGGTAGAGCTTCGTCACCTTGGTAAATGTGATCATAAACTTGCCCTTAGATTACTACTATCGTGCTTTACCCTACGGAACAGGCCGCGAAATCGCGCGGGACGCGCCGCACGATCCGCGAAACTCCCGCGGTTTACTCCCCCACGTTATCGCCCGCCTTTTCTCCCGCTTTCTCACCGGTAGCGCGCCAGCGGATACCGGCGTCGATGAAGCCGTCAATATCACCATCGAAAATAGCGTCAGTATTCCCCGATTCGTACCCCGTGCGCAGATCCTTAACCATCTGGTAGGGCTGGAGCACATAGGACCGCATCTGGTCCCCCCACGAGGCTTTAATATCTCCGCGCAGTTCTTTCTTTTCGCGCGCTTCCTCTTCCTGTTTGAGAAGGAGTAGGCGCGATTGCAAGACCCGCATCGCCGCGGCCCGGTTTTGGATCTGCGATTTTTCATCCTGCATCGATACCACGATGCCGGTGGGCAGATGGGTGATGCGCACCGCCGAATCAGTGGTGTTAACAGACTGGCCGCCCGGGCCCGAGGAACGGAACACATCAATGCGAATATCAGTATCGGGAATATCAATATGGTCGGTTTGTTCGATAAGCGGAATAACCTCGACGGCAGCAAAGGAAGTTTGGCGCCGACCCTGATTATCAAAAGGCGAGATACGCACCAGCCGATGGGTCCCCGCTTCCACCGAAAGAGTGCCGTAGGCATAGGGTGCGCTCACCTCAAAGGTGGTGGATTTCAACCCGGCTTCTTCGGCATAGGAGGTATCGAGCACTTTGGTGGCGTAACCGCTGCGTTCGGCCCAGCGCAGGTACATGCGCTGGAGCATCTGCGCGAAATCGGCCGCGTCCACTCCCCCGGCCCCGGAACGAATGGTCACCACGGCATCGCGCTCATCGTATTTGCCGGCTAGCAGGGTGCGGATATGGAGTTCTTCCAGCGCTTTTTCGGTGCCTGTCATTTCTTCGCCGAGCGCTTCGTAGACTTCCCGAGCCGAAGCCGGATCCGAAAGTTCTTCTTCCTGCGCGATTTCGAGGAGTGCACCGGCATCCTCGATACGCGCGCGCATAGTCTCGAGTTTCTCCAGTTCGCTTTGGGCGTGGGAGAGTTTCGAGGTGACTTCTTGGGCGCGAGCGGTATCATCCCAGAGCCCGGGCGCGGCGGATTCTTCCGTCAGCGCGGCGATGCGCGCGGTGAGGCCCTCCACATCGGTCACCGCTTCGATTTGGTGAAAAACACTGCGCAGATGGTCAAGACGTTCGGAAAAATCACTCACGGCATAAGGCTACCTCAGGTCAAGGCGCGCCCGGGCCTGCGCGCGTATCGAAACGGGCAGGTCCACTATCGGCAGCCGTACTGTTTTTTCTATGGCGACGACGACGCCGGCGCTATCCGCGCCGGTATCTGGCAGGACGTGATCAGCAGGAAATATTGCGGCGGCGAGCTGGCGCACGGTGGCGGTGCTGGGATGGCAATTGGCCAGGGATGCAGCACTGAAGTAGCACTCCTGTGCGATCTCTTGGCTGATCGCGAGCGCGGCAGAATCGGCCTGTCCCTGGAGTGTATGCCGGGCGGTGAGGACGGTGGTGAGGTAGATGAACCCCAGGCACAGGATGGCGCTGACCGCCCAGACTCCTAGGCCCAGGATGAGGATATTGCCGCGTTCGCGAGGTGTGGGAGCTTTCGCCGGGGTGGTCACGGCCGCGCCTGTCGAAAACGATCAACGGTTGTGGAAGCGCTTTGCTCGATGAGGACGGCCCGCCCGATATAAACAAGCGGCACGGATACCTCCACGGTGACGGTGATGTGTGCTCCCGGAGTCAGGCACGGGTGCGCGGAGCAGGAGATCTGCGGGGGTGAGGCGTTCGCTGCGGCGTCGCTTATGGCGGCGTCGCTTATGGCGGCGTCGCTTATGGCGGCGTCGCTCACAACTGCGTGGGCAACCGCCCGAGCGCGGGCGGTTCCGGCCGCTGTACTATCCGCGGTTGCGAAACTGCGAGCTGCCTCCTGAGCCGCCCGGGCGGCTACTGCCCGCGCGCGGGTAATCTCGGCACTTTCCACGGTGAAGATGAGGAGTGGCAAAACTAGCATGACGAGTACCGCGAGGGCTTCCAAGGTGCCGTTCCCTTCTTCGCTGTCGATCCGCGGGAGAGGAAGGCGAGGGTGCTTCATACCGGTGTTCCTTTTCGGGTGGTGGGTTACGACAAGTCGCGGATTGCGACAGGTGGCGAGTCATGACAGCTGGCTAGTTGCGTCAGGTAGCGAGTTACGGGCTGGCCCGCCGCGGGGTGGTGGCATCTGTGTCGAGCACATGCGCATGTGCATGTAGCCGAACCCGGCTGGTTCCCAGGATTGAGGAATAGTTTCCGCTGATCTCTACCCGGAGAAATTCTTCGCTCCCGATGCGGATCGTGCTCGCGTTGGCCGTGCACTGGCACCCGGGCAGGCGGGCGCCGATGTCTGACTCGGCCTGCCGTGCCACCTCTGACAAGTTCAGGTGGCGCACCGCTCCCGTGCGTGCGGCTCGCGCTGCACAATCACGTATCTGTTCGATGGCGAAGACGCGGGATCCAAGAACTGCGAGCGCCAGGGCAGCAAGAGCAACTATCCCAGCTAAGAGGCAGAAATCCACGACCGCGGCCCCGCGTTCGGCAAAGGAATGTGCGGCATCGCGTATCTTCCTCATGAAAAACTCGAGATGCGCTCGATGGCGGTCGAGAAGAGGTTCGTGAGGGCCGGCCCGGCTACCGCCCAGATAGCGAGAACTAGGCCAACGGTCATGAGGGTGACGAGCACCCAGCCGGGCACGTCCCCGCGTTCGCGGGGATCCGAACCGGCCCACGTTGCCGGTGATATATCGGGGTGGATAAGCGCGCTGTGGGTTGGCATGGGCATGAGTGGTTCCTTTCGTGAGCTGAGTATTTCCGGTTTACGGTGAGGTGAGGGGAAGGAAAGTGAGTCGGGTCAGCCCCGGATAGAGGGCGATAACCACGACGAACGGCAAGATAAGGAAAACAACGGGAATCATCATGAGGATTTCGCGCCGGCCTCCGCGTTCGAGGAGCTGGCGGCGGGCATAGTCCCGTGCTTCTTCTGCTTGCACACGCAGGGTATCGGTGAGTGCAGATCCGTGGGCGAGGGTGGCTAGCAACGCGTCGCAGAGGTTGTGTAGCGCCGGGTTGTGCACACGGTCGCTCAAGTGGCGTACCGCCGTGGTGAGCGGATCTCCGGCATAAACATCCCCTAAGGTGCGACGCAGTTCTTTTCCCAGGGCCCCGCCGGCAAAGCTCGCAACATATTCGAGAGCACCCCCGATGCTGGTACCCGCCCCTACCGCGATGCTCAGGAGCTGGGCGATATCGGGAAGTTCTGCTGTGATAGCGTTGTCGCGCTGGCGCAGGCGCGCGGTGAGGTGGGAGTCCGTGACGAGGATCGCACCGAGCAGGAAAAATATAGGACAGGCAGCCGCGAGCGCCGCGGGTAGTCCGCGCGCTAAGCACGCTAGCCCTAACCCGATCCCTGCTACTGCCGCGAGCACTCCCGCGCGTAGCTGGGCAAAGCGGAAGTCTGCGACGTCGCCCTCCCCTAAACAGTGGAGGCGGCGAGCAACCGACGCGTGAGTGGAACCAAATTTTTCCGCGCCACGCAAGGCAATTCTGATGATGCGATGAGGCAGGCGCGGGCGAGCACTACCTAAATATGGTGTGATGCGTGAGAGCAGGGGTGGGCCCGGCCAAGCCCACCACCAGGCCAGCAGGAGGAGACCTGCCGCGAGGATGCTACCGGTGAGTGCGGGAAGGGGGAAATCCACGGAAATGCTCCCTTCTAGACTGCGGCGCGCCGACCGCGACCGGGACACCGCGGAGCAGGCGACGTGCTCGAGGCAGTTGAGGTAGTCGAAACCGTCGAAGTAGCCGAAGTAGTCGATATGGATGAGATAAGCGAGGCGGACGGTGGCTTAGCTGCTGCGTGCGCCGGCGATGCCGCATCGAGACCGGCGGGTGGAGACAACCCTGGGGAGACTCCCCGGGGCGCAGGCGCAGCGGCTAAAACGCGGTGTTCTTCGGGGAGACGACCCAGATGTGTCATAAGTGCGTAGGCAACAAGCGTGGCGCCTAAGCCAGCCAGCAGGATGAGGGTCCCGGTTGGTGAGGTGAAAGCCTCCCTCGTGCCGGGCCGGGTCGAGAGCAGGAGGAGAACGAGCCACGGGGCAAGAGCGGCCACCCGTGCCCCGTTGACGGTCCACGATTGGCGGGCCAGGAGTTCTCCCCGAGCTCGGTTTTCTGCGCGCAAGGACAACGCAAGTGATTCGAGGACGCGGGGCAGATCATGGCCACCGTAACGCACCGCCAGTCGGAGAATTTCGAGTACCCGGTCTGTTACCGGATCCCGGAAGGCATCTTTTAGGCGGGTTAGGGAAGTTTCGAAGCTACCTGTTGTTTCCAGGTGGGTGGCAAAGGATCGCAGCGTCGGAGAGGCATCCGGCCGGGTGGCCAGATAGAGGAGAGCTTCGGGCACGGTGCGGCCGGCGCGCAGGGAGGAGAGCAGCTGATCGATGCGGTCGGGCCAGGCAAGGCGCTGGGCATCCCGTGCTTTTCTTCCAGCGTGACGCGTATGCCAGAACGGTAACCAGATTCCCACCGTCCCTCCGGCCGCAGCAAGGAAAGGATGACCGGTGATGAGCAAGGTACCTAGGGCCAGACCAAGACCGCAGCACACACTCATCCCGAGCCTGCGTGTGGGAATCGTGATGCGAGGCTTTCTTTGACGCCCCAGCCAGCCCAAGCGATCCCGCCAACCCGAGCGATTCGACGTGACCAGCGCTTGAATAACTGTGAGGACTCCGGTGGCAATCACAGCTCCAACGATTAGTCCCATGATCGCCCCGCTTCTCGCGTGAGGATGCTGCCGTCCGGACCGAGACCTGCGACTTCCAAGATCTGGGAAATACGGCGCTGCCCGTGGGGTTCCCGCCTCACGTGCACAACGAGGTTGATGGTTGCGGCAACGGTGGGCGTCACGAAGTTCGGGGTGATGTTCTCTCCCGCGAGAAGTGGCAGAATCTCCAGTTTGGTGAGGGCTTCCCGCGCACTATTGGCGTGAATGGTGCACGCTCCGGGAATGCCCGCATTGAGGGCGATAAGCAGATCGAATGCTTCGGCCCCGCGCACTTCTCCGATGACGATTCGGTCCGGACGCATACGTAGGCTTTCGCGCACGAGGTCCCGCAAAGTTACCGCGCCGCGCCCTTCCAGGGATGGCGGGCGCGTCTGCATCGCGACGACGTCGGGGAGGTCGATACCCAGCTCAAACACTTCCTCGGCGCTAATGAGACGTTCGGTTGGCGGTACCGCGCCGAGCAGAGCCCGTAAGAGCGTAGTTTTTCCCGCCCCGGTAGATCCGGATACCAAAATATTGCGCCCTGCTTCCATAGCTGCGCTCAGGTAAGCTGCCTGCCGCGTTTCCAGCATATGCACATCGACTAGATCGCTGAGAGTGCGGGCCCGCACCGTATATTTTCTGATATTGATTGCCCAGTACCGTGCGGTGATATCGGGGATAGTCACGTGGAGGCGTTCTCCGCTAGGCAGCTGGGCATCAACGAAAGGCGTAGAAAGATCTAGGCGCCGCCCGGAGGCATAGAGCATCCGCTCGACCAGGGTGTGGATCTCCTGTTCTGCCATGGTGAGATCAACACGGGCGGATACCCCGGCGCGGGCCACAAAGATCTTATCTGGGGCATTGATCCAGATTTCTTCCACCTGCGGGTCATCGAAGAATTCTTGTAGCGGCCCGTATCCGCTCAACCGGGAGATGAGGTGGGAGCGTACGCTTTCTGTGTCCGCCAGTGCTGCGTGCTCTCCGCGCACCGATTCGTCATTAAACGTGGTAATGGTTTCTCCCACAAGATTTTCCAGGAATGCTGTGTCCCGGCGCGGATCAATTCCGCGGTGCCGGATCGTTTCCCGCACCCGTTCTTCAATGCCTTGCCGGCTGGTGGAGGCAGGGTGATGGGTGCGGCCAGTTAGGCGCGTTGGGCGAGCCGGGGCGAGGCCCGCAGAGCCCGGATACGTCGCTTCGCGCATGGCACCTCCTCTGGATATTCGGGTGTAATCGTGGTGAGATGCTCCCACTCTAGAGTTTCCTACGCCCAAGAATTACCCCTGCTTCACCCGGTGTGGATGAGCGATGCGTTTCGTGATCGTGTGGATAGAAGCAGTGGGCAAGCTGTGGCCGGGGTGTGGGCAAGCACGTGGCTAATTTTTCGGATAAATTGAGGGGGTGACTACTTCTCCGCTCTATCTTGCTGCGCTTGCCGTCGGGGCTCTCGGCGTCGAGATTGTCTCCACGCGCCAACCGTTTGTTGAGACGGAAGATTTTGTTTCCGGTTGTGTCCTTGATTCCCAGGGGCGTCACTGGATGGTCAAAGTTCCTAAAAATGGAACGGCGGCGACGTCGTTAGAAGCCGAGGCGGCCCTAGCCCCCCAGCTTTTGGAAGAATTGCGGGCCGGTCGCCTGCCTTTCGATATTATGCGACCTGCTGGTTTTGTCGATGCTGATACCGGGGGCCGCGCGGTGGTCTACCCGGAGCCTTTTGGGCGGGCGCTGGTTTTCGAAGCCCTCGGTGAGGAAGAAGTGCGGGAGATGGGCCGCACCCTTGCCGCGATTCACAGCATTGACCGGGATGTGGTGGCTCGGTCCGGCTTGCCTGTTTATACGGCTGCGCAGTGGCGCGAGCGGGTGCGAGCCGAACTTGAGGCAGCCGACCAGGAAACGTCCCTTCCCACGGTTTTACGCCAGCGTTGGATGGATGTGCTGGATAGCGACGCGGTGTGGGATTTTGAGGAAACAGTTGTCCACGGTGATGTGGCTTCCGATAATTTCCTGTGGTCAAACGGCTCGGTTGCGAGCGTGCTCGGTTTTGGTGAGGCACACGTGGGTGACCCGGCTCGGGATTTAGCCGCGATGCTTGTTCTCGATGATGACCAGTGGCCGAGTTTTATTACCTCGTATGAGAATGCGCGCTCGGTTGAGCTCTCGGAGGCAGATTACACCCGTATTATTTTCACCTCGGAGTTCGCGATTATTCGCTGGCTCATGTACGGGATTCGTACCGGCAGCATGGAGATTAGGAACGACGCCGTCCAGATGATCGCCGCGCTGGCCGAGGATGTACGCGAGGAACCGGATTTGCTGCCCGCTCCCCCGGCAGCGGATCCTGCTTTCACTGAAAGCTCTTCCGATGCCGAGGCGAGCGGGGAGGCTGAGCTGACCGGGGAAACTGCGGTTACGGCTCCTGATTGGGCAGACCCGCACGAAGCAGAATTTCCTCCTCGCTGAGCTTTCCTGCTCGTAGTTCCTCAGCCCTGTTTCCCCGCAGGTATACGAAAGATGCGTCGATATCCGCGAGGGGGACGCCGTGTGCCCGGGACCAGGCCAGCCGGTAGAGAGCGAGCTGGAGTTCGCGGGCAGCTTTGGTTTCCCCGTAGGGGCGCCGCCCGGATTTCCAGTCCACAATAGTCACCGGAGCCCGCCCGGGGACGCGCGAAGTATCGAAGACGGCGTCGAGCGCGCAGTGGACCACGTGTCCCCCAACGACCACGCCGATTTGCTGTTCGATGGCGAGGGGCGGATAGCTGGCCCATTCGGACGCCTCATAGTTTTCATACATGCGCGCGATTTCTTCCGCGTTGAGAACCGGGTCGTGCTCGAGGGGATCCTCGCTATCAATATCAAGCACAGCAGCACGTGCGTAACTATCGGCGATCTTTTCGTGCAGGATCGTCCCCAAACGAGCCGCCCGCGAGGGCTGGCGGGGTACCGGGCGGCGTTTATTGAGCAGGTATTCTTCTCGGTGTTCCGCCCGGTATACCAACTCCGTTGCGGTGTAATGCCCGCCGGCTTCAATGTATTCGGCTGTCTCCGCTTGCTGTTTGCGTGCGATAAGTCGGCTCACCACCTGGGTGAGTTCGGCGCGCTGGTCAGCATCGAGAGCTTCAGCTTCGATGGGAATGCTGCGGGCCAAGTCGCGCGGCCAGGCAAGCAGATCGGGTGCCTCGAAATAGTGCGGCACCGGTTCTAAGGCTGGCGGGTACACAACATCCTCCCCGAAAATATCGATGAGTTCATCCACGCTTAAGCTTTCCGGTGCAATTTCTGGGAATCCGGCCGGCAACTGCACGGAGGAGACCCTAGCTGGCGAGGCAGCCAAGGCTAGCTCCCCGCGGGCAGCCGCTTCACGCACCGCGGTCAAGAAATACGAGGGTGGGCGCGCCGCAATTTCCAGCCTGTTATCTCCGCTATCGCTTAGGGTTTCAGACGTGTTTTTCTTTGCGGTGTTTTCCGCCTTGCGTACCCGGCCGGACACATCACTTTCATCTCGGAAACAGTAGCCAGCCAGGAGTAGTTCTCGGGTGGAACGGGTAAAAGCCACGTAGGCGAGGCGGCGCATCTCTTCGCTTTCATGGTATGCCAATTCGTCCACGAAACGCGCATAGGTATTCGCAACGGTGACTTTATCGAGATTGCGCGCACCGGCGAGCGTAAATTGGGGCAGGTAAGGATAGTCGGTACGCAAAGGATAGGGGAAAATACCGGTATTGCGCGGCCAGGCTTTCACTCCTTCGGTCACTTCAGAGAATTCACCTTTGACAAGTTCAGGAACGACGACGAGGTCACGCCATTCCAGCCCCTTGGCAGCATGGATCGTCATGAGTTGGATAACCCCGGGTGTGACATCAACCGTGCTGTCCACACGAGGAATATCCGCCCCGGATTCTTCTTCCCCGCCGTGTTCTTCCGTTTCCACCACATCAAGCCATTCCACGAATTCACGCATGCCACGCTGGCTTTCCCCGTGCGCATATGCGCGGGCCATGGAAATGAATTGGTCGATGGAGGTGCGCACCCGCTGCCCGCCTTCACTGCGAGTAGCGGCCGCGGTATCTAATCCGAGGAGGTGAACAGCCCGGTCAATTTGATCGCCCAAAGAGTTGTGCAAACCTGAACGTAGGGACGCGAGAGTAGTATTCACACGCCGCAGGCGTTCCCATCCGATATCGGAAAATTCTGCCCGGGCGGCGCGGGCAGCTTGCCTGAGCTCAGCTTCGCCCGGCCCCGCTAGTGCCGGTAGCTGCGTATTCCCCTCTGCTTGGTCATTCTCATGCGCATCCGAGTTTCCGCTCGCGGCGGCGGTGCCGTTAGTGAGGAGCATGAGCGCATGGAGGGATTCCCCCAGATTTGCCTCATCGCGGCTGTTGAGAAGGGGCTGTGCAGCGGCCGGTGCACTCTCTTGTTCAGGTGCGTCGTCGCCCCCGGGTGCACCGTTGCCATTATTGATACCGGCACGCACTTCACTATCCAGGTGGGCTACCGCCGCGGCCGCGTAACGGCGCGCCCAGCGCGAGAGGGCACGAATATCGGCCACCCCGATATTCCAGTGGGCAAGTAACCGGGCGAGGAGGTCGCTGCGAGCCGGGTTTGCGGCTAGACCGAGAGCGGCCCGGAGGGTGATAATTTCCGGACGTGCCACGAGTGATTCCCCACCTACGATTTCAAAGGCTAGGGGCTGGGGCGAGGTGGTACCAGGATGTACTGTATCTTCCCTGGTGAGATGGCTGTTGAGTTCTCGCAGGGCGGCGGCCATCCTATCGATATAGGAGCGTTTGCGGCACAGAACCGCGATCTCTGCCCCACGCGGTGCTTCTCCGCGGGCGCGACGCTCCTCATTTTCCGCTGCTACCCGCTCGCGTACCGCGAGGATATGCCGCGCAATACTCCGATAAGAATCTTCCCGAAGTAGGGTACGAATTTCGCTGACACGCCCGGCCCCTGCCCCGGGACGTTCACGCAGCCGGAGGGGCGCAATATCCGCGTGAGCGCCCATGCTACCCGCGGATCGTGCGCTTGCCGGTGCGGGCCTGAACTCGGGCGGAAAATTGGGGTGGTCACGGTCCTCGTGGAGGAACGTATCCCGTTCCAAGGGAGTGGCGACGGCGTTGCCAGCAGCGAGCACAGCCCGATCATTACGGAACGCTGTGGAAAGCTGAAGCTTTTCTACGTTCCCAAAAATGCGAGTGGTGTGGTGTGCGAAATTCGTGAGGGCAGCCGCACTTGCGCCCCGCCACCCGTAGATGGCCTGGTTTGGGTCTCCCACCGCCGTGATAGAGAGGAAGCCTTCTTTTTTCGCGGTGAGTGCGCCGAGCAGGAACTGGGCCTGATTTTCGTCGGTATCTTGGTATTCATCGAGCAAGATCAGGCGATACCGGGAGGATATTTCACGAGCAATCTGGGGATATCGGGTCATGATGCGACCGGCGATAGCAACCTGGTCTGCGAACTCGGTAACGTTGAGTTCCTTTTTGAGCTGTAGATAGGATTCCACGAGCCCCAGCACTACCTGCTGTTGTTTGGGGACTGCCGTTCCTGCTTTCAAAGTGGCGAACTTCTTGGAGGCATCCGGGTACCAGCATTGTGCGCTCATGATGCGCGTTGAGTCCGCACACAGGGTTTCCAAGGCGTGATCCTGGGAGGTGAGGAAAGCACGGGCTTCTTCCAAGGTCACGCCATTAGTGAGAATCCCCTGGGCGAAGGTGAGGGCATCGTTGATGAGGCTGGAGCGGCTGCGTTCCGCGAGTACCGCGGTGTGTGCACTGCTGGGTAGGGCAGCGACGAGCTGATCCATGAGCTGGACGCGTTCAGCATCGGTTATCAGGCGAGCGGTGGGATCGGCTCCGACCAGCATGCCATATGCCCCGGCAATGTCATTGGCAAAAGAATTGTAAGTGGAGATGACTGGCCTGCGCATCCCACTTTCCGCGTTGCTTCTTTCCGGCGCGAGGAGGCCGAGTTTCTCCAGGCTGGTATTCACCCGTTCGGCCAACTCCCCGGCAGCTTTCCGCGTGAAAGTGAGTCCGAGAACCTGATCTGGAGTTACATTGCCGCAGGCCAAGTGGTAAGCAATCCGGTCCACCATGGTTTTTGTTTTTCCGGATCCCGCACCGGCAACCACGAGGATGGCCGGCGCAGCGGAGGTGATCACTCGGCGTTGTTCCGCGGTGGGTGGGTGTTCTTGACCGGCTAGGATGCGCTCCAAAGCGGCGTTATGTTCCGCCGGGCCGCGCAAGTCGATAGATTCGTGGGACGTAGGTGTCATGAGAAAATCCGTCCTTCTTGGGTGAGTGGGCTGATGGATTGAACCCGGTCATTTGGTTCTTCCAAGCTGGGAGAGACCGGTACGAAGCCACTGATCGCGATCTGGGCAGCGCTGCGCACTCGCTCTTCCGCGCGGGCCGCGGTCTCTTCATCAAGAGGATCTTGACTGAGAACGGACGGGCTGTGCTGTTTCTTCAAGAAATTATGGGGGTGGACGTACACAAGTTCCGCACCGGCCGGGTTGTGCTTCTCGCTGAGGGCCCATTGGTAGACCTGGAGCTGGGGGTGATCATCTGCCTGAGCTGCGGTGGGCTTATATTTTCCGGTTTTCAGATCGATCACCCGGGCACCGCTGCCGCGGTTGACCAGGCGGTCAATGGAACCGGAGACGCGAACGGGCGGGGTGCCCGAAAGGTCACGGGTAATCCGGTGTTCCACGCCTATGAGGGTGTCATCCCGGTGTGCATCGAGATAGATATAGAGGTTATCGACCATATCGCTGGCCTGGTCGAAAAGTAGTTTGTCGTAATGTGAGGGATTTTCGGATAGCTTTTCGGGCCAGAGAGCTACCAGGCGGGCGTGCATCGCTTCTTGGTTCGGTTCCGCTGCGAATTCCTCAGCGATGCGGTGAATAAGGGTACCGATGGAGGCGCTCTCTGTGCCTTCTTCTGAACGGAGTCCCACCGCGGAACAGAAACCGTCAAGCGGGCAGGCGAGCAGTGATTCTATCGCTGAGGGACTCACATAAACCGGCCCGGGTACGGATTCTTCAGTTGAGGTGGTAAGCTCATCCATCCAGCTGTGCGGATCCGCGGCGCCAAATCCGGCACGCCGCATATCCTCCAACTGGGCCCGCGCGAAATCGCTCGATTCTCCGCCGGCGCGCAGTGCCCGGCGCAGCACCCCCACGGTTTCCTCGCTGCTGAGGAGCGCGGGCGGAACCGGTTGCGCAACGAGAGGCCGGTGCCCGAGGGGAAGGGTGAGACCCCAGCGCAGATCCGTCAGCGAGCGCACGGTGCGCGGAAGATAGGAACCCGCGGTACCCGCTCCTGCACTTGTTCCGTCTCCGATCAAATTCGCTGAGATATCAAAACCGAGCAGAGGGAAGAACCGCGAGGGGTTATCCCCCATACTATCCGTGGTGGTTACGAGAAGGCTGCACCGGGCCCGCGTGACAGCGAAGTGTAATTGGCGTAGCTCATCAGCGATAACCGCCGCTGCGGAATCATGATAGATCGCGATTCCGCCTGCCACGCCGCCCGCGCTGGCATCACTGGCACCGCCAGCAAGCCTCCCGGTTACAAGTTCGCTTAGGAGTCCGGTGCCCGTCAAGGAATCACGCAGGCGCGGATTGGGCCATACTCCATCGACCACGTGCATGAGGACAATATGATCCCATTCGCGCCCCTGGGCACCAGCGGGCGTGAGGAGGGAGACGCTATCTGTTTCCACCCCGCTCCTCGCAATGGAATCTTCGGGAAGTTCTTGGGAACTCACTTCCTCCACGAGCATCGATACCGGAACGGCAGGATCACGATCAGCCATGCGTTGCGCGACCCGGAACAGAGAAATAACCGCATCGAGATTCCGGTTCGCCCGATCAGCATCCGGGCCATGTCCGAGGGCTAGTTGTTGCCATTCTTCGGATTTTCCAGCACCCTCCCATGCCGCCCATAAAACCTCTTCCGCCTGCATCGCACAGTTTTCTCCCACTTCCCGAATGTGGGAGAGCAGGGCCCGGAGAGCTTCGAGTTCAGTTGCGGTGGGCCCGGTGTTCCCCAGCACCGCCTCGGTCAAAAGCTCCGATTCTGTGCCGTGTTCTCCTGATAGGAGGGCTTGGGCCCGTAACCACCGACCTACCCGTTTAATATCGAGGGGATCCATGCCGATGATAGGTGAGGCAAGTAAGGCCGGGATATCAACTTCCTCAGCGGTAGCGAAAGAATGCGGACCGCGGGTGAAGGCAGCGCGGATGAGATCGAATAGTGCGCTGACTGCAGGTTCGCGGTGGAGGGGTTCATCGCTAGCCAGAGGCGCTACCGGGATTCCCCGGCGCACGAGGGCATCGCGGATTCCCTCATGATCGCTGCGTGCACGGGTGAAAACTGCCATCCGTGCGTAAGGTGCCCCGGTGCGCAGATGCACTTCTTCCAGGTAGGAGGCCACGTAGGCGATTTCTTCTTCCATATTGGCGAAACTGGCCCCGCGCAGTGCATCATTCCACGGATTGGTGCCTGTATCAGGTTGTTGATCGGATGGGAGCAAGCTTTCCGTGCCCGCACCCGGGCTGGTGCCTCCCGCATCTCCCACACTACCCGTGCCGCCTGTGCCGCCTGTGCCGCCTGTGCCCCCCGTGCCGCCGGCGCCCTTGCCCTGCTCCGCGTATGCCGGCCCGGCAGCGCGGTGCGCTTGCACGCCCCCGCCCACCGGGAGAGCCTGCTCAATGCGTTGGGCTTGGCCAATAAGGACGGGACCGCCCCGGTGCCTGATGTTGAGATAAATAAGATCCGCATTCAAACCGCGCGGAGCAGGATAGGCAAGATCACCGGGGAGGGAATGCACCCCGCCACGGAAACCTTGGACCGCACTATCGGGATCACCGGCGACGATGATTCGAGTTCCGTGTTCCCGCATAACTCGCAGCAGAGGGAGCATGGAACGCGGAGCGTTATGAGCATCATCGACAAGTACCATTGCCCAGTGCGGGCGCGGTACCGCAACCGTGCGCCCTGCTGCCGCCAGATGTTCTTCCCAATCTGAGAGCATATGGGTAGCCGCACCGACGAGTTGGCTGTGATCAAGACGGTCGGGGCTAGCGGCCGAACCTGCCAGCGCATCTCCCAGGGTGCGCACCTCATCGTAGCGGCGCATGAGCGCGGCGGCGAGACACCACATCTGTGATTGAAGCTCAGGCACACTCCTATGTGCTGCCCAACTTTCCAGCTGGCCTGCTTCCAGGCCGAGTTCGCGAGCGCGAGTGATGAGATTACGCAGCTCTTGGCGAAGCCCGGGAAGATCACGCACATCTTCTGTAACAAAATCAGGGAAATGAATGCCGGAGTACCCATCACTGAGAATCTCACGCACGATACGGTCCTCATCAGGCCCGGAGACTAATTCAGGCTTTTCCCGCCCCATTGCTTGAGCGTAGCGCTGCACGATGGCGTAGGCGAAAGCTGAAAGCGTGCGCACTTCCAGGTTTTCGGGCCGCACCCCGGCCGCTAGGGTGAGCAGGTGTTGGAGGCGGGCTGCGGCGCGCCGATCTTGGGTAAGCACCGCAATATTTCCTTCGTGGAGAGCCGCGCGCGCGATATGCGCGAGGACAGTGGTTTTCCCAGTTCCTGGCGCACCAATAATGCTTAGCGTGCCCGGGGCGAATCCGCCCGCGGACCGTGCCAGAGCCGCGCTGACTGCTGCCTCCTGAGAGGCATCGAGTTGTTCGACGATCCTGTCCACCACGATCCTTTCTCCGCGGGTGCGTTGTTAGGATTAACCATACGAGAGGCTTACGACAAAATTTTTTGTCGTAAGGGGCCGCTACGGTGGAGGCATCGTGAAGATGAGCTATTTGGCTCGCTCGCGGCGGTGTCTTCCGGCTCCGCAACCCTAGATTTTAAGGAGAAACATATGGAAATCGTCATTGGTTTTCGCGAAACTACCCGTGATCTGATTTTGGAAACGGATGCTTCGGTTGAGGAATTGCGCACGCTTGTCGATGCGAGCCTCGGTGGAGAAGGTAAGCCCTTGCGTATCATCGCGAAGAAGAACCGCGAGGTAACTATCCCCGCCGATGCTATTGCTTTTGTGGAAATCCGCGAACAAGATACCCGGCGGGTGGGCTTCGGTCTCTAAGAGGTTTGTCGCGGGGGCATCTAGCCGGAAAACTCCGGGAAAGAGCAGCTCGGCACCGGGCGGAGTTGTGATGAGCGGGAGGTCGCAGCGCTCAGGCCGGGTTAGTGCCGTAGAATAGCCGGGAACCTGTGATCGTCTGCGCCACCTGTTTCTCGCTCCGGCTGGAGTGCGTTTCCAGCTCAAACCGGGTGTTTCCTACATGAGCTGGAACGTTTCCTGCATGAAGCGGGATATAGGTGCGGCACGGCCAGGCGTGATTGATATGGGTAGCTGCCCGGTCGCTGGGGATTGTCGCGACCGGCTGCTACATCGGGTGGTGCGCTCGGTCGCCAGTGTGTAATCGGCTGATGTGGCATGTATCGCAATCGCTGCGCCCACCCCTAGCTCGTGCGCGTTCGCGCACGCAGAAAGGACAGCATATGGCTTCCGGAGTGATTGATTCCTCCCGCGCCCATGAACCAACCGACACCTCCCCCGCTGCCGATATCACCGGCACGGGTGAAGGCCTTGAAACCAAGTCTTTCGCAGATTTCGGAGTTTCCGAACCCATCGTTCGTGCCCTGGAAGAGCACGGTATTACCCATCCTTTCCCGATTCAGGCACTCACGCTCCCCGTTGCCCTGACCGGTCATGACATTATCGGGCAGGCAAAAACCGGCACCGGTAAAACTCTCGGTTTCGGCATCCCGCTCCTCGAGGTATCGGTGGGGCCGGGGGAAGAAGGCTGGGAAGCTATTCGCCCAGCCGATCAGGGTAAACCCCAGGCACTCGTCGTGCTACCCACCCGTGAACTGGCCAAACAGGTTGCTTTGGAGCTGCGTAACGCCGCCGCCCACCGCAGCTTGCGTATCGTCGATATTTACGGAGGGCGCGCCTATGAGCCCCAGCAAGAAGCGCTGGCTAAAGGCGTGGAAATTGTGGTGGGTACCCCTGGTCGTATCATTGACCTCATGAAACACGGCACTCTCGTGCTCAGCCACGTTCGTACCGTGGTTCTTGACGAGGCCGATGAGATGCTTGACCTCGGTTTTTTGGACGACGTCGAAAAAATCCTCTCCGCCGTTCCACCTACCCGCCACACCATGCTCTTCTCCGCGACCATGCCCGGTCCCGTCATTACCATGGCACGCCGTTACATGACGAAACCGACGCATATTCGCGCCCATACTCCCGGCGATGATAGCGCCACCGTCAAAAATATTCGCCAGGTTGCCTACCGCGTCCACGCTCTCAATAAAGACGAGGTGGTTTCGCGTATTCTCCAGGCCCGGGGCCGGGATCGCTCCATTATTTTCTGCCGTACCAAACGCAATGCGGCCCGCCTTGCCGACACCTTACGCGAGCGTGGATTCGCGGTGGGTTCCCTGCACGGGGATTTGGGCCAGGGGGCCCGGGAACAAACTTTGCGGGCTTTCCGTAAAGGCAAGATTGACGTATTGGTGGCCACTGATGTGGCCGCCCGCGGTATCGACGTAGACGATGTCACCCATGTCATCAACTACCAGTGCCCCGAAGATGAAAAGATCTATATTCACCGCATTGGCCGTACTGGTCGGGCCGGAAACAAGGGGACCGCGGTGACTTTCGTGGATTGGGAAGATATGCCCCGCTGGTCGCTGATCAGCAAACAGCTCAATCTCGGAATGGCAGATCCGGTGGAAACGTATCACACTTCCGATCACCTCTATATCGATCTTGATATTCCCACCGATGCCGGCCCCACTCTCCCGGAATCGCAGCGTGTTCTAGCTGGTTTGGATGCCGAAGAAATTGAGGATCTGGGTGAAACTGGCCATTCGCGAGGTGGGCGCGGGAATTCCCGGCGTCACTCGGCGCACCGCGGCCAGCGGGCGCGGGGCGGGACGCAGCGTTCGTCTTCCGCTCGTAAATCGCGCCGTGCCAAGTCCACCGCCACGAAAACAGAGGAGCGCTCGGGTGCCGGGCGTCGTCGTACCGAAGAAAAAGAGCAGCGCAGCGCTTCGGGACGCACCCGGCGGCGGCTCGGAACCCCGCGCACGCAGGCCGAAACTCCCGCGGCTAGCGAGCAGGCAGGAACGCAGCGGCGGCGTCGTAAACTCTCCCGCAAACTGGACTAAAGCGGATTAACAAACACGGCGGGCGTCTCCGGAAACATTCGGAAGACGCCCGCCGAGTTTTAAGACGAGCTTTAAGACCTGTGCGGAAAAGAAAACCTAGGCGGCGCCCGGCCACACAGATACCGCTCCGGCAATAATGAGCTGCACCGAGATCGCGGCTAGCAGCATACCGGCAATACGGGTGAGAAATACCGTGCCGCCTTCGCCCAGGAGGCGGTGCATGGGCGAAGCGAAACGCAAAACCACCCATTCAATAATGTGCAGCAAAATAAAGGCGGCGATAATCGCGAGGATCCCGCCCAGAGAATCGCCGGATTCCTCCACTTTAATCATGATGGCGACGATCGCTCCGGGACCGGCCAGTAGCGGAATCCCCATGGGAACCAGGGCGATATTCACCGAGGAAGCCTTCGCCTCTTCTTCTTGCGGATTGGATTCGTCCTGCATGAGCTGGAGCGCGACGAGTAACAGCAAGATACCGCCCGAAATCTGCATGGCGGCGGTGGTAATACCCAGCAAATCCAGAATGTATTTACCGAAAATCGCGAAAATCGCCAGCACAATCGCGGAGGTGAGAACAGACTGCCAGGCCGCGCGATTGCGTTCCTTATTGGTATTCCGCGCGGTGAGCGCGATGAAAACCGGGAGGTTGCCCAGCGGGTCAGCGATGACGAACAGGGTCATGAAGGTGGACAAGAAGATCGTGACATCAAAGACGGCCACGGGGCAGTACCTCCTGATTCTCCCCGGCGACCAGGTCCTCCACATCCGCAGGAGCGGTTTTACACCGAGCCGGACTTATAACGACACCATCCTAAGACATCCCCGCGATAATCGAAAAGATATCCTGAGAGTTTTCACGGCCGTACCCGCACCAGTTAGGAATGGTGCTCGCGAGTACCCGGCTCCCGCCGGAACGCTACGGCAGTGAAGCGCGTTCTAACCTAGCACAGGCAACGCGGTGCCGTCGACCAGCTCGGCGATAATATCCGCGCTCGTGGTGTACTGCCCGAGCCGATTCGTTTTCCCGCTCCCGTGATAATCACTCGCCCCGAAACCGCGCAGCTGCAACCGCGCGGCAATCCGTTCCAGGCCCGGCACCAGCTCCGGATCATTTTCGGGGTGGCGTAGCTCCACCCCGAAAAGCCCGGCCGCGGCCATCTCATCAAAAGCGCGTTCGGGAACCACTTTGTTACGCGCCGGCGCTACCGGGTGGGCCAGCACCGCTTTGCCGCCCGCCGCTGTAATCATTCTGATTGCCTCGCATGCCTGCGGCACATAGTGGGACACATAATACGGCCCGCGCACGGAAAGATAGTAGGTAAAAGCCGCGCTCCGGGTGGGAACGACGCCGGCCGCTACCAGAGCATCGGCAATATGGGGCCGCCCAACGGTAGCCCCCGGAGGTGTCTGAGCCACCACATCATCCCAGGTGATGGGGACATCCGCGCTGAGTTTGTCCACGATAGCCCGGGTTCGCGTCAGCCGAGATGCCCGCGTGGTCGCGATATGTTCCTGAATAGCACGATCCTCCGGATCGAAAAGATAGCCGAGGATATGGCAGGTGATCCCTTCCCATTTGGTAGATAGCTCCATGCCGCGGATAAGTACGACGCCGCAGGAGGCCGCCGCAGCGGCGGCCTCCTCCCATCCGACCACCGTATCGTGGTCGGTGAGCGCAATTCCGGCCAGACCGATACGCCCGGCTTCCTCCACGAGTTCGCGTGGAGTGACCGTGGAATCGGAGGCGGTGGAATGAGTGTGGGTATCAACAGCCATGCCCTCCAGCTTAGTCGGGTTTTTACTAGGGCTTTTTATGTCGGCAAAGGGTGCGATAATGGACGGTATGACTACCAAGGGACAGCACGATCAGGATACTGCGCAGCAAAACTTGCGCGCCCGCGGAAATAACCGTTCTCAGCAGCCCAGTAACCTCGAATTTCGGGAGTTCATGGGTTCGGATTGGGGCCCGCGGCCCGAACCGGCACCGCGCACGGAAGTGGCAGATTATTTGCCGGCACGCCACGCCGCTCTTTCTGCGCTATTCCCGGGTGAACGGCTAGTTATCCCCGCCGGGGAAACAAAAGTTCGCGCTAATGACACCGATTACCGCTTCCGTGCTCACTCAGCTTTCTCGCATATGACGGGTCTGGGCGGGGAACAGGAACCGGGCGCGGTCCTTGTTTTCAACCCGCGGGAAGAAGGCGGACACGATGTCACCCTGTACTTCTACCCGCGCGCCTCGCGTTCCTCGGAGGAGTTTTATTCGGATCCGGCCCACGGAGAATTCTGGGTGGGGGCCCGTCCTTCCCTGGAGGAAGTGAGCCGTGCCACCGGCTTGGCCACTGATTCTCTCGATAACCTACCCGATGCCCTCGCGAAGGATCTCGGGGAAGGCCAGGTGAGTCTCCGGATTCTCGCGGAAGCTTCGGAGCAGCTCACCGCGCAAGTAAACGATTTGCGTGCCGCGGCCGGGCTCTCCCAAGATGCCGCTCAAGATATGGAGCTGGCCCAGGCCCTCTCCGAACTTCGCCTCATTAAAGATGATTTCGAGGTCCGGGAAATGCGCAAAGCGGTGGCGGCTACCTATTCCGGTTTCGATGAGATTATTCGCAACCTGCCGCGTGCGATTGCCCACCATCGCGGGGAGCGCGTGGTGGAAGGGGCGTTCTTCGCCCGCGCCCGCGAAGAAGGTAACGGCCTGGGGTACGACACCATCGCCGCCTCCGGTAACCATGCCAATACCCTTCATTGGATGACGAACGACGGCGAAGTTCGCGATGGCGATCTTATCCTCGTGGATGCCGGGGTGGAACTCGATTCTCTCTACACCGCGGATATCACCCGCACTCTCCCGGTCAACGGCACTTTCACGGAAAACCAGGCGGAGGTCTATAACGCTGTGCTCGAGGCCGCTGAGCGAGCCTTGGAAGTGGCCGGTACTCCCGGTGTGAAATTCAAGGATGTGCATGCCGCCGCCATGGAAGTTATTGCCGCTTACCTAGAAAAGTGGGGCATGCTCCCGGGCACCGCAGCCCAGTCCCTGGCTCCCGAAGGTCAGTATCACCGGCGTTGGATGCCGCACGGCACCTCCCATCACCTCGGCTTGGATGTGCATGATTGCGCGGCCGCCCGCCGGGATATGTACCTGGATGCGGAGCTGAAACCGGGGATGGTCTTCACAATCGAACCCGGCCTCTACTTCCGCGAAGATGATCTCAAGGTTCCCGAGCGTTTCCGCGGTATCGGGGTGCGCATCGAAGATGACATTCTCATCACGGAAAACGGCGCCGAGCGCCTCTCGGAAGATATACCGCGGACCATTGCCGATATCGAAGAATGGTTCACGCGGGTGCAGCGCTGATGAAAACCTCGCAAAATTCTCGCGTTTTTATTGGGCGGCTGGCCGGTACCCCCGTCTACGATCCCATTGGCGACCAGGTGGGTACCGTCCATGATGTCGTCGTGGTGTTCCGCGTCAAAGGGGTACCTTCCGCGGTCGGGCTCACCATTGATGTGGTGGGGCGGCGCCGGGTCTTTCTGCCCATTACTCGCGTCACCTCCATCGCCAACGGCCAGGTCATCATTACGGGTGTGCTCAATATGCGGCGCTTCCAGCAACGCAGTTCGGAAACACTCGTCATGGCTCAGCTCATTGACCGCGAGGTGGTGGTCCGGGAAACCGGCATCCGCATGAGCGTCGTGGATGCGGCCATTGAGCCGCTGCGCGGGCGCGAATGGGGGCTCACCCAGGTGTATGTGCGTGGAATCGGCACGAATTCCCGCCATTCTGAAATCCTCAAGGTGAGTGAGGTGGCTGGTCTCTCCACGGCGAGCCACACCCAGGGTGCCGCTTCCATCGTCTCCCAGCTGGTGGATCTCAAGCCCTGGGATATCGCGGAAATTTTGCGTGATTTACCTGAAGAGCGTATGCAATCGGTCGCCCGCGAGCTCACGGACGAAAAGCTCGCGGACGTCCTGGAAGAACTCGGTGATGAGGACCGCGTGACGGTGCTGGCAGGTTTGGATGTGGAACGTGCCGGTGACGTTTTGGACGTGATGCAGCCCGACGACGCGGCCGACCTCATGGCCGATCTGCCCTCGGAAACAGCAGCGATCCTCCTCGACTCCATGAGTGAAGGCGAAGCGCAAGATGTGCGCCGCCTCCTCACCTATGATGAGCGCACCGCCGGTGGTCTCATGACCCCCAACCCGGTGATCCTCGGTCCGGATGACACGGTGGCCCAGGCCCTGGCCGCGGCATCCCGCCCGGATATTCCCCCGGCCCTGGCCGCGGTGGCTTTCGTATGCCGCCCGCCTTTGGAAACCCCCACGGGGCGGTATTTAGGTGCGGTACATATCCAGCGGGCGCTGCGCGAACCTCCCACCACGATGCTCGGTTCTATTCTGGATCGGAATACCGAAGGCGTGGATCCGGAAGCCCCCATCGGTTCGGTCACTCGAGAATTGGCAACCTATAACCTCACCGCAGTCCCGGTGGTGGATCAGGGACTCCTCCTCGGGGCAGTCTCCGTTGACGACGTGCTCGACCATCTCCTCCCCGAGGATTGGCGTGATATGGATGATTCCTGGGAGGGCGCTGATGCTGAGGAAAGGCCCGTAGGCTCCCCCGCCGCATCCACGACGAACGAGGTGAACCGTGGCTAATGATTTCAATGAACCGCTCGAACGGCGCAGCCGCTTGTTTCGGCGCCGCCGGCGCAAAGATCCGGAAGCTGCCGGGCGTGCCGCGGAAAGCATTGCCCGTTTCCAAGGCACCGCAAGTTTCCTGGTTTACTTGACTATTTTCGTGGTGGCGTGGCTGGCGTGGAACACCATGGCCCCCGAAAAATGGCAATTCGATTCAGCCGAATTCGGTTTCACAGCGCTTACGCTCATGCTCTCCTTACAGGCATCTTACGCCTCGCCCCTCATCCTGCTGGCCCAGAACCGCCAGGATGCCCGAGACAAGGTGAGCGCCGAACAGGACCGCCAGCGCGCTGATCGTAACCTGGCGGATACCGAATACCTCATGCGTGAAATTGCCGGCTTGCGCGATGCGGTCGGCGATATGGCCACCCGCGACTTTGTGCGTTCAGAATTGCGCGATTTACTCCACGAGCTTGATGACCGCAATATCGATCGCGCCGCCGAACGCGAAGAACGCATCCGTGAACTGCAAGAAGAACTCGATGCGGTCAAGGCCCAGCGCGAAGCACGCGATGTTCCCGTTGATCCGGGAGACGACCACGCCCGCGCCGCACTCGACCTTGACCGCACTAGGGAGGAGCCCGGTGCCCACGAGTGATCCTGTTTCCGATTCGGTGCCGCACTCACCCGCGGCCCCTCCCCTCACCAAGGATCGGGTTCTGGAAGCCCTCTCCGGGGTTATCGACCCGGAATTACGCCACCCGATTACCGAACTGGATATGATTCACGGGCTGCGGGTGAGCCCGGAGGGTGCCGTCACCCTGACGGTGCTTCTCACCACCGTGCACTGCCCGCGCCAAGACGTGATCGAACGGGAGGTACGCGAGGCCATCGCCGCGCTCGCAGGCGTGGGAACCATTACTATCACGATGGGTGCCATGACCCCGCTCCAGGTGCAACACCTGCAGCAGAAGCTGCGTGGCGGGCGCACCACGCGGGAAATTTCTTTCGCGCGCCCCGATTCGCCCACCCGCGTTATCGCGGTGGCCTCCGGGAAAGGCGGAGTAGGAAAATCCTCGATAGCCGCGAACCTCGCGGTTGCGCTGGCCGCCACCGGCCAGCGCGTGGGCCTCATCGATGCCGACATTTACGGTTTTTCCATTCCGGGGATGATGGGAGTGGATACTCCCGCCCAACAGCTCAACGGCATGATCATTCCCCCGGTCGCGCACGGCGTGAAAGTCATGTCCATCGGTATGTTTGTGCCGGGTAACACCCCGGTGGTCTGGCGCGGCCCCATGCTCCACAAAGCCCTCGAACAATTCTTCGCGGACGTGTACTGGGGGGATCTTGATTATGTTTTCCTCGATTTGCCGCCCGGGACGGGCGACGTCGCTATTTCATTGGCACAGATGCTGCCACGCGCGGATATCCTCGTTGTAACGACGCCGCAAACAGCTGCCGCGGACGTGGCTGAACGGGCCGGTGCAGTTTCTAAGCAAACGGAGCAGACGGTTATCGGCGTCGTCGAAAATATGTCCTATCTGGAACTACCGGACGGAACAAAAAATACTATTTTTGGTTCCGGTGGCGGACAGCTCGTCGCCACGAACCTCAGCGCAACGCTCGGGTATCCGGTTGAGCTCCTCGCCCAGATTCCGCTGGAGCCGGCGCTGCGGGAGGGCTGCGATGCCGGAACGCCATTCGTCCTTGATATGGTGGACTCCCCCGCGCGTGATATGCTGCGCGCCCTCGCGGCACGTATCCACGAGCTACCGCGGCGCGCATTTCCCGCGGAATGACACCGCACACTATGATAGAAACACTGCTGCGCACGATCCCTGTTATGGAGGAGGCTTATGTCCGATCGGACCCTGGCGTGGACATACGCTGAAGATGCCGTTATCGAAGGAGATATTACCCGGGCGGCCCGCGCCACCGCCGCTGAATTCTCTATCCGGTGCGTGAGTCCGGCCTGCGGCAACTTCCTCACGGTGCTGGCTGCCTGCGCGAAAGTGACCAACGCGGTGGAAATCGGGACGGGCAGCGGAGTGTCCGGTCTTTACCTGCTGCGCGCCGGGGATATTCACCTGACCACGATTGACGTGGAGTCCGAAGCTCAACATGTGGCACGTTCGCTCTTCGCCCGAGCCGGGGCCCGCCCCGGGAAAGTACGCATTATTAACGGGCGCAGTGCTGATATTTTGCCGCGGCTGGCGGCCCACTCCTACGATATGGTGCTTGTCGACGGCGATCCTCTTGAGGCGGCCGGTGACTGCGAAGAAGCTTTGCGGATTTTGCGACCCGGGGGCCTCCTGGTGGTGGCTGGCGCTCTCCAGGGCGGTAAGGTCGCTGACCCAGCGCGCCGCGAAGAACCCGTGGTGGCGATTCGCCATCTCATCAAGGCGCTTATGCAAGCCGAAGAACTCGATACCAGCCTGGTGCCTCTGGGCGATGGTGTGCTGGTCTGCCGGTTGCGCTAACCGGGCGATTCTTCGTTTACACAGATTTTTTGGCCGGTAGCCGGCTGCTAGTTAGCTGATAGCGCTGGCTAGTTGGCCGGTAGCCGGTTAATTTGCTGGGGTAGCCGGCTGGCTAGCCGCCCGCCTTGTCGCCGCGGTGCTCAGGTATGCAAGCGCGCATGTATCCGGGGGCCGCGCCTGCCGGCTGGCCCCCGGATCGGTAGTAGATGCAGATACGTCGGTGGTGGTTACTTCTCCACGCTTGCGAGAGCTTCTTTGAGACTCACGCATTCTTCATCGTTGAGTTCCAGGACGAGGCGTCCGCCGCCATCCACCGGGATGCGGACCACGATTCCGCGTGCTTCACGTTCGACTTCCAGCGGCCCATCACCCGTGCGTGGCTTCATAGCTGCCATAGTGGTTTCCTTCCTGTTCGCCGCAACTATGCGACTAACGTCACCCCTAATTCTACTAGAAGTCTGCCACCTGTTCGCGGCGAGCTTGTCGCGTGGCTTGTTCGGCAGTGAGAGACCTCTGACCTGCGATAAGAGCGTCGACAGCTTCGCGGGCGGTATCCACCACGGTAAAAATGTTCGGATCTGCGGGCGAAATCATACCTTCACTCACCAGGCGCCCGCGGATCCACTCCACGAGACCACCCCAGAAGTCGCTGCCCACCAGCACCACCGGGAATCCGGCGACTTTCCCTGTTTGTACCAGGGTGAGGGCTTCGAATAGTTCATCGAGGGTACCGAAACCACCGGGGAGGACCACGAAACCTTGAGAGTACTTAAGGAACATTGTTTTACGCACGAAGAAATACCGGAATTCAATGCCGAGATTGACGTATTCGTTGAGCCCCTGTTCGTGCGGGAGTTCAATTCCCAGGCCGATGGAGAGGCCGTCATTCGCTGCGGCGCCTTTATTAGCGGCTTCCATGATCCCCGGCCCGCCACCGGTAATAATCCCGAAGCCCTGCTGGCTAAGAATATTGGCTGCTTCTTCGGCCACCCGGTAGTAACGTGACTGGCGCGCGATGCGAGCGGATCCAAAAATCGAAACGCAGGGTGGCACGTGGGCGAGCGCCCCGAATCCTTCCACGAATTCGGATTGGATGCGCAGTACTCGCCACGGGTCGCTGAGGGTCCAGTCCCCGTTGCTCTGGTTGGAGAGCAGCTTGGTATCCGCGGTGACGGGCGGAATCTGGGTGCCGCGCCGGGTTTGTGCCCCGCGCCGATAGTCGCGTGTATTCATGGTTTCTATTGTCCTTCGCTACCTACGCGCCTTCCACTCCGCTACGCGGAGCGGAAAACTACCTGAGCTCGGCCAGCCCGGCCGCGTCCAGACCGTCAACGGCTTTTTTGACATCCTGAGCTTTATCGCGGGTGGTCACTAGCAGAGCGCTTCCGGTATCAATAACGACGGCGCCCGGTACTCCCACCACAACAATGGGCTTCGCTGAGCTGTACACCAGAGAAGCCGGCGCATCAACAGTGAGCACCGGAGCCCCCGTGCTTCCTGGGACACGCTGGGCGGTGAGCTCCCCGGCGGGGATACCCTCGGCGAGGGAATCGTAATCCCCCACATCGGACCAGCCCATATCTGCGGGAACCACGGCCACCCGGCCGGCAGCAGCTGCCGGTTCGGCTACCGCCCGGTCAATAACTTCTTTCGGGATCGACGCCCATATGGCTTCTACCTGGGGAGATTGCTGAACCGAGTCCAGATCCCACAGCTGGGCAAGCTGGCGCAGCGGGGCGGCAATATCAGGGCGGTAGTCGGTGAGCATATCCATAAGCGTGGCCGCCCGCACCACGAAAATACCGGCGTTCCAGTAGTATCCCCCCTGCGCGAGATAACGCGCGGCAGTTTCCGCATCCGGTTTTTCCACGAATTGTTCTACCTGCACGGCAAAGGCATTGGCCTCAAGAGGTTCACCGGGGAGTGCCCCGCCCGCGCGGATATAGCCGAATCCGGTGGCCGGCCCGGTTGGAGTAATCCCGAGGGTAACAAGATAACCGCGGGAGGCCGCCTCCAGCGCGCCGCGCACGGCCCCGGTGAAGGCCGCGGTATTGGAGATACGATGATCAGCCGCGAAGGAACCGACCAGCGCATCCGGATCGGCGCGGTGGGCGAGCGCCGCGGCAAGACCGATGGCGGCCATCGTGCCGCGCGGGCTCGGCTCAACTACATAGTGAAGGGGCGTCGTAATATCGGCTAGTTGCTCACGGACGGCCGCGGCATGCGCGGTGCCGGTCACGGTATAGATACTGGATGCTAGCGGGGCAAGCCGGGTCACCGTATCGTGAATCATGGTGTGCCCCGAACCGAAATCAACCAGGAACTTCGGGTGGCTGGCCCGCGAGAGCGGCCACAGCCGTGAGCCGGCTCCCCCGGCGGGAATAATCGCATGGAATGTCACGCCTAGCTGTCCTTTCGCTGCGAGCGGGCGAGTTCGCGCTGTCCGCTCACGTAGTGTGCGCGAGCTTCTTCAGCTTTGAGCTGCGCCTCGCGCGCCTTTGATTCTAGCTTTTCGGCCCTACGGCGGGCCAGGTTACCGGCCAGGCCGCCCCATTCGGGGAGATCTTCTTCCTCAGTACCGATGGCGTTATCCGGTTCGGGAAGGAGGGAGCCGGTGATGGGATCATGGGGCCACGCGAGTGTTTCCGGAACGGAGAGGGTGACGTAATTGGGCGTGGTGGTGGCCCGCAGTTCTTCCGGATCTTGCGGCACGTAGACCCGCGGCGGGTTGGCCATATAGGCCGAGACCATGAGCACAATGCGCGAGGCGAGGTTGAGCCACAGCAGCAGGGTGGCGATGGCGGCAAAGGGCGCGAGGAGCGGGTTTCCGGACACACTGGATACCGCGGAGGTTCCCGCTACCCGAATGAGGGAGAGCAGGATCGCGCCGAGGGCCGCCCCCGTGATGAAATCGCGGCGGGGTACCCGGATCCCGGAGGTGAACCGGATAATGAACATGATGACAAGCGCGTCCACGGTGGCCGCGAGCAGGAAGACCGCGATTTTGGTTCCGAATTGCACGAATGCCCCGTCCATTCCTACACGGGTAAGGAGCATGGTTCCTACCGAACCAACGAGGGAGCCGATAATCGCGGAGGTAAGAATCCCCAGGGCAAGCACCACGAATCCGGCGAGGCGGAAGAGGATGCTGACCACCCCATTTTCGACCCGCTGATTCACCCCGAACATGGCACCGATAGCGGTGGAGAGCCCGGCCATAATAGACATGGCCGTCCACAGCAGCACCGCACCCGCGATGATGGTCGCCACTACCGAGGTTCCCGAGAGGATGAGGTCATCGGGATTGATGAGCCCTTCCCCGGAAGAATCCTGGAGAATGCCAGGTAGGGCCGCATTGACGGCATCCACCACAGTTTCCCGCAGCTGCGCATTTCTGCCGAGGGTGGCCATAAAGACGGTCCAGGAAATGGTGAGAGCCGCGGTGATAGCGAAAAGTGCCGAGTAGGCGATTCCACCGGCGAGCAGGCCCCCGCGGGCCTTTCCGTAGCGCCCCAGCCCCCGCATGATGCGCGTGCCTTGCACCCATTCGGCCAGAGCTTTTCCTTTATGGACGACGCCGGCTATTGCGCTTTCCGCACCCCGTTCCCCACCGGGTGCACCGTGCCGGGCGGCTTGCCGCCCCTGCCGGTCCACGCCGAGAGCTCGAGAGACACCGGCAATCATGGAGTTCTGCTTTGTCACATAGCCATCGTACGTGAGGTCTACGACAAAAACAGAAGTTTTTGATTCCTCAACGGTCCTGAACGGTACAAACAGTGCACCTAGAGCTGGTAGTCCACCGTGAGCGGGGCGTGGTCGGACCAGCGCTCCGCATAGGAGGATGCTCGCCCGATAGTGAAAGATTGCGCGGTGGCGGCAAGCGCCGGGCTGGCCATATGGTAGTCGATACGCCAGCCTACGTTGTTGTCAAAAGCTTTGCCGCGCTGGCTCCACCAGGTGTAGGGGCCTTTGCCCTCATGCCCACTGCGTTCCAGCAACGCGCGTTGCACATCCACCCAGGGCCCACCGAACCACCGGTCCAGGTAGGCGATTTCATCGTCGAGTACCCCGGAGGTACGGTTGTGGTTGGATTTCCAGTTCTCAATATCAGCTTCGGTGTGGACGATATTGAAGTCCCCGGCAACTAGGGTGCGGGCGGCCGGGTCAAATTGCGCTAGGCGGGCACTCACCCGCTCAAGATGCGCGTATTTTGCCGCCATTTTTTCCGGATTATCCGCCACTCCCGAATGCAGGTAGGCGCTCACCACCCGCAGCTGGAGATCCGGGAGTTCCACTTCAAGCCAGCGCCCGCTATCCACCGGCGCTTCGGACCCAACAGGTTCTCCATCGGCTCCCACGCCCAGGTGATCCCGCACTTCGCCCACGCCCGTACCTTCGCGCACCGCCACCGCGACCCCGGCCCGGCCTTTGAGTTCGGAAACGGCCGTGTAAACCTGGTAGCCGGTGCCCGCGAAAATATCTGCGGTGATATCCGCGGGGGCACGCACTTCTTGAAGCAGCACGACATCCGCCGCGGTGGCCTCCAGCCACGCCGCAATTCCTTTTCGCGCGGCCGCGCGGATCCCGTTGACGTTAACAGTGCTGATCCGCATCTCATTCCCCTTTGTATCCGGCCCCGGAATGATCCGAGGCGCCTGGTTCTGTTGCGTGCTGCTGCGCCAGGTAGCGTTCAGCCATATCGACGACGTTGCTGAGCAGCATGACACGGGTCATCGGACCGACCCCACCGGGATTAGGTGATACCCAGGCCGCAGATTCGCGCACGCCCGGATCCACATCCCCACGGGTGCGCCAGGTACCTTCCGCGGTGCGCTCCCGAGTTACTCCCACATCAACAACGACAGCGCCGGGCGCCACCCATTCCGAACGGACGAAACCAGCCTGGCCCACCGCGGCGATAATGACATCAGCGCGCCGGCATAGCTCGGGAATATTCGGGGTGCCGGTATGGCAGAGCGTGACGGTGGCGTTAATATTCTTCCGAGTGAGAAGGAGACCAATGGTTCTTCCCACCGTGATGCCGCGCCCGAGGACCACCACGTGTTTGCCGGCAAGGTTGAGCCCGTGGCGTTCGATCAGCTCCACGATGCCGGCCGGGGTGCAGGGCAGCGGGGAGGTGAGCTGCCCGCTCACGCCCGCTACCAGGCGCCCGAGGTTGATCGGGTGAAGCCCATCCGCATCCTTATCAGGATCGATCACTTCGATAAGGCGGGATTCGGGCAAGCCTGCCGGGAGCGGGAGCTGGAGAATATAGCCGGTACAGGCAGGATTGGCATTGAGATCGCGGAGTGCATCGGCTACTTCCGCGGCGCTGGCACTAGCAGGCAGCTCCACCTGCAAGGAAGCGATGCCCACTTCTGCGCAATCGCGGTGCTTGCCGCGCACGTACGCCGCGGAAGCCGGGTCATCACCCACCAGCACTGTTCCGAGCCCGGGTGTGTAACCGCGAGCGCGCAGAGCTTCCACCCGCACCCTCAGTTCATCTTTAATAGCGGCGGCGACGGCGCGCCCGTCCAGAAGTTGCGCTGCCATTACTGCCCTTCCCCGTTCCGGATGGCCCCAATTTGGTCCAGACCGGCGTACAGCGGGAAGCGGTCCGCGAGCGCGCGTACCCGGGCGCGCAGCTCCTCTACCGGCGCGGCGTGCCCACCGATGAGGGCGCGGGCGATAATATCGGCAACTTCCGTGAATTCTTCCGGGCCGAAACCGCGGGTGGCCAGCGCCGGGGTACCGATGCGCAACCCGGAGGTGACGAAAGGTGGGCGCGGATCATAGGGAACCCCGTTGCGGTTGACGGTGATGCCGATGCTCCCCAGCAGGTCCTCCCCTTCCCGACCGTTGATCGCGGCATTGCGCAGATCCACGAGGACCAGGTGGACATCAGTGCCCCCGGAAATAATCGAGATACCTGCCTGAGCCACATCTGCTTCCGTGAGCCGGGCGGCCAAGATCTGTGCGCCTTCCAGGGTGCGGAGCTGACGCTGGCGGAATTCTTCCGTGGCTGCATACCCGAGAGCCACCGCTTTCGCGGCAACCACGTGCATGAGCGGGCCGCCTTGGTTGCCGGGGAATACCGCGGAATTGAGCTTCTTGCCGTATTCCTCCCCACGCGCGGACAGGATCATCCCCGAGCGGGGCCCACCCAGAGTTTTGTGAATGGTGGTGGTAACCACATCCGAATACGGGAGGGGGTTGGGGTGCAGCCCTGCGGCCACGAGGCCGGCGAAATGGGCCATATCCGTCCACAACACGGCACCAACTTCATCAGCAATGGAGCGGAAGGCCGCGAAATCCAGCTGCCGCGGGTAGGCGGACCACCCGGCGATAATCATGGCGGGGCGTTCGCGCAGCGCGGTTTCCCGCACCTCATCCATATCGAGAAGATAGGTTTCCGGGTTCACGTGGTAGGCGGCCACATCGTAATTGCGCCCGGAGAAATTGAGTTTCATACCGTGGGTGAGATGCCCGCCCTGATCGAGGGCCATGCCCAGTACTTTCGCACCCGGTTTCACCATCGCGTGATAGACAGCGGCATTCGCCGAGGCACCCGAATGCGGTTGCACATTGGCGTAATCCGCCCCGAAGAGGCTTTTTGCCCGCTCTATGGCGAGAGTTTCGGCCTTATCCACCCATGCGCAACCACCGTAGTAGCGCCGCCCGGGATAGCCTTCCGCGTACTTATTGGTGAGAACAGAGCCTTGGGCTTGCATAACCGCGCGGGAAACGAAGTTTTCCGACGCGATCATTTCCAAGCCTTCTTGCTGACGCCGCAATTCCCCGGTGAGAATTGCGGCAACTTCCGGGTCCGCCACGGCCAAAGGTTCATCCAGTGGTGTACTCATGTCTCTCCTCCACACCTTCCACGCCTTCGCTGTTAGGTCGACAGTCTACCGCGGGGTTACGACACAAAAATTGTGGCGCAGCTTTCCGGGACCACGCGGGGCGTCGCGGCGTCGTCGTGCTCAAGGCCGGTGGGAACATAGCCGCGGCGCACGGAAAAGCGGGCGGCTCAGGAAATCTTGGGGGCGCTCAGGTCCGCGCGGGAGAGATCCGCGGCGGGGCTCTTGGTGATGAGTTTGTGGCCCCACCACAGGCCGAAGAACAGCGGCAATCCGATATAGGAGGAGAGCAGGTCGAGGGCTCCACCACCGGAGGTAATAATGAGGTAGCTCTGCCCCACGATCACCACCGCGCACATCACCAGCGCCACAATGGGGCCGGCCGGGTAGAAACGCGCCTTGAAGGGGAGTTCGTCGAGGCTACGGCCCTGGGCGATAAAAGCGCGCCGGAAATTGTAATGGCTCCACGCGATACCCATCCAGGTGATAAAACCGGCCAAGCCGGAGGCGTTGACGAGCCAGGCGTAAGCTTTGCCGTCGCCCATAAAGGAGGAGATGAAGCAGGCGGTAGCCACCAGAATCGTGATGATCATGGCGTTGAGCGGGACGCCGCGGCGGGTCAGGCGCGCCAGGAATTTCGGGGCGCTGCCCTGCTCGGCGAGCGCAAAAAGCATGCGGGTGGAGACATACAGGCCGGAATTACCGGCCGATAGCACCGCGGTAAGAATAACGGCGTTCATGACGGCGGCCGCGAAAGCCACCCCGGCGCGCTCAAACACCAGGGTGAAGGGCGAGACCGCAATATCGGAAATATCGGTGCGCAGCAGGTTCGGGTCGCTATAGGCCACCAGGGTGCCCACCACCACGATGGCGCCGATGTAGAAGATGAGGATGCGCCAGAAAATTGTGCGGGTGGCACGCGGAACCGTGGTGGCGGGGTCGCGAGCCTCCCCCGCGGCGATCCCCACCATTTCGGTGCCCTGGAAGGAGAAACCGGCCACCATGAAAACCGCGAGGATTCCTGCTCCGCCGTTGACGAAAGGTGCCTCGCCTTCCGTCCAGTGAGCCAGTCCCGGGCTCGCCCCGAAAACACCGGCAATCATGAGGAGCCCCACCGCGATAAAGGCGAGAACCGTCACCACTTTAATAAGAGCGAACCAGAATTCACCTTCCCCGTAGGTGCGCACCGAGAGCGCGTTGAGCAAAATGAGCAGGGCCAGGAAGATCGCAGACCACACCCAGCCGGGCGTATCCGGATACCAGTACTTCATCACGAGCGCCGCGGCGGAAAGCTCTGCGGCCACGGTAATCGCCCAGTTGTACCAGTAGTTCCAGCCGGTGGCGAAACCGAAAGAGGGCGAAACGAAACGCCGCCCGTATTCTTCGAAGGACCCGGCCACCGGAAGGTAGGCCGCCATCTCCCCCAGCGATTGCATGAGGAGGTAGACCATCATGCCGATGAGCCCGTAGGCCACCAGGGCTCCGCCCGGACCGGCTTGGCTGATTGTTTCTCCGGAGGCCACGAAAAGCCCGGTGCCAATCGCCCCGCCCACCGCGATCATGGTGAGGTGGCGGGCGTGCAGGCCGCGCTGCAGCTGCGGCTCGGCGGATTGTTCCGATTGCTCGGACGGCCCGGTCTGCTCGGATTGTCCAGCTTGCTGTGGTGCCACGTTTTCTCAGCTCCTTCATCGCGGCGCCTCGCCCCGTGCGGGCTCCGCTCCCCGCGGTGGCCGTGCCACCGCCTCAGTGCTTCGTTCGTACCGGCACACGGTAGTGTACGCCAGCGGTGGCGCGCCACTGCTTCTCAGAGCGTGAACCGCGGGTCTATTTCCGGCCACTTCGGGGTGTAGTTACGGCCAGGAGCTGGGTGTAGCGCGGTTTAGGCGCGGTTTATCGGGTGGGTGCGGCCCGGTGCGGCGCACCGGTGTTCTGGTATTCGATAAGAACGACGGCGCTGGCCACGTTCCCATCGTGACTCATCGAAACATGAATATTGACACTCCCCAGGGTTTTATGAACCGCCCCGGCTATCGGTGCCCCGAGGATAATCGCCGGGCGCCCCCAGCGGTCATTGGTGACCTCGATGGCGTCCCAATGCCCCTCGGGCAGTACCGGTTGGGAGCCGTAAAGAGCCGCCGACCACGCTTTAATAAAGGCCTCTTTGGCGGCCCACCGGGCCGCCAGGTGCGGGGCGAGTTCCGCGGCCGGAATAACGGTCTCGAATCCGGCATCTTCCGCGGCCGGGGTGGCGAAAGCTCCGGCGGCCTCGGTGCGGGTGTGGCGCTGGGCCCGGCGAATCGCGTAGCGCATTTCCCGCGCGGTAAAAACGTTGCGGAAGCGGGAGCCGGGTAGATCCAGCTGCTGGGCGAAGGCATCGATTGCGACGGTATCGGTTCCAATTCCGGCGATCACCGCGTGCTCCTTCCTGGTGACGTATCCGTGTGGCCAGCTCAAAGCCAAAGCGGCGCCGTCGTTCCCCGTGACTTTCGCTCCCGCGTAACTATTCCCTTTTATGGTAAACGAGGCCACCGCTTCCTGTCTGCTCGTCCCGAATTTCGCTGTCCCTCTACCATTCCCCGCTGAGCTGGAGAAAGATAGTACCTATGGCATCGATAGAGACAACCGGCATCGAAATAGTCGACGATAGTGAGCGCACCGCGAAACCCCGGCATCTTTTCCTGCCGTGGTTCGCCTCGAATATCTCCGTTTTTGGGATGAGTTACGGGGCGTGGGTGCTTGGATTTGGTATTTCTTTCCCGCAGGCGCTGGCTATCACGGTCATCGCCGTGATTCTTTCCTTCGCTATCTGCGGGGTCATCGCGCTGGGCGGCAAACGCGGCTCGGTGCCTACGATGGTCATGTCCCGGGCGGCTTTCGGGGTGAACGGCGCGAAAGTTCCGGGCATTATTTCCTGGCTGACGTCCATCGGCTGGGAAACGTCGCTGGCCATTACCGCAGTTCTGGCCACCAACACGGTGCTCGCGCGGCTGGGCTGGGCCGGGGAAGATTCCACCACGGTCAAAGTGGTAGCGGCAGCGATTGTTGCCACCCTCATCGTGCTGGGCGCGGTGGCCGGCTACCACATTATTATGAAAATGCAGGCGGTTCTCACCTGGATCACCGGCATCACCACCATTATCTATATCATTTTAGTTTTCCCGCATCTCGACGCCGGCGCGCTCTTCTCCCACTCGTCCGGCTCGGTGGCGGCCATGCTCGGCGCTTTCGTCATGGTGCTCACCGGCATGGGCCTGGGCTGGGTGAATATCGCGGCGGATTGGTCACGCTACCAAAGCCGGCAGGCGCGCGGGAGCCACATTATTTTCTGGAATACCCTGGGTGGTTCCCTCGGCCCGGTGGTGCTCATTAGTTTCGGCCTTATGCTCGCCGGTTCAGATGACGCCCTCTCCGACGCCATCGGCGCTGATCCTGTAGGCGCGTTGGCCACGATCCTGCCTACCTGGTTCCTTCTCCCCTTCCTCCTCACCGCGATTCTTTCGCTGCTGTCGGGCGCGATTAACGGTATCTATTCTTCGGGGCTCACGCTCCTCACCCTGGGGATTCGGATTCCACGACCCCTCGCCTCCCTCATCGACGGCGTTATCCTCACCGTGGGAACCGTGTACGTCACCTTCTTCTCACCCACGTTTATCGGTCCCTTCCAGTCCTTCCTGGTCACCTTGGGGGTGCCGCTTGCCGCGTGGACCGGCATCATGATGGCGGATATTACGTTGCGCAAGCGTGATTACGACGACGCCGCACTCTTCTCCCCCACCGGCCGCTACGGCAACTACAACGTGACCTCGCTGGCCATCTTGGCGGTGTGTTGTGTGATCGGCTGGGGTTTGGTCGTCAACGGCTTCTCCGATGCCCCCTTCAATGATTGGCAGGGCTACCTCCTCCCCCTCATCGGCGGGGTGGACGGGCCGCTCGGTTCGGGCAACATTGGCGTGATCCTGGCTCTCATCATCGGTTTCGTGGCCTACTACGCCCTGTGCGGGGCGCGGGTACGCCGCCAGGAAGTGGAGATGAACTAGCACTCCGCGTACAAAAGTGGGGCGGACATTTTGATGATGTCCGCCCCACTTTTATGATCCGATCGTTCTTGCTATCCGCAAGATTTCCCTGTTAGTACTGCTTTTTGACCACCACGACGATAGCCCAGATGGAGAAGGCAATATCCACGATGGTGGCGAGGATGAAGAGGATGAAGCCAAAGCCTACGCTGGCAACCTCAGAGAATTCAGAAAGCTTCGAAAGCGCGTTCATACTCCCGATAAAGAGCAGAATTCCGAAAAGCAAACCCACCCCGCCGGCGGTAGCCATCGTCCACTTTTTCTTCATCACCAGAGCAAGCGTGGAGAAAACAGCCGCGATGAGGTAGCAGAGAATGACCATCCACGCCGATTCTGCGTCCCCCGTAATCATACTGGCGGAAAAACCAAAGGCGGAAGCGAAAGGCAGGAAAACGCTGAGCATCGCGAGGACCTGAGCGCCGATAAGCACCGCCGGAATAATCACATTCCACTTGGAACCGCGCCCCACGGAGGCAGCCGCGAAGCCCTGGCGCATCGCACCGGCCTGCTGGGCCACCGCCGGAGCCACCCGGTTATTAACAAAATCCTTGGCGCCGGTAGCGAATTGCTTGAGGCCCTCTTTCATATCCCCCACGGAGTTATCCGGAACGCCCGGCCCGGCCACCGCGCCCTGAGCCACGGCCTCCTGGTACTCCCGCAACGTGGGTTCGCGCCCGTTATCCAGCTGGAAACGAGCCTGCCACTGTTCGGCGGTGAGGGGCTGCGGGGCCGGCTGGCCCTGGGCTTCGGCCTGGCGCTCGCGAATCCAGGAGACCAGCGCCGGGTAGCACTGCGGGTGCACCGCAATGGCATCCCATAGGTCGGGGCGCTGGGCCGCAATATCGGCAAGATCCCGCGCGGTAATCTGCGGGTCTCCCAAATTCTCAAGGGTCATCGTGCGCGGATCGTACATCATAGCCGTTCTACTTTCTCCCATAGAATTTTCGTGCCGTGCGAACCCGGACGAAAACCCGTGTAGCTACTAATAGTTTCTATGGTTAATATACGGAGTTTTCTCCTGTAGTAACAGTATCCCAGCTACCCTAGGTACGTGGAGTTTATGAAAAACTCTACAGGTACGACGGCGGGGCTCATCACGCGAGTTCCACCTTCCACGTCACCGTACTCCATCTGTGAGGAAGGACTATCCATGACTAACGGACCTGACCAGTTCCCACCGTCCACGCCGGTGCCCCCACCTCCACCTCCCCCGCCCTCCGCGCAGACGCCTGAAGATGCGGGGCTGACCCGGACTATTCCGCAGGTAGAGGACGCGCCAGCGCCTCAGCCTGAGGCCACTCCGGCGAATCCGCGCACGGTTCCCGTTCCGCCGCCTCCCCCGCAACCGGATCCGGAACCCGCGTTCTCTGCCGAGACCCCGGCAGCGGATTCACCCGCGGTGGAGAATTCACCCGCGGCAGCGGCGCCGTCGGCCCCCTCCCCAAGCGGGCCTGAACCGCACGTACCGGCCGATGCCGAGGCGGGCGCGCCCACCCGTATCGCGCTTCCGCGCATGCTTGAGGAGATTCCGAGTGCAGCCAGCGCCAGCGTTGCCCCGGATGTGGTACCGGCTCCGGGCTACCCACCTGCACCGGGCTATGCACCGCAGCCCGGATACGGTGTTCCGCCGCAGGGCTACGCACCTCCGGGCGGATACGGCACCGCGCCGAGTCCGGCGGCGGGCCCCGGGTTTCCTGGAGGAATGTACCCGGCCGCTCCGGTATCCGCGGTACCCGCGGCACCACGCCAGAAGAAATCCCATAAGAAATTGTGGATCAGCCTGGTGATTCTGCTCGTGCTCGTCGTGGCGGGAGTTATTGTTTTTAAGGTGACGGCCAGTAAATTCGCACCGGAAAAAACTGCCGAGAAATATCTTTCCGCGATTGTGGAGGGGAAGGCCAGCGCGGCGCTCGAGGTGTACGACCCGAATGTGCGTTCCGGTGAGCGCCTGCTCCTCAGCGATGAGATTTATAGCAAGGCCACCAACCGGCCCACCGATTTTGAGATCATCTCTGCCTTTAAGGCGCCTCAGGCGGGCGGGAAAGATACCGTGCATGTGAGCGCGGAATTCACCATCGACATGAAGAAGTATCCGGTTGACCTTACGCTGAGTGAACGCGGCAAGAAATTCCTGTTCTTCTCCGAATGGCAGGTCACCGATGCGCCACTGGGGACCGTGGAACTGCGTTCAGTCACACCGCAACTCAGTGTTAACGGGGTCGACGTCGATCTTTCGACCACGGTGGACCCGGCCAATAAAGGCGAACGGCTCAGCGAGTACTATTCGCTCCCCGCTTTCCCGGGGACGTATACCGTGGATGCGCAGGGCGGGGATACCTTCGTGAGCTTCGGAGAGGCACAGAGTGTATCTGTTCCCGTTATTGGCCCGGGTTCCTCGACCTCCATTGAACCGAGCTTCACCCCGGAGGTGACCGCGGAGGTACAAAAGCAGGTGAATGCCCGCTACGAGGCGTGTATGCCCGCCAATACTTTCGAGGTGAAAGAATGCCCCGAATTGAATATGAGCGATCCGGTTTTCCAGGCCGTGACGGAAATTCGGCGTTCGTGGAAGGAAGAACCCAAGGTCGAGGTGGATGCCGCCAGCGTGCGCTACGAAGATGGTGCTTACGTGGGCACCGCCAAGGTCAAGGGCAAAGCCATCATCAATTACAAGCAGCGCTACAGCGAAAAAGACCCCTGGAAGGAATCGGAATTCCCGGTCAATATTTGGGTTAATCGCACCCTGCGCTTCGAGGTGAAGGACGGGGCGATCACGGTGGATTTCTCTAAGGATAATTACGGCTGGTAAACACGGCTCCAGTTACCAAGCGCAACTGTGACTGGGCACTGCTGTTACTCAGCAAAAGAGCGGGGCGGGGTAGTTTGTCATGAACTACCCCGCCCCTTTCGGTGCCGCACAGTTCCCGGTTACCGCCGCCGCGCCTCCCTCAGTCCGCCCAGGACTCAAGAAGATTGGTTACCTCGCTTCGGATAGTTGTTTGGGAGAAGCCCTCGTCTACCTCGAGGTTTTCTATCCTCACCTGACCATCTTTTACCCGTGCCGCAACGCGGCCAATAATCCGTTCATCACACAACATTGGCATCGCGAAATATCCGAACTCACGGTTCTTCGCCGGCTTATACGCTTCGAGCCGATAGTCTTTTCCGAAAAGCTCGCGCTGGCGTGCGCGGGTCCAGATAAGCGAATCGAAAGGCGATAGCAGGGTGATGCTGCCTGTCTGCCAACTGGTGTAACGCAGTTCTTCCATGGCCCTCTCAGAGGCAAGCCACGTGGTCAAGTCCTGGGTAGTGGTGTATCTGTGTTCTCGAATCATGATTGTCATTCTCTGGTTTCGATACTAATAAGGACTGGATATCAGATACCGGTCAAGCAATAACGTCCTTCCCACTAATAGTCTT
>NZ_QDIE01000017.1 GCF_003957255.1 Actinotignum sanguinis
GGATAACCCAGTTCTAGGACTGTTTGCCTTAGAGAGCCAAGCTTTTCCAGGATGGCGAGAGCTCTTTGCTTGTCTTTGGCGGAGTACCTGATCCCGTTTGCAACTCCCGGTTTCTTATTCATTGAACGATCTCCTTAAAAATCTCTAGGAAACCGTCCGCACCCCCAACAGAAAATCGGGGAAAACGGTGCGTGGATTTGCACTTTGCTGGTGGGTTAACAAGGGGACACAAAGGAAGGGGACAAAGCACCGCTCCCCGAACGGCGGACCGAAGTCCGAGGTTCGGGGAGCGGTGTTATTGGCCAGTTTCCTGCCCGGCGCCTCATGCCAGCTCAGCGTCCGGCGCCTCATGCCAGCCCAGCGCCCGGTGGCGACCGCTAGCCAGCGCCCAACGCCCAGCGCTTAGCAGCAGCCGGTGGAGACATTCTCCTCGTCGAAGGCTGCACGCTGGCGCCAGAACTCGCGCTTGGCGAGCGGCGGATGATCGGGGTGTTCACGGGCATGCCGGGCTACGTATTTGTCGTAGGCCGATTCGCCGGTGAAGTCCCGCCACAGGCTGCGAGCATGTGCCGCGAAGGCGCGAAGCTGGGTGATAAACATGGACCTGATCTCCTAGTGCTGGGCGGACTCGGAAGAATCCGCGTCGCTGGCAGAGCCCGCCTTGGCTGCGGGCGCCGTCGTACCAGAACCAGCGCCAGAACCATCGCCAGAACCAGCACCCGCACCGTGCGGTGCCGCGCCCTTACGGTGATCGAAACCGGGAATCAACGCCGGGTCGCCCACGGCGGCGTATTCCGCCACCACCTTCTTCTCCAACTTGGTCGGGAAGAGCTGGGTAGGCGCGTAGAAGTTGGATTCCTGGTAAGGATCTTCGGAATTCACGTACTTCTTCGCGGTGATAACCCGGATGATCTTGATAATCGCGCAGACCAGCACGAAGGCCACCGTGGCCAGGAAGATGACGGAGAGCCAGCCCTGGATGAAGGTGTTGCGCACAATCGCGGACTGGATACCGATGGCCTCGGTATCGCCGGCGGCCTGCGCCTTTGCGAGCGCTACCTTAGCGTTGGTGTTCTGGGTGAAGTACCCGATGGCGGCATCGGAGGAGAAAATCTTTTGCCAGGACGCCGCGAAGGTGACCACCAGGTCGAAGGCCGCGGCAATGCCCGGGATCCAGGCCCACTTCGCCCAGCCCTTATTGACCACTACCACGGTGCACAAAATAAGCGCCATCGCGGCAATGAGCTGGTTAGCCACCCCGAAGAGCGGATAGAGGGTTTGGATACCGCCGCGCGGGTCGGTCACGCCCATGAGCAGCAGCGAGCCCCAGGCCGCCACCACGATGGCCGTGGTAATCCACGCGCCCACCCGCCAGGAGGGATCCTTGAACTTGGGCAGCACATTGCCCAGCGCGTCGCCCAGCTGGAAGCGGGCCACGCGGGTCACGGCGTCCACGGCGGAGAGGATGAAGAGCGCCTCGAACATAATCGCGAAGTGATACCAGAAGCCCATCATGGCCTGGCCGCCACCCACCTGATGCAGAATATGCGCGATGGCCACCGCGAGGGTGGGCGCACCACCGGTACGTGAGGTGACGGAGGTTTCCCCAACGTCTTCGGCGACCTTATCGAAGGCCTCCGCTCCCACGTAGGTTTTCTCGTTGCCGTTCTCATCCCAGGATTCCCACCGGGCTTCCACCGAATTGCCGTGCGTATCGGTGACCGCGAGGTTTTGCACCGCGGCGGCCGAAAGCTCGGCGCGGTTATCGGTCATCTGCACGATGGCCGTGCCCGCCAGCTTATCGGTGGTGTGCTCGGAGGTATTCATACCGAAGTAGATACCCATGTTGAGGGACGACGCCGCAGCCAGCGCCATAATTGCCACGAAGGATTCCATGAGCATCCCGCCGTAGCCGATCATGCGAACCTGGGATTCCTTCTGGATCATCTTCGGGGAGGTACCGGAGGATACCGTTGCGTGCATCCCGGACAGCGCCCCGCAGGCGATGGTAATAAAGAGGAAGGGGAAGAGTTCCCCGGCGAAAACCGGTCCGTCTGTATTCGAGGCGAATTCGGTGACGGCCGGCATTTCCACCAGCGGGCGCACAATAAGAATGCCCAGGGCCAGTACCACGATGGTGCCGACCTTCATGAAGGTGGACAGGTAGTCACGCGGGGTGAGGAGCAGCCACACGGGCAGCACGGCCGCGAAGAAACCGTACACAATCATGCACCACACGAGGGTGGTGGGGGACAGGTGCAGGAACGCCTGGCCGAAATCGGATTCCGCCACGTAGCGGCCTCCGATAATCGCACCGAGCAGCGCAATGAATCCAACGATGGAGACCATTGTGATGTGGCCGGGCTGGACGAAGCGCAGCCACAGGCCCATACATACCGCGATGGGGATGGTCATACCGACGGCGAAAACGCCCCAGGGCGAATCAGCCAGCGCGTTCACGCAGATCATGGCGAGCACGGCCAGCACGATCATGAGCATCACGAGGATCATGACGGCGGCCACGGCCCCGCCGATCTTCCCGATTTCATCCACGGCCATCTGGCCGAGGCTGCGTCCGCCGCGACGCATGGAGAAGAAGAGGACGAGCATGTCCTGGACGGCGCCGGCCACGCACACCCCGAAGATAATCCACAGGGTGCCGGGCAGGTAGCCCATCTGGGCGGCCAGCACCGGGCCCACCAGCGGGCCGGCGCCGGCGATAGCGGCGAAGTGATGCCCGTAGAGCACCACGCGGTTCGTCGGGTCGAAATCGCGTCCGTTATTGATGCGTTCGGCCGGCGTCGCGTTGGAATCGTCGGGCTTCATAATGGTTTTTTGAATAAAGAGCGCGTAGAAGCGGTAGGCGATCATGTAGGTACAGACCGATGTCACCACGAACCACGCCGTATTGACTTGTTCACCGCGATAGAAGGCGAGCATGTACCAGCCCGCAACGCCGAGGGCTGTTACGAGGACCCACACCGCGATGCGCGGCAGCGTCCACTTCGTATGCGGTTTCGTTCCGACCGGAACACCGTGGCGGTTCCGGATAATATATTTTTTCTCTTCCTCAGAATACTGAGGAAGAGCAGTGTCAGCTGGTGCACTCATAGCTGAAACTCCATTTATAGGGCCGGCGCGGTCCGCGTGGACGGCAGCGCTGGCATCTTGTGCGGATCCTCGGTTGAGTACCCGGGTGGCGTACGCCACCACATCCGATAATAAACGCGTGCAACAGTATTGCGTTAACCTACGTTGGCGTTACCGGCCCGTTTGTGAGCTAGACCACCTAAATTGTGGCTTGCCGCGATGAAGTGCGACGACGCCGCCAGCTGTCCGCGGGTTGGTTTGCGGCGCAAATGGCTCCCTCGAGCCGTTTTCTCCCCTATCGCAAGATGTAGGGGTGGCGGGCGACCAATGCCCCTAGGGGTAGTGGTTGGAGCGTATGTATGCCACGAAACGCGGCCCTGTGAAAATGTGTCACACATCATAAAATGGGCGGGATGGAGCTGAGAGTGGCGCGACGTCGCCCTTTACGGGGGTGGTGGGGATGCCTGCGGCGCAAAAAACGCGCCCGTGTGGCCTACAAAGCACACCGGTGTCATTCTGGACGACTACTATATGTAGTGTTCGAAATTTACGGAGGCACAAGATGTTGATTGATACCTCAACGACCACGGGGGTAGCTGTCACCAAGCGTGACGGTCGGTCGGTTAGCTTTGACGCCGGTAAGATCTACCGCGCAATCGCGCTGGCAATGAACAGCCAGGGCATTGACGATTACACATTCGTTGAAGAAGCTACCCGTACGGTGATCGATCATCTTGATGCTGAGAAGCTTGACGTTCCCACCATCCAGACGGAAGTGGAGAACGTGCTCATGGCCTCCCGCTACCCGCAGGTGGCGCGCGCCTATATCGAATACCGCCACGATCGCGATACCGCGCGCGAACAGGCCATGGATATTTCGCGTTCCCTGGATAAGCTCATGCAGCGCGATAAGACCGTGGTCAATGAGAACGCGAACAAGGACTCCACTGTTTTTAACACCCAGCGTGATTTGACCGCGGGTGCGGTGGCCAAGGCATACGCTCTCAAGTACCTGCTGCCCCCGGCGGTGGCCAATGCTCATATTAAGGGCGATATCCACTTCCATGACCTGGATTACAACCCCTTCCAGCCCATGACCAATTGCTGCCTCATCGATATTGAAGGCATGCTGCGCGATGGTTTCCAGATCGGCAACGCCCGGGTGGAATCCCCGCGTTCCATTAACACCGCAACCGCGCAGATCGCCCAAATCATCGCGAATGTGGCCTCCAGCCAGTACGGTGGCTGCTCGGTGGATCGCTGCGATGAGGTGCTTGCCCCCTACGCGGAACTCAATTACGCCAAGCACCTCAAGGATGCGCAGCGCTGGGTCGCGGAAGATAAGCGCGATGAGTACTGCTGGGAAAAGACGAAGAAAGACATCTACGATGCCATGCAGTCCCTGGAGTATGAGATCAATACTCTCTACTCCTCGAACGGGCAGACTCCTTTCGTCACCCTCGGTTTCGGCTTGGGTACCAACCGTTTCGAACGCGAAATCCAGAAGGCAATCCTGACCATTCGCATTAAGGGCATCGGGGCCGATGGCCACACCGCGATCTTCCCGAAGCTGGTTTTCGGGCTGCGCCGCGGTGTTAACCTCAATCCCGAGGATCCTAATTACGACGTCAAGCAGCTCGCGCTGGAATGCTCGACGAAGCGCATGTATCCGGATGTCCTCTCCTATGATCGCCTCACCGAACTGGAAGGTGATTACAAGGCTCCGATGGGCTGCCGTTCCTTCCTGCCCAAGTGGGTGGATCCGGAAACCGGTGAGGCCGTGAACGCCGGGCGTAATAACCTGGGCGTGGTCACTCTCAACGTGCCGCGTATTGCACTGCAGGCGCGCGGGGATAAGCAGCGTTTCTGGAAGATCTTTGATGAGCGCATGCAGGTAGTTAAGGAAGCTCTGGTCTACCGCGCCCAGCGCTGTGAGGATGCCACTCCGGAAAACGCCCCCATTCTCTACCGCTACGGTGCCCTGGGTATCCGCGCGGAAGAGGGCGATGAGGATGTGACCAAGTTCTTCCACAACCAGCGTTCCACGCTGTCCATTGGCTACATCGGCCTGTACGAAGCGGCTACCGCGTTCTACGGCCCCGAGTGGGAGCACAATGCCGAAGCAAAGGAATTCACGCTGGATATCGTGCGCCGCCTGAGCGCGTACGCTGACCAGTGGAAGAAGGAGTACCCCTACTGGTTCTCCGTTTACTCCACTCCGGCTGAGTCCCTGACCAACCGTTTCTGCTCCATGGATCGGGAGCGTTTCGGTGCGGTTCCGGATATCACCGCGAAGGATTACTACACGAATTCCTTCCATTACGATGTGCGCAAGAAGATCACTCCCTTCGAGAAGATCGACTTCGAAGCGCCCTACGCGGAGTACACCAAGGGTGGCTTCATCCACTATTGCGAGTACCCCAAGCTGACCCACAACACCGCGGCTCTGGAAGCGGTATGGGATTACGCTTACGATAAGGTGGCCTACCTGGGCACCAATACCCCGATTGATAAGTGCTACGAATGTGGCTTCAGCGGGGAATTCGATCCCACGGCGGAAGGCTTCAAGTGCCCGAACTGCGGCAATGATGATCCCGACCGTTGCGACGTCGTCAAGCGGACCTGCGGGTACCTCGGCAACCCGGTCAAGCGCCCCATGGTGCACGGCCGGCACGAGGAAATCATTTCCCGTGTCAAGCACATGGACGGTCCCTGCGCCTAAGCTCCTCGCGGGCGCACCATCGCAAGGCTCCCCGCACTCGGCGAATGTGCCGGGCGCGGGGAGTATTGCGACTCAGGGACTGTGAAAAGGTAAGGAAGAATGCGAGAATTGCGCCTGCTCACCACCCCGCCGGATGCTCCGGGGGTGCACCAACCCAAGCGCCCGGGCGCCTGGGATGGGCGGCGCCTATCCCGCAGCTACGTTGCCGATTACAAGCCCTTTGTCATGGTGGACGGGGAAGGGGTACGCTGCGCAATTTACGTATCCGGGTGCCCCTTCAAATGCCCGGGCTGCTATAACGTGGCGGCCCAGAGTTTCCGCTACGGCACCCCCTATACAGAAGAACTCGAAGAACGCATCCTCGCGGACTGCGCGAAAAGTTACGTGGCCGGGGTGTCCTTCGTGGGCGGGGAGCCTTTCCTCAATACCCCGGTTCTCCTGCCTTTGGCGCGGCGTTTCCGCGAGCGCTTCGGGAATACCAAAACAATTTGGAGCTGGAGTGGATACACCTTCGAGCAGCTCCTGGAAGAAACTGAAGATAAACGCGAACTTCTTTCTCACGTGGACGTGCTGGTGGACGGGCCCTTTATTCAATCCCAGTTCATTCGCGATCTGACCTTCCGCGGCTCGAAGAATCAGCGCATTATCGACGTACCCGAAACATTTGCCGCTATGCAAGCCGGGTGCGAAGCCCCGGTGCGGCTCTGGAAAAATGGAGATTACGACTAACGTGACCAGTACTCACCCTGCCGCTCAGGAACCTGCCGCCCGGCCGCCGGCAACGATGCCGCGCCGCAGCCGCGTTCTTATCGGAACACTTCTCGCCATTATGACCACCGGGGCGCTCACCGCCTTCTCTATTTTTGTGCGCCCGCTCGCCGCCAGCCGCGGCTGGGCACCCCCGGATATTATGTTGGCCTTCGGGCTCGCCTCCCTGGTGGTGCCCTTCATTATGATCGCTTCGGGTACGCTGCTGCGGCGCGGCTACGCGGCCCAGATGATGGCGGTGGGCGGTATCTGCTTCGGGCTGGGGCATATCCTGGCCGGCCTGGCACCTTCCCTCTCGCTTTTCGTGCTCAGCTACGGGCTGGTCACCGGCGGCGGCCAGGGCCTCTTCTACTCGGCCGCGCTCACGAATACCATGCGTTTCTTCCCCGACCGGCGCGGTATGGTGGCCGGGCTGATCACCGCGGGGATGGGAATCGGCCCCATGATCATCGCCCCGGCCGGCCAGCACCTCATCGCCGGATACGGCGTGCGCAGCGCCCTCGTGATTCTCGGAATCGCTTTCACGGTCATTAACGCCGCTGCGGTTATCTTCCTGGTGCGTCCCTTCCGGGAAGAATACGGGGCCTATTTGCCCCGCCCGGCGGGCACCGGCGCAGCCGCCGGGCCGCGCGCGAGCCTCAGCCCGCGCCAGATGCTCGCCACTCCCACGTTCTGGCTCATCCTCGCTATTTTCGTTACGGCCGCGTTCGGTGGCATCATGGTGAACGCCAATATGGCGCCGCTTGCCACCAGTATTGGGTTCGACGCCGCAACCGCGGCTCTCACCGTCTCGCTTTTCGCGGTCGCGAACGCGGCCGGGCGGCTGGCCTGGGGCTGGCTTTCCGACCGTATCGGCATCCCGCTGTGCCTGGTGGCGGTGCTCGGTTGCGCGGCCGGTGGGCTCGCGCTTCTTGCGCTATCCGGGCGCGGGGCGACGGCGCTCTTCCTCACCGGAGCCATCCTCGTGGCCCTGGCTTTCGGGGGCACCATGAGTCTCTTCGCGCCGCTGACCATGCAAAGCTTCGGGCCGCGCCATAACGGAACCAACTACGGCCTCATGTTCCTCGGTTTCTCACTGGCCGCCGTCGTCGCCCCACGCTGGGCCGCGGCAAGTGCCGGTGCGCACGGGGGCTCCTTCACGCCCGCGCTCTGGGGAGCTTGCGTACTGGCAGCGGTCGGTCTTTTCTTGGCCGGACTTTTCCGCTGGTGGAAAGCGCGCTCACCACAGCGCTGAGCTTTCCCGTAAAGTGAAAGAAACAAGGAGGTAGCTATGGCTCAGCTCTCTGCCCGGCGTATCGGGCATCTTCATTTCACCGCCGTTAATGATCGCGGTGCCAGCGTGGAAATCGGGAAAGGCCCCGAACAATTTACCCCCGGGGAACTCATGCAGCTGGCGGTGGCCGGGTGCCAGGCCCTCAGCGCGGATTCCCGTTTTGAGCAGGCGCTCGGGGAGGATTATCACGCCACGTTCACGGTGAGTGCGGATGCGAACCGCGAGGAAAACCGCTTCACCGCTTTCCATACCGCCCTCGAGGTGGAATTTGCCGATATGCCAGAAGAGGCACGCGCCGCGCTACTGGGGCGGGTGGACCGCGCCATTGAGCGGGCGTGCACGGTGGGCCGCACTCTCGACCACCCCGCCCCGCACAACCTGGAAATCCGCAACGCTGCGGGTAACTAGGATGCCTTCGGGTACCACTGAGAAAGGACAGCAAGCATGAGTACCGCTAGCTTGAGCGCCGCCGGAGTGAGTATCTGGCTGGATGATCTATCCCGCGAGCGTATTGCCTCCGGGAATCTCGCTTCCCTCATCGATACACATACAGTGCGGGGCGTGACCACGAATCCCACAATTTTCGCCGCGGCCCTGCGCAACGGGGAAAGCTATACCGAGCAGGTGGCCGCCACCGCGGCGGCCGGCAAGGATGGCGACGAGGCCATTTTCGACATCATTATCAAGGACGTGCAGGACGCCTGCGATATTTTCCGCCCTATCTTTGAGGAAACAGGCGGGGAAGACGGGCGTGTTTCCATCGAAGTTTCCCCGGAATTAGCACACGATACCTCGGCTACCGTGGCCCAGGCCCGCCAGCTGTGGGACCGGGTGAACCGCCCGAATGCCATGATCAAAATCCCGGCCACGAAGGAAGGCCTGCCCGCTATTACCGAAGTGATCGGGCACGGGATCTCCGTGAACGTCACCCTGATTTTCTCCCTGGCGCGCTACGGCGAGGTCGTGGATGCCTACCTCGCCGGCCTGGAAAAGGCCCAGCGTTCCGGGCATGCCCTCAGCGATATTCACTCGGTGGCTTCGCTTTTCGTTTCCCGCGTGGATACTGAAGTGGATGCCCGCCTGGAGAAGATCGGTACCGAGGAAGCCCTGGCACTACGCGGCAAGGCCGGGGTAGCCAATGCCCGCCTGGTCTACGAAATCTTCGAGAAGAAATTCGCGTCCGAACGTTTCACCGTGCTGGCCGCGGACCACGCGCATGCCCAGCGCCCGCTGTGGGCATCCACCGGGGTGAAGAACCCGAATTACCCGGATACCCTCTACGTTACCGAGCTGGTGGCTCCCGCAACCGTCAATACCATGCCGGAGAAAACCCTGGAGGCCACCGCGGATCACGCGGACATCACCGGGGATACCGTGCGTGAAAACTACGGGCAGGCACACCGGGTCTTCGAGGAACTCGCCGCGGTGGGCGTGGATATGGGCGACGTTGCCGCCCAGCTCGAGCGCGAAGGCGTGGAGAAGTTCATCGTCTCCTGGAAAGAACTGAGCGAAACGGTCAGCGCAGCGCTCGCGGCTGCCCGCTAAGTCTGCCTGCGCCTAGTTGTTCAGAATCCTTGGTATTCATCGCCTCTGGCTCCGGCTCGGCCTGGGGGAAAGCATCCGTCATCTCCCACACCGAGGCCGCGACCGTGATATCACCCTCCTCAGCCAGGAGGGTGATATCACGTATCCCTTCCACAAAGGCAAGGGAAGAAAGTACCCGCTCGCCGTTCCCGGCAATAACCTCTACCGAGCTGGCATCTACGAGCACTCGGAAAGTTAACGGTGCCAGCGCAGAGTCGCCCACTTTCTTAGGGACTGTCTCACCGGCAATGACACCGGTGCGCTCGCCCCAGAGGCAATAGGCCGGGGCCCAGGGCGCAGCCCGGTAGCCCAGATTCTCCACTGCCGCGCTCCGGTCCACCCCGATAGTTCCACTATTGCGGTCCACGATAATGCTCACGGAACTCGTGTCCGAACCGATACGCAGCCGCAGCCGTTCACATTCACCCGTGAGCATGCTTACGGAAATATCCGCAGCGGTGACATTACGAGCGAGGGTGAGGGGTGCGCTGGCGGCGAGTGCGGCGTCGTCGTTCCATAAACACTGGCCCCGCAGGCGCGCGAGGGCCGTGGCGGGCCGTAAGCACAGGTCGCCGGACTCGAGGTGAACACTCATTGGTACTGTGAGCTGGCCGGACCAACCATCTGCTGTGGATGCCGGGGCGCGCCCGAAGCTACCCATCCAGCCGAAAAGCGTGCGCTGCCCATCAATGACGCAGGTCTGTGGCGCGTAAAAACTATGACCCCAATTGAGGGTGCGATAGGGCACGCGGGGTTCAAAGCGCCCGCCGGGAGTCCAGCTGCCCAGCAGATAGCCGGCGCTATTGACATTGCAATGCGCGAAACCCTCTGGGCGTATTCCCATGGGGGAGAAAATCAGCACCCAGGTGTCGCCGAGCGGGAAGAAATCGGGGCACTCAAGCATGAAGACCCGCGGATCCGGGTGGCGGTAAAGCACGCACTCGAAACTCCAGCGCGCTAAGTCCGGGGAAGTGTACATCCACACTTCGCCACGGCAGTCCGCGCTTTGCACACCCACGACCATGCGGTACATATCTCCGTGGCGCCAGACCTTCGGGTCGCGGAAATCGCGTACGCCCTCCGGGGTAGGAACGACGACGCCCTTCTTCTCAAAGGTAACTCCGTCACGTGAGATCGCCCGGCACTGGGTCTGCCCGCAGCGGGCGATAGCTTCGTTGGTACTGTCCGTTTCGTTGGAGCAGTCCTCCCCGGTGGCTGTTTCCGAGTTGAGGTACCGATTCCCGGTGTAGAACACCTCAAGGTGTCCGCACGGGGCCTGAAGAGCAGAACCGGAAAAGACGCCATCGCGGTCGGCTTCCAGGGAGGGAGCCAGGGCGAGGGGACGGCGCTCCCAAGTGGCGCCGTCACGAGAAACTACGTGCCCCCAGTGCATAGGTCCCCATTCGGTGGAATAAGGGTGGTGCTGGAAGAAAACGTGGAGTTCTTCCCCGGTCTGAATCAGGCCATTCGGATCGTTGATCCAGCCGGCCGGCGCCGCGATATGAAAACGCGGGTACCAGCGTGGATTCACGGCGGTGGCGAGCTGGGCATTCGCAGCGCTGGCCCGGGCCAGCGCTGTATCGTGGTCGGCGGTGAACTCGAAGGAAAGCGACATAGTTATCCCTTAATGCCGGAAGCGGCAATAGAGTTGACAAATTGCTTCTGGAAAGCCAGGAACAGCATGATGACAGGAACGGTGATCAGCGTGGAAAACGCCATGATCTGGCCCCAGGATACGTTGAGCTGCTGGAAATAGTCGATTCCAATCATTGCCGGGCGTAGTTCTTCTGATCGCACTGTCATAAGTGGCCACAGGTAGGAATTCCAAGCCGGCAGGAAAGTCAGAATTGCGACGGTCGCAGTAGCTGGGCCGGAGAGTGGCATAACGATAGAGCGGTAAATCTTGAACCAGCTCGCCCCGTCTACACGCGCTGCTTCGTCCAACTCTCGCGGAATCGAATCGAAGTACTGGTAGAAGAGATAAATGGAGAGAGCGTTGGCAATGAACGGGACAATCTGGACTTGGTAGGTATCCAACCAGCTCTGTGAAAAGCCGTTTGCATCCAGCCACGGGAGCTTATTGACCCACCACAGCAACGGCAGAGCGAGAGTTTCAAAGGGCACGATAAGGGTCGCGATCACGACCGTCAGTGAGATCTTGCGCCCCCGGAACTGCAAGCGTGATAGTGCGAAAGCTGCCATGGAGTTCACGATGAGGCCGAAAACCACGATGCATACCGAGATAATGACGGAATTGAGGAGGAAGCGCCAGAACGGGATCCGATTGAATACCCCGGAATAGTTATCGAGGCTGAGGTCACCGACCGGGAGAAAGCTTGGAGGCCGCCCATATCCCCGAAAATCTGGGTGTCGGGTTTGAAACTGGAGACCACCATGAAAAGCAGCGGTAGGCCGAAGATTGCGGCCAGACCAATACGCAGTGCCCAGATTCCGATAACACGAGGGATACTGCGAGAAGATGTCGCGGTGCTCATGCGCGGGCCTCCTTATCGCGAGTGAGATAGCGTTGCACAAGATTGACGGCAAGGACCAAGACGAAGAAGACTAGGGAAATTGCCGCGGCGTAGCCGGTTTGCTGCTGGTCATATCCGGTGCGCACTGCCTGGTAGACCACTGTGGAAGTGGAATCGAGGGGGCCGCCCTTCGTCATGATATTGATCTGGGTGAAGAGTGAAAATGCCGCGATGGTGATCGTAATGAGGATAAAGGTGCGGGTTTGGCGTAGTCCCGGCCAGGTGACGTGTTTGAACTGCTGCCAGGTGGATGCCCCGTCCAGGGCTGCCGCTTCGTAGAGTTCACCCGGGATTGTTTGCAGGCCAGATAGCCAAATAATCATATGCATTCCGGCTGCCTGCCACGCGGACATAACGATAATGGCGAAGAGTGCCCAACTGGGATCTCCTAACCAATCCGGTCCGGAAACGCCGATCTTGGCCAGTAGCGCGTTGAGCAGGCCATCGGGCTGGTACATGAAGAGCCACAGCATGGAGACCACCACCATGGAGGTCACCATGGGGAGGAAGAATACGGTGCGGAAGAAATTTAAGCCCGGGAACTTCTTATTTACGAGCAGTGCCATGATGAGGGCCAGGCCCGACTGGCCGGGCACGATAACGAGGGCGAAGATGAGGGTATTGCGCAGGGAAGCCCAAAAGACCTCGGTTCCGAAAAGGCGCTCAAAATTCTCTAGGCCGATGAATTGCATCGGGCGCGGTGAGATGAGGCGCGCGTCGGTAAAGGCGAGCACAAAAGTGAGAACGATGGGAACGACAAGGAAAAGGAGCATGAGGATCCCTGCGGGGGCCAGCATTCCCCACCCGGCCCGTGCCTGAGCGGAGGTTTCGCGCCGGTATTTTCGCGACGGCGCAGCTTGCTTAGCACGCTGAGAAGTCGTGGATGCCGGCCGGAGCGCGTGCTTACTCTCCGCGGTGGCCTGGGGTGCAGCAGTCATATCATTGGCCTTTCGGCAGGGTGCCTGAGCTACCGGCTCCGATGAGAGTCCGTTGCAGAACGGGTGAAAAATTCTGACCCGGAGCCGGTGGTAGCTCAGGCGCCTCGCGCATCAGGTGTTATTTGAAGAAGCCGTTGGCTTTTTGGTTGGCGTCAATATTCGCCACGGTTTGGTCGAGGATCTTCTTGGGATCCCCGCCGTTGAGAATGTCCTGGGTCGCCTTGGTAAATTCCGTGGCGATGAAGGGATAGCCGGCTGTTTCGGGGCGCAGTACCGCGTACTTCTTGGAGAATTCCCGGAAGATGGAGTACTTCCCGCCCTCGGCGAAGGCCGGAACTTCAGCGGTGGCGGCGTCCGTTGCCGGGATGTTACGGGTCGCAACCGATACGGAAGCTACGTACTTATCCTGGGCAGCGAATTTCATATAGTCCAGCGCTCCTTCGGGTGCTGGGCACGACGGCGACATACCCCACTGCCAGGATCCGCCGCCAATCTTCGGACCCTTGCCAAAATCGGGCGGCGGGAGGAAGACGACGTCGTCGCCAAAAGCTTCTTCTGTGGGCTGTGCCGCCCACGAACCCATCCACAAGAAGGCCGACTTGCCATTAATGAAGTCCTGGGTGGGATCCGAACCTGCGTTTGCTGGAGTGTATCCCTCGGTCACGAGAGAACGCATCCACTTTGCCCATTCGAGGGCTTCCGGACCGTTGAGAGCGCCTTCCGCGCTTTCGAACTTCGAGCGGTTGATAAGGTCGCCGCCGAAGCTCTGCAGATAGGGAGAGTAGGCGTAGGGATACCATTCGCCCTGGTCAGCGGTATTGATATCGAAAGGTACCGCGTATTTTCCGGAGGCCTTCACCTTAGCGAGGGCATCGGTGAATTCATCGCGGGTCCACGGCTTATCAACGGTGGGGGTGCGGATGCCGAATTCATCGAGAATCGACTTGCGGGTAATGATAGAGAGGGCTACGTCGTAGTAGCCGTAGGAATAAATCTTGTCCTCGTAACGCCCCACGGTGGTGGGGAGGAATTTATTGAGGGTGTCATCCATACCTTCGAGTGGGGCGAGGTAACCTGCCCAGGCCCAATTAGGAACATTCGGGCCATCGATATCCATAATGCACGGGAGGCTATTGGAGGAAGCGGCCGCCACCACGGATTGGTTGTAAGAAGCCTGCGGGAAGGCTTGCATAGTGACCTGGTATTTATCGGATTGTGCGTTGTAATCGGCAACGATTTGCTCGATAGCTGCGAGCTCTTCTTCATTGCCGGCGTTATGAGTCCACATGGTGACTTCTTGTTTCCCGTCCGCAACATTTCCTTGGGACGAAGTCCCGCCCTTGCTGCACGCGCTCAGCGTGAAAGCGAGTGCAGCGGCGGATGTTAGTGCGGTGAGTTGCCGGAATCTCTTACTCATCACCCCTCCTTGGGTTTGTTTGGTGCCCCGCCCGGGAAGCGGGAACAACATGCTAAAAGGGAACCATCACGCGGCACCTTTGCACCGTGATAAATGCATTTAGCACTTGCTAGAAAGTGTAGAACCGCCCGTGAGTATGCACAATGTAAAGGTGCGTGTGAGCTTGATCACCTTGATGATCGGATACTCTTAGCTCAGGCTGTAGCCCAAAGGTGGGATAGATCAGTGCGAGGAGGTTGGATGAAGCGAGCGACGATTGCTCAGGTGGCGCAACGGGCGGGTGTTTCACCCACCGCGGTAAGTTTGGTTCTCAATGACCGCCCCGCGCGTCTCTCTCAAGAAGTACGGGATCGGGTGATTGAAGCGGCGGCTGCCCTCAATTATCGCCCTAACCCGGCGGCACGTTCGTTGCGGACCAATACCACCGGGATTTACGGGGTCATTAGTCGGGATGTTACTGTTACGCGCTACGCTTCGGCAATGCTGCGTGGGATTCTCGACGCTGCAGACCAGGCTGAAAAAATCGTTTTTCTTGCGGAAGTTGGGGATAGTGTGAGCCGGGCGGAGAATTCGGTGCGCGAAATGCTCAATCGTAATGTTGATGGCCTTATCTTCGCGGAAATGGGAGCGAAGATGATCACCGTGCCGGAGATCGTGCAGGGGCTGCCCGTGGTGGTGTGTAATGCGGTACCGGATCGGGAGGGAATTTTTCCGGCGGTGCTCCCAGCCGAATACGAAGCGGGGCGACGCATGGCCAATGTGCTAATCGAGGCCGGGCATAGCAAGATTGCGATTATCGGCATGGATGATAAGTTGCGCGAGCCGCGCATATCAGCCACTATCGGCCATCGTTTTGACGGAATTCTAGATTCTTTTCGGGCCGCGGGCCTTACGCCGGTAAAGATTTTTCCCGGCACTCGCTGGGACCCAGATCTCGGTTACGAGGCGACGGGCGAGTTGTTGGATAACGGCCCGGAGTGCACCGCGATTCTTGCCCTTAATGATCGTATTTCTTTGGGAGCAATCCAGCAGTGTTTGGGGCGCGGTATGCACCTGCCCGATGATTTATCGATTGCGTCTTTTGACGACGACGAAATTGCTCTTTATGTCCATCCGGCTCTCACCACCATCGCTATTCCCTATTGGGAGATTGGGCAAACCGCCACCCGCCTACTAGGCGAGGAAGGTGCGGGGGACCGTGACATTCACCTGGTGAATATGCCGCTGCGTATGCGCGAATCGGTACGCCGGCTCTAAGCGTCGAAATTATCTTGACGCAGCACTTCCACTACCCGCCGCGCCAGCTCCGGCATCTGCGCGGGTGTGTAGCGCTGGTCGATGGGTAGGGCGAGGATATGCGGCCAGTCGATCATATGGGTCAGGCGCGGCCAGAAAGCGGGGGTGAAAACTCCGCGGGCGGCGAGGCGCTCGGCCCAATGGTGCGGGGCGGGCCAGTGCGGCGGTAGGGCGTCCAGGTGGAGCGCGAGCGCGTAGGGCGCATGGCTCGCGGGCGCGTTGCTCGCGGTCACGGTGCTAGTAGCCGCGCAGCTTTCTTCCCCGCCGCGGAATAGCGCCGCCTCCGGCACCCCCTCGTTCAGCAATGCCGCGCGCAGGGCCCGGGCATTTGCACGCCGCCGTTCCAGCGCCGCCGCGATATCCAGGTGGCTGAGAATATCCCGGGCGGGCCCGCTCATTGAGCTCGGGTTGAGAGCAGCATCGATGGCGGCCTCAGCTGCGCCGTCGTTCTCCACCCCGCGCAATTGCAGCAGGCCGCGCCGGGTAGCTTCGCGCGCCGCCGCATTACCCGCAGCCGCGGCGGGAAGCGAGGGGCCGAGCGCCCAGGCGCCGTCGGGAATCGGAAACCACTTCCGCAACGATGCCGCGGCATAACGTGCGGGGATGTCCTGGGGAGCGGCACCGAAGTGTGCGTGCGTGAGATCGGCGACGACGACGCCACCGCGGCCCTCCCACTCCGCAAGCACGGCGCGCAACTCGGGCGCGGGCCAGGCTCCGAAGGTGGTGGAGATGAGGACCGCGCAGCGCAGCGGGTCGGTGAGGAGCGGCGCGAGCCGGGCCGGGGAGGGCAGGAGATCCGCGCCGACCTGCACCCAGTGGACCCGGATGCCTTCGAGCTGGAACGGTGTGAGCGCGGTCGCGCACAGAAAACCCGGCGCGATGATGCGGCGGATACCGCGGGCGGCGAGAGCCTGGGCGATAAGGCCGAGGGCCTGGCGCCCCGATTGCACCAGCATCGCACCGGGCGGAACCGGAAGAGCACGCGGGGCGCAGCGGTGCGGGAGAGAAGTGAATTCGCCGCCGAAGATCACGGTGTATTACCTTGGAAAAAAGCTGCTGGAACGGTGCTGAACGGTGCCCTCGGGGTGGGGATAAACGCGTCATAAAGAACCATCATTATCCCTTTCATTAAAGACCCCACGAGTGACATTTGTTTCGTATACTCATGCTATCCGGCAAGGGTGCCGGGTGGTGATTACGGTCAGCACGAAGGTCTTGACCGAATCTGAGGAGGAACCACAATGAAGATGATTCTGGACCTGGATACAGGTGTCGATGATTGCCTGGCAATCACCTACGCACTCGGATCACCGGAAGTCGAATTAATTGGCATTACCGGAACCTACGGGAATGTTCTACTGGACACAGGTGTAAAAAACGATCTTGACCTTCTCGACCTTTTTGGGCATCCAGAGGTGCCGGTCTATCCGGGAATCCCACACGCTCGGGAAAAGGATGGTTTTGAGGTTCTCGAGATTTCGGAGTTCATTCATGGCAAGAACGGTATCGGGGAAATTGAGATTCCGCCTTCGCGCCGAGTTCCGGAAACCACGCCGGCACCCGAATTTATGGTGGAAGCGGTGCGGAAGTACGGCAGCGACGTCGTTATTGTTGCGACCGGCCCTATGACGAACCTGGCCCGCGCCATTGAACTGGATCCCACATTCACAGACAACGCCCGCATCGTCATTATGGGCGGGGCGCTCACGGTTCCCGGGAATTGCAACGATGTGATGGAAGCGAATATCTCCCAAGATCCGGAAGCCGCGGATCTGCTTTTCCGCTCGGGCGCTCACGTCACGATGATCGGCCTGGATGTCACGCTTCAGACGTTGCTCACCTATGAGCATACGCAACAGTGGCGCGATCTTGGCACCCCGGCTGCCACGGCCCTGGCAGATATTACGGATTTCTATATCAAGGCTTATGAGACCACCGCCCCGCATCTGGGCGGTTGCGGCCTACACGATCCCTTGGCGGTTGCCGTGGCTATTGATCCCTCGTTGGTCACGCTCTTCCCGTGCAATCTTAAGGTTGATCTGCACGAGCCCGTGCGCGGGCGCACTATCTGCGATGAGGAACGGCTCAACGATCCGGTCAAGACCGCTGATGTGGCTATCGCGGTGGACGTGGAACGTTTCCTCACCGAGTTCATGTCCCGCATCACCTCGCTGTTGGAAGGTATCTAACCGTGGACGCGCGTGATCGATCCCAGGTTGATACCGCGGCTGCCGTGCGCACGCTGCCGCAGCTCATCATCATTTTCATTACCTCAATTCTCACGATCCAGGGCTTCAACCTGGTTTTTCAAGATATCGGCGCACAGCTCAACGCGGTTGATTACGCCCCGCTCATCACCTCAATCCCCGGCATCGTGCTGGGTATTGTGTGCGTGATTTACGGTTCGCTCGGTGATTTCGTTTCACTGCGCAAAATGATGATGGTGGGTATCGGGCTCATCGTTATCGGCTCGGTGCTGGGGCTGGTGGCATCGCGTTCCTCCATCTGGGTGGTGATTATCGCTCGTGCGATTCAGACAGCGGGCACCCAGGTATCCGGCTCCGTCTACCTCGTCGTGACCACCAAGTATGTTCCCGGGGTGAAAAAGGTGCTGTACTTCGGTGTCTTTACCGCGGCGTACCAATTCTCCACGGCCATTGGGGTGCTCGCGGCCGGATGGCTTATCACCATGTCCTGGGTGTGGCTCTTCGCGATTCCGCTCATCTCGGTGGTGTTCATCCCGACGCTGTGGAAGGGGCTGCCAGATATTTCTGGAAAGACTCAGCGGATCGATGTTCCGGGCTTCTTGCTGGCCGGCATTACGGTCACGGCTCTGGTTATGTACTTCAACTCGATGGACTGGCTGTACCTGGGGGCCTTCGCGGTGCTCCTAGCTATTTTCATCATCTACATCTCCAAGGCCAAGAACCCCTTTGTCACCCCGGAGTTCTTCCAGAACCGCCGCTACCTCATGGCGGTGTCCCTCGTGCTGCTCTTCTACTTCGGTAATTACGCCATGACCCCGCTCTTCAACCTAGCCGGTGGAATTTTCCACGGTAAGACAGCCCTGGAAATGGGCTTCGTGCTGCTGGCGGGCTACGTTGTTGCGACCGTCATGGGGGTCATGAGTGGCGCAATTGTGGCGAAAATCGGTTGTGGAATGGGCATTGTACTGGCGGGTGGATCCGCCGCTATCGGTGCTTTCCTTGCCGCTTTCACGGTGGACGAGGGTCTGTGGGGCATTATTGTTTCGGCGGTGTTCCTCTTCGGTGGCTTGGGCTTGGCCTATGCGCCGGTGGTGGATACCGTCATGGGAACCGTTGATGTGGCTGAATCGGGGCGTGCGGTAGGCATGAACGACCTGGCCATGAATATCTCGCCTTCGATTGGTATTGCAATCCTCGGGTCCATGATGCCGGCGGCGGTCCGCCCGGAAGGGGTGGCCGAGGCGCAATATCTCGCTGATTCCGCGCACAGCCTCACGGTGCTCTTCATTATCGTGGGTGCCACGTGCCTGGCGGGTTTGCTGGCCTTCTTCGCTTTCCGCCGCCAGCTTTTCCCAGCTGACGGGTGGGGGAAAGTAGCCGGTGGCGAGGCCTAGCTGAACAGCACACCTAGCCTGTTCGCAGTGCACCGATAGGTGCGTGAGTTTCATACAAGAATAATGAGCAGAGCAATACCCAGCGCTGCCGCGAGTCCTCCCAGCCCGAGGCTCAGGTAGCGCTGGGTTTGCGCCTGGGAGCGGGCCTCGCCTAGCTCCGTACGGGCTTCGGCCAGCTCATCTTCGCCGGTGTCCAGCTGGACGCGGGCGGCCGCCAGCTGGGCTTGAGCCTCGCGCAGCTGCACTTCAAGAGTGCTGATCTGGCTGGTGTAACGTTCCTCATGCGCGGCGGAGGTGCGCGCCGAATCCACGGTCAGGCGTGCTTCTCGAGCCCGACCCGCAGCCTCGAGGGCCGCGTAGCGCCGTCGTTCTTCTTCTAGCTGCTGCTCTAAACTACGCACGCGCGCAACCAGGCGGGCCGCGCGTCGCATCGCGTCCTCGCTGCGGGCCTGCGCAGTCACGGCACTTTGTTCCACGCCCGAGGCGTAAACCACGCCCGCTTCCAACTCTTTTTCACGACGGCGCAAATCCGCCACCAGGCCCTCCAGCTCGGTCACGCGGGTCTGGAAAGTGGCGACCTCCGCCCGCGCACCCTCGCGCTCGCCGCGCAGCTGCGAATTTTCCGTGCGCAACAGTTCCGCTTCGTGGTGGAGCGCGGTTCCTTCATCGCGAAGTTTCTTGTGCTCTGCGCGCAACTTCTCACACTCCGCGCGCAGCTGGTCGCGCTCGTCCCGGAGCGTGGCTTTTTCCGTGGTGGAAGAAGGCGCGGGCTTGGAGGCGCGTTTGCCGCGCGTGGGGGTATCAAGTGCCCGCGAACCGCGCCGCCGCTCCGTAGCCATGCCCCTCCTTTGTCCGCGCCTGACTTTACCTAATAAACACGGCGCGCGCAGATGTTTATGACCGGCCCACGGCGGTCTTTCCTGGCAAAATACCGTGAGCGTGAGCGATGCCACTCTTGCTTCGCAAAGGCGACCGTCGGCACGGTGGTGACAACCCAGGCGGCCTGGCCGTTCCCGGCCGGATAGGCGCTACCCTTGGAATCATGACGAAGGATCAGCTCACTGGCACGAGTCGCCTCATGCGCGCGGATCAGCTCACTGGCGCAGTTCAGCTCACCCGCACGGAAACGGATTCGATGGGCCCGGTTGCGGTGCCCGCCGCGCACTATTGGGGCGCGCAGACGGCTCGCTCGCTCCAGCATTTCCCTATCGGTGGGGAGCGTTACACCTGGGGTGGCCCCCTGATCCACGCGTTCGGGTTGCTCAAAGGTGCGGCCGCCCGCGCCAATGGTGAGTTCGGGGTGCTGGACGAGCAGCTTGTTTCCCTTATCACAGCGGCCGCCAGCGAGGTTGCCGAGGGAGTTCTTGACGCGGAATTCCCCCTCAAGGTGTTCCAGACCGGTTCGGGCACCCAAACAAATATGAACGCCAATGAGGTGATTGCCGCCCGCGCGAATGAAATTGCCACCGGCCAGCGCGGCGGCAAAAACCCGGTTCACCCCAATGACCACGTCAATAAGGGCCAGTCGTCCAACGATGTGTTCCCGACCGCGATGTACGTGGCGGTGGCTCGGGAGACGCACCTTCACCTCATCCCGGCGGTGGAGAGCCTGGCGGCTACACTACATGCCCGCGCCCGCCAGTTTTCTGATGTGGTGATGGTGGGGCGGACCCATCTTCAGGATGCCACCCCGATCCGCTGGGATCAGGTGGTGGGCAGCTGGGCGGCGCAACTGGAGGGCGCGCTCGCGGGTGTGCGGGCGAGCGTTGCGGGTCTGTACCGGGTGGCGCTCGGTGGGACCGCGGTGGGCACCGGTCTGAATTCCCATCCGTGTTTCGCGGCGCGGGTGTGCGAGCTGCTCGAGGAGGCTACCGGTTTGCCTTTCCGCCCGGCGGAGAATCTTCCCGCGGCTCTGGCCGCGCACGATGACCTCGTGGCCTTTTCCGCGAGCCTGCGCACGCTGGCGGGGGCAGCCATGAAGATCGCGAACGATATCCGCTGGTATGCTTCTGGCCCGCGAACCGGTATCGGTGAGATCGCGATTCCGGATAACGAGCCAGGTTCTTCGATTATGCCGGGCAAGGTGAATCCGACGCAGGCGGAGGCCCTTACGCAGGTGTGCGTCGCGGTTTTTGGTTACGACGCCGCGGTGGCTTTCGCCGGCTCGCAAGGGAATTTCCAGCTCAATGTGTACAAGCCGGTCATGGTGTTTTCGGTGCTAGAGGCCGTGCGTTTGCTCGGTGACGCCCTGCGCACTTTCGAACGTTTCTGCGCGGCCGGCATCGCCCCGCGCACCGATGTCATCTCCGCGCACCTGGACCGCAACCTCATGCTGGTCACGGCACTCGCCCCTCATATCGGGTACGACGCCGCAGCCAAGCTGGCTCGCGCCGCCCAGGCCACCGGGAGTTCGCTGCGCGACGTCGCCCTAGCTTCGGGAGCGGTGAGTGCGGCGGATTTCGATGCCTGGGTGAATCCTGCAGCGATGACCAAGCCGGAAGCTCGTTAGGTATCCGGCGCGAGGTGTACCTTTAGGGGAGCGGCGTACTTTCGGGGCTAGCAGGGATGGCGAAGCCGGCGCGGGCGAGGAGTTCGCGCAGGTAGGTAGCTTCGACGCGGTAGCCGTGCGCGGTGGGATGCATCCACGCTCGAACATCTGAGGACGAGAAAGGCGAGACTAGCCATGCTTCTTCATTATCGTGGAAAGCTTGCGCACGCGGTTCGTGCCCGGCGAATAGCTCCTGGGTGGAGGCAAAGAGGAAACGCGCAGAGCTGGTTTCTTCCCGCAATTGGGCGGCAGCGCGTTCTTGCAGGGCATCCGCGCCATCCTGGAGCCGGGCGAGTGCAGCCCCCGCATCGTAACTTTCCGCCACCGGCGGGATGAGGTAGGAGTGTTCAGCGAAGAGCCGCGGGTAGCCGACCAGAATAGCGGTGGCCTGGCCCTGGGAAGCGGTATCGATGGCCCGCAGGATCTCTACGGTGGCTTCTTCGATAGCCGGGAGTGCCGCGGTGGCCTTGTTCATGGCATCTTCGCAGCTATTAGGGGTACGGAGCACGAAACATGAGCTGATAATCCGGGCGAAGTCGGCGTTGTTGCCGCCGGCGGTGAGGAAAACGACCGAGGTATCGGGAGTGACGGCGCTGACTTGTTCGGCAATATCGGATGTGCGCGCCCCGGAACACGAGGCGTTGGTGTAGCTGGCACCGAGTTCGCGGGCGAGCGGGGCCGAGTAGTTATCGGGGGAACGCCGGCAGGTATCTTCTTCGTAGTTGCCGGCCCCGTTACCGGAGGAAAAAGAATCACCTAGCTGCACGATGGCGGTGATGGGCCGCGGGGTGGGGGAGGGTGGGCCGCCGGCATCGCCGGCGGGTGTGCACCCCACACAGCTGAGTGCCACGGTAGCGAGGGCAGCGGTGGCACGCGCTGTACGTGCACTCTGCAGACCGCGGTAGACGGCACCCGCGCGCGGCATTTAGGCCACCTGCCAGGCCGCATCCGGGGTAGCGGGAAGTAGATTTTCCGGGATAGCGACACCGGGGCGAGCCCAGGCTTCGTATCGATAGCGCAGCCCAGCGCGCGAGGTATGCCAATGGTTTCCGGGTGAGCGCAGCCGGAGTTCCCAGCCCGGGCCGATGGCGGGCGCGAAAATATCGGCATCCACATCGGCATCGATAACGGTACGGATGAGTATGTGCGAGCATTCCCGGGTTTCGGCATAGATCCCGGCGCCCCCGCATACCCAAGCCACATCCGCCCCGGTAGCGCGGGCCAGCGCGAAAGCTTCATCGAGATGTGTGGCTAGTTGCGCACCGGGAACCTCGAAATCTTGCTGGGTACTCACCACGATGGTGGGGGAGTGGGGCATGGGCCGCCGCCCTGCCGAGATCCAGGTTTTCCGCCCCATAATGACGGGCCGCCCGCGGACCGCCGCCCGGAAGAAGGCCGAATCTTCCGGAACATTCCAGGGCAGGCGCAAGCCCTTTGCGAGGGCGTGATCATGCGCTTCCGCCCAGATTTGTGCAATGAGCATTCTGCCTCCTAAACCGAGACCGCGCCGGTGAGTTTGGGGTGGTGCTGGTAGCCTTCCGCCGCGGAAATATCATCCATTTCATAAGAGAAGAGCGAATCCGCTTTGCGCAGTTCCAGGGTGGGGAAGGGATAAGGTTCGCGGCTGATCTGTTCACGCACCTGATCGAGGTGGTTGAGATAGATATGGCAATCCCCGCCCGTCCACACGAAGTCACCAACATCCAGGCCGACCTGCTGGGCGATCATATGGGTGAGGAGAGAATAGGAGGCGATATTGAAAGGCACCCCGAGGAACATATCCGCACTGCGCTGGTAGAGCTGGCAGGAAAGCTTGCCATCTGCCACATAGAACTGGAAGAACGCATGGCACGGCTGGAGAGCCATCTTATCCAGATCCGCCACATTCCAAGCGGAAACGATCATGCGCCGCGAATCCGGATTGCTCCGCAGGGTTTCCAAGAGCTGGGCGATCTGATCGATATGCCGCCCATCCGGTGCGGGCCAGCTACGCCACTGGTAGCCGTAAACCGGGCCGAGCTCACCATTTTCATCAGCCCATTCATCCCAGATGGTGATGCCATTGCGTTGCAACCAGTCAATATTGGTAGAGCCGCGTAAGAACCACAGCAGCTCCCCCTTGATGGGCTTCATAGCCACAAACTTCGTGGTGATACGCGGGAAACCATCCGCCAGGTGATAGCGCAGCTGGCGCCCGAAGACAGAGAGGGTACCCGTGCCGGTGCGGTCCCCCTTGCGAGTTCCGTTGGCGAGGATATCGGCAAGCAGATCTTCATATTGGCGATTAATCATGAACCCATCCTACGTGGTGACTCCGACAGAAAAATTGGCTGCGAAAAGTTACCCGGCAAGGCAGTTCCAGGAAAGGTGGCGTGCCGGGCGAACTCCCTAGTTTTGCGCGATGATCTCGCGGATAAGCGCGGCGTCGCGCTCCACCACTTTCGCGGCGTACTGGGCCACCTTCTCTTCAATTTTCTTGCCGACGAAAGGAATAGAGACCCGCACGTCCCCGGTCACCGTAACCGTGGCAGGCCCCTCCCCGGCAACCTGGAAATCAGCGCTGGCGCGGACGGGAAGTTTGGCTTCCAGCTGCGCTGCGACGTCGTTCCCGGAACGGGTAAAGACGATGCTGGCAGCTAAACCGGAAGAAAGAAAACGCCGCGCCTGCGCGGGAAGCTGCTCAGCATCCACCTGCACCGTAAGGACCGCGCGTTCCGCGCCGGGCGTGAAAGAGGACGGTTTCGTGCGGAGCGCGGCGAGGCGACGGTTGGCGAGTTCTTCGGACATGAGGACAGCGGCGACGGCGCTCGCGGAGGCGTCGATCTCATAAGAATGTGAAAATTGCATGGCTATATTTTCCCGCATGAGTGTGACAGGAGGGAAGCACGGCCGCTTTTTTCAGCGCAGAGCCGGAGCGATGCTTGCGCGTAGCACACGTGGAATTTTTGTACTAAGAATTGAAGTCTCCCACGGTGTCTTCGCTGGCGATGCTTTGCTTATTCCGCTCTGGTAAACTTGGCTTGTTTCTCAACGAAGAGCGAGCATAGGGACACTCATGTCATTAGCTTTTACCGCTGCGTGGGATACCACCGAAGGAACTCGGCGGGCTCAGGAGCTTTTCACCCGTACTTTTGGTGAAACAGCTGACCGCGTGGCTTTCGCGCCCGGGCGGGTCAATCTTATCGGTGAACACACTGACTACAACGCCGGCCTGTGCCTCCCCATTGCACTTCCGCACCGCACGTACGTGGCCCTGAGTATGCGCAGCGATAGCCGTATTCGATTGGTGTCCGAACACGGTGAACTATGGGAGGGTGCCGTCGAAGATATTAATCCCGCCATGCCCGGTTCGTGGATCTCCTATGCTGCCGGACCTGCATGGGCACTAGATATACAGCGAGGCTATGAGGCGGCGATTGTTTCCTGCGTTCCGCTGGGAGCCGGACTTTCTTCTTCAGCAGCCCTCGAATGCGCAATGGCGTGCGCGATTAACCCACGCTTGATTCATGATGACCCGGGCGCCGTCGTGACGGCCTGCATCCGTGCGGAAAACGAGATCGCTCACGCGCCAACAGGCGGAATGGACCAAACGGTATCGGTTTTCGGGGAGGAAGGCGCAGCTGTTGCCCTCGATTTCGACTCTCATACGCACACCCTTATTCCTGCGGATTTCGCCGCAGCCGGACTGCAACTCGTCGTCATCAATACCCGAGCCAAGCACTCTCTGTCTGACGGACAGTACGGAAACCGCCGTCAAGAATGCGAAGAGGCCGCGAATCTTCTGGGGCACAGCTCCCTGCGCGAAGCAAACGTGGAGGATATCGCCAGGCTCAGCGGAGTGCACGCGCGGCGTGCGCGGCATGTCATCACCGAAAATGCCCGCGTTACCCGTGCTATCGATGCGCTGAGTACGGGTGATTTCCACAGCCTTGGCAAGCTGTTCAATGAATCGCACGTATCGCTGCGTGATGACTTCGAGGTTTCCTGCCCCGAGCTGGATTGCGTTGTAGAAACTGCGCGTCAGCACGGCGCGCTAGGGGCGCGTATGACAGGTGGGGGATTTGGAGGCTCCGCAATCGCGCTGGTTCCGCTTGATAAGGTGGATGCGCTCGCAGCGGGCGTTCGAACGGCGGCGGAAGCGCGCGGCTTCCCCACCCCGGAACTACTCCTAGCGCACGCAAGCTGCGGGGCCCAGGTGGTTAGTGAAGAAGCCAGCACCTCCGAGTAAATACGAAAACTAGTACCGGCCGGTAACCAATAAGTGGCGCCGGCCGGTAGTTTCTGGCATCTAGGTTCCGCTCGGGAAAACGAAGGGAACTGAGGGAAAGTGAAAAGTAGTACCGCTATCCCCTGAGTCCTGCGGGATTCATTTTCTGCCAGTGCAGGGATGACGCAGCCATCTCATCGAGGGAATGGGTAGCACGCCAGCCTAATTCGCGCGCCGCTTTAGTGGCATCGGCATAGCTAGCCGCAATGTCTCCTGGGCGCCGCGCAACTACCCGGTAGGGAATCTTCATGCCGGCAGCCTTTTCATAGGCGTGAATGACTTCCAAAACCGAGGAACCGTGACCGGTGCCCAGGTTGTAGATGTACACCCCCGGTGAAGTGACCTTGTCAACCGCAGCAACATGCCCGCGTGCTAAATCAACAACGTGAATATAATCCCGTACGCCTGTACCGTCCGGGGTGTCATAGTCACCGCCAAAAACCTGGACGTGGTCGAGTTCCCCGACCACCACTTTAGCCACGTAAGGGGTGAGATTAGCGGGGATGCCCTTGGGGTCTTCCCCGATCAAACCGCTGGGATGGGCGCCAATAGGATTGAAATACCGCAGCAGCACCACAGTCCATTCGGGGTCGGCTTTCTGGATATCCTCCAAAATTTGCTCAGTCATGACCTTGGTCTGCCCGTACGGATTCGTGGCCATCCCTGCTGGCGACTCCTCGGTCAGCGGCAGGGATACCGGGTCTCCGTAAACGGTGGCCGAACTAGAAAACACCATCTTCTTCACCGAGTGGGCACGCATCACCGAAAGTAACGCAAGCGCTCCGCCAATATTGTTCTCGTAATATTTGAGCGGATGCGCAACGGATTCACCCACCGCTTTGAAACCGGCGAAATAAATAACCCAGTCAATCTCGTGGCGAGTGAAAACCTCGTCGAGGGCTTGAACGTCGCGAACGTCAATACTGTAGGCGGGGAGGTCTCTATCGGTAATCCGGCGTACGCGTTCCACAGCTTCCGGACTGGAATTGGCGTAGTTATCCACACAGACCACGTCGTACCCCTGCTCAAGAAGTTCGATACTGGTGTGGGTACCGATATAGCCGGCACCTCCGGCCACTAAAACTGTTGTCATCGCTAACCTCTTTTCACAAACCGATGCTCTAGTTTTGTGCGTCTCTCGGATACCAGCCGCATTCGGCCAGGAAGCTCTCGGTATCCTCTTCACTCGGGAAAACAGCCGTATTTTCAAGAATCCGAGCGCATACACTACCCAGTTCAGCCCGGATCGCATTCTCTACGCTTTCCTTATCGCAGGCTTTACCTAGCAGCTGGCGCATTTCCGCAAAAATCATGGCGAATTCCGGGAGTTCTTCGGGTAGATCACGCTCTTCTTCTAAAGCCTGCGCGAGCAGCGCGAGCTGACGCTGCAAACGAGCGGGCAGAATAAACAAGCCCTGAGCTTCAATAAGACCGATGGACTCTTGCTTGATGGGGAAAAATTCCGGATGCGCGTGGAAAACCCCCTGCGGATAACGCTCGCTAGTGATATTCGAACGTAAAATGATGTTCATTTCGTAGCCACGTGCGGTATGAACACAAGTTGGCGATACCCCGGAATGCTGCCCCTCGGAGTCCCGTGGGATAATTCCGAGTAGCTCATTGGTGTAGGTATTCCACGCACGGGTGATGCCGTAACTGGCCCGTGCCACGGCAGCGCGGTCGCTTCCCACAATGCGCAGCACGCTTCCGGGCCACTCCACACTTTCTAGTACGACGGCGCACTCCTCTTCCGAAGCGTAGCTTTGACGGGCCGGGGTGGTGTGGAGAGGGAGAGTTTCTAGGCCGCCCTGATAGTGGTCATGCCCGAGCACGGATCCCCCAATGCGAGGCAGGGTCGCATTGCAGCCAATAAAGTACCCGGGGAATGCATCAACGAAGTCCATGAGCCTGTCAAAGGTTGCTTCGTCGATATGCATGGGTATGTGCTCGGTGTTTACCGCGATCCCGTGCTGCTTGAAATATCCGTAGGGGGAGAACTGCCAGAACCAGTCTTGGCCGGCTAAACGCAGGGGCACCGTGCGAAGAGTTGCTTTAGAGCGTCCGGCAAAGCCTTCGTTTTCCGGGCAGATTGTGCACTTGGGATAGCCGCCCGCGAGGGAGTTTCCACTCGCCGCTGTGCGGGGATCCTTGAATTCGGGCTTGGCCAAATTGATGGTGATAATAAGGCCATGAGATTCGAAACGCGGATTGCGGTCAAGCACGCTACGTTTCACGTAGTCATTTGCCACACCGTAGTTATAGAACCATTCCATAGCCGCCCGGCCACCCGCTGAAGCGTTCAGAGCGGCAAACTTTGTACGGATGGTGGATGGCGGGCTGCTCAAGATTCCCATGACCCTATCGGCCATAGCCGCCCGGCCGTGCGGCTCGAAGAGCGCAGCTTTCTCGCAGGCATCCAGAAAATCTGTTAGCACCCCGTCAGGTCGGCCACCGTGCGTAGGCTCCGCGTGCGCATCACCTTCAAGTAAAGCCTGGAGTTCTTGCGCGCCCGGATAGGAATCAAGAGAAAAAATCTCAAAAATTCGATTGCGGGTCAGGGTGATATCACGTGCGTCAAGATCGAGATAATCCTGGGCGTAGGAAAGTAGGTTATCGATGCTGCGATACACCGTGAGCAGGTGCGGGGGAGGAGTCATGGCCACTTCTTCCGTTGGGGACGTGCCGCCCAGCCAACCCGGACAACCACGTCAAAATGGAACTAGTTATCTACGGTAAATTTCTTGGAAACCTTGCACGGATGGGAAGACTTCCGAGGAGTAGGCCATCTGTGTCAGGTCATCGGTCAGGGTGTCCAGCCCTTGCCGTAATGCGCCTAGGCAAATAGCGCGGGGGCCCAGAGCTGAGACGGAAACTTCCGGCATAATCGGGCAGATACGTCGTAAGTTGTCGATAAATCGCGCTAGGAACGTGTCCGCGTACGCGGAGTATTTCCCGCCCACCACCACGTGGGAGGGAGCTAGCGCGAGGATCATAGCCGAGGCCCCTAGGGAGAGAGCATCGGCGAAGTCATCAACGAAGTCACGGGCGCGCGGATCACTTTCCACACTCTCGAAAATCTTGGTGCGCGAGGGAACTTCACCCGCGGGGTACAGTTCGCGGGCGTGGGTTGCCGCTTCAATATCACGCCAACGTAAGACACCGAGTTCGCCAATAAGGCCCGCCCCGCCCCGCAGTCCACGGTGGATACGCCCACCCACGATGGCGGCAGCTCCGGTACGTTCACCTGAAAGGATATACACCACTTCGTCGTGGCCTTCCGCGGCTCCCTGCCAGGCTTCCCCGAGGGCGCCGAGTGCGCAATCACCGGCCACTACCGTGTGGCAGCCCAGCCTGCTCGATACTTGAGCCGCGATATCGCTCCCTTGCCAGCCGGGCATTCCACTGCCGCCGAAGTACTCAACTGCGCCGTCGTTAATAACACCGGGTGACGCTACCGAACAAAGTGTAATGTTCGTCACGTCAAGTTTGGTGTCTGCGAGAACGCTTCGACCTAAGTCAACTGCCGCGTCGATGCGGCCACTAGCCGCCTGGGCTGCGGAAAGTTCACAGGTTCGCTCCCCGATAACCTTGCCCCTGGCATTGCAGAGCATTGCGGTGCAATGGTGTGCGCCAATATCTAAACCAAGCACGTAGACGGCTTGCTCATCTAGAACCCAGCGCACTGCCGGCCGTCCCAGAGTGTTTTCGGGTTCTAGTTGTTTGAGCCAACCTAAGTCATCAAGATCTGCCACGATGCTTTCCGCTGCCGGTCTGGTGACGCCAATATTTGCCGCGATTTCCGCGATAGTCTGCGATTCGCGCACCAGGTACTGACATGCCGCGAGTAGATTCATGCGGCGCTGCACCCTGCGGGTCACCGCAGCTGGGAACTTCGAAACGTTTGACATACTAAAGAAACTAACGTAATAATGTTCGCGAGGCAACCGGTAACCAGATACTGGATACGCAATGAAGCGAAAACCTGCCAGTGGCGGGTATGGAGGCGATGATGCACACAGCCGCAGCTACAGCCGACAACGGCGTAGTACAAACACGAAAGAAACCACGCGCGCAAGGAACTCCGCGCGGTAGCCGCTTCCACCGAAAAGGTGAGGGGCGAGCAGCGGTACTCTTCCTGGCTCCGGCAGTGATCGGTTTCGTGGTCTTTTACCTCATTCCGATTGTGCGCGGTATTCACATGTCTTTTACCGATTGGAATCTGCTCGAAGACGCGAAGTGGGTGGGATGGGATAACTACGCACGGCTCCTTTCGGATGACACTTTCTTGAACTCCATCAAGGTAACGGTCATCTACGTGCTCGTGAATATCTCCACCCAGACCATCCTGGGGCTCGGCATAGCCTTCCTCATGCAAAAAGTTTCGCAATCTACCCTGGTGCGCTCCGTTTTGCTGCTGCCCTGGCTCGTTCCGAACGTCACGATTGCGGCCATCACACTCTTTATCCTTGACCCCACGGTTGGCCTACTCAACCACCTCATCGGTTTTATCGGGGTCGGTCCCATTTCCTTCTACGGCAACCCGGATATCGCGATTTACACCGTCGCTTTGGTGAACTCCTGGCGCAATATGGGATACACAGGACTCCTGCTTTTCGCGGGAATGCAAACAATTCCCCGCATGATCTACGAAGCTGCCGAAACAGAAGGCGCCTCAACCTGGCAGACGTTCCGCCACGTCACTCTCCCGCTTCTGCGCCCCATTCTCGTCATGGTTGTGGTGGTCTCCATGATCGGTTCTTTCCAGATCTTCGACACCGTCTCGGTCGCCACGTCGGGCGGGCCGGGGAACTCTACCCGGGTGATCTACCTGTATATCTACGAAAAAGCCTTTGAACAATTCGATATGGGCTATGCCTCCGCGATGGCAGTGGTGCTCATGCTGGCTCTGGTCGTCATCACCATCATCCAGCTGAGGCTCGCTCGCTCCAACGAATCCGATATGAACTAAGGGGTGGAAGAAGAACGATGAAGTTGACAGTACACGCAACGAAAAAACGGCACCAGCCCGTAACGGCCCGAAAAGTGGCGGGATGGGGTTTGCTTATTCTTCTCATCGTCGTCACGGTTCTTCCGCTCCTGTGGGCGCTACGTACCGCGCTCACACCCAATGCGGAGATTTTCTCCGGGAACTATTCACTTATTCCCGAGAATGCCACGACCATCAATTTCCGACGGGTGCTGGGCATGACGACCCCGGAAGAAAGCGTTGCCGCAGGAGGAACAGCGGCAACCATTAACTTCTGGCTCTATATGCGAAACTCACTGCTCTTTGTGGCGATTCTGGTTTTCGCTCAAGTCACAACGTCTACGATGGCTGCCTACGCGCTGTCACGGCTCCATTTCCGCGGGCGGGACACCCTCTTTGTTACGTTGCTTGTGGCCCTCATGATTCCCCCGATCTTCGTGGCCCTTCCCAATTTCGTCCTCATGGATAAATTGGCTTGGATCAATACCTTCCAGGGTTTGCTTGCTCCGTACGTGCTCATTTGCCCATTCGGAATCTTCTTCTTGCGCCAATTTATGCTCTCCCTCCCCCGGGAAGTGGAAGAGGCTGCCATGCTTGACGGAGCCAGTAGGTGGACGGTCTTCCGCAAGATGATCGTGCCTATGTGCGCTGCACCCATCACCACCCTCGCGATTATTCAGGCGGTATTCGGATGGAACGAATACATGTGGCCCCAGCTCATCGCCAAGGGCGACGGCGTGCGACTCCTCAACGTCGCCCTTTCCGTTTTCGCGCAGTCTTCCCCCTCCACTCGTCCCGATTGGGCGGGACTCATGGCCGCGGCTACCTTGCAGATCATCCCGATGTTCATCTTGCTCATCGTCTTCGGCAAGCGCCTTGTTAATTCTCTTGGTTTGACCGCCGCGAAGTAGGCGGGCACAAGTCAAGTACCCAAAAATTCACAATAAAAACGACGACGACGTCAATCCCCGAGAAAGGAACTCAGATGCGTAAGGTATCGCAACTGGTCGCCATAGGCGCAACTATGTGCCTTGCATTGGGAGCGTGCTCCAATGGCACCTCCGTATCCCAAGGTAAAACCGATTCCGGAAAAGATTCGAAAGAAGTGACCTACCGGCTCTGGGACGCTGGTCGGCAAGCCACCTATCAGAAGTGCGCGGTTGCTTTTGAAAAGGAAACCGGCATCAAGGTCAAGATTGAGCAGCAGGGCTGGGATGACTACTGGAAGAATCTAACCACCGATCTTGTTTCCGGAACCGCGCCGGACGTTATTACCAACCACGTCCAGTATTATCCCGAGCTCGCGGGTAAAGGTCAGCTCCTGGACCTCAACCAGTACATGAAAGACGGAGAGATTGATTTCTCCAAGTACACCGGCGAACTTGCCAATCTCTGGGTCAAGGACGGCAAGCGTTACGGCATCCCGCAGGACTGGGACACCATTGCCTTTGTCTATAACACGAAACTCATCGAAGAGGCTGGAGTCTCCGCTGATGAGCTCAAGAATCTCACGTGGAATCCCCAAGACGGCGGTACGTTCGGCAAACTCATCGCCCATTTGACCATTGACAATAACGGCAAGCGTGGCGATGAACCCGGCTTTGATAAGAACAATGTCAAGGTTTACGGCTGGGGACTGGAAAAGGGCGGCGGGATCGTTGGTCAGGGCCAGTGGTCGTGGTTCGCTCTCTCCAATGGCTTCAAGTACCTCGATAAGAATCCTTTCGGCACCGAGTACAAGATGAACGACCCCAAACTGGCCGAAGCTATGGTGTGGTGGCAAAAGCAGATTGAGGCCGGGTATGTCACACCGCTGGAAATTGCGGGGCCGCTCGGTCTGGAGCCGATGATGGAACAGGGGAAGGCCGCGCTTGTTCCCGATGGTTCCTGGCGCATCAAGATGTGGTCCACCTCGGAGAAGAATAAGTTTGGCTTCGCTCCGCTTCCCGAAGGCCCGCAAGGCCGTAAGACCATTATTAACGGTCTCGCACCCTCCATCACCAAGCAGGCAAAGAATCCTGAAGCTGCTTTCCAGTGGGTCAAATTCCTCACCTCGGATAAGTGCCAGTCCATCGTCGCCGAAGACGCGGTCGTCTTCCCCTCGCTAACCGAATACTCCGAAAAAGCCGCCCAGGCGCACGAGAAGGCAGGCCGGGACGTCTCGGCATTCACCGAGATCACCAAGGATGCTTCCAACCTTGCCTACTACCCGATCACCGATAAGGGCAATGAGATCGCAACGGAAGGCCAAGTCACCTTCGATGAGATCGAACAGCTCTCAGTTGAGCCGGCCGAGGCACTGGCCAAGCTCAATGACAAGGTGAACTCCATCCTCACCAAGTAACCCCCATTACCTACACAGCGGGGTGCGGTTAAGCACTCGGGCGAACCGCACCCCGCTGCTTATCTTTCGCGGAGAAAACATGGACATCCACACCGACTCAGGTACGTTCACCGTCCACGGGGCCAGCGCCGTCGTACCACTGAGCACAAGCGACTACCTCATTACCGGGACTTCGTGGAAACTCTCCCACCCGTGGGGTGCCACCGAGTACTACCGGCACGGATGGAATTCCTGGACCCCCACACGGTGGTGGACACTGCGCCGCGAACCGTGGCGAATCTGGGACAAGCCCCTACGCGCACTCACGGCCGACGACGCCGCAACGGATACCCCAACCGAACATCACTCGTCCATGGTGACCGCCTTGAGCGGCCCGGAAGGACGCACTCTCCTCATCGGAGCCGTGCATGCCTCCTCTCCTCTCCTAAGAATCTCCGCGGAAGAAGTGGTGGCAAGCGCAGAAGCGGAGGAAGCCTCGTGGTTGGTGACCATCGGGAGCGAGCCAGAGGTATTTGCCCGATACGCGGGCGTGCTCAAAGAAGAGTATCTGGGCGAACGCTCACCCCTACGGGCTGCGGAAACTCTCGGACCGGTGTGGTCCTCCTGGTATTCCTGGTTTGAAGAAATAACCGCGGAGATTATCGCAGCAGAGATAAAGCCAGCACGCGAACTGGGGTACGGTACCATCCAGATTGATGACGGCTGGGAACGCCGGGTGGGGGATTGGCGTGCCAACTCAAAATTCTCCGCGGGCATGGCTGAGGTATTCTCCCGGATTCACGACGAAGGTTTGAAAGCCGGGCTGTGGGTCGCTCCCTTTATCACCCTTCCTGATACCCCGGTACTTTCTTCCTATCCGGAACTGTTCCTTCGCGACACGGATGGTTCTTTGACCATTACCGGAAATAACTGGGGAGCGAATTACTACGCTCTCGACTTTTCCAAGCCTCAAGCACACGATTGGCTAGCTTCGACCATGTCCACGATCCGCGATTGGGGCGTGGATATGTTCAAACTCGACTTCATTTATGCTGCCGCGATTGCCGGAGAACGTGCAGGTGGTATGCCGCGGGAAGAGGCCTACCGCAGCGGCCTGGAAACAATACGTGCCGCCGTTGGTGACGATGTGTATTTGCTCGGCTCCGGAGCTGTTATTAACGCATCTTTCGGGGTGCTTGACGGAGTACGCGTTGGGCCAGACACCGCACCCTACTGGGATAACACTGAACGGGTACGCGATCCATCCGGCCCAGCGGTAGTCAACGCGCTTCGGAATTCGCTTTCGCGCACGTGGCTCAAGCCTCTTCTCGATTGTGACCCCGATGTTGCCTACTTCCGTACGCGCGGATCACTGCTCTCTCCCGAGGTCAATGCGCTGACCGCGGATGCGGCACTCGCGTGTGAGTTCGCCCAATGCTCCTGTCCGGCTGCCTGGCTAAGTGAAGAAGAAAAAGCGGCGGTGCGTGCCTGGACCACGCGTTTCCGCGGGGCGCCGGTGGTTCGCCAACTCGGGCGCTACCGCTTCGAGATCAACGGGGAAGTCATCGATTTTGATCCCTATCTCAACCCGAGCACCCGTATTTCTGACCGGCTGTTGGTCAAATAACCCCTTTTAGCACCTTTAGTACCCCGAAAATCCGGGGTGGATCCGGAAAGGTCTCTTATGAACTACCTCAAGAATGGGTTCATGCGACGAAGCATGAGTTCCGTAGCACTCTTCGCCTTGGTGGGGGCGGTGACGCTTATGCCCTGTACAAGTTACGCGGCAAAATCCTCTGAAACTAGCCCTCGTGTTTCCGCCCCGGAACAGATCATCGACCCAGCTACGCCCGCAAGAGACGGAATGGTGCTCACCGCATCTTCTGAATTCAATGGCACCGATATTAACGATGCGCTCTTCACTGACCGCTATCTACCTCACTGGTCAACTTCACCCGGAACCAAAGCGAATTACGAGGTTAGTGGTGGCACGCTCAAACTCCGCATTACCGAGGACCAGCAACCTTGGGATCCGAACTTTGACGGCTCAACGCGAGTTTCCTCGCTGCAGACCTACCAAAAAGACTATTTGCACGAATGGACTAAGTATCCCGGTGTTGCGCAACATACCACGCCTTTCCGGGGGCACCTCCAAAAATACGGATATTTTGAGTTGCGCGCCCGCGCCGCTAACGGGGGAGGCCTGCATAGCGCCTGGTGGATGACCGGCGCCAACCAAGACGTGCCCGAAGGGCAAGGCGGATGGTCACGCCAGAATGGTGAAGTTGATATTTTCGAGATCCTCGGGCGCAATAATGCCACCACGGCGCAAAGCGCTATTCATCCCTGGGGTGATTGGGGCAGGCTTTTCCCGTGGACCACCAAGATATCCACCGGGACTGATCTTTCTGAAGGGTTCCATACCTACGGATTCGAATGGAAGCCCTCGGGGATGAAGGTGTACGTTGACGGCGTTGAGAAATTCTCCACCCCGTTATCTCCCAACTATCCGATGCTCACCTACCTCGGAGTGTACGAGAAACGCGAGGAAAACTCCTGGACCGGCCCCTTTGATCCCGCGATTCCGTATCCGAAGGCTTTTGAGATTGATTATTTCCGCGCGTACCAATATGCGCCGAACTCACTGCCCTATACCCTCGCAACGACCGATGGCGTGATGCGTGGTGAAACACGGGTTTCAGGCGGAACCACCCGGTGGCTGGGTGGAGCCGGTAACGATGTCACTCTCACTTCTGTATATGCTCCGGAAGCTGGCACGTATCGCCTTGGCGTTGAATATCGGAGCGGTGAGGTTCGTGACTTGCACGTAAATGTGAACGACGACGAGTATGTGCTGGGCGGCCTATCCACAGGATCTTTCAAAGGTGGATTCGCCTGGGCGACTACATCAGTACCCTTGCGGCAAGGTTGGAATACAGTGCGTCTCGGTAATCCGAATGCTCCCGCACCTGACCTTCGCAATATCACGATTTCTCGCCAGTGACGCCCGCCGCTTCCTCCCCGGCCAGGTCCCGCGGGGCGGGCAGCCCGCGCACCCGGTCCAAGAAAACGTAGATAAGAAGAAGGATACCCAGGTAGGGCAGCCCGGCATACCAGGCTACCGGCATGAGCCAGAACAGCGCCACGAAAATTGCCAGGCAGCCCGCCATGACCGCCAGGTTCGTTACCGGGGCGCCCCAGAGGCGAGCCGGAGGGAGCTCGAGTCCCAGTTGCTGGCGGCGGCGTCGAAAAGCAATATGGGTGGCCATTACTAAAGCCCAGGTGAGCAGGGTCCCCACCGTGGCGCAGCCGTACAAATACGAGAAGCCGGCCTGCGGGGACGTGAGCGCCAAAATACAGGCGACCACCATCCCCACCATCGCGAGCATGACAGCGCCACGCGGGGTGCCCTTCGGGGTGGTGCGCGCCGCGAAAGCGGGGGCCATGCGGTCGGTGGCCAGCGCGTGAATCATCCGCGAGGAGGTGTAGAGGCATCCGTTCGCCGCGCTCAGCGCCGCCACCAGCAGCACCGCGTTCATAATATGCCCGGCCGCGGGAATCGCCGCGGCGTCCAGCGCGTGCACGAAAGGCGATTGCGAAATATCGTGGAGCGGCTCGGCGGTCACCGTCCACGGCTGCATCGCCACCACCACCGCAATCGCGCCCACGTAGAAGAGCAGCAGGCGCCAAATCATGGTGTGGGCCGCGCGCGGAATATCGTAACGGGGATTCCCGGACTCCGCGGCCGTGACGGATACCGTTTCGATACCGCCGAAAGAAAAAACGGCCATGCACGCGGCGATAAAGACCGAGCCGGCACCCAGCGGCATAAACCCGCCGTGTTCGGTGAGATTGACCAGTCCCACCGGCTCGCTCGCCGGCAGTCCCACAAAAATAATAATGAGGCCAAGAAGAATAAAGACCGAAATAGCCGCCACTTTAATCATGGAGAACCAGTATTCGGCCGTGCCGTAGAGCCGCACCGTGGCCATATTCAGCCCCACAATAAAGAGGGAACAGGCCACCGTCCCCACCGCGCTATTGAGCTGGGGCAGCCAATGCTGCAAATATTTCGCCCCCGCGGTCACCTCCGCGCCCACCGCCACGATATAGGTGACCGCCAGATTCCAGCGCGTCACAAAGGCCCCCAGATTCCCCAGGTAGGCACCCGCGATGGTGCCGTGCCCGCCGGGAACGGGATGCGCGCTGACCATCTCCGCCAGTGCCCACACCACGGAGAGTGCCAGCAACCCGGCCAGCCCGTAGGAAATAATCGTGGCCGGCCCCGCCAGCGAAATCGTGGCGCCCGCCCCGAGGAACAGCCCGGTTCCCAGCGCCCCGGACAGCGCAATCATGGCGATTTGCGGGGAGGTGAGACTGCGCGCCAGCGCGGTGTGGTGATCGGTGGCGCGAGCGCGAGACGAAGCATGGTGGCGTGCGGCCATGCGGGCTTCCCTTCGTGGATAGAACGACGGCGCAGCGCGGCGCCGCCCCACCCGGCCTCCACCGCCGGCGCAGCCCGGCCCTCGCACTGCCGTGAATATAACTAACGCGGAACTACTAGTGTACTCGCGTGAGCGACTACTCTTAGGGGTATGCCATCTCTCGGTCATATCTTGGAACGGTCCCAAACGCTCTCCGCTTCGCAACGCGAATGGTTGCATCAGCTGGTGGGGGACTGGCAGTTAATCTCCGATTTCTCCTTCGCTGATCTCGTGCTCGTCACCCCGCTCCAGGATGAACGCTTTATTATCGCGGCGGCCTGCCGCCCGGCCACCAATGCCACCGCGCTGGATAACGACGTGGTCAATATGACGTTCGATCCGGCCGATTCGGAGAAATTCCGGGAGATTATTGCCACCGGGCAGCGCGGCACCGTCTATATTCACGGCCTGCGTTACGAAGGCTATCCGGTGCGCCGGGCGGGGGAGGATCCTTTCGCGGTCCTCGCCCTGGTGTATTCCCAGCGCTCGCGCAAAGAAACAGTGCTGCGTCATTCCTCCTATGAGGAAATTGAAGAGCAGCTTCTCGATATGGTCACCCAGGGGCTGTTCCCGATGGAGGGTACCCCGAGCGGTTTCCGCCACGGTGCTCCGCGCGTCACGGACGGTTTCATCCATATCGACGCTGATGGCGCGGTGATTTTCAATAGCCCGAATGCGGTATCTAATTTGCATCGGCTTGGGATCCGGTCCACGTTCGAAGGCCAGCTGCTGGCCGAGCAAATCACCTCAAGTATTGACGCGGAAACCCGCCTGGATGATGCGCTGCCGGTGGTGCTGCTCGGGCGTGCCCCGTGGATGACGGAACTGGAATTACGCGGGGCGGTGCTTTCCCTGCGGGCGGTGCCGCTGTGGAAGGACGGCAAGCACGTGGGCGCCGTCGTGCTCTCGCGCGATATTAGCGAGCTGCGCCGGCGCGAATTGGAACTGGTCAGCAAAGACACCACGATCCGCGAAATTAACCATCGCGTGAAAAACAATCTGCAGACAGTTTCCGCGCTGTTGCGGATGCAGGCGCGCCGCGCGGACGATAAAAAAGTCATCGAGGTGCTTTCCGAGGCGCAGCGTCGCGTGGAAACCATCGCCCTCGTCCACCAAATCCTGTCGCAAACGGTCGATGAAATCGTGGACTTTTCCGAAGTCCTCACCCCGCTTATCACCATGGCTACCGATATCGCCTCCACGGATGTGCGCGTTTCCTCCGAGGTGCGCGGCGAATTCGGGATGGTGGATGCGAATACTGCCACCCGCCTGGCAGTTGTCCTCAACGAACTGGTCTCCAACGCGGTGGAGCACGGGCTGCCGCACGGCGGGCATATTGTGGTGAGTGCGGAGCGCGAGGGCGATGTCCTCACGGTGCAGGTGAGCGACGACGGCGTGGGCGTGCCCACCACCGGCGTCAAGCAGGGCCTGGGTACCCGGATTGTGCGCACCATGGTGGAAGGCGAATTGCACGGCACCATTAAATGGGAGGCGCGCCCCGGCGGTGGTACCACCGTGACGCTCACTATTAACGTGACGGCCGGGCTGCCGCCCACGGATGAAAAATAGTTTCCGTTCCCGGCGCGCTGGAAGATTAAATACGACGACGGCGCTCTGCCGGCAGGGGTAATTTCGCCCCGGATTCCCGATAAACAATGGCGAGGTCTCGCGATAGTGATTCGCGGAACCTCGCCATGCGGGGCTTGTGATTCAGCCTAGCGGCGCTCCGGAGCGGTTCGCCTTAGGAGGCAAGTTCGCGCACTCGCCGCGCGCGGGCGGTGCGGCGGCGCAGCCGGCGCCGTTCATCTTCGGAGGTGCCACCCCACACGCCGGAATCCTGGTTGTGTTCGAGCGCGTAGCTGAGGCAGTCTTCACGGACGGTACATTCCTGGCATACTCGCTTCGCCCGATCCGTCTGGGCCAGGGCCGAGGCCGAACTACCAATCGGGAAGAAAAGTTCCGGGTCTTCCGTCAGGAACGCGGCACGCGAACGCCAATCCATGAATCCTCCTTTTCCCCGCCACTCGCGGGGTATTCCCGCTCCTGCGGGATAGCTGCATGTGAGACCCATATATCTTGGCAAAGAGCAGCGCCGCGGTAAAGAGTCCGCCGGTGTGATATTTCAAGGCCCGCGCTTTTCGAAGTTCTCTCTTGTTATTCCAGGCTTAAACGACTATGGGCGGCCCGCCGTGCGCTGCGGGTTTGAGCTAAACCCGCCGTGAGGGACAATAGGGGCATGAGCATTGATGAGGCCCGGCGCCGCTGGAATGAGATTGCCCCCACGCTGACTCGCGCGCAGATCGCCTACCATTCCGGGGCGGACCCGCTCATGACGGATGATCACTACGACCGCCTCATTCACGAGCTGCGTGATCTGGAAGCGCGCTACCCGGAGCTCGCGGTGGCAGATTCCCCCAGCCGCGCCGTCGGGGCGCCGGTGGGGGACGCAGCCGTGCCCGCGGCGCAGCCTTTCGCCCCGGTCACGCACCGCGAACGCCTGTACTCCCTCCAAGATGTTTTTTCCCTTGAGGATCTGCGTGCCTGGTACGCCGCGCTCCCGGGGGAATCCGGGGCCGCTAGCGCCGCTCCGCAAGTACCCAGTGCCGCTCTTGAAACGCCCAGTGCCGGCACCGCGGTCACCGCGGAAGCGAAAATCGACGGTCTTGCCATCAACCTGCGTTATGACAATGGCGCGCTGACGGTAGCCGCCACGCGTGGGGACGGCGTGACCGGGGAAGATGTCACCCGCAATATCGCCACCATCGCAGCCATTCCGCAGCGCCTGCACGGTAACGATATCCCGGCGGTCATGGAAGTGCGCGGGGAAGTTTTCTTCCCGCTCGCTGACTTCGCCCGGTTCAACGCCGACCAGCGTGAGCGCCGCGAAGCGGCCGAACGCGAGCGCGCGGCTGCGCAACAGGCCGGGGATACCGCAGCGGTGCGCGAAACCAATCGCATTATCCGCTCCTGCCGCGAATTCGCGAACCCGCGTAACGCCGCGGCCGGCTCCCTGCGGCAAAAAGACCCGGCCGTCACCGCCTCCCGCCCGCTCTCCTTCATCGCCCACGGCATCGGCGCCCTCGCGGGGGTGCCGGACTCCCTGGCGCAAGCGCTGTCCACCCAGGCTGGCGTATACGAAGCTTTCGCAGGCTGGGGCCTGCCCATTTCTCCCTATACGAAACTTGTCTCGACCTGGGAAGATATCGAGGCATTCGTCGCGGATCTGGCCGCCCACCGCCACGACCTCCTCCACGGTATCGACGGCGCCGTCCTCAAAGTCAATGACCGGGCGCGCCAGGCCGAGCTCGGCTACACCTCCCGCGTCCCACGCTGGGCCATCGCCTATAAATACCCGCCCGAAGAAGTGGAAACCACCCTTCTGGATATCCAGGTCAATGTGGGACGCACCGGGCGCGCCACTCCCTACGCCATTATGGAGCCGGTCCTGGTAGACGGCTCGGTTGTCACTCAGGCCACCCTCCACAACCGCGAAGAAGTAGCCCGCAAAGGCGTACGCATTGGCGACGTCGTTATCGTGCGCAAGGCCGGGGATGTCATCCCCGAAGTGGTCGGCCCGGTCCTCATGGAACGTGACGGCACCGAACGTGAATGGGTAATGCCCCGCGCCTGCCCTTCCTGCGGGGCCACCCTCGCTCCCGCCCAGGAAGGAGATGTGGATATGCGCTGCCCCAATGCGCAATCCTGCCCCGCCCAGCTGGCCGAACGCGTGGTCCATATCGGTTCGCGCGGAGCGTTGGACGTGGAGGCCCTCGGGGAAGAAACCGCGCTGTGGCTCACCAACCCTGATGCCCGGCGCCGCGAAGCCCTTATCGCACTCGCCAGCGGCCACCGCCTCGAGATAGAAGGTGCGGACGGGCGCAAGAAAACCCTACGTCTCACGCGCGAGGTGGCACGCGAACTCGGAATTGTGGACGACGACGGCGCCATCCTCGACTCCGAGGTGATTATCCCGCCTGAAACAGCCCGCAGCCTGGGCGTTCCCGCAGCCCAAGAACCGATACTTCACAGCGAAGCCGGACTCTTCGCGGTGCAAGCCACGGATGTGGCCGATACCTGGGTATGGAAAGAAATCCGCAGCGCCGGCCAACCCACCGGCGACTACCGCTACGTGCGCGCCGCCTGGACCAAGCCCACCTGGGGCACCAGCGCCGGCCAGCGCGTCATCACCAAGGAGAGCGAACCGGGCAAAGCCCTCCTCACCATGCTCACCGAACTGGAGAAAGCCCGCGGGAAAGAACTGTGGCGCAAACTCGTGGCCCTCTCGATCCGCCACGTCGGTCCCACCGCGGCCCGCGCGCTCGCGGCCGCTTTCCCGGAGCTGGCGCTACTGCGCGCGGCTTCCGTGGAGGAGCTTTCCGCGGTGGATGGCGTAGGGGATATTATTGCCCGCTCCTTTAAAGAATGGTTCGAGGTGCCCTGGCACCTGGAGATTATTGAGCAATGGGAAGCTGCCGGGGTAGTTTTCGCTGATGACACCGCGGCTGCCGAGCAGATTCCCCAAACCCTGGCGGGAATGACGATTGTGGCCACCGGCTCGCTGGAAGGCTATACCCGCGATTCGGTCAAAGAGGCAATCCTCGCGCACGGCGGGAAGGCCGCCGGCTCCGTCTCGAAGAAAACTACCGCGGTGGTGGTGGGGGAGAATGCCGGATCGAAGGCTACCAAGGCTGAAGAACTGGGTATTCCGCGGCTGAGCGAAGCGGAATTCACCGAGCTGCTGCGCACCGGCCAGCTGCCCGAATAGCTTCCCGCCGCGCCGTTACAGCAGTGGCGCCAGCGGAGCCATCACCTTTTCTGTTACCCGCGCCAGCGCACCGCGCTTATCCCATTCCTCCAGGGTGAGCTCGCGGGCATTGCGCAGGTCGAATTCAAAAATCTTCTCCATGACGGCCGCGAAACCGGCGTCGTGAATCGACATATTAATTTCGAAATTCCCCCGCAGGGAGAGTCGGTCAATATTCGCGGTGCCCACGGTGGACCAGGTGGAATCCATCGTCATGGTTTTCGCGTGAATCATGGCGTCCTGGTAGAGGAAAATACGCACCCCGGCACGCAGCAGCCGCTCGTAATGCGGCCGCCCCACCCAGTCCGTATAAATATGATTGGAGTACTGCGGGATAAGAATCCGCACGTCCACCCCGCGTTCGGCCGCGTCGGTCAGCGCATCGAGCATGGGCGCATCGGGAATGAAATAGCCCATGGTGATCCAAGCCCGTTGCGAAGAGCGCGCCAGCGCATCTAAATACAGCGAAGAAATAGGATAAGTATTATGCGCGGGGGAATTCGTGACCGCCCGCATGCGCGAATCCCAATGGTGGGTGAGCGCGCGGCGGAGGGTGGGATGGTCGCGTTTACGGTAGGCATTCCACATGTCCACAAAAGCCACGTCCAGCTCCCATACCGCGGGTCCCTCCACGCGCAGGTGGGTATCGCGCCATTCGGTCACGTACAGGCCGCCGATATTGTAGCCGCCCACGTAGCCGACCCGCCCGTCCACGGTCAGGATCTTGCGGTGATCGCGCCCCTTATCGCGCGAACGCCCGGTGAGGATACCGGTGCGCACCAGCGGGAAATTCATCCAGTGCAGGTTAGCGATGCGCGGCGGGTGCCGGAAAGAAGGAGGCTGGTTGAGATTCCCCCAGGTGTCCAGCAGTACGTGCACCTGTACCCCGCGGTGGGCCGCGGCGATGAGCGCATCGCGAAAACGGTGCCCAACATGGTCCGCCTTGACAATAAACCACTCGAAATAAATATGATCCCGCGCATTATTAATATCAGCGAGCATGGCGCGGTACACATCCGCCGCCCCCGTATAGAGCATCGCGTGGTCGCGCCCGACCTGCACCTCTTGCGGGGGCAGGTGCGGATAAGAATTGACCGGTGGGGTGCGGCGCTTGCGCATTTCATCTACAACGACGACGGCGCCCGCGGCGGCCAGCGGCGCCGCGGCCGCGAGCATGCCCGCCGTGCGCAGCACTCGGCGTGAAGTCCACTCAGTCATAGCGCCAATTGTAGACGGTGCGCCATCGCGCGGTGCAACCGCGTAGACTTGAGCCATGTCGTCATTTTCTAAGGAAGAGGTAGCGCGCCTAGCGGACCTGTCCCGCATCGCCCTGACGGACGCCGAGGCCGAAAAAATGGCCGGTGAACTTTCCGTCATCGAGGATGCAGTGAAGGCGGTATCCGAAGTTGTTACGCCGGATATTCCCTTTACCTACAATCCGCTCCCGCTGGCCAATGTCAAACGCCCCGATGTTCCGGGGGAAACCCTTGATCGTGAGGAAGTCCTCGCCGCGGCCCCGGCCGCCGAAGAAGGTAAGTTCCTCGTCCCGCGCATTATGGGGGAGGAATAAATGAATAGCTTGTTGCTGAAATCCGCCGCGGAACTCTCCGCGCTGCTGCGCGCGGGAGAGATCACCTCCGTCGAACTCACCACCGCCTGCTTGGATCGCATTGAGGCGCTCAACCCCAAGGTCAATGCTTTCCTCTACGTGGATCGGGAAGGCGCCCTGGAGGTTGCCCGCGAGGTGGATGCCGCCCGCGCGGAAGGCGTGGAACTCCACCCGTTGGCCGGTATTCCCATCGCGGTGAAGGACAATATTTGCACCCGCGGGATTCCCACCACCGCGGCATCGAACATCTTGGCCGGGTGGCGCCCGCCGTACGATGCGAGCGTCGTCGTAAAAATTAAAGAAGCCCGGCTCCCTATCGTGGGCAAGACCAATATGGACGAATTCGCGATGGGTTCCTCCACGGAACATTCCGCTTTCGGGCCCTCGCGCAACCCCTGGGATCTGGATCGAATCCCGGGTGGTTCGGGTGGCGGCAGTGCCGCGGCCGTCGGTGCCTTCATGGTGCCGCTCGCCCTCGGTTCTGATACCGGCGGCTCGATCCGCCAGCCTGCCGCGGTGACCGGAACGGTGGGTGCCAAGCCCACCTACGGGGCGGTTTCGCGCTTCGGCCTCATCGCTATGGCGTCCTCGCTGGACCAGATCGGGCCGGTGACCCGCACCGTGGAAGACGCCGCGCTGCTCCAGGAGCTGCTCAGCGGGCACGATCCCCACGATTCCACCTCCCTTCCCGAAACTCCTGCCGGCCTGGTGGCGGCCTGCCACGGCGAAGCCGGGAGCTGGGAAGGTGCTGGCGCGGATCCGGAGCGGCCGCTCGCGGGCCTCAAGGTGGGCCTCGTGGAAGAAATGCACGGGGAAGGCTACGCGCCCGGCGTGCTCGAGGCTTTCGAAAACGCGGTGGCGCGCATGCGCGAACTCGGCGCGGAAACGGTGGAGCTTTCCTGCCCCAGTTTCCACTACTCGCTGGCCGCCTACTATCTCATTATGCCCGCCGAAGTTTCCTCTAACCTGGCCCGTTTTGACGGGATGCGCTACGGCCTGCGGGTGGAACCCGAAGAGGGGCCGGTCACCGCGGAAACCGTGATGCGCGCTACCCGCGCGGCCGGTTTCGGTGAAGAAGTCAAGCGGCGCATTATTTTGGGAACCCACGTGCTCTCCGCCGGAAACTTCGATGCGTTCTACGGCGCGGCGCTGCGGGTCCGCACCCTGGTGCAGCGTGACTTGGAGCAGGCTTTCTCCCGCTGTCACGTGATCGTTTCGCCCACGTCGCCCACGGTGGCTTTCCCCTTCGGCTCGAAAACGAACGATCCGCTGGCCATGTACCTCAACGACATCGCCACCATTCCCGCCAACCTGGCTGGAATCCCGGGTATTTCGCTGCCGGCCGGGCTTTCGGAAGGGCTCCCGGTAGGCTTGCAGATTCTCAGCCCGGCCCGGGCCGATGCCCTCATGTACCGGGTGGCCGCGGCCATCGATACTGCGCTTGGACACAACGTCCCCGCTGCCTGCCCCGCGCGGGATTGGGAGGAATAAAGCATGGATGAACTCATGAATTACGAGGACGCCGTCGCGCGTTTCGACCCGGTGATCGGGTTGGAAGTACACGTCGAACTGTCCACAAAAACCAAGATTTTCGACGCCGCCCCGGTGGCTTTCGGTGCCGAACCCAATACCGATGTGCAGCCGGTTTCCCTCGGGCTTCCCGGTTCGCTCCCGGTGGTCAATGAGGCGGCGGTGGAATACGCGGTGAAACTGGGCCTGGCCCTCAATTCCCGCATTAACGAGCTCTCGCGTTTCGAACGTAAGAACTACTTCTACCCGGATCTGCCCAAGGCCTACCAGATCACCCAGAACGCCCAGCCGATTATCCTGGGCGGCTATCTGGATATCGAGCTGGCGGACGGCACCCCCTACCGTTTCCCCATTGAACACGCGCATCTGGAAGAAGACGCCGGGAAAAACACCCACGTGGGTGGGGCGGATGGGCGCCTGCAGGGGGCGCGCTACTCACTGGTGGATTACAACCGTTCCGGCGTGCCGCTCATTGAGATCGTTTCCGACCCGGCTACCGGGGTGGGGAAGAACGCCCCGGAGATCGCCGGCGCCTACGTGCGCGGGATCCGTGAACTGGTGCGGGCGCTCGGCATTTCCGAGGGGCGGATGGAGCGCGGAAATATTCGCGCGGATGTCAATGTCTCCCTACGGGAAAGCCCGGATGCTCCTTTCGGTACCCGTACCGAAACGAAGAATGTCAATTCCTTCCGCGGTATTGAAAACACCATTCGCTACGAGATTTCCCGCCAGGCGGCGATCCTGGCTGCCGGTGGCACGATCCTCCAGGAAACGCGCCATTACAAGGAAGAAATCCAGGGCACCATCGCCGGGCGCGTGAAGTCCGACGCGGATGACTACCGCTACTTCCCCGAACCGGATCTGGTTCCGGTGATCTGCACTCCGGATTACGTGGAGAAGGTGCGTGCGGGGCTGCCCGAATTGCCGGCCGCCAAGCGCGCCCGCATCACCGAGGAATGGGAGCTTTCCCCGGAGGAATTGCGCGATCTTATCAACGCCGGCGCGGTGGATCTGGTAGACGCCACTGTTCGGGCCGGGGCAACGCCCGCCGGAGCCCGCAAGTGGTGGATGGGCGATATCGCCCGCTACGCCAAGGATAACGACGTCGAACTCGAGGATGCGCCCATTACTCCGGCCGCGGTAGCCGAGCTGGACGGACTCATCCAGAGCGGGCGCCTCAATGACAAACTGGGGCGCCAGGCGCTGGCGGGAGTCCTCGCCGGGGAAGGCAGCCCGGAGGAAGTTGTTGCCGCACGCAATCTGGAGATCGTTTCCGATAGCGGAGCCCTGGAGAAGGCCGTGGATGAGGCACTGGCTGCCAATCCCGACGTCGTCGAAAAAATTCGCGGTGGAAAAGTGCAGGCTGCCGGTGCAATTATCGGTGCCGTGATGAAGGCGACCCACGGTAAGGCCGACGCCGGTGCCGTGCGCGCTCTCATTATGGAGCGTGCCGGCGCGCAGTAGCATCCGGTGGCATTGCCGGTAAGGGCCCGAAATATCTCATGAAGGAGGCGCAGGTGGCGCGAACACAAGCAGGTACGGACGGACTGTCGGAACCGGGTGGAGCCGCGCGAGCTAACGGATCCGTACGAACTGACGGAGCCGCGCAGTTCGCGCCCCCGCCCTCCGAACGTGAGATTTTCGCGGCCCACGAAGGTGGAAAACTCGAAACCCGTGCGACCGCTGCGATCAACAACCGGGAAGACCTGGCTCGGGTATATACGCCCGGGGTGGCGCGCGTGTGCGAAGCGATTCACGCCGAACCGGAACTGGCCCGCCGCTACACGGTGAAATCCAATACCGTGGCGGTAGTGACAGACGGAACCGCGGTGCTCGGCCTGGGTGATATCGGGCCGCTCGCTTCTCTTCCCGTGATGGAAGGCAAGGCCGCGCTTTTCAAGCGTTTCGCCGGGGTGGACGCCTGGCCGGTACCCCTAGCTACCACGGATACCGAGGAAATCATCGCCGCGGTGCGAGCCATCGCGCCCGCGTATGCCGGTATCAATCTGGAAGATATCTCCGCCCCGCGCTGCTTCGAGATCGAGAAACGCCTGCGTGCGGAACTCGATATCCCAGTCTTCCACGACGATCAACACGGCACCGCGGTTGTGGTGCTGGCCGCCCTCATGACGGCGCTACGCGTAGTGGGGAAGCGGCCGTCCGACGCGCGGGTCGTGGTATGCGGAATCGGTGCCGCCGGCACCGCAATTATCCGCTTGCTCCTCGAATACGGGGTACGGGATATCGTTGCCGTGGACCGCGCCGGAACGCTCGGGCCGTTCCGGCGCGAAACCAACCCGGGGCACGCCTGGGTTGCGGCCCGCACCAATCCCCGCCAGATCGACGGCGATGTGCGTGCGGCCCTGCGCGGTGCGGATGTTTTTATTGGCGTTTCCGGCCCGAATATTCTCGACGGCGCAGCTCTGGACACCATGGCGGATAACGCCATCGTTTTCGCCCTGGCCAATCCCACCCCGGAAATTGCCCCCGAAATAGCGCGTGAGCACGCCGCGGTGGTGGCAACCGGCCGTTCGGACTACCCCAACCAGATCAATAACGTGCTGGCTTTCCCGGGGATTTTCCGCGGTTTACTCGATGCGCATGCCACGGAGGTTAGCGACGCGATGCTGCTGGCCGCAGCGCAGGCCCTTGCCGATCTGGTGGGGGAGGATGCCCATCCGGATTACATCATCGTTTCCGCTTTTGACGAGCGCGCGGCGGCGGCCGTGGCGCAGGCGGTTCGCGAGAGTGTGGCGGTGGCCTAGCGGCGGCCTTGAGGTGAACGAGATGCGATCTAGGAGCCTCTGCTTGGGGCTATTTGTTGGTTTCGTTTAGAGATTTCGAGTGCTTTTGGAGCTGTTTGGCCGGGTTTATGGTTGGTTTACCAAGTGTTTTCCGGGTGTTTTCCGCTCGTTCAGCAAGGTGTGGTGGGTGTCTCTCTGGTTTGATTTGCGTCTAGCGGGTTGGGCTTGTAAGCTTGTTATCCGTCGCCGAGGCCCGGGAAACCGGTAAGCGGTGACAGGATCCCTTGAGAGTGGCGTGGTTCAC
>NZ_QDIE01000018.1 GCF_003957255.1 Actinotignum sanguinis
GATGAAAACCGAGATTTATTACGGGAAGAAGTGGGCTACAACTGATGAGTTATGCGAGGCGATAGACGAGTATATGCTCTTTTATAACCAGAAGCGTATTACCTTGAAGTTCGATGGTTTAACTATCGCGGAGCACCGTCAAACGGTTTTAAGCAATAATGTCCAATAAACAGTCCGCACCCCCTAATGTAGTTGCCGTTGCACTTTGATTTCGGGCAACCGCGACGACCAGCCCCCGAGAATCTCACGAGTCTCACGAAGCGCAACAGCCACACGAACCCCTGCCGGGGCGGTATGTGTTTTCTGAGCTGTAGTGCAGATGTCGTACATGCGAAGTACACCTCAGAAAAACACCTCTTCCCCGCCGGCATGCCGAGCCGGCATGCCGAGCCGGCACAGCGACTCTGAGCAGTGATTCGGCTTTACGCACCACCGGCATGGCACACACCAAACGCACCACCGGCACGGCGCACACCAAACGCACCACACAACAAAGTGCCGCCCCTTCCCGATCAGGGAAAGAGCGGCACTCAGCGCTATGAGCAGGCCAGCAACACTGGCCAACTAACCGGCTAGCTAAACCCTAAGCCGTAGCCTTAGGCCTTGAAGCGCGGAAAAGCGGCACGACCGGCGTAGACTGCGTCCTCACCGAGTTCATCTTCGATGCGCAGCAGCTGGTTGTACTTGTTGATGCGCTCGCCGCGGGCCGGAGCACCCGTCTTGAGCTGGCCTGAGTTGGTGGCCACCGCGAGATCCGCAATCGTGGTGTCCTCGGTTTCGCCGGAGCGGTGCGAGGTCATCGTGCGGAAGCCGTTGCGGTGCGCGAGCTCCACGGCCTCGAGGGTCTCGGTCAGCGAACCGATCTGGTTCACCTTCACCAGGAGCGCGTTCGCGGCCTTGGTTTCGATGCCCTTCTGGAGGCGGGTGGGGTTGGTGACGAAGAGGTCGTCGCCAACGATCTGAACGCGGTCACCGATTTCGGAGGTGAGCTTCTTCCAAGCGTCCCATTCGTCTTCCGAGAGCGGATCCTCAATGGACACGAGCGGGTACTTCTCCACGAGCTCTTCGTAGTAGGCGATCATTTCGTCCGAGGACTTGGTGCCGCCTTCGAACTTGTAGGAGCCGTTCTCGAAGAATTCGGTGGCGGCAACGTCCAGGGCGAGGCCGAAGTCCTTGCCCGGGGTGTAGCCGGCGCGCTCGATAGCTTCGACGATGAGGTCCAGAGCTTCGGCATTGGAATCTAGGTTGGGAGCGAAGCCGCCCTCATCGCCCAGGCCGGTGGCCAGGCCGCGTTCCTTGAGAACGCTCTTGAGGGTGTGGTACACCTCAGCACCCCAGCGCAGCGCTTCCTTGAAGGTTTCCGCGCCGATCGGGGCGATCATGAATTCCTGGATATCAACGTTGGAATCGGCGTGCGATCCACCGTTGAGGATGTTCATCATGGGAACGGGCAGGATGTGCGCGTTCGGGCCGCCAATGTAGTGGTAGAGCGGCAGGCCTGCCGATTCGGCGGCGGCGTGCGCCACGGCGAGGGACACACCCAGGATGGCGTTCGCGCCGAGCTTGCCCTTGTTATCCGTGCCGTCCAGGTCAATGAGCAGCGCGTCGAGAGCGCGCTGATCGTTGGCGTCCATGCCAATGATTTCCGGAGCGATGATTTCGTTCACCGCTTCCACTGCCTGCTCGACACCCTTACCGAGGTAACGACCCTTATCACCGTCACGCTTTTCCACGGCTTCAAAGGCGCCGGTGGACGCGCCGGAGGGAACCGATGCGCGCTTGTAGGTGCCATCATCCAGGACAACTTCAACCTCAACGGTGGGGTTGCCACGGGAGTCGAGAATTTCGCGGGCGTTAACTGCCTCAATGAATGCCACAGGTACTCCTTCATATAGACCGTGCCACATAGTTGTGGCTACCTGCGCGGAATATCCGCTGTTTCTATTGTCTCTCAAAACACCCGCGCGCGTCATGTTCAGGCCGTGATTAACTCGGCGTTTTCGCCCTGAGCCGCGAAGATTTTCGCACACTCGGGACTTTGGCACCGCGCGCGAACCGCCCGGGTGCTAACTAGCTCACGCACTTGCGCGGAGAGTTTAGTGCGCCGCGGTTTCTTCCCCTGCGCCGTTAGGTACGACGACGCCGCCCGCCCCGCTTTCTTCCTCTTTGACCACCGAGGTCAGCACGGGGTGGGCCAGGAAGGCAATCAGCGCAGCAATCCCGACCAACTGCAGGGTAAAGATGTCCATGAGCACCTTGACCACATAGGCCAGGCCAACCTTGACCGGATCCGCGGTGCCAGCGGGAAGCTCATTGAGCTCCAGCATGGCGAAGGGCCCCGCAATCTGGAGGAAAATCGCGATGACCAGCAGCGCCCCCGCGACGCCGTACGTGCGCCGCGCAAAATTTTTTAGAAGATTCGGACTCACGTTCATCGTCATAACAACTCTTTTGTTGTAGTTCCCATCATCCTAAAGCAAAAAACGAAACGCCACCATTGTTCAAAAATGGGCCCGGCACGCGCTTATATTTCGCACGTGCCGGGCCCACCCGAGCCTCAGCTCATTTAATGGCCGCGTTTAGGCAGCACGACGACGCCGCACCGCGAGCGCCCCACCGGCGAGCAGAGCGCCGGAGAGGAGCGCCAAGGAAGCGGCTTCCGCACCGGTATTCGGGAGCTTCTTCGCCGACTTCTTCACCACGGTCTTGCCGGGCTTAGCAGGAGTGGCCGGTTTGGCGGATCCTGCCGGGGCCGGGTCCGCGGGTGCCGGCGCAGTGGGCTGCGCCGGCACGGTCGGATCTGCGGGCTGGGCAGGCTTGGTCGGATCCGCCGGCGTAGTCGGATCGCTAGGCTGGGTCGGATCCGCGGGTGCGGTCGGATCCGCCGGCGTAGTCGGTTCCGTGGGCTGCGTCGGTTCGGCAGGCTGCGTGGGTTCGGCAGGCTGGCATTCCTTGAGGGAAGCGACATTATGCACCGCACCGCGTACGGTGGCGGCATGCTCGGCGCTGATCGCAGCAAGCACGCCTTCGTCCACAACCGGCTTGAGCTTATCGAGCGCCGCCGCCGTGGCTGCCTTAATATCCGTTTCGGCCTGGGTACGCGCGGCTTCCGGAGCGCACTCCAGCGCTGCCAGCGCCTTGAGCTGGGCAGCCTGTTCGGCTTCAATAGCGGCCTTCGCCTCCCCGAGCTTAGTAGCCCAGGCATCGAGAAGCGGAAGCACCGTGGAGAAGGTATCGGCAGCGTAATTATCCGGCGCCGCATCGAAAAGCTGCTGGGCGGCCGCGCGCACCACCGGGTTCTTCAAGCTGGCAATAAGCGCCGCAGTATCGGCATTGGCTTTGAGGGCACCGGCCTTACGCACCAGATCGCGCACTCGGTTCGAGCTCTCCCCGTAGGTGGTTTTTACGCCGTTGAATTCTTTTTCACCGGAGATAATCCAGCGCAGCTGCTCGAGGCGAGCGTAATCGGCATCGCCAAGCGGGGTAATGGTAGCCGGATCAATATCCTTCCACCAGGTCTTACCGGTCAGCTTCTCAGCTTCGGGGCGGTAGGCAGCCGCTTCACGCAGGTAGGCAACGTCTTTCTTGAGCTGGGCGAGGGTTTCCGCGTCGATGTAGGAAACATCCCCGTTAAGCACCGCATCACCGGCGATAATCATCTTCTCGTAAGCTTCGAGGTTCTGCAGCACGATAATGCCGTTGAGGCACTGGTTGAATTCCTTGCTCTTGCCCTGCTTAGCGAGGTCAATACAGGAACGAATCTTCTGGACAACTTCGCTCTTATTTCCAGCTGCGGACTTCTGGAATTCTTCGTTGACACGCCGATCCATTTCCGCAACGGTCTTGGCCGTTTTGGTCACTTCAACGATGGCCTTATCCAGATCGGAAACCCCGTTGGAGTAGGCGTTGACATAAGCCTGCGCAGCCTTGACAAAGCGCTGGTCCACATAGGCTTTCGAGTAGTGCGAGGCCTGATTCTGCAGCGCACCTACCATCCAGGCATCGGCCTGCTCGGCAGGGGTAGCACCCAGGGCTTCATTAATCTTTCCGGCAGCGTACTCAGCAGTACTGGTATCCGCAGCGGCCGGGGTCTGCGCGCCCGGATCGGTTGCGCCCGCATCGCCGGCACCGGAAGGCCCTTCCGCACCAACAGGAGTGGTAGCCCTGGCCGGGTCGGCCGGTTCTGCAAAAGCTGCACTCGCTCCGCCCAGCAGCACCGTGCAGGCGGTCGCGGCAGCCACGACACCTCTGAGAATTTTCTTCATATTCTTCCTTACGCTAAAAGCAGCCACGCCACAGGTAGCCGCCACCATCGGTGCCGTTGCGTCATCCCATTTCTTGGACTTAGGCGCCTTAACGAACATAAGCACACGAGCACGCCAGCTTTCCATGCGGGTGCCGCAGCCCATCCCATCTATTCCACCGCCACAACGTACGGTTTAATTTATCAAATTACGACAGGATTAATAAAGGTACGTCAAATACAAAACCGTCACAGAGGAAACAATATCGGCAGGTCAGCGAGCCGGGTATTCCCGCGGCACGGCCTAGAACAGCCCGGAGCTAGCCCACCGAGGAAATAAACACCGCCGTCACGAGCCGGGATACCCACTCGAGTAATTCGTCACCTTCCATGGGAGCTCCGGTTCCCAGGCGCGCGGACGTCTGCGCGGCACCCATAACGCCCGGGCGCGCACTCATCGCCCCGCCCACCTGCGCCGGCGGCACCGGAACCATGAGTACCCGCACGGCGGGCTTGAGCATGGCACCCGGGTACAGGCGCTTGAGGCGGGCTTGCCGTGAATCCGGCAGCGCCACCGGCGCGAAACGCACATTGCGCCCCATCTGGGTAATTTCCTCCAACCCGGCGCTGCGCGCCAGGTCACGCAGCTGCGCGATCCGGAAAAGCCGCGCGGCCACCTCGGGAATCTCCCCGTAGCGGTCGCGCAATTCCGCGCGAATTTCCTCGCGTTGGTCCTCCCCGCGCGATGCCGCCAACTTGGTGTAAATTTCCAGCCGCAACCGCTCGGACGGCACGTAATCTTCGGGTAGGTAGGCTTCCACCGGCAGCTCGATGCGCACATCGCTGCTGGCGTCGTCGTCGCTAGGAATCTCCCCACGTATTTTCGCGACCGCTTCGGAGACCATGCGCACGTACAAATCGAAACCAACGCCCTCGATATGGCCGGATTGTTCCCCGCCGAGCATATTGCCCGCCCCGCGAATTTCAAGATCCTTCATCGCGACCTGGGTGCCGGCCCCGAGGTCGGTATTCGCGGCGATGGTGCGCAGGCGTTCCAGGGATGTTTCCGTGAGCGCGCGGTCCGGGTCGTACAGGAAATACGCGTAGGCGCGCTCGCGCCCGCGGCCCACTCGCCCGCGCAGCTGATGGAGCTGGGAGAGCCCGAGCTTATCGGCATTATCCACGATAAGCGTATTCGCGTTGGAAATATCGAGCCCCGTTTCCACGATGGTGGTGCAGATGAGGACGTCGATCTCATGCTCCCAGAAATTCTGAATAACATTTTCCAGATCGCGTTCGCTCATTTTTCCGTGGGCGACGGCGATGCGCGCCTCGGGCACCAGCTCACCGAGCTGCGCGGCCACCCGGCCCATATCCCCCACCCGGTTATGCACGTAAAAGACCTGGCCGTCACGCAGCAGCTCGCGGCGAATCGCAGCGCTGATCTGGCGATTCTCCCGCGCGCCCACGTAGGTGAGAATCGGGTGGCGTTCTTCGGGCGGAGTGGCCAAGGTGGACATCTCCCGCACCCCCGTGACCGCCATTTCCAGCGTGCGCGGAATCGGGGTGGCCGACATCGACAGCACATCGATATTTGGGTACATCTGCTTGAGGGTCTCTTTATGTTCGACGCCGAAACGCTGCTCCTCGTCGATCACCACCAGGCCGAGGGCTTTGAAACGCACATTCCCCGTGAGGAGGCGGTGGGTACCGATCACCACATCAATGGTGCCGTCCGCGAGCCCGGCGATGACCTCCTCTGATTCGCGCGCGCTCTGGAAACGCGAGAGCGCCGCCACCCGCACCGGGAACCCGGCGTAACGCTCCTCGAAAGTTTCCCGATGCTGCTCCACCAGCAGGGTTGTCGGCACCAGGACCGCCACCTGGCGGCCATCCTGCACCGCCTTGAAGGCCGCCCGCACCGCGATCTCCGTTTTGCCGTAGCCCACATCCCCGGAAATAAGGCGATCCATGGGGACCGGCTTTTCCATATCGGCTTTCACTTCGTCAATGGTGTGCAGCTGATCGGGGGTTTCCACGTAGGCGAAAGCGTCTTCGAGCTCGCGCTGCCACGGGGTATCCGGCGAAAATGCGATACCCGGGGTAGCCATACGCTGGGCGTAAAGGCGAATAAGCTCAGCAGCAATTTTGCGGGTGGCCGCGCGGGCCTTCGACTTCGTTTTCTCCCAATCGGCCCCGCCCATTTTATTGAGGCTCGGGGATTCTCCGCCCGAATACTTGGAGACCTGGTCGAGCTGGTCGGTGGGCACCCAGAGCTGATCGGACGGCCCGCCGCGCCGCGAGGGCGCGTACTCCAGCACAATATATTCGCGCTGCCCGCCTTTACCGCCAATTGCGCGCTTTTCCATACGCACGAAGCGGCCCACCCCGTGCCGATCATGCACCACAAAATCCCCGGGAGTAAGAGACAGCGGATCGACAGCATTCTTGCGGCGCCGCTTGGGCAGGGCACGCATATCCCGAGTGGAAGAACCGCCCCGCCCGGTCAGATCCGCGCCCGCGTACACCCCGAGCTGCTGGCCTTCCAGCACGAAGCCCTCCGCGATAGGTGCGGCCACCACGTAGACCACCCCGGAGTCGAGATGCGCGGGAACCTCCGCTACCGCACTAGCGGGAACGCCCAGCTCACCGAGCTGTTCCGCGTAGCGGCGCGCCAGGCCCGGCCCGTCCACCACGAGCACCTGGCGCACCCCGCGCCGTGCCTGCTCCCCGATAGCGGCGAGAGCCTCATCAACTTTCCCGAGGAATTTGCGCGGTTCGCGCGCCGCGACCGCGGCGCCGGCGTCGTCGTTCCTGAAAGTACCGGCGGTGGAGGTGACGTGCCCAGGTAAAGCGTTCCCGGATAAAGCGTTCCCGGAAAAGCCGCCGAGCGTCCACCACGCTTGCCCGCGCGTGAGCGCCGCTTCCCGAGTAGCCGCCACGCTCGCGAAACTCGCCGCATTGGCCTGCACCGGAGGCGTGCCCCCGGCTGCCGCCGCGCTCCACGCTGCCGCCAGGAATTCCTCCGTGGTGGCGATAAGGGATTCAGCGCGCTGGTCTACGCGCTCCGGCTCGATGATGAGGAGGCGGGCATCCGCGGGAAGCACATCCACCACCGCGTCCATGCCGTCCACGAGCACCGGCGTGAGGGATTCCATGCCTTCCGGAGCGATGCCGGCGGCGATTTTGTCGAGCATATCGGTGGCGCCGGGCAGTTCGCTGATAAGCGAACGGGCGCGGGTACGCACCGATTCGGTGAGGAGAATTTCGCGGCAGGGCGGGGCGTAGAGTTCCTCGCGTTCTTCCATGGAGCGCTGGTCACCCACGGAGAAGGTGCGGATTTCATCCACGGTATCGCCGAAGAATTCCACGCGGATCGGGTGGCGTTCCGTGGGCGGGAAGACGTCGAGGATTCCGCCGCGCACCGCGAACTGGCCGCGGCGTTCCACCATATCAACCCGGGTGTAAGCGGCGTTCACCAGCGCGTTTTCCACCTCTTCCATGGGGGCATCCTCACCGAGGCGGATCCGCACCGGCGCCAGATCGCCCAGGCCGCGGGTAATGGGCTGAAGCAGTGCGCGCACCGGCATAATGAGGAGGCGCAGCGGCTCGAATTCCTCCGGGTGAGCCAGGCGGCGCAGGCTGAGCAGGCGCCGGGCCACCGTATCCGAACGCGGGGAAAGGCGCTCGTGCGGGAGCGTTTCCCAGGAAGGGAACACCGCGATCTGCTCGGCCGGAAGGTAGGCGCGCATCGCGCCCTCAAGGATTTCGGCCTCCCGCCCGGAAGCGGTAATGGCCACGTGGAGAGGATGTGCGGCGGTCGAGCCTGTTGGGCCGCCGCTGCCGGCGAGGTACGCCAGGGCCGGGGGCACAACCCCGCGCGGCATCGGAATATCCAAGCGGGTGGCGGTCGAAGCTGCGGCGCTGCTCAGGGCGGGATCCGCGCCGATGAGCGGCAGCAAGGATTCTAATTGCACGGGACGCTCGTTTCCTTCCTCGTCCTTCTAGGGTTGTGGTTCTCGCGTTACGGTTCTCGCGTTACGCGGCGCGGCGCCGCGCTACTCGCAGCGGTGCCCGCCGAGGCGCCGCACTACTCGCCGCGGTTCCAGCGCGGTTACGCCCCGGTTCCACGGCGCGCTAGTGCTTCGTGTGCAAGCGCATCGTGGCGCTTTCCAACCCGGTGCGCAGCACATCCTCCACGGCATCCGCTGCCTGCGCGATGAGCACGTCAAGTTCCTTACGCTCCGCCGAGCTAAAGGGGCGCAGCACAAAATCCGAAGGGTCCTGGCGCCCGGGCGGCCGGCCAATGCCGAATCGCAGCCGAATATAATCCTTCGAGCCCGTCGACTGCGAAATCGACTTGAGTCCGTTGTGCCCGCCTTCGCCCCCGCCGCGTTTGAGACGCAGGGTCCCGAATGGCAGATCAAGTTCATCGTGAACCACAATAAGGTTCTCCACCGGGCAGTCGTAATAGCGCAACAGCGCGCTCACCGGCCCGCCCGAGGTATTCATATAGCACTGGCACGTCGCAAGAATGACCTGCTCACCTGGCTGGCCGGGCGCCACACCCACCCGCGCGGAGAGCTGGTTCGTCTGGGTGGCGCCGTGCGAGCGCAACTGCCCCCCGCAGCGCGCGGCAAGCTCCGCCACCACCATATGCCCACAATTGTGGCGAGTTCCGGCATAGGTAGCACCGGGATTACCTAATCCAACTACAGCGTACATGCGTTCCTCCTGTGCATCTTCAACCGTACCCGCTTACCCGAGATTGTTCCGCACCTGCGTGCCTCGTATTTTTCACGACGACGCCGAATGGCACGCGGCCGCGGACATTGCGTCCGCGGCCGCGTGAGAGTCACTCCTGGCGAGTGAGGTGCATTGCTGATTTACTCGCCGGCACCTTCGGAAGCTGCCGCTTCTTCGGCTGCTTCTTCCGCCTGGGCTTCGGCCATAGCGGCATCGGCTTCTTCCAGCGCCCGATCAACCTGGGGCTCCATGACCAGGGAGACGATTTCTTCGCCGTCGACCAGGGCTTCCACATCCTCGGGAAGCTGGAGATCCGCAACGGTGATACGCGCGCCATCTTCGAGGCCTTCGACGTTGACCTCGATGGATTCCGGAATATCGATTGCCGGGGCAGACACCAGAATATTGAGGAGTTCGAGGGTGTTGATGAGGCCAGGAGCCGGTTCGCCCACAACAACCAGCGGAATTTCGACCTCGACCTTTTCGTCGCGCTTGACGCGCAGGAAGTCAACGTGCTCGATGGAGCGCGAGAGCGGGTTGCGCTGAATATCCTTGACCAGGGCCAGGCTCAGTTCACCATCAATGGTAAGGCTGACCAGGGCATTCGGATTGCCCTTGACCGCGAGGAACATATCGTGGGCGTCCAGGTGCACGTGCACCGGCTCAATTCCGTGCCCGTAGAGCACCGCGGGAACGCGCCCATCGCGGCGCAGGCGGCGAGCCGCACCCTTGCCAAATTCATCGCGGGTTTCGGCAGTAAGCTTCGCAGCATCAATAGCCATGATTCTCCTTCGTCAATTAACGGTCACCCCAGTGGCGGGCTGACCTCGATATTTCGATATAAACACCCGCCGCGCAAGGCGCGCATAACCGGGTGGTGGCCTCGTAAAGCAGGCCACCCGAAGGAGCGCCTGCCGCGTCGATAACGGAAGAGTTCGTGAGCGCGCATGCATCCCCAGCTCACCCGCACCGCAGGTTCACCGGGCTCCCAACCCGCAGGTCAGATAATTCCGCGCTTCGAGCTCCTTCCCTCGCCGAAGCAACGCCGTCAATTTTAGGGCGACGGCGGCAAAAAACAAAGTTTTTTGCCGCGCCTCACACGCCTCGCGCGCTTCCTGCGCCGCCAGCGCATCGCCGCTGGACGCCCCGCGGCCCGCTCAGCTGGCATACCCCGTGACCCCGACCCGAAAACCCCTCCACACCAATGCACTTACACCAACCTGACCTGGGCCTACACATGCAGCCATGCCGCCGGCGCCGCTTGACCTCAAAATAGGCCCGCTGCCACGCCACCCAACCTGCCAGCAGCCACCCCGCCAGCTGGCGCCGTCGTCGTACCACCCCTACCGACAACAAAAAGCAACGCCACACACCTCGGGCTCACAAAATGTAACCTCACGTATCTTGGGGGAATAGAATGCATCATGCCAGCGGAATCGCAAGCAGAATGCAACCTCTGAGCAGCTTAGGCCCACAAAAAGCAACGCTAGCGGCGCACCCGCGACAAGATGCAACGTCAGAACACAAAATCCAAAACTTAATGTGTTTGCCGTTGCTTTTTGTAAACCGGGGTCTCTTGTGGACACTGCACAAGCCCTGTGGAAAGCACGTTGACGGTTCCACAGGCATCCTCCACACTCGGGGCATGACCCAGCAACCTCGTGTCTCAACAACACCGCAGATGCCAGCTACCAACAATGCTGTGGAACCGATGCCAACTGAACAAGCACACTCAATACTGCTCCCGCCTATAGTTAGTAAGGCGCAACTCTTCGCACTCGGGAAGCCCATGCATGTTCTGCGACATCGTAAACTCCAGCGCGTCGCCCCCAATATGTACCGTGATATAAACCGTGAAATCACAGAACTTGATCTTCTTATTGCGCTCCAACATAACTATCCCGAAAGCACCATTACGGGATTATCAGCAATGCGACTCTGGCATATGCCCCTACCGAAGCATTTAGGACAATGGACAGAGGGAACGCTGGTCGACATAACATCAGCTAATAATCAATATCACCGTGCTCATCCACTCGCTCGCTGGGACCGCAGCCGACTCCTTCCCGAAGATGTCACGGAACTCAATCTTGAGCAGGGAGTTCTCCGCGTTGTCTCACGCCCTCGGGCTCTCTTGGCGAGCATCCCCGAACTTCCTTTTTACCGTATTATCGCCATCCTGGATTCTCTACTGCGCTCACCGCGTCCACATTTCGAAAACAGATCAGCTCCACACGCAACCCTTCACGATCTTAGCGAATTCACAGCGCGACACCCGGGATGGAAATCCGTTAACAGGTTCCGCGCGGCGCTGGCCTGGGCGCGGGTGGGTGCGGATTCACCGATGGAAACCCTACTGCGGCTCATTATCGCCATGGCGGGATTCCCGGAGCCGCGCCTCAATCATCGACTTATCGCACCCGACGGCCGCTCGCTCGGCCAGCCCGATATGCTCTTCGAAGAGCAGCGCATCATTGTGGAGTACGACAGCGCACCTCACCGAGACACCTCTCAGCAGGTCAAGGATCGCCAGCGGCGCGAGCTCCGCACCAGCTACGGCTGGATCGAACTGCAGGTTTTCCATCCCGACCTGCGTCTGCCATCGCAATTGCGGCGGCTACTCCTCACCCCCGGAACAACGAAGTTCCCACAGTTCTCTCCCGATGACGTGCCTGTTACCGCCAATTTAGCGCGCGCATTCCGCCAGCGCGGGTGGCGGGTGCGGGAATGAGCCGGTAGAGGTAAGGACCTGAGTCGGTGGCCGACCAGGAATTACGGCAGCCACACACATTCTCGCAGGGCTTGCTCGACGCCGCCCTACCCCAGCGCGCGCAACAACAACCAGATCGCGAGTGCGGTTCCGAATATGCCGACCAGCCAGCGCACCACACCGCCGGGGAGGAAACGCTGGAGGTGAGGGCCCACCATTCCGCCGAGCAACCCGCCGAGCATCATAGTGAGCGCCGCCGCGTAGTCCACTTCCCCGGACCAGATGAAGAAAAGTAGGGCCGTGAGATTAGCGCAACCCAGCACCGGGGATTTGAGCAGCAGCGCTTCGTGGGTGGTCATCGGGGTGAGGATCGCGGCGATGCCAAGATAAACAACCGCGGAGGCCGCCCCGAAATAACCTCCGTACACGCCCAGCACTCCCACCAGCACCAAGAAAGTGGGAACCGGAATATTAGCGTGAATGCCGCGTCGCTCCAGGTAGGGGCCGATCAATGTGGAGAGGGTGGCGATGAGTACCAGCCAGGGCACCACGAACTCGAAAACTTTTGGGTCGAAAGCCAGGAGCAGCACCGCGCCGATAGCTCCGCCCACCGCGCTGATAAACATCTGCGGCCACAGCGGGTAGGCCTGCACCGCCCGCATGGACCGCCAGCCGGTGAGCACAGACCCCAGGCTGCTCCCGAAATTATTTATCGCATTCGTGACATTGGCGGTAATCGGTGGGAATCCGAGGGCGAGGAGGGCCGGGTAGGTGACCAACGATGCCACTCCGGTTAGGTACCCCACGATGCCGCCAACCAGGCCAGTAGCAAAGACAAGTACGGACAGCGCCCAAGTCGATGTGACCACCACGTGCGTTATCTTCCTTCCTAGCCGCGTCAAGTACTGGTTCCCCAGCCACATTGAGCGCTGGCTTCTTAGCCGCATCGAGTACCGGCTTGCCGCCGCATCGCGTATTGGCTCCCCAGCCCCGGAAAGTACCGGGTTCCCACCAAGCACCGGGCCCCACCAAGTACCGGGCTACCACCACAACAATGAAGGCGCCGGTACGCTCCAGCGCACCAGCGCCTCCTCGTGAGGCTACCTCACACTCAGTACGCGCCGTCAAACAGCGAGGTCACCGAGCCATCCTCGAACACTTCGTCGATAGCACGGGCCAGTGTGGGAGCAATCGAGAGCACCGTCAGGCCCTTAAAACGCTTCTCATCGGGAATCGGAACGGTATCGGTCACCACAAGTTCGCGAATCGGAGCGTTCGAGAGCCGCTCCACCGCTTCCCCGGAAAGCAGCGCGTGGGTGGCCGCCACGATCACGTCTTTGGCACCGGCATCCTTAACAACGCGGATCGCGCCGACCAGCGTGCCTGCCGTGTCAATCATGTCGTCAACAATAATGGCGGTTTTACCGGCCACATCGCCAACCACGCGGTTGGCCTTCGCGGTATTCGCTTTCTCGATATTGCGGGTCTTATGCACGAAAGCCAGCGGAATCCCGCCCAGGCGCGAGGACCACTGCTCGGCCACCTTAATACGGCCGGCATCGGGTGAGACCATAACGGCGTCGTCGCCGGTAATAATGGAGCGGACGTATTCGACCAGGGTGGGCATCGCCCACAGGTGATCCACCGGCCCATCGAAGAAACCCTGGCTTTGCGCGGCGTGCAAATCCACGCTCATAATGCGGTTCGCGCCGGCCGTCTTGAGAAGATCAGCCACCAGCCGCGCGGAAATCGGTTCGCGGCCCTTGTGCTTCTTATCCTGGCGGGCGTAGGGATAATACGGCGCCACCACGGTGATGCGCTTGGCCGAGGCGCGTTTAGCGGCATCCACCATAAGCAACGTCTCCATCAGCCACTTATTAATGGGGCTGCTGAAGGCCTGCATAATAAAAACATCCGCCCCGCGGATGGACTCCTCATAGCGGATGTAAATTTCCGAATTCGCGAAATCGTAAATGGTGGTGGGCAGCATGCTGATATGGAGGCAGCGCGCAACCTCCTCCGCCAGCTCCGGATAAGCGCGGCCCGTGGCTAGGACCAGCCGCTTATCGTTCGATACCCGCATTCCCGTGCTCATTGTGCTCCCCCGATGTGTTTCGCCTGCTTGGGTTTTTCGACGTTGTCAGCTTATGTGATCGCGGCGCTACCCGCTACCTGGTAAACGGTGTTTACCAGCAGAACAATGTTTACCCGCCACAGCGGTGCCGCGGCGCCTCCCCGAGAACCACCGCGTGCCGGGCGCATTTCCCGGCTGGGATCAGGCAATCGCGCAGGTACACGTGCCGCGCCCGCGCGCCCTCTTCCACGATGACGTTGGCAAGCTCCCCGGGCCCCACATGCCCGAACCGCGCAACCCGCGTGGTCCCGCGCAAAATAGTATGAGGTTCGACGACGCAATCCGGCTCCAGCTCCACCTGGACGTCAATCCACGCCGTGGCCGGATCAATAATGCTCACCCCGCTGCGCATCCACCGCTCCCCGATGCGCCGATTCATTTCCCGGCGCAGGGCCGCGAGCTGGACAAGGTCATTCGCACCTTCCGCAGCCAGGTAATCACTGCTCACGTAGGAGCCCACTCCGGCGCCGAGTTGATAGGCCCGCGCCACAACATCGGTCAGGTACATTTCCCCCTGGGCGTTATCCGTGCCCAGGCCCGCCAGCGCCTCACGCAAAAATACGGCATCGAAAATATATGTGGAAGTATTTATTTCGTTGATGGCACGCTGCTGCGTACTTGCGTCTTTATCTTCTACGACGGCGCAGATGGTTCCTTCCCCATCGCGCACAATCCGCCCGTAGCCAGCCGGATCTGGCACCCGGGCACTCAGCACGGTGACAGCGGGGCTGGCGGGAGTAGCCAAGGCGGTAGCTGCGGCGTCGTTCCCGCCACCACCGTTCCCGTGGGCGCGCGCGAGCTCCCCGAGAATCTCCCCACCCAGAAGCGGGGTATCCCCGGCCATAACGAGAACCGGACCGGTCACGCTCGCACCCAGGGCTTCCATTCCGCACCATACAGCGCGGCCTGTCCCCTTGATTTCATCCTGGTCAGCAATAATGACCGAATCGTCTAGTTCAAGCGCGTGGGCGGCTACTCGGTCCCGTTCGTGGCGCACCACCACCACGATATGCTGGGGATTCAGGCTGCGGGCAGCAGTGATGGCGTGCCCGAGCAGCGTGCGGCCGCACACCTCATGCAAAAGTTTCGGGGTGGCTGATTTCATGCGAGTTCCCTGGCCAGCAGCCAGGATAACGACAGCGGAGAGATCCATGCCTTCCCTTTTCCGGCGGCGATGCGCCCTATATTTCGCCACGGACGCTGACGCTGCGCCCGAAAACGTTCCGCCACTAGGATTCGAACCTAGAATAACGGTTCCAAAGACCGCTGTGTTGCCGTTACACCATGGCGGAGAACTGCCGACGCGCGGGCCGGCACCGGTATAGTCTAGCTGACCGAAGCGCTCCTGGCATAATACTAAGTATGAAACAGACCTCGCCTGAGGGTACGAACGGCGTCGATGCCGCCCGCGCCGCCGACAACACGCTCACTGACCCCACCCAGAACACCGCTGCCACCACCGCACCTGCCCCCGCCTCGGAAAAGAAACGGGTGCGCATGTCGCGGGCAGACAGGCGTAAACAATTGGTGGGCGTGGCGCGGGAACTTTTCGCGGCGCAGGGTTTTGACGGGGTCTCCATTGAAGAAATCGCCGCGGCCGCCCAAGTATCCAAGCCCGTTGTGTACGAGCACTTCGGTTCCAAAGAAGGCATTTACAACGTGGTGGTGGATCGCGAGCTCGTCACCCTCACGGAATTACTCTCCGCGCGTATGAACATTGGGCTGCCCGAGCGCGAAGTGCTTGAGTCCATCGTCGTCGCCGTGCTGGATTATATCGAGCATAACGACGACGGTTTTCGCCTCCTTGTGCAGCGCTCGCCAGCTACGCTCGGCGGGGATTCCTTCTCCACCGTGATCGCGGATGTGGCTGATTACGCCTCCGATTTACTCGCGCCCATGCTCGGGCGCAACGGTATCTCTCCCCAATACGCACGCATTTACGGGCAGACGCTGGCCGGGGCGCTCGGCCAGGTGGGCCAGTGGTGGGTGGATGTGCGCCAACCCGATAAAGAAACCGTGGCGGAACACGTGGTGAACTTTATGTGGAACGGCTTGCGCGGGCTGGAATCGCAGCCGCGCCTGCTCACCCGCGGCGGGCACTAGCCGCAATCCGGCCCGTCTCCCTTTCTTATTCTAGGTTTCACCTGGGCTGTGGCATAGAATGGACGGCGACACGCAAATAGAACGATGGCGCTCTAGGTGACGTCACCGGTCTTGCACGCGGCGGTTGCCCGTGTCTGGGCGCGTGGCGTGCTACCCCTAGAATATTCATCAATCGCACGATAGCAAGGACGTACCCCTTATGCTCTCCGTTGAGAACATCTCCAAGAGTTTCAGGTCGCGCAAAGTATTGCAAAATCTCACCTTCACGGTTCGCCCCGGTGAAATCTTCGGTTTCGTCGGCTCGAACGGCGCTGGGAAAACCACTGCAATGCGCATTATGCTCGGCCTCCTGAGTAAAGATTCCGGGCAGGTGACTTGGAATGGTGGCCCTATTGATTTCGCGGCGCGCCAGCGTATCGGCTATATGCCTGAAGAGCGCGGTCTCTACCCTAAAATGCCGGTTGATAAGCAGCTGATGTATTTCGCGCGCCTGCACGGGATGAGCCCGGATGCGGCGCGGGCCGCCATGGAGCGCTGGACTGATCGCCTCGGGGTGGGTTCACGCCGGGAGGATGCCGTCCAGAAACTTTCCCTCGGTAACCAGCAGCGCGTGCAGCTGGCCGCCGCCCTTATTCACGATCCGGAACTGCTCATTCTTGATGAGCCTTTCTCCGGGCTGGATCCGGTAGCGGTACGCACCATGAGCGAAACGCTACGCCAGAAGGCAGATGAAGGAGTCCCGGTTATTTTCTCCTCGCACCAGCTTGACCTGGTGGAACGCCTATGCGATAGCGTAGGAATTCTCGCGGGCGGAAATATCGTGGCTCGCGGCACCGTTGATGAATTGCGCAATGCCGGGAATCCGCCCTACGCGCTGGCGGTACGGGCAGCAGAAGCCACGCTGCGCGAGGCCCTCACCCAGGCCGGATTTACCGTCCAGCCCGATCCGCTGGCCGGAACGTCAGAGGCGCCGCTGAGCGCGGGAATTACCCGCGTGCTCGTGGAAACCCCGGCCGCCGCGGGAACCGCCGACCCCACCGCCGCGCTTCTCAACGCGGCCCAGCAGGCCGGCACCGTGGTGGAATTCGCCCAGCGCCGCCCTCACCTCACGGAATTGTTCCGCGACGTCGTTCAGGTGCCTTCCACGGAAGAAGAAGGCGATGCGGCCACCTCCAAGAAAAAGCGTGGCCTGTTCGGCTCGCTGTTCGGAAAGAAGGCTAAGTAATGGTACGCATTGTTTTCGCACGCGAGTTCAAGAACGTTTTTGCCTCCCGCGCCACCATGATTTCCCTGGCGGTGATATGGGTGATTGCTATTGTGGCAGGTTTCGCGGGCCGCGTTTTCCTGGGCGGGGATGATGAAGCCGCCGGAGCAGGGCCGGCCCCGCAAGCCCAGGGTATTTACCTGGAGGCCGGCGCCGCGGAGCTCCAGCCCTATCTCGAGAGCGCCGGTTTCTCCGCACTCCCGACCTCCAATATCGCTGCCGAGCTGGCGGCTGACGAACCGGAAGCGGAGATCGGCATTTCCGGTACCGCGCTCGACCCGCAGATCGTGGCCACCTCCCCGGACCCGAAGGAGCTTCCCGCTCTCAAGAAGATCCTGAGCACCTACCTGCTGGAGGAATCCGGGGTGGATGCCACGGTCCTCGCCCACCTGGATGCGATTAATAATCTTCAGGTGCAGACGGTGAATTACACTCCCTCCGGCATCGGAGCTAATCCCATCGGTTTCCTGATCGGCTCGGTCAGCGCCATGCTGATTTTCTTCATGGTGATGGGCGGAATCGGCGCGGTTGGCGCCGGCGTCGTCGAAGAAAAATCTTCGCGCGTAGTGGAAATTATTTTGACGACGGTTCGCCCGCGCGTCCTGCTCCTGGGCAAGGTGCTGGGCTTGGGAGCCGGCTGGGTAGTCATCCTCTTCGGCTATATCGGCGCAATTATTACCGGTGCGGCGATTTCCGGGCTGGTTCCCGATCTCAGTTTCCTCCAGGAATTCGGGCTGGCCGGGATGGTGGCGCGCACGGTCCTGTGGATGGTGCTCGGCTACTTCACGGCCACCGCGCTGGTGGGCGGACTGGCTGCCACGGTGTCCCGCCAGGAAGACCTGGCCGGCATCAACACCCCGGTCATGTTTATCCAGTTCATCCCCTTCTACACCGCGATCTACCTCATTCCGGCGCTTCCGGAAGCCGCGATCACGAAGATTCTCTCCGTGCTGCCCTTCTTCGGCCCGTTCATGATGCCCATGCGCACCGCGATCGGCGAGGTCCCGCTCCTGGAAGAACTGGCCGCCGTCGGCATCAATGCCCTCGGGGTCTTCCTCCTGGCGATCCTGGCCGGCAAGATTTACGAACGCTCGATTTTGCGGATGGGTGAGCGCGTCAAGCTCACGCAGATTTTCCGTAAGGCTGCCTAGCCTTCGGATTTCGTACGACGACGACAAGTGTGGCGCCCCGGGAAGGTTCTCCCGGGGCGCCACCCTTGTATTCGGCTGGCCGGTGGGCGCCCGCGGCCCGCGAGGCAGGTCGGCCTTATCCCTCAGCTACTTCAGCTGCCTCCAGCCACTGTTCTTCCAGCTCGTCAAGCTGGCCGCTTGCCTCACTCAGCTCTTTACCGATCCGCGCGAGTTCCTCATAGTCCCCGCTCACCGCGCAAGCGGCACTGCGCTCATCCAGCTTGGTAATCTGCTCCCGCAACCGGCCCATGCGTTTTTCGATGCGTTGTACTTCTTTGCGGGCTTCGCGCTGGAGGGCACTCGCACTTTTTTCAGATCCTGCCCCGGAAGTGGCAGCTGTAGCCCCGGAGTTGCTCACGCCGCCGGCACCTCCGGCGCCCTCACGCTCTTCTCGTTCCTGTTGGCGCAGCCGTAAATACTCATCCACCCCACCCGGCAGGTCCCGCACCTGGCCATCGAGCACCGCGATCTGGCGGTCCGTCATGCGTTCGAGCAGGTAGCGGTCGTGGGAGACCACAATGAGGGTGCCCGGCCAGCCGTCGAGCACGTCCTCCATCGCGGCGAGGGTATCGGTATCCAGGTCATTGGTCGGTTCGTCCAGGAGTAGCACATTCGGTTCGGCCATGAGTAGGCGCATGAATTGCAAGCGGCGCCGCTCCCCACCCGAGAGTTCACTGACCCGCGTCCAGGCACGTTCGCGGGTGAATCCCATCCGCTCGGTCACCTGGCTCGCGGTGAGTTCTTTCTTCCCCACCTGCACGCGAGCTGCGACGTCGTTCACGGCCTCCACCACGCGCAGCTCGGCCACCTCATCGAGTTCGCGGGTGTGCTGGGATAGTTCCGCGAGTTTCAGAGTGGCACCGCGTTTGACGTGGCCGGCCGTGGGCTGGAGCCGACCGGCGATCAGCGCGAGCAGCGAGGATTTCCCGGCACCGTTCGCACCTAGAATCCCCACGCGTTCACCCGGCGCAATCCGCCAGGTCACCCCGCGTAAAATGTCCGGCCCGTTGCCGTAGCGCAGGCTGACATCCTCCAGATTGACCACTTCTTTGCCTAAGCGGGAGGCGGCCATGCGCGTCATTTCCACGGTATCGCGCGGGGCCGGAACGTCCGCGATAAGGCTTTCCGCCGCTTCGATACGGAAGCGCGGCTTGGAGGTGCGGGCCGGGGCGCCGCGCCGCAACCACGCCAGTTCCTTCCGCAAGAGGTTATTGCGTTTTTCTTCGGCGAGCGCGGCCTGGCGTTCGCGTTCGGCGCGCTGGAAAATATAGTCCGAATACCCGCCCTCGTAGGTTTCTACCCGGCCGGGAATCTGCCCGCGCGGGCCTTCCACCCCGGGCACCACTTCCCACAGCCGCGTGGCCACCGCATCCAGGAACCAGCGGTCGTGGGTGACAGCCACGAGTGCCCCGCGCGGGCGCGGCCCACCGAAACGCTCCTTAATATAATTCGCCAGGAAGGTAATTCCTTCAACGTCCAGGTGGTTGGTCGGCTCGTCGAGAATAATAATATTCGCCTCGCGGGTGAGGGTATGGGCCAGGGCTACCCGCCGGCGTTGCCCGCCGGAAAGCTCACGCACCCGCGCCTCGAGGGGAATATCGGGGAGCAGCCCGGCATGCAAACGCCGCACGTGTGCGTCACTGGCCCATTCGTGGCGGGCGGTGCCCGCGTGAATCGCTTCCAGCACCGTGGCATCGGGGAGCTCATCAGCCTGGGTGAGCGTGGCAAATTTTGCGGTATTGGTGGGAATCACCTCGCCGCTGGTGGGCGCGAGCGCCCCGGTGATGAGGCGCAGCAGTGTGGTTTTCCCTCCCCCGTTCGGGCCGACGACGCCTATGCGGCTACCGTCTTCTAAACTCAGGGAAACGTTGCTGAGAATATCGCGACTTCCCAGGCTGACGCCCACGTCATGTACCGAAAGTAAATGTGCCATAGCTGGTGGTCCTTGGAGTGAGGGATTCTAGTTGGCGAGGTCGCGGGCCTGCGCGATCCGCACATAGTCGTCAATGGTGAGGGTTTCCCCGCGTGCCTGGGGCGATACTCCGGCCCGCTCGAGGATAGTTTCGGCCGCAGCCGGGCTGCCGGCCCAGGAGCCCAGGGCACTGCGCAGGGTTTTCCGGCGCTGAGCGAAAGCGGCGTCGATCACCTGAAAAACACGCTCGCGCAGTTCATCGTTACCGGGCGCGGGCCGCAAGCGCAGGTGAACGAGGGCGGAGTCCACATTGGGTTCCGGGTAGAAAACGTGGCGGGAGATTTTCGCACCGCGGCTGGCGTTGCCGTACCATGCGGCTTTCACAGAGGGCACCCCGTAGGTGCGTGACCCGGGTGCTGCGGCCAGGCGGTCGGCCACTTCCAACTGCACCATCACCGTGATGGTCTCCAGGCTGGGCAGGGCTTCCATGAGGGTGAGGAGCACCGGAACCGCCACGTTATAAGGAAGGTTCGCGACCAGAGCGGTGGGGGCGAAGGTCTGCCTGGTACCGGGGCCGGTCTGGCCGGTGCGGAGTGCGGGCGGGCAAGCAAGTTGTTCGGGCTCGGTGATGCTCAGGGCATCCGCGTGCAGCAGCGCGAAATTTTCCGGGGCGCTGTGGCGGCGCGCCACCGTATCGGGGAGCGCGGCGGCCAGGGCGGCGTCGATCTCCACCGCGGATACGTAAGCGCCGCTTTCCAGGAGCGCCAGGGTGAGTGAGCCCAGACCCGGGCCAATTTCGAGGACCTTATCCCCCGGGCCCACCCCGGCTTCCCGCACGATTTTGCGCACGGTGCCGCCATCGTGCACGAAGTTTTGCCCCAGGGTTTTGGTGGGGCGAATATTCAGGGCCGTGCACAGCGCGCGCACGTCCACCGGGGTGAGGAGGGCAGTTCCAGCCGGGGTGCGACCATCCGCGGTATCACCGGCCGGGCCACTACCGGCCGTGCTGTTACCGGGCGAATCCTGTTGAGCAATATGATTGGCGACCACAGATGCAGTGTACCCGGCTAACTCACGTTCTCGGAGCAAGGCCCGGTGGAAAGGGGTGCTTCCCGGACTTACGGGAGACCCTCCCATCTCTCAGCGCTGCAAACGTCGACTCGTACGAAACCGGCGTGGGGAAATTGATGGACTTACACCAAGAGCGTTCATGACCACCAAGATGACAGCCGTCGAAGAAAAAACAATCCAATACAGGTCATGGTTCATTCCAGCTCCGATCATTGTCACAGAGACGATCCAACCAACCACGGCACAGCATATAACTACGATGAATGAGACACCTACCTGTGCGGTACGGATCCTCTTTTTACTCCAACCCAAGTTCCAGTACACAAACTCTTTGAGATCCCGCACAGCGGTTTGTTTCCTGCGCGCCAGGAGAAGCAACACGCTCACTGCCAGGCCCGCCGCTGCCGCCAGGATTACAAGCACAGGTAGTAATACTTCAACAAGGGCTTCACCAATATCTAGTCCGCGGGCGCCTTTCCGGAACCACACGATCATTGTTGCTACTTCACCAAGTAGCGCGCAAAACACTCCGATAAACAGTCCCTCAGCAACGGTTAACCAGCCTAGAAGAGAGATTCGCGGAAGATTCGAGCCACTCCTTCGATTGGCGTAACGAAGCGGAAGGATAAGAAGGAGCGCATAGATAACAGCCCCACAAACAAGTGGGATGCCTGCTAGTAATCGAGGCTGTTCCGCCACTGAAAACAGTGCCGTCGTTACAAGGGCACATGTGAGAAGAATCAGCCCCCATGTTTCTTCCCGAAGAACGGTTGCAAGACATGAGGATGAGGACCAGCCTTGATTTTTGAGAACATTGAATCTGGTTCGTCTCGCAGCAAATTCCACCGCTCCCACCACCGCGATCACGCCGATGATGAGGAAGCCGCCAGCCTGCGCGATGGAGTGCACCAGAGTAGTGAGGAGGCTTGCCATGAAATCCGCCGCTCCTAGCACAACATAGCGATGATCAACCCAGCCAAGCGCTTCCACTTCTTGACGGCCGGTCTCGTTATCGGTTTGGCCCGCAGTTTGCGGTACCCAAATCTTCGCAGTCCCAAGTGACGAGCCCGCCACTACCCTGGCATCTACACCTAAGGACCGGATTCGATCAGCCACTTTACCGATGGCTACTAGCGCATCCTCCCGCGTTAGACCCTCAAGATTCGCGACTCGTACCCTAATGGCGTTGATCGGGAGTTCCCCCGCAAGAGCTTCCGCGCTTCCGTAAGACACCACTGCCGATGGCGGATTCAGCGCAACACCGAGTCCCGAGCGGAGGTGGTCGATGCGTTCGCTTCCCTGCATCAGGTGATTTGAAGAATAAAGTCCGAGCGCTCCGAGAGGATCCGTGCCAGGTATGCCATCCGTTTTTGTTTCCTGCGGAGTAAACTCGCCAACCTCAAAGGGTGCGCCACCATCACGCACAACCGAACCGAGAGAGGTATCTAAGGGAGAGGTCGCACGATACGTGATCTCCGCGCCACGCTCCTGCGGAGTTACTTGCGCGGCTAGAGAACCATACTCATTATAAGAAGTATAGAGGGGAGCAATTCCTACGGGATTCGCCACAAAGCTAGCCCGATATTCCTCGTCAGCCTGAGCTCGCCGCGAAGCTTCATCTTCCGCCACCGTTTCACCCGCAGGAACCGGAGTGAGTTTCGGAGCGAAAACGTTATCGGCAGTAACATAGACACCGTTGGTATAGGTCTCAGTTATTCGCCCGTAAGTTTCCCCTCCCTGTTCTGGAAGAGGCAGCAAAAACGCACGCGAGCCAAAGGGGCCATTGTCATGCGCCAGATCAATGCGTTGCTCGACTGTGCCTACCGTTTTTCCATGCTCGTCGACGCTCTCAATAGCAACAGAAATAGAGATATTCGGTGAGAAATCCTGATTGGCAACGTATCCAAATATCTGAGAATTCATCCCATATGCCCGCCACGGCACCGGGCGGCTACGTTCTGCCATTCCCGGCATTGCAGCGAGCGGCGCAATCACCTCGTTTTCTTCTCCCGATCTTGCTTCCTGTGCCAGAGCAAGGTCTTGCTGAGTAACTACAACGCCGTTGGGAAGAGCCGCGAGGTCATCTGCACTTAGAGGATCTCCAAGGCCCAATTTACGTTCAACTACCTTGTCGAATTCAATGAGAGGATTGAGCCATTCTCCCGACAATCCCAAAAGTTCACGTTCCGATACGGGATCTACTACTGCGACACTGGTTGCCACATCGGGCAGCGCAAAAGCCGTGAGAAGAAGCGAGTTTTCATCCGGGATGGCGATACTTGGATAGTGATACCGGTAGAGCTCTGGCCGCATGGCTATGTGCGACTGAATTCCAGTGGGTTCACCGCCGGTGGGCGTGGGCCGAGCAATGATTCCTGTGGCGTCGAGGTCATATTGCGCCGTCCCTTTATCCAGAACCTTAGTTTCTGACTCAAGCACTTGCCATGTGACACGATAGCTCTTCACAGGCGACTTTTGGAAATCTATTCCATCTGAGGCAATTTGCGGAAGTACCCAAAATCCTTTGTAACTGCCGAGAAAACCGACCGGTGCCGCGACTGACACACTCTCAATTTTTCTCACTTCTTCTAGTATTCGCGATTCCAACTCCGGCAAGGTCTGCGCTGCATAGTTTTGTTCCAGCAGCGTCATTCCGGCTTTATCATGTGAGGAATAGAGGGCTTCGCCTGCCTTTTTATCTGTGACCAGAATGTCGTAACGTCCGCGCCATTCGTCATCCATTTTGGCCCCGGCAAGGGAGTATGCCGTGTGCGAGGCAAAGACCCACGCGAAGCAAAACAGCGCTATGAGCACGTAAACAGAACTGCGCTTCCAACTGGGCCGGAACATTTACAGGCTCACTTTCGTGTCAGCAATTGCTCCAATCACGTCATCGTGAGTGGCGACAAGAATACCGGCTCCCCGCCGTGCCTCCAGCTGTAAAATCTCGGCAACCGTTTGCGCGTTTCCCAGATCAAGCGACGAGGTGGGTTCATCCAAGATCAAGAGATTAGGTTGCTTTGCAAGCGCCCGTGCCAGCGCTACCCGCTGAGCTTCACCACCCGAAATCTTCGCTCCCCGACTATCCGAAATATCTGCAACACCAAGCTTTTCCAGCCATGAGTGTGCAGTAGTCTTATCAACGCCCCCGCACATAACGTTCTTGAGAACAGTAAGGTCGCCTAGTAAAAGCGCTTTCTGGTCCACGTACCCAATATTTGCGCGCCGGATATGTTGCGCTTCGCTTTCACGCAAAAAGCCGAGATCCCTATCGCACCAGGAGACTCTTCCCGAACTGGGAGGCAGCTTTCCATACGCCACATCGAGGACGGTGCTTTTCCCGGAGCCCGAACGACCAACTACCGCCGTAATGCTCCCGGGCTCCACCGAGAAAGTAAGATCATCAAAAATAACCTTATTCGGCTTTCCCGATACCGAATACACCAAGCTCACAGCTTCAAAACTTATAAGGGTCTTACAATCCATTTTTACCGCCTCCCTTCGAACATCTACTTACAGAGCCTGCGATCTCCTACAATGCATCTATACTCGGCTGTGTCACGCCCACACAATTAAGAAGAAATACACAAGAATGAGAATCACGGCCGCCACCGCCGCGATCAGTAGGGCACGTGCGCGGCGTTGCTGCCGGCCAGCTGCGCCACGGGAACCAGAAGAACGCCCCGTATCCTCAGAACCCCGTGACTCCCCCGACTCCTCGGCGAGGAATTTACCCCACACCAACCCAGCACCCACCAGGATCACAAATTGAATAATCCAGGCGTACCAGGGTAGACCCACCGACCGCAGCCCAACCATCGACATAAGTGTCATCCCGCCGGCCAGCACCGTGCTTCTCACCACACTCATGACGTAACTGTATACCCGGATAGTCACGTTTATTAAGATTCGGGCGCTGCATGCGAACCGATGACGAACTCCGAACGCGAATTTTCTCTAAGCAGCTCAGTTATCTGCCTCTGATCCCGTAATTGCCCTCCAGCGACAGCGAAACACATGTCTGCTAGTGCGTCGTCGTTCACCACCAATTCGAAGCCGAACTCGTTGAGGATCGCTTCGCATAGCAGCGCCCCGAGCCGCTTATTTCCGTCAAAAAGCGGATGCTGGGTTTCTACTTCCAGCAAGATTTTCGCGGATTTTTCGTGCGGACTCGGGTACAGTTCCACCCCGTAAATTTTCCCGAAAGCACCCTGAAAGCAGGAGCGCAGCCCGGACCGGGAGCGCATATAAAACCCACGCCGCGTCACCCAGCTTTCCACCGAAAATTCATTGAGCCGCATCAGTTTCCCAAACGATCCATCGCGGTAGCACGCTTGGAATACAGCGCATCAAGCTGGTCAGGTACCTCAAGCTCACTGCAAAGAGCCGCCAGACTTTCGCGTAAAACCTGTTCCTTACTCATGCCGTAGCGAGCCGCGGTATCGGCAATATCGCGCGCGAGTTTTTCACTAATTGTTATCGTGGCGCTCATAATCATGAGCGTATAAGCGCCGCAACGCGAGCGCAATACCGCGATTGGGTGACCGCGGTTGCGTAACGGATCAGGGCTGCAGGCTTAGCGCTGCAGGCTTAGTACCACCCGCGGGAATTAGAGTGCCCGAGCGCGGCGCAGGGGCTGCCGTAGCGGCCTTCGATATAGCCCAGGCCCCAGCGGATTTGGGTGGCCGGGTTGGTCTGCCAATCAGCTCCGGCCGAAGCCATCTTGGAGCCGGGCAGCGCCTGCGGAATACCGTAGGCACCCGAGGAGCTATTTTCCGCCAGATGATTCCAATTCGATTCCCGATTCCACAGCGTCACCAGGCAGGAGAACTGATCCTGCCCCCAACCGTAGGCGGAGAGCATACCCGAGGCGATTTCCTGGGCGGTACCGGCCGGAACCACACTGGCTACCGCAGCCGCTCCGCTCCCATCAGCACCTGCGCCCGCCACGGCGGCGGCGCTTTCCGAGGTCCCCACCTTGACCACTTCATCCACGCGGGCCTGCTTGACCGCGGAGAAAGTCAGAGTGCGAGCAACTTCCTTGCCGTTTTCCACCCGGATTTCATAGGTATTGGCAGAAATGCCATCCTTACCTTCCGTTTCCACCTTGGTGGTGCCTTTGGCGAGTGCGGCGTCGTCCACCTTGGTGGAGCCGTGCGCATCCACCACTTCTTCGGTGACCACGCGCGTTTCCACCCGAGTAATCGTGACCTTCGAGCCCGGGACAACCGGCGCGGCGAGGCTCTGCGAAACAACATCATCCCCGGATACCGTAATCCCGGCTTCTTGCAGCGCATCCCCGAGGGTGCCTGCCGTGGTGGTGAGGGTACGTTCTTCGCCCTCAAAATTAACGGTGAAAGAGTATTCGGATACCGTGGCTCCCGCGGTGCGAGCCACCGGGAAACCATCCGCATAAGCATTGGCGGGCATAGACATATGCGACATCAGGCCAATACCGCTACCGGCCAGTAGCACAGCACCGAGCGCGGCAACCCCGCGCCGGCTGAGCGGGAACGAATTGAGCTGGGCGTTCGCGGCGGTATCCTCCACGGCGGCGGGTGCCTGGAAAGCGGTGCCGGTGGCCTGCGGCCGAGTGGCCAGCGCGGCCTGAACGGCCTCATTCACCGCGCCGCGTTCCATCATGAGAGCCCGCGACCGCGGACCCGGGGTACGAACCTCAGCCCGAACGAATTGCTCGAGTCCCATTCCCTGTGCGCTGTGACGCCCCACTAAACTTCCTCCGTTGCTTGCGCGAGTACCCTCCGGCCCCGCTTTTATAACGAAACTATATCGAGTGTAACCATTTCGTAACATTCGGACAATGATTCGGAGGGAAAAGCTCGCTTTTCTTGAGATTTTTAGGAGCGCTCAAATGGTCAGTACGTGACTTTCCCGCGGATTCTCAGGGTTTTTACGCGTATCGCACGACGGCGCCGCCAGCCGCCACATCGTAATCTGAGCGTTATTTCACACAACTGAAGAAGGCTGAAGAACCCCGTTCGGGGAGACAAAGCTAACGCACCCCCAGCGCGGGCGTTACATCGATTACATTTAAGGCTATGAGCACTCAATATCCCGGATACGCACAGCAGCCTGTCCCTCCGAGCTATCCCATCCCCTCCGCACCGAAGCGCGGCACCGGCGCGCTGCGCGGCCTGGCGGCTCTTACCACCGCACTGAGCATCGCTCTTATTATCTTGTGCTTCACACCGGCCCTAGCCCGGGGTGAGGATAATGCCTCTATTATTGGGCTGGCGAATCCGGGTGGCGTGTGGCTGCCGGTGCTTGTGTACGGCTGCGGTGTTCTTCTGGCGCTGCTAGCGGGAGTGCTAGGTTTGTTCACCACTGGCCGGGCAGCCCAAGCCTTTTCTTGGTTGGCACCGCTGGGCGGTGCGATCACCCTGGGCGGGCTCGTAGCGCTTTCCCTGGATAGTTCGGTCGGCGCTCTTCGCGAATTCGGGGCGCAGTACACCGCGCTCTTCTGGGTGACCGGCGCACTGGCCTTGATTCTGGCGCTAGCCGGCATCGCGCAGGGAGTGGCCGCAGGAACAGCCGCGAAGAAATCCGCGTACCCCGCGTACCCGGGCTACCCGAACTATCCCGGTTACCCCAGCCCGGCATCGCAACAGACGTATGGCCAGGGCTACCAGGGCTACCCGGGGCGGGGTTATCCCGGTCAGGCCGGCCCCGCAGGCCAGGGTTACCCGGCCCAAAGCGCACCTATGCAGGGCTATCCCCAAGGTTACGGCCAGAGCTATCCGGGCCAATCTCAATATCAAAGCCAGCCAGCTTATCAGGGGCAAACCCAGCCGTACCGGCAGGCATATGCGCAGCCCGGGCAGAACTATGGCCAGCCAGCTGCCCAAACCGAGCCTTCCGGCCAGACTCCCGAATCTGAAAGCCCCCAGAGCTAGGCGCAGAGCAGAGCTCGGGGCAGCCGCTAGCTAGACTGCGCCCAGTTCCCCGTACACTGCCCGGGTGTTTTCCAGGAGCTGGGCGCACCACTGCGCTTCAGCCAGTTCGCGCAGCTCAGCTCCGAAACGCACCGTCCACGCCATCACGTAGGGGGCGTTTGGGTGGCCGCGCCACGGAACCGGCGTCAGGTAGGGTGCGTCTGTTTCCGCGAGGATGAGCGCGGGATCAAAAGCGTGGAAAGCAGCGCGGAGCTCATCATTGGCAGGGTAGGTTATTTGCCCGCCAAAACTTCCGTACCAGCCTTCGCGGTTACACAGCTCGGCAAGCGCGGCGTCGCCGGAAAACGCGTGGAAAACCACCCGGCTCGGGGCACCGTCACGGCGCAGCACCTCCACGCAATCGGCGTGGGCCTCGCGGTCGTGAATCTGAACGGGCAGGTCAAGCTCGCGCGCGAGGGCAAGATGAGCGCGGAACGCCTCAATTTGCGCGGCGCGGCCCTCCTCAGAAGTACGGTAATAGTCGAGTCCCGTCTCCCCAATAGCAACGACGGCCTTCGAGCGGGCCGCCTCTGCCACCCGGTCGATGGCCTCCTCCAGACTGAGGGAATGGTGCGCGGCGAGCTCCTGCGCTAAACCATCCGGGCCCGTCGCGGTGATTCCGCGATGCCGGGCAGCTTCATTGGGGTGAATAGCAAGGGCTGCGGAAAAGTGGACCGGGTCCGCTTCAGCCACCGCCACCGTGGGCAGAAGGTCCGGGACCTCACACGCACAGGTAATGGCGTGGCACACCCCGGCAGCCTCCATGGCGGCAGCTTCCTCATTCGGCAGCATCCGCCCGCGCGGCGGGGTAAGCGCAGCATCCGAGTGACCTGCCTGCGCTGCCCCCGCCGGCACCCAAATATGGGTGTGGTTATCCACCACCGGACCGGCGAGCTTTTCCGGGAGATCGGGCAGGTACCAGCGGCGGGCCCGCTTTTTCTCCTTCGCGGAGAGCGCCGCGAATTCCTCCGGCGCTAATTCGTTGCGCACGGCGCCATTCGGAACCGCTCCATTCGGGACCGCGTCACGCGCCGCGCCGTCCCGTACCGATTCATTGCGCACGCTTTAGGCCTCACCGAAGCCGAGGCGCTCCAGCTCTTCATCAACCACGCTGGCATCCAGCTTGGTGAACACCGGGGACGGCTTGGCAATCGGGGTACCGACCTGCACCTCCACCCGCTCCCACGGGTGCGGATTAGAATAATCCCCGGTAATAATCGGGTAGGGCTTACCTGAATCGATGTCGGTAACCTCCTCCAGGCGCGGCATCGGGGCAATATCACCGGCCCCGCCCAGCACCCGATCCACCGCGTTCGAAGAATGCGGGAGGAATACGCTCATCATGGTATTGAGATCGGAGACCGCCTGGATGAGGGTGTGGAGCACCGTGCCCAAGCGTTCACGCTGGGAAGGATCCTTCATCTTGAAGGGTTCGGTAGCGGAAACGTACCCGTTTGCCTCCCCCACCAGACGCATAATTTCCGTGAGCGCAGCGCGCTGGCGGTGCGCGGCAATGGAATTACCCACGGTGGCGAAACCGGCTTCCACCGTATCCAGGAGCTCCCGATCCACCGCCTCAAGCGGCCCGGCCGCCGGAATTTCCCCGAAGTTCTTGGCGATCATGGCCGCGGTGCGATTAACGAGGTTCCCCCATCCGGCCACCAACTCAGAATTATTGCGCCGCACAAATTCCGCCCAGGTGAAATCAGCGTCGGAGGTTTCCGGGCCGGCAATGGAAATAAAGTAGCGCAGCGCATCGGGCTGGTAGCGCGAGAGCACGTCGCGCACGTAAATCACCACGCCCTTAGAAGAGGAGAATTTCTTTCCTTCCATGGTCAGGAATTCGGAAGCCACCACCTGGGTGGGCAGGTTGAGCTGCCCTAAATCACCGGGCTGGCCGCCCCGGCTTCCTTCCCCGTTATAGGCGAGGAGTTCGGCCGGCCAGATCTGGGAATGGAAAACAATATTATCCTTCCCCATAAAGTAATAGGAGCGGGCCTCCGCATCATTCCACCAGGCACGCCAATCTTCCCGGCTTCCGGTTCCCGCGGCTTCACGCCGGCGGGCCCATTCAATAGAGGCGGAAAGGTAGCCGATAACGGCGTCGAACCACACGTACAGGCGCTTGGAGGGTTGGTCTTCCCAGCCGGGGACCGGAATGCCCCAGGTAATATCCCGGCTCATCGCGCGCGGGCGCACATCCTCGAGGAGGTGCTTGGAGAATGAAATAACATTCGGGCGCCACTGCCCGGATTCTTCCACCTCATCAAGCCACTGCCCCAGGCGCTCCGCCAGCGCCGGCAAATCCAAGAAATAATGCTCGGTTTCCCGGAATTGGGGTGTTTTCCCGGAAACCTTGGATACCGGGTCAATAAGATCTTGCGGATCGAGTTGGTTACCGCAATAATCGCATTGGTCCCCGCGGGCCGGGCTGTAGCCGCACAGCGGGCAGGTGCCTTCGATATAGCGGTCCGGGAGGGTGTTACCGGTTTCCGGATCGATAGCGACCGGCGTGGACTGCACCACCATATAGCCGTTATCGCGGCACACCTCAAACATTTGCTGCACAACCCGCTCGTGATTAACGGTGGTGGTGCGGGTGAAAAGATCATAGGAAAGCCCCAGAGCCACGAGGTCCTCCACAATAATGCGATTATTGCGGTCCGCGAGTTCTTCCGGGGTGATTCCCTCCGCGTCAGCCGAAACCAAAATAGGGGTACCGTGCTCATCGGTGCCGGAGACCATCAGCACATCCTCCCCCACCATGCGCATGTAGCGGGAGAACACATCCGAGGGAACACCGAATCCAGCAACGTGACCAATATGGCGCGGGCCGTTGGCATACGGCCAGGCAACAGCGGAGAGAATATGAGTCATAGCCACCATTCTACTAGCGCGCCCGCTAGCGTGCCCGCATCCCCGCGCCTAAACTATAAGGGCGCGGTTTCGCCACAGCGATTGACCATCCGGCCGCCGCGCACCGCGTGATGACCCGCTTCATCAGGAGGATGACTATGGATGAGACCCGCGCACTCATCATTGTTGATGTGCAACCCACATTCTGCGAAGGCGGCAGCCTCGGGGTGGATGGCGGTAATGCCGTTGCCGAACGTATTGCCGATTTCGTCACTGATAACGCCGAAGAATACGCTCTTATCGCCACCACCCAGGATTGGCATATCGATCCGGGCCCGCATTTCTCCGAGAATCCGGATTTTGTGGATAGCTGGCCGCCTCACGGCGTGGCCGATACCCCGGAGGCAGAGCTGCACGAATCCATCGCGGCTCTCCCCATTGATGTGCAGTTCAAGAAGGGCCAGTACGCTTCGGGCTATTCCGGTTTCGAGGGTACCGATCCGCAGGGTAACCTCCTCGAGGACGTGCTGCGCACCGCCGAGGTCACGGATGTGGACGTGGTAGGCATCGCCGAATCGCATTGCGTGCGCGCCACCGCGATCGACGCGGTCCGTAACGGTTTCCGCACCCGCGTTTTTTCCGACCTCACCGTACCGACCTCCCCGGAACTCGGGGCCGCGGCTCGCGTGGAGATGGACGAAGCGGGCGTGGAGCAGCTGCAATCCGCGGATGCTTTCGGTTTTTACGAAGAGTCCGAGGTTCCGGACGAATTCGACGATCCGTACGACGACGCCGCAGCTGCCGAAGCGGAACTCGAAAACCTCGATGAGGATTACGAGCTCTACGAGGATGATGATTTTGACGACTACGCCGAGGAGGATGAAAATATCGACTTTTCGGATGAGGTCAATGAGGCTGATTTCGATTTCTCCGATATCGACTACCGCCCTGGAATGGACTCCGCGAAGTAAAGCGGGTTCCGGCTCCGGCTCGCAACCACGCTAGACCGAGCGCCAGAAGTCTTTGACCAGCTCCTCGCGGTTAGCCACCTGGCTTTTCTTGAGGATATTGTGCACGTGCACCTTCACCGTGGAGGGAGACAGATACAGCTCCGTGGAAATCTGGGTATTTGTTTTCCCGCGCATGAGGTAGCCGAGCACTTCTTCTTCGCGTTTCGATAGCCCGCGTGCCTGGGAATAGAACATCAGGGAGGATTCGATGAAATCCTCCTCCAGGTGATTGACTGTTTCCGGGGGCCGGTCGAAATGGATACGCAGCACCCGCACCCCGAAACGCATCACGTGGATCACCCAGCAGATGTACATGAGGTTTTCCAGGAAATTGCGTTCGGGAAGGAAGGCAAGTGCGGAAGCGCTATGCGCCTGGGGAGCCACGAGGAAAATAAAGGTGATATTCCAGGCGAAAGTCCCCAGTACGGTAACCCAGGTGGTGACGTACAGCCAGCGGTGGCGGCGCTGGCGAATTTTCTCCACCCCGGTGGTGGCGCGTAGGTAGTTCCATGTTGCCATGCTAAGGATCCCGATGACCACGATGCCGCGCACGGAGAAGAACACAAACTCCCGCCAGGCCGGGTTGGTGATCATTAACGCGCCGGCGCTCCCCACGATGAAAATCCCGGCCGGGATAAGAGCGCTGCGCCACTCCACTTTCGCTTCCGGTTCCGTCATGAAGGTGGCGTAGGTCAGCCAGATGAGGCCCATGAGCAGCGCGCCCAGGGTGATTGATTCTACGGGCGCGGTGATGTGGTAAACGCTGTCAATATTGCGCGGATGGGTGAAGTCCGTGCGGGCCACGGTTGCGACGTCGAAAAAATAGGTGAGGAAAAGAGCGGCGCAACACAAAAACATGCGACGGCGCGAAACGAGGTAACACGCAAGCGCCGTCGCTGAACCCATGAGGATGAAAAGCCCTACCACCCAGGTGTAATAAAACAGCCCTATCGTCATCGCATAGCTCCGTTGCGTTCCCCACGCGATCCCGCCGCGGTTACCCGTCTCGGTTTTCCGCCTCGGGATCACGGGCGCGAGTTCCCCGCGCCGTACTGTCATATTATAAAAGCATTAATCGCCACTGCCAGAATTCCGGGCGAGTGGAATGCACGCGGCGGCCCCGGCGGTACCAAGCCCGCCGGAGCCGCGCGTTTCGGCTAGTGATAGCCGTATTCTTCGCGCCTATGCGCCGTAGATGAGCACCTGGGCCACGCAGGCCGCCCCGCCGAAGCCGAGTACGAAGAGCACCATCGGCCACACGAAGCGGAACCAATGCTGATACTTCATATCGAGCATCTGCAGCGTTGCCATAACCAGACCCGTCGGTGCCAGGAAGAGCATCGCGTACTGACCCCATTGATACGCACATACGATGATCCACCGCGGGATACCCACGGCATCGGCCAGCGGCGCCATGATCGGCATGGCCAGCACGGCCAAACCGGAGGAGGACGGCACCACGAAACCGAGCACGAAGAAGATCAGCAGCATAATGATGATGAAGAGCGGGCCGGACATCCCCGACACCAGGTTCGTTGCCGAATGGAGCAGGGAATCGGAAATCAGCCCGTCGTTCATCACGATATTGATGCCGCGCGCCAGCCCGATGATCAGCGAAACACCCACGAGGCTGGAGGAGCCTTCGATAAAAGCGTCCGTTAGTTGCTTCTCATTGAGCCGGTCCTTCCCGAAGAGGGAAATCGCCATAACCGCGATGGTGATGGTGAGGAAGGAGGCCGCCATGGTCGGGAACCACCAGCCCATCGCCATCACGCCCCAGACCATAATCGGGAAGGCGGAAACGAAGAGCACGAGGATGAGTTTCTTCTGCCAGTTGAAGGCCGGCACATCATCCGAGTGGGTGGTCATCGCCCACTGTTTCTCGAAAGCTTCGTGATCTTCGTACACATAGGACTTCGTAAAGTCCTTCTTAATCATTTTCGCGTAGCGGTGCAGGTACCACACCACCACAATGGCGCCGACGATACACCCGCCCACGCGCCAGATAATGCCGTCCGTGAAGGGAATGCCGGCAGCATTGGAGGCAATCACCACGGAGAAGGGATTGATCGTGGAGAACGTGGTTCCCATGGACCCGGCCAGGAAGATCGCGCCCACGCAGATAATCGAGTCGTATCCCATCGCCAGGAATATTGGCACGAGGATCGGGTAGAAGGCCACCGCTTCTTCTTCCAGGCCGCACAGCGATCCGCCCACCACCATAAAGACGGAAACCGCAAAGACCAGGAGGAATTCGTGCCCCTTAGTTTTCTTCGTCAGCGCGATGAGCCCTGACTCAAAGGCACCTGTTTTTCTCACCACCCCGATGAGGCCCCCGAGCACGAAGATAAAGACCATAATGTCTACCGCTTCGATCGTGCCGTGCACCATGGCGACCGGAATATCGGAAACACTGGCCGGGTTCTGCTCGAGGGACTCATAGGACCCGGGCACGGAAATCGGCTTGTTGAGCGCCCCGGAAGTGAACTGGGCGATATCAATATCCATCCCCAATTCGCTCAGGGTTTCCTGGGTACCCGGGTATTCGGTGGTATCCCCGTGTGGGCTGAGCACGGAGAACGTGCCGGTATCGGAACTGTAGCTCAGCTTGGCGTAGGAACCGGCCGGCACCAGCCACGTGGCGATAGCCGCCACGATGGTTAGGAAGAAGAGAATCGTGAAAGCGCCCGGGATGGTAATACCGCGCCGCTTCTTGCGTGTCTTTTTCGCACCGGAATCGCCGTCACCGGGCGCGCCACTGCCTGCGGTTACGGCTTCGCTTTCGTTATCCGCGACGACGACGCCCGCAGCGTCCTCCCGGCCGCTGCGGTGTTCGCGCCCGTCCGGGGCGAGGTTGTTATCCATGCCGCCGGCCCCATTGCCGGCTGTGGCATCGTTTGTGCGTGTTGTCATGATGGTAGTCCTTCGGGCTTAGGCGGTGATCGCGGTGCCACTCTCCCCGGAAATACCCTGTTCGGCCTTTTCCAGAGAGGTAATAATGGCGCGTTTGCCAGCCGCGCCGTCCACGAATTCGAGGCACGCTTCCACCTTGGGCAGCATGGATCCGGGGGCGAACTGCTCCTCCTCGATGTACTGGCGGGCCTCACGCACCGTCATCTCGCGCACATCGCGCTGCGTGGGTTTATTGAAATCAATGGCGACCACGTCCACGGCGGTGAGGATGAGGAGAGTATCGGCGTCGACCTCCCGCGCGAGCAGCGCGGCGGTGCGATCCTTATCGATGACGGCCGCAACTCCGCGGTATCCCGAACCGTCCTTGACCACCGGGATGCCGCCACCACCGGCCGCGATCACGATGGTTCCCGCATCGATAAGCGAGCTGATAACATCGCGTTCCACGATGGAGACGGGGAGCGGGGAGGCCACCACCCAGCGCCAGCCGCGCCCGGCATCCTCCACGTACTTGTTTCCGGTTTCCTCCATGAGGGCCCGGGCTTGTTCTTCGGTGAAGAAGGCCCCGACCGGCTTGGTCGGGCGGCCAAAAGCGGGATCTGCGGCGTCGACCTCAGTCTGGGTGACCACCGAAATAACGAGGCGGGCAAGCTGCCGCGCCGCGAGTTCAGCTTCGATGGCCTGCTGGAGGTGGTAACCGATATAGCCCTGGGACATGGCGCCGCATTCAGCGAAAGGAATCGACGGTGTTTCCCCGGCGGCCGCGGAATTATCGGTCGCAACCTTGATCATGCCCACCTGCGGGCCGTTTCCGTGGGTGACAACGACGTCATTGCCGGCTGCCACCAAATCCACGATGGAACGTGCGGTTTCCTTAATGAGTTCCAGTTGCTGCTCCGGGGTTTTCCCGAGTGCATTGCCGCCCAGCGCAACCACAATTTTTTCGCCGGCGGTCTGTGTATGTTCCTGTGTCATAATTCAGTCCTTATTTTGCGCGCGGGCGACGCGCCGCGGTGCGGCCCTGCTACCTGCGGCCAGCTCCCCGGCACGTCGCCCGCGCTTATCTCGGCACGGCCGCGCGGGCGCGTGCCTGTACCCCCTAGGAGAGGGTTGCGTACATAACGGCCTTAATGGTGTGCATGCGGTTCTCCGCTTCGTCAAAGACGCGCGAACGCGGCCCTTCGAAGACCCGGTCTTCCACTTCCATTTCCGTCACCCCGAACTTCTTGGCGATCTCCGCGCCGATGGTGGTGTTGGTGTCGTGGAAGGAGGGCAGGCAGTGCATGAAGATCGCTTCCGGATCTGCCTTGTCCATGAGTTCCTGGGTGACGCGGTAGGCTTCCAGCTCGGCAATACGCGAGGCCCACACCTCGTCCGGTTCGCCCATGGACACCCAGATATCGGTGTAGAGCACGTGGGCGCCGGTGGCGGCCGCCGCAGCATCTTCGGTGAGCGTCACGCTGCCACCGGATTCCGCCGCGAGTTCCTTGCAGGTATCCACCAGCCACTCTTCAGGCATGCGATCCTTCGGGCCGCAGGCCACGAAGTTGAGGCCCAGCTTGGAGCAGACCACCATGAGCGAGTTTGCCACGTTATTGCGCGCGTCCCCGAAGAACACGAACTTCTTGCCCTTGATGCCGTCCTCGAAGTTTTCCTGCACGGTGAGGATATCGGCGAGCATCTGGGTGGGGTGGAAGAGGTCGGTCAGGCCATTCCATACCGGCACGCCGGCCTTGGCGCCCATTTCCTCCACGAGTTCCTGGGAGAAGCCGCGGTATTCGATACCGTCGTACATGCGGCCGAGCACCCGGGCGGTATCCTCAATGGATTCCTTCTTGCCCATCTGGGAGCTGCCCGGATCCAGGTAGGTCACGCCCATGCCCAGGTCCATGCCGGCCACTTCGAAGGAGCAGCGGGTGCGGGTGGAGGTCTTTTCGAAGAGCAGCACAATATTCTTGCCTTCGAGGTAGCGGTGCGGGGTACCGCTGAGCTTGAGTTCCTTGAACTGCGCGGACAGACGCAGCAGGTAGCGGATTTCATCGGGCGTAAAATCGAGCAGCTTGAGGAAATTGCGTCCGCGGATATTGACAGCCATTGTCGTTCCTTTCCTAGCGCGGTCCGTGGTCCCGTTCGGGCAGACCGGCCAGCGGTAACGGGGTCATCTTCGGCCCCTGGGATCACTGTTGGCTGTCCAACCCGTACCCGCCTCGCGGCGAGAGGATCATGTCCCGGCCCCGGTTCCCCGGGGGTTGTTTTTACTGTGCATGATCTGGGTCACGTGCGCTAGGAAAGCGTGGGTGGAGTGCGGGTGGAACGTGGTTTAGCTGCGTTTTTTCGGCACTAAACCCCACTAAACCCGCGTATTTTCGCGCTTTATTCGCCCTCGCTGAGCGCGGCGCGGTAGAGCTCATTCGTGCGCAATCCGGTGCGAGCGGCCACGAAAGCGGCGGCATCTTTGCGGCGCAGGCCGAGCTGACACAGCTGGGCGACATCGCCCACGGCCCGCGTGCGCGCCCGTTCTTCCCTCTCAGTCACGCTACTTCCGGTAACGACGACGACGATCTCCCCGAGCGCCCCATCCGCGAAACGCCGCGCGAGTTCGGCCAGGGGCCCGCGCACAATTTCCTCGTGCGTCTTGGTGAGTTCGCGGCATACCGCGGCTTCGCGCCCACCGCCGAACGCGGTGACGAAATTGGCGAGGGTGGCCCCGAGGCGGCGCGGGGATTCGAAGAAAATCATGGTGCGCTCTTCACTGGCCAGGGCCGCGAGCGCGGCGGCTTGTTCCCCGGTTTTGCGCGGGAGGAATCCTTCGAAAGTAAAACGGTCGGTGGGAAGGCCGCTCGCGACAAGCGCGGTGAGCGGGGCGGAGGGGCCCGGAACCACCGTCACCGGAATACCGGCTTCGCGGGCGCGCACGACCAGGCGGAAACCGGGGTCGGAAACGGCGGGCATTCCCGCATCGCTGACCATGAGAACCCGAGCGCCGGCGCGAGCCAGGTCAATGAGGTGGGCGCCGCGTTCGGCTTCATTATGTTCGTAATAGGAGAGCACCTGGGCGTTCACCTCGATGCCGAGGCGCGCGGCGAGCTGGTAAAAACGGCGGGTATCTTCCGCGGCCACGGTATCGGCCCGCGCAATTTCGGCGCGCAGGCGCGGCGAGGCATCGGCGTCGTTTCCAATGGGGGTGGCGGCAAGAACAATTCCCGCGTGTTGACCTGTGCTCATTCTGCTATTCTGCCACGCGCAGCACTACGGCGCGGGCGCCTAGTTATCGATAGAATCCGCACGTGAGCGAAAAACGAAGCGAACCCATCGGGCGCCTCCCGCGCGAGTGCGCGGAGCGCTATGAAGACGAGCTGCGCGGCCGGCTCGGGCTGGCCCCGCGCGGATTAGAGTGGCTCACCCGCGCCGAAAAACGCCTGGGGTGGTGGGTGACCGGAGCGGTGACGCTTATCGCCGCGTTGACCAGGTTCTTCCGCCTGGGCTTCCCCGACCGCCTCATGTTCGACGAAACCTACTACGTCAAAGGCGCGAATTCGCTGCTGCGCCTGGGCTACGAAGTGGATTGGCAGGGCGGCACGGAGTTCGACGCCGCTTTCGCCACCGGCGACTTCTCCCATACCTCACCGGCCGGCGACTACGTGGTTCATCCTCCGCTCGGGAAATGGATCATGGCGGTCGGCCAGGCCATTTTCGGGGAAACTTCCCCCTTCGGCTGGCGCTTTATGGTGGCGCTGGCCGGCACGCTCGCGGTGGCGCTGCTGGTTCGCATCGCCCTGCGCCTCTTCCTCAACCCGTGGCTGGCCGGGGTGGCCGGGATCGCGATGGCCCTGGACGGCATGGGGATCACCATCTCCCGTATCGGGATCCTCGATAACCTCCTGGCTTTCTTTGTGCTGGCTGGATTCTGGGCGCTGCTGCGGGATCGCGATTGGACCCGGGAGCGCCTAGCCCACCGGGTCGCTACCGGGCCGGTGCGCGCGGACGGGCGCCCGGTTGCCTGGGGCCCGCGGGTGTGGTGGCGCCCGTGGATGCTGGCCACCGGGGTATTCCTCGGGCTGGCCTGCGGGGTGAAATGGTCCGGGATTTACGCCGTGGCGGTTTTCGGCCTGGTGGCCTTCGCCTGGGGCATGGCCGCCCGCCACGCGGTGGGGCTGCGGCTGTGGGTAGGTGCCGCGGTTTTCCAGGAGGGAATCCCCGCTTTTATACACCTGGTTCCCACCGCCGCGGCCACGTACGTGGCCTCCTGGTTCTCCTGGTTCCGCGATAGCCGGTCCTGGGGGCACGGCTGGGCGGCCGGCGTACGCGAAAGTACCCCCGAGGCTCTCCCCTTCCCCTGGCTCCCCAATTCTTTCAACGACCTGGCGCATTATCACAGCCAAATGTGGGACTTCCACAACGGGCTCTCCACCCCGCACACCTACCAATCCTCGGTCTGGCAGTGGTTTGCGCAGTGGCGCCCGGTCTCTTTCTGGTGGCCGAGCTCCGAAGAAATGGCCGGGCAGTGCCCGAGCGGCGAGCGTTGCGTGCAAGCGGTCACGTCGGTGGGTAATCCGGTGGTGTGGTGGCTGGCGCTCCTCGCCCTTGCCGTGGTGCTCTGGGTGGCCTTCACCCGTTTCGACTGGCGCGCCTGGGCGATTCTGAGCGGCTATCTTGCCATGGCCGCGCCGTGGTCACTGTATATGGACCGCACCATTTTCCAGTTCTACGCCATCGCTTTCCTCCCCTTCGTGGCCCTCGCCCTCACCTACGGCATCGGCTATATCACCGGCGCGCTCGGTGCCCCGCACGCGCGCGGATGCGGGAGCGTGCGCGCGGATTTATACGACGACGGCGCCTGGGGCCACGCGGACTTCGCCTGGGATAAGCCGGTTGGGATATGCGCCTCTCCAGTGCGGTGGTGGCGATGCCGGATAGGCCGCCGCACGCTGACGGCGTGCGGCGTCGTCGTCGTTCTTATTGTGCTGGCGGCACTGTTCTGGTACCCGATCTGGACCGGGCAAACCGTTTCCTATGAGTTTTGGCGCCTGCACATGTGGCTACCTTCGTGGATTTAGCGCGGGTGGGCACGGCGCAAGCGCGCACCTGGCGATGCTCGCATTTTCGGACAACGTTCAGAAACTTTCCAGAATCGGCGGGCATGCTACCCGATGTGACCGGACCACCGCGGCGGCCGTGGCGGCGGCTAGGTGCGGAGTGAGGAAAGGACGTTTCACATGACAGATGAGTGGCGTAATGACGCGGGCGAACCGGGCGCGCAGCAGCCGAATGCGAACCATGCCGGCCCGGGTCAATCGCACGTGAATCCGAGCCAGCCCGGTGCAAACCAAGGCGGCGGCGCGCAAAGTGCGTGGGCGCAGGCTGGCAGCTCGCAAGGTGCGTGGACGCAGGCCGGCGGCGCGCAATCGACTAGCTACACGAATGCGTACCACTACCCCAGCGCTCCCTCCGCAGGGTATGCCTCCGCGCAGCCGCCCTATCCGAGTGGCTACCCCGGCGCCTCCCAGCAGCAGTACGGATACGGCTACGGCTACGGCGGGCAATTCGGTGCCGGAACGCAATTCGGAGCGGCACCGCAATTCGGCGGCGCACCACAATTCGGGGCAGCGCCGGTCAAGCGGCGTTCAAAAGGAACCACCGCCATTCTTGTCATTATCGGTATGGTGGTCGCGCTGCTCGTGGGCACCGGAGTGGGGTATTTCGGCCTGGCTCCCGAACCGCAGGCGAGCTCACCTTCCGTCAAAGACCCCTTTAGTTTCCAATACAATGACGGACTGACCGCCCCGAACGACGGACGCCAGCAGGGCGGGGCGGAACCGTATATGCCGATCCCGCGGGATTTCCCCACCCAGCTGCCGGGCGGCAACCACGGTGCGGACGGGCCTATTGACCGGGGCGAAAAAGTTAGCCCGGCGGGTGTGGCCATTATTAATGCGCGGATGGGTTCCGGCATGGGGGCCGGCAGCGGGATTGTCCTCACGGCGGACGGCCAGGTGCTCACGAATTACCACGTGGTTATGGGATCGGATGCCATCCAGGTCGAGATCCCGGCAACCGGGAAAACCTATGCGGCCAGTGTTATCGGGCATGACGAGAAGCGCGACGTCGCCCTTTTGCAGCTCAAGGACGCTTCCGGGCTCACTCCGGCAAAAATTGCCAGCACCCCGGCTAAGCAGGGCGATAAAGTGAGCGCGGTGGGCAACGGGCGCGGCCAGGGCTATCTCACTGAAATTAAAGGCGAGGTGACCGGGCTGGGAATGGACGTGCGGGTGGCCACTGAGGATGGCCTGAGCTTTGACACCCTCAAGGATATGATCGTCACCGATGCCGATGTGGTTCCTGGTTATTCAGGTGGACCGATGATGAACGCCCAAGGCGAAGTGGTGGGGATGAATAGCGCGGCCTCGCAGGGCACCACGTCTGCCCAGGTGTACGGCTTTGCTATTCCTATCGAGCGCGCTCTGTCCATCGTGGAGCAGATCCGCGCCGGGAAGAGCGACGATAACGTAACCGTGGGTAAGAATGCCGCCCTCGGGATTACCGTGGGGCTCAGTGAGCAAAGCCGCGTGACCGTGCTGGCCGTTGGTCCGAATTCCGGGGCGGCGAAAGCCGGTGTGAAGGAAGGCGATACGATTCTGAGCCTGGATGGGCAATCGGTTTCCAGCCCCGCCCAGGTCGCCAAGCAGGTACGCACCCACAAGGTAGGCGACACCATCACCCTGGAAATTTCGCGTGGCGGCGGTGCCCCGCAAACCATTGAGGTAACGCTAGGCGAATCGCCGGTGAACTAAACGGTCGGAGGCACCTTGAAGCCGCACTCCGCATAAAAGTGGACCACCGGACGCGGACGGAATACCAGAAGGGGACCTGAACAGCTGAGCTGTCCGGGTCCCCTTCGGTGTTCCACATGGAGCGGCAGGCCGCTCCGGTCCTTCAAGACGCGGGTGTGTTCAGGCCCGCGGCCTTGGAGCCTTTACTTCGAGGCGAGGCGGGCGCCTTCCACGAGCGTTTCGAGCTTCGCCCAGGCGATAGACGGGTAGATGCGCCCGCCCAGGCCACAATCGGTCGAGGCGATCACGCGTTCGGCACCCACCAGCGAGGTGAAATGCTCGATGCGCTGCGCCACCAGCTCGGGATGCTCCACCACATTCGTGGAGTGGGAGACGACGCCCGGGATGAGTACCTTGTCATCCGGCAGGGCAATATCTTCCCAAATCTTCCATTCGTGGGCGTGGCGGGCATTGCCCGCTTCGAAAGTCAGGCCGCGGGCCTTCACCTTCAAACACAGATCCACGATATCCCGGAAGGGAATATCGGTGGTGTGCGGGCCGTGCCAGGATCCCCAGCATACGTGCAGGCGCACAAGATCCGGGTCGATGCCTTCCAGGGCGTAGTTGATCGCTTCAATACGGCGAGCCACCCAGGTGCGGTAATCGGCAACGGCCGGTTCCGGATTGACCTGGTCCCAGCCTTCAGCCAGCGAAGGATCGTCAATCTGGACGGTCAGGCCGGCATCGGTGATGATCTTGTATTCCTCGTGGAGGGCATCGGCCATCGCGGTGAGGACTTCATCTTCCGACTTGTAATGCGTATTGGAAATACGTGCCGCGGACCCGGGAGACAGCGCCGCGATAAACCCGGAGGATGCATCAAGACCATTGGCCTTGAGTGCCTTGAGGGTAAGGTCGACGTCGCGCTGGGTTTGTTCGGCACCGATGTAGGTCACGGGGCCGGTGATGGTGGGCATGGCCACTTCCTGGCGCTTGGCCTGGTGAATTCCCGACTCCGGATCCGTGTAGGCATCCTTGAAACGCTGCCAATCCCGGCGCTCATCGAAGGGAACGAGCTCGACCGCTCCCCCGCCCGCGGTAGCGGCCGCGTGGAATTCGTTATCCGTGAATTCCAGCCCGCCCAGGCGCGAGAATGAGTACCACCACCAGGAACCGTAATTAGTTACTTCGGTCATGACGTGGCCGTATTCGCCGTCGTTAATAATATCGAGGCCGATATCCTTCTGGCGCGCAACAACGCCAGCAACTTCTGCGTCGAGCTTTTCTTTGAATTCGGCGTCGCTAATCTGGCCGTTTTGGTGTGCTTCGTTGGTCGCGCGCAGCGAATCGGTGCGCGGAAGGGAGCCGACATGAGTGGTCTTGATCTTCGTCATTATAAAGTCCTTTGTACTGGGTGTGGTGATGGAGATCGGTCCGACTCAGCGTATCCCATCAACGATACGACGCCGCAGCGGCGGGTGCTCAGTGAGACGTAACGGACCGGGGCGAGACGTCCTCGCGCGCGGAATCGCCCGAAGGCCAAGTGGAATCCGCGCTAGCCCAGCATTCGCATTCGGGCGGCGGGCATCGTCATGGCAGAGCGAGGATCATTGAGAACCATGGTGCATCCTTTCCGTCCGAATCGGAGCGCCGGGGCCGTGCCGCCGGCGTTACTTTGAGGTGGTGCCCCTTGTGGGCGCCTACCTCCAGTAGCCTAGAGGGAATTATTAAGCCACGTCAACTTGTTGCCCACTATATGAGATAAGAGTTCTTAGACCGGATAGTGCAAGGGCAGCGCAAGGGCAGCACAACAAAAACAGAATGGGCCCGGGTAAAAACCCGGACGGGTAAATAGACAGAAATGGTTGCTAATACCCAGACTTTCCCTCGCTATACCAACACAAAGTCCGGGTCGTTGAGCTTTCCGGCCTCAATAGCCTTGCATACTTGACAAACACCGGGATATCCACAT
>NZ_QDIE01000019.1 GCF_003957255.1 Actinotignum sanguinis
AAGTCGGGGTTAAACCAACACGTTCTGTCCATCCAAAAACTCGAGTCAAACCGAGTTCGAACCCGACTTTAGCCTGCTAGCAAGCCGAAAAGTCCGGATAAAACCAACACCAAGTGTCCTATAGGCCGGGAATGATCCTGCGCGGCACAGTTGTGTTGTGGAATAAGCACGACGCCGCAGCGCCGGCCCGCAGCCTCGCTTTTACGCAGCGCTCGGTTAGCGGCGAAGCCGCGAAGCGGCCTAGATGAGAACTAACCGCAGCAGCCACGTGGCAACCGCTGCCAGGGCGCCGGCGGCCGGGATGGTGAGGATCCAGGCGGTGGCAATATTTCCGGCCACGGACCAGCGCACTGCCGAGCGCCGCTTCGTGGCTCCCACACCCATGATGGCGCAGGTGATGGTATGCGTTGTCGAAATGGGGGCGGCCCACACGAACGCCGTCGTATAAAGAACGCTCGCGGCCACGCTTTCCGCAACGAAACCGCGGGCCGGATCCAAATCAATAATTTTTGAGCCGAGCGTTTTCATAATACGGAAGCCGCCGGTCGCGGTCCCCAAAGAAATAGCGGCTGCCGCAGCCAGTTTCACCCAGGTGGGGATCCCGTCCTCAAGATTATGGAAGCCGCCGGCCGTGAGGGCCAGCACGATCACACCCATGGTTTTCTGGGCGTCCTGGAGGCCGTGCCCGAGGGCCACCATGGCGGCGGAAACCGTTTGGGCGTAACGGAAGCGATGCATCGTGGTGTGGTAGGGAGCCTCCGTCAGTAGGCGCAGCACCACTTTCATAATGAGGTAGGCCAGTAGGAAACCAACCGCGGGGGAGACAACCATCGGCACCACCACGCGGTCGAAAATAACCGTCCAGTGCACGGTGGCCAGAGAGGCGATGCCGGCGCCGGCCAGCCCGCCAATAAGCGCGTGCGAAGAAGAGGAGGGCAGCCCACGCCACCAGGTAATAAGATTCCAGCCGATCGCGCCGGCCAGCCCGCCGAGTACCAGGGTCAGGCCGGTTATTTTTTCCAGCTCGGTAATATCAACGATGCCGGAGCCGATTGTTTCGGCCACTTTCGTGCCGAGCATCGCGCCGAGGAAGTTCATGACTGCCGCCATCGCGAGGGCCACTCCGGGCGTCAATGCGCGGGTGGCTACCGAGGTGGCGATGGCATTTGCGGCGTCGTGAAAACCGTTAGTGAAGTCAAAAATGAGGCTAATGACGACGACGGTGCCCACCAAAAAGAGCAACTCGGACAAAATCAGGACTCCTTGAGGGCAATGCGCTCGACCACGGCGGCGAGCGTCTCGAAAGCATCGACGGTGTCCTCGAGAGTGTCCACAACCAGTTTGACACGCAGCAGTTCAATGGCGTCGGTGGCGTTTTCGAAGAGCGAGGCGAGGGTGGAACGGTAGAGGGAATCGCCCTTGTTTTCCAGCTGGTTAATTTCCACCCAGTATTCGCGGGTATCCGGGGACGTCGGGTTGAAATGCGCGAGAATATCCGAGGAGAGGCGAGCGCAGGTCTTGAGAATATCCACCACCGTTGGCGCGCTATCGGGAAGGGTGAGGGGGCGCATAAAGGCCACGTTTTCCCCCACCTCGTCCATGAGGTCCACGCAATTATCGATAGCGGTGGTCAGGGCATAAAGATCCTCCCTGTCGAAAGGGAGGACAAAAGACCTATTTACCACTTTGAGGAGTGCGTGATTTGACTCATCTGCATTGTTTTCGATGGTGTGCAGCTGCTGTTGCAACTCTCCGCGCTCGTGAACCGGTGCGGTCATGAGCTGCGCGAGGCCCGCGGCGGCGATGGGAAGATGCGCTGCCTGGGCGCCAATAAGGTCGAAAACCCGCGTGGAACGCGAGAATTTAGAGAATAACCCCACGTGAATTCCTCGTTTCGGGGACATGAACAATCGATGAACGACTCGTTTCAAGGATAGTTCATTACGGGGCGAAACGTGTATTGCGCGGCGGTGAGATCGGGCAAGGAGTAACTAGACAGAAAGGGTGCCGGACCTGAGAGCGCCTGACGGCGCGAATGCCGCTCGTAGCGGCGCTAGTTGGAGCCCGGGGCTTTCAAGGTCCGGCACCGTGGCTTCAGAATAACAAGAGTGCGGGCAATCGGAAACTTTTCTTCGCGCTTTCGGGCCAAGCGTGAAAAAAGCGGACTTTTGAGCTCCGACGTGGGAAAATGATACTGGCTATGGGTTGTGCCCGGGAGGGTCCGTTAGCGCCGGGCGCCGTGGCTCTCACAGGCTTGGCGCTGTGGGCCTCATGCGGTCGGGGCGGGTACCCTGAGCTTATGGTCTTTGCAATCCCTGAAAATCTCAGCCCGGAAACCTATCCGATGGCTTGGCTCGTCGATACCTGGCGCGGCGCCGGCCTTCTCGAATACGAAGGTGTGGACGCAGCCGGCTACCTGCACGAATTGCGCATCGATAATGATGACCACGGCCCCTACCTGCGTTTGCGTTCGGCAACCTGGCTTTCCCAGGAGCCGGCCGGGGCGGTGGATCGCGAGGTTCCCGGCGGGCGGATGTACGCGGCTCTCACCAAAGGTCAGCTGTGGTCCAGCTTTGAGGGCTACCTGCGTGTCTCACCGAATAACCTCCAGGGCACGGAGGGGCGTTTCGTTCTGGAAGGAATGATCGCCACCTCCGCCGGCCACGCCATGACCTGGGCCGGTTTCATTAAGGGTCCGCAATTCCAGATCGTCGCGGACGCCATCGCCGCCACCCCCACCGCCGCGAGCTACACCGGCGGCCAAATCATGGGCGGCTATGTGGAATCGGAGCTGTTCTACGCCTACGACATGGCTGCCTTCGGGGCGCCGATGCGCAGCTACATGGCCGGCCGCCTCCAGCGCCTGAGCGACTGCCCGGCAGCGGGCGAACCCGCGACCGGTGGGGCGGGTGCGCCGGGCGCACCGGAGGCCCACCCCGAATCGTGATACCTAGCCCGTTGCTACGCTGGCCCGGCGCGGTTCCCGGAGATGGTGCGGCGGCCGGGGTAGCTGCTTTCTACACCAATCCCTACGTGGAACAGCGAGCGCTGGAAGCCGGGCGCGGCTTCGTGGACCTTTCGCACTGGCGGGTGGGGCGCGGCGCCGCCGGTGCTTTCCCGCGCGCCGATAACGCGCGTGAAGTGCTGGAATGCGATGCCCAGGGCCAAATTCGCGCTGCGCTGCTGCGCTGTGCGGGCGGCGCAGGCGACGTTTTCTTGAGTCCGCCTGGTGGGCTTGAGCCGGGCGGGCTCGATTCCACTATGTACCCGGCCAACTACATTGCTATAGGTACGACGACGCACGGAGCTGAGCGCCTACGCACGGCCATGCGCGGCCGGCCCGGGCTATCCGCTAGTTTCTGGGAAGACTGGTGGCCGGATAGCGATAGGGTGATCCTCCTGGTTGGCAATATTGAGGAACTCGCCCGGGTCGGGCAGGCCGCAGGTATGGCCCCGGTAGGTTTATTCGCCTGGGATGCTTATCGGGCCGCGGCGCGCCGCCCGGATCCGTTCCGGGCGGCGCGCGCTGGGGTGCGCCTGGCTGAGATATACGGGCCCGGAGTAGCAGGCGCTCGCGAATCCCGGGTAGCGGGCACCGCCCGGCTCGGGGGAGCCGCGCGGAGCCTTGCCTGCCTGTATTTGGAAGGCCCGGACGCGGCGGACCTGCCCGAACCCGGCGATCCGGTAGTCGCGGAGCGGGGCGATGGGGCAGTTATCGGCCGGGTAACCTCGGCGGTGCGGCATTGGGAAGAAGGCCCGCTTGCCCTCGCGCTGCTGAGGCAGCCAGCGGCGCTGGGCGCGGTGCTGGTAGGGGAATTCCGCTGCGGCGTCGAACCTATTTCACTACCAACTCACGTGCCCGTTGCGGTGACTATTCGTGAAAGCGGCGAAAAAAGTGTCGTAGGCCGTGACTAGAATGGGTGCGAGCACCACGCTCACCACGAGGACGGAGAACCATGAACCTAACAACCTTGCGGCTCGTCACAGATATCTGCAACGGGATATTTTTTGTGATACAGCTGGCGATTCTCGCGTTTATGGTGTGGGCGCTCGTGGCTTGCCTGCGCCGCCCGGATGCGGATTTTCGCTATGCCCGCAAGGATAAGAAGTTCTGGAGCGGGGTGCTGCTGGGCTGCGCTCTCGTAACGGGGATTGTGTTGTTCACTCCTATTCGGCTGCCTTTCCAGCCGTTCCTCATGCTCGGGGCGGCATACGGGGCGCTCTACTACCTGGGTCCTGAAGAACAACGGATGGGGCCGCGGCGTAGTTCACGCGGGCGCGGGAAAGGGTCCTGGTAAAGCGGGGTAAGCGCAGGGCCTGAGCTGCGTCGTCGTACTACACGCACCACGAAGGAGGAAGAATGCGAGCAGTTATTCAGCGCGTCACGCGCGCATCCGTCACGGTGGACGGCAGCGTGATTTCGCAGATCGGCACGGGGCTGTGCGTGCTCCTGGGCGTCACCCACGGGGATGGCGCCCCGGAAGTGGAGAAAGTTGCGCGGAAAATCGCACAGCTGAAAGTGCTGCGCGCCGCGGATGGTAGCGATGATCCCAATAGTCGGCGTAGCGCGGAAGAAGCGCAGGCTCCCGTGCTGCTTGTTTCGCAATTCACCCTGTACGCGGATGTGCGCAAGGGGCGCAAGCCCTCGTGGTCCAAGGCCGCGCCCGGGGAAGTTGCCGACCCGCTCTACGAAGCGGTGGTGCGCGAATTGCGGGATACGTACGGACTGGAAGTAGCCACCGGTCAGTTTGGAGCCATGATGGATGTGGAGCTGGTCAATGACGGGCCCTTCACGCTCCTCGTTGAGGTGGAACCGGCCGGCGCCTAACTCGCCGCACAACCTCGCTTTCGTGGGCCCAAGGGCCTAGGGGTAGTGAAATAAGCTCAGAAATATCATCGAGAACAGCACTTTCCGCGCTAATTCGGCTTTTTCCCTCAGCAAAATGTGAGCCACACACTCATGCCACTGGCGAACAGGGGACGGCTCCTGGGCTGAGGGCCGTTACTCTTTTAGAAGATTGCAAGTGCAAGGAGAGTTATGTTCGAAAGGTTCACTGACCGCGCCCGGCGAGTCATCGTGCTCGCGCAGGAAGAGGCACGGAACCTCAAGCACAACTACCTGGGGACCGAACATATCTTGCTCGGCCTCATTCGCGAGGGCGAAGGGGTGGCCGCAAAGGCGTTGGAAGCCCTGGGGGTAACGCTTGAGTCCGTCCGGACGCAGGTCATCGACATTATCGGTGAAGGCCAGGAGCCGCCCTCGGGTCATATTCCCTTCACGCCGCGCGCCAAGAAGGTTATTGAGTTCGCGATGCGCGAGGGGCTGCAGATGGGCCACTCCTATATTGGAACCGAACATCTCCTCCTCGGGCTCACTCGCGAAGCGGATGGCGTTGCCGCGCAGGTGCTGATCAAGCTCGGTGCGGATATGCCCACCGTGCGTAACCAGGTCAGCCAACTCATCTCCGGTTTCCAAGGTAAGGAAGCCGTGGGGGTGGGCGGAGGCCCGCGTGAAGGCACGAAGGCCGGCTCTACGATCCTGGATCAGTACGGGCGTAACCTCACCGCCGCCGCGCGTGACCACAAGCTCGATCCCGTGATTGGCCGGCATACCGAAACCGAGCGGGTTATGCAGGTGCTCTCGCGGCGCACCAAGAACAACCCGGTCCTGATTGGGGAACCCGGCGTGGGTAAAACCGCGGTTGTGGAGGGCTTGGCCCAGTCCATTGCCGCCGGTAACGTGCCGGAAACCCTCAAGGATAAGCAGCTGTATTCCCTCGATATGGGTTCCCTGGTGGCCGGCTCGCGCTACCGTGGTGACTTCGAGGAACGCATGAAGAAGATCCTCAAGGAAGTCAATACCCGCGGGGATATCATTCTTTTCATCGACGAAATCCACACCTTGGTGGGCGCGGGTGCCGCGGAAGGTGCCCTGGATGCGGCCTCGCTGCTCAAGCCGATGCTGGCCCGCGGGGAACTCCAGGTCATCGGGGCAACTACCCTCGATGAGTACCGCAAGTACATCGAGAAAGATGCCGCGCTGGAGCGCCGCTTCCAGCCCATCCAGGTGGAACAGCCCACCGTGGAACAAACCATCGATATTCTGCGTGGTTTGCGGGACCGGTATGAGTCCTACCATCGGGTGACTATTACCGACGACGCCCTCGAGGCGGCCGCCACCCTGGCGGATCGTTACATTAATGATCGTTTCCTTCCCGATAAGGCCATTGACCTCATCGACGAAGCGGGCGCGCGCCTGGCCATTCGTAAGATGACCGCGCCGCCGGAGCTGCGCGAGCTAGACGATAAGATCGCCTCCACGCGCCGTGCCAAGGAAGCGGCTATTGACGCCCAGGATTTCGAGAAGGCCGCCGGGCTGCGTGATGAAGAGCAGAAGCTCGGTGAAGAACGCGATGCCCGCGAGCAGGCCTGGAAAGACGGGGATATGGACGTCGTCTCGGTGGTGGATGAAGATCTCATCACCGAAGTGCTCTCCATGTCCACCGGCATCCCGGTCTTCAAGCTCACCGAAGCGGAGTCCGCGAAGCTGCTGCGTATGGAAGATGAGCTGCATAAGCGGGTTATCGGCCAGCATGAAGCCGTGACCGCACTTTCTCAGGCGATTCGCCGTACTCGCGCGGGGCTCAAGGATCCGAACCGTCCCGGTGGTTCCTTTATTTTCGCCGGGCCTACCGGTGTGGGTAAAACCGAGCTCGCTAAGGCGCTCGCGGAATTCCTCTTCGGGGATGAATCTGCGCTGATCACCTTGGATATGTCCGAATATTCGGAGAAGCACACCGTGTCGCGGCTTTTCGGTGCCCCTCCGGGATATGTGGGTTATGAAGAAGGTGGCCAGCTTACCGAGAAGGTGCGGCGCAAGCCTTTCTCCGTGGTGCTCTTCGACGAAATTGAGAAGGCCCATGCGGATCTCTTCAATTCCCTCCTCCAGATCCTGGAAGAAGGGCGCCTCACGGATGCCCAGGGCCGGGTGGTGGATTTCAAGAACACCATCATTATTATGACCACCAATTTGGGCACGAAGGATATTGCGAAGGGCGTGCAAACTGGTTTCCAGTTCGACGCCGATACCACGTCCTCCTACGAGCGTATGAAGACGAAGGTAGCGGAAGAACTCAAGAACAACTTCCGGCCCGAGTTCCTCAACCGCGTGGATGACATTATCGTCTTCCCGCAGCTGGGCCGCCCGGAAATCCTCCAGATTGTGGATCTTATGATTGGCAAGCTGGATAAGCGCCTGCGGGATCAGAACCTGTCCATCGCACTGACGAAGGACGCGAAAGAACTACTTGCTGATCGTGGTTACGATCCGGTGCTCGGGGCGCGCCCGCTGCGCCGCGCCATCCAGCGTGACGTGGAAGATGTGCTTTCCGAGAAGCTGCTCTACGGCGAATTCGCTAAGGGTGACATCATCGTGGTGGATGTGGATAAGGACAATATTCCCATGTCCTTCACGTTTACCGGCCAGTCGCCCGATCAGCCGCTCCCGGAGGGCGTGATCGAAGCGGAAGAACCGGCGCAGATGGAAGGCCTGGCCTCCGGGGTGAATACTCGCCCGAGTGGCGGGCCGGCGGCCGGGGCTGGTGCACCGACCTCCGGGGGTGGCCTAGCCGCGGCTAACTAGATTCGCTGAAGCCCGGTGTAGGGGCGCGAGCTTAAGGCTCCCAACAAGGAGCACCAAGCTCAGGTGCCGACGCTAGGGTCGCGAGCAAGGAATAACTAATACCCGAGAGCTCGAAGCTAACCGATAAGGTGGGCTTCGAGCTCTCGCGTTATCACCGGGGCTGTTTCGGAGCGAGTGGTGAGTAGCTGCGGCACCGTGCGGCTCTGCCCAGCAACGGTGTAGCGAACCTCCCACTCCACAACGAGCGTGGCTTTCACCTCCTCGTTAGCGCGGTGGTAGATCACTTCCGTATAGGGCTGGCGGGCTGGGATGGGCTGCGCTGAGTGACCGGGTAGCGAACCGCTGGGCGTGGTGTTCCCAGCCTTCCCCGCGGTCACGCTTCTCGCACCGGGAACCTCCCAGCTTGCCCGCACGGGAACCAGATCAATAACAACCTCCGCACCGAGCAACGTGACCGTGTGCCGCTGCGCCGGTGCGGAATAATGGAGGTGGACCGGGTAGTTGATAGCCACCCAGCCGCGCGCCGGTTCCATCCACGCCGCAGCGTTCGCTGCCGCAATTCGGATACTCTCCGTGTGAATAATCGTTTCCAACTGCGCGGCGCTGGGCAGTGCTGCCGCTTGAGAACTAGCCGGAGGAGTGCCATGACCCAATATCCAACTGAGGATTCCGGCCGCGCCGCGCACATGGCCTGGCAGAGACGTATCCCGAACAGCGGCTACTAGTGCACCGCGAGACCACGGCAGTCCATACGCTCCGGTGGCGGGGCCGGTGCCCGAACCGGTTGCCGTAGTGGTCATGCTATCTTCCGGCCCGCCGCCGGAATATCCGCTGTCCCCGCCGTCGCTGCCGGTGGTGGCGTCTGAGCCCGATAGAGCGCCGGCGGCCCCAGCGGGTAAACGCCGGGTGTAACGAGACTGACCCTCCACGGTTACACCGCCACCATCGGTGTGAGCGGTATATACCCGCTCTTCGTTATCCTCGTATTCGCGGGCGAGGGCCGGAGCGCTTACCGTGCACGAACCAAGAAATGCCACCGTGGCTATACCGATGATGAGGGCGCGCAGGAACCAGCGCGGCCTCAAAGCGGGGTTGGTGTCACGTCTCATCACACACCTCCATCCAGAATGTCGTCGTTCATCCCTACCGCATCCACGATCCAGTTATCACCTGAGCGGACGATCCGCATGGTCACAAAGAATTCTTCGGCACGATCTACCTTTTCGGCGCCCTTGCGGTTCACCACCGGATTGGGCGGATGCGAGACGGAAAACTGCACGGTATAGGCGGCGATGGGATCATTCCAGCGCCCCCGCGCCTCGCTAAAACTAAATACGGTGGCTTGCCGGGGCCGGAAATCAGTTTCTTCACGTTTCGCGATTTGGTGTTGGCACCAATCGCATTGTTCCCCGGCCAGCGGGGATAGAGGTGCGATATCGCCGGTGATCGTTGCGTAATCGAGGAGGGTGAAAAGATGCTGCCCGGCAGCGATGGCTCCTTCCACGGAATCCTCGGCCATCTGGGCGGGTGGGGAGGGCACCGGAATCTGCACCGGCCAGGTGGGCGGAGCAGATGGAGAATCTGCGGGTGACGCAGAACTAGCCGTCTGCGAAGCAGGGCTGGGGGCTGGCATTCCGGAAACTCCACCGGGGGAGAGCCCCGGGGGAGGCGCACCTGCCCCGGCCCCGCAGCTGCTGAGAAGGAAACAAAGGACGGCAAGAATTCCGGCACGGCGCCCGGTCATGAGTACGTTCATGGCGCCACGTTAACAGCCCCGCCTCACCCACCCCGGGTTTATCCACAGGAAGGCCCGCATCGGTGTGTTGTCCACAGCGTGCGCCGGCTCGGCTACGCGCCAGTACACTTATGCGCCGGCGCGCCTACGCAGTAGCCGCTTCCGTCACCACAACCCGCGCTTCGAGCTCGCGGCATGCGCCCGGCTCCAGCAACATGTCGCGGCCTTCGGCTCGGTTGAAAGTATTGGGCAGCGCCTGGCACGGCTCCATGGCCACCGCTCGCCCAGCATCACGCGCGAGTTCGGAGCCCGCGAAAATATGGAAGTTCTTGGAAGGCCAACTACCCAGGCGCGCCCACAGGGCCACTTCGCGAGTTCCGGTGCGCAGGCGCGCCACATTCCAGCTAGCTCCGGCATCGTCCGCATCCGGCCCGGCGCAATCGGCAAGCTGTGCGTAGGCCCAATCCGTGGCCGGGTCGATGGGGGAGTCGGCAAGCGGCTCGCACGGCGCGAAAGCGCCGGCGCCGTCGTGCGGAATAAGAGTGGTATCGGTGGCGATACGCGCGCGGCAGTCCAGGTTCAGGCGCGCCTCCGCCAGCGGGCCGGCGAGTCGGAAATACGGATGCCAGCCGAGAGCGACCGGCGCAGCTACCTCGCTGAGGTTCTCGGCGCGTAAGCGTACGTGTAAGGACCCCTCGGCCCCAATACTGTAAACAATGTTTACAGACAGCTCGAAGGGGTAAACAGTGTTTGCGTCTAGCCGGGTACCGAATTCGAGAACGCCGTTCTCCGCGCGTATCACCTTGAATTCTTGGGTAGTGACCAGGCCGTGCAGGCCGGCTTCAGCCTCGGGAATTGGTGCCGGCACGCTGTGAACGCCGCTTACCGGAATATCGGCGTGGAGTTGAGCCTGCACGGCCGGGTTTTCGCCGTGGTAGAGCGCGGCCGGGTAGCGCCCCTCGCGGATACGATTGGACCACGGCACCAGCACAGCGCTGCGGAAACCGTTGAGTTCGCGCAGCTCAGCGGGGTCGCGGTAGCCGTCGATAATCTCGGTATCGCCGAGGCGGTAGTTAAGCAGGGTGGCGCCGCGGGTGGCCGCGCGTAGTGTAACGGTTCGGCCCGCGCACTCGCGTTCAGTGGTGACGATCATGGTCCTTCTTCCTCGTAGTCCCAGGTACGACGGCGCCGCAGCCGCGGACGCCTCCTTTAGCTTCCCACGTTCTCCAGGGTACCCGCCAAGGCCCGGTAGGCGGGCCAGGCCGGGTTGCCGGGGCGCGGCGTGAAACGGGCGGTGATGCGCGGGGCCCAGGCTTCGGCCGGGCAGTCGCAGTTCGCCACCCGTGCGGCCTGGTAGGCCGCACCCTTAGCCACGTATTCGCCCGGTTCGGGCAGCGCGAGGGGAATCTCGAGCACGTCCGCGAGAATCTGCACGAGCACTCGCGATTGTGCACCACCGCCGATGAGCATGGCGTTATCGATGGTGATGCCCCCGGCCCGCAGCGCTTCGAGCGCGCCGCGCATGAGGCAGGCCAAGCCTTCGTAGGCCGCGCGGGCCAGATTCGCGCGGGTGAAATTCGCTGCTGTCAAACCGCCCAGATGCGCGCGGGCGCCGGGCAGATTCGGGGTGCGTTCACCCAGGAAATAGGGAATAAGAGTAATTCCGCCCGCGCCCGGTGCGGCGGATGCGGCCAGCTCGCCGAGCTCCTCGAAAGAAACATCAAGAATGCTGCGGAAATAGTCCTGGATGAGGGAACCGTTGAGAGTGCAAGCCAGCGGGAGCCATTGCCCGTTTGCGTCGGAAAAGCCGGTGACGCCCGAGCTGGCATCTTGAACCGGATGGTCGGATACCGTGGCAATCACCCCGGAGGTCCCGATGGAGAGCGATGCCTGCCCGCCGCGCAGGCCCAGGCCGAGCGCGGCACCCGCATTATCGCCGGCGCCGGGACCGATGGGAATCTGGCGGGCAGGGCTCGCCTCGCTCAGCCACCGCGCATCAAGATTCCCCACCGCCTCGAAAGGTGCTCCGATGCGCGGCAGAATAATCTCCCGCGCGGCGGATTCGGGGATTCGCAATGCCGCGGCGAGGATGTCGTAACGGTATTCGTCGGTGGTGCAATCCACGTACCCGGTGCCCGAGGCATCCGAACGATCAGTGGCAAGATCGCGCAGATCGGTGGAGCCGGAAAGCTTCCACGTGAGCCAATCGTGAGGGAGGCAGATAGCTCGAATCCGCGCGGCATTCTCGGGTTCCGCGTCGGCCAGATAACGCAATTTTGTGACGGTGAGGGAGGCAACCGGGACGGATCCCGTTGCCCGCGCCCAAAATTCCCGCCCGAATTCGGCGGTGAGCGCTGCGGCTGCGGGAGCGGACTTGGTGTCGTTCCATAACAGCGCAGGACGGATGACCTCCCCGTGCTCGTCAAGGGCTACCAGGCCGTGCTGCTGGCCGCCCACGGCGATGCCGGAAATATCATCGAGCCCGCCAGCCGAGCTGATCGCGCTGCGCAGCGCGTCAAGCCAGGCATGTGGGTCAACCTCGGTTCCGTTCGGGTGAGGGGCCTTGCCCTGCCGTACGATCTGCGTGGTCTCGGTATCGATAATGAGGACCTTGGTGGATTGGGTGGAGCTATCGACTCCGGCAACGAGTGGCATATTCTCTCCTAGTAGTGAGCGGCGTGACAGCGGTGTCGCGCCGCGGGCCGGCACGGAGGAAAGGGGTGAGATAGCGCCGAATAACCTTCCCGGCGTGCACCACTCCGTGTATTTGTTCTTAAATAAAACTAATGTGGGAGTGGGGGAGTGTCAAGGGTTCCCGCTATGCTCTGGCCCGCAATCAGCGGCGTGGCTCCATTATGATAATTGAGATGCGCGAGGGGCGAGCAAACAGAGGTCGAGCAGGTAGAGAGGTCGAGAGCGTGGCCAAAACCGGGAAAACACCGCAGAGCTTGAGGGCGGAGAACACCAAAACGGTGCTGGCGTCAGTTTTGGACAGTCCGGAACCGCCCTCGCGCGCTCAGCTCGCCACCCGCACTGGCCTCACCCGCGCCACCGTCTCCCGCCTGGTCGATTACCTCCTGGAGGCCAATCTCATTGAGGAGTTGCCTCCGGTACGTCCCCACGTGGGGCGGCCCGCTAATCCCCTGGTTGCGAAGGGGCAGACCATGGTGATGATCGGTATGGAGGTGAACCTCGCCTATCTTTCCGTGGTGGTCATGGATCTGGCTGGCAATATCCTTTTTACCGCGGTGGATCAGCGCGATTCCCGCCAGGCATCCCCGCAGCTGATCTGCGAGATGCTTGGCGAGATGCTGGGGCGCTGGGCTCGCCCGCGTAGCACCACCGTTCTGGGCACGGGCTTGTGCGTTCCTGGCTTGGTGGACCGCAGCCGCGGAATTGTGGTGACCGCCCCGAATCTTGGCTGGGCGGATGTTGATATGGCGACTCAGCTGAGCGCCGCAATCGGAGATCTCGGCCGGGTGATCGTTGTCAACGAAGCGGATGCTGCCGCGCACGGGGTGCTCTACCAGCGTCCCGGAGCCCTTTCCGCCACCCGAGATTTTATTTACGTTTCCGGTGAGGTAGGCATCGGCGCCGCCGTTATTGCCGGGGGAGCGGTATTTGAAGGGACGCATGGGTGGGCCGGGGAATTTGGCCATATGTGCGTGGAACGCTCCGGGCCGCGCTGCGGATGCGGCTCTAACGGATGCTTGGAACAGTACGTGGGTCAAGACGCGCTCTTGCGGAATGCCGGATTGCCGCGGGAGGTGGGCGTGAATGGACTTATAGAAAGGTTCGACGCCGGGGATACTGGCGTGAGAGATGCTGTTGATCTGGCTGCGGTATCCCTTGGATCGGCCCTCGCGAACGCCCTCAATCTTCTCGACCTAGACACGGTGGTCTTCGGAGGTAACTTCGCTCTTCTCTACCCTCGCCTGGAGATGATCCTGCGCTCCGAACTTAAATACCGGGTGCTGGCATCGCGCTGGAAGGATATTGAATTGCTCGTTGATGAACGCGGGAATACCGCCGCGGCTATCGGGGTCTGCCTTCAGCATTTTGACATCTTCCTCGGTGATCCCAATTCGTGGCTGGATCCGGTTCTCGCCTAAAGATTCCGCGCCTACCTGAGGGGCCGTGCTCGCCGCAAGAGCTCCTTCGCGGCAGGGTACGCCGGTTTGTTTGTGCCTAAAACAAACCGGGCAATAAAACGCGCAATAAAAACTTCTGGGTGAGATTTACCTTATAGGTATTGACAGCGTGCACTTCTCGACTTAGTTTTGTAAATGAACAAAGTAGTTGTTCATCAGCATAAAGGAGTGCATACGATGAGAAAGCCTACAAAAGAAGATAAGTTCTCCTTCGGTCTGTGGACTGTGGGGTGGACCGGAACCGATCCCTTCGGCGGAGATTCCCGCCCGGCCCTCGATCCGTGGGTCTACACGGAAAAGCTTGCCGAGCTGGGTGCCTGGGGCATTACTTTCCACGACAATGACGTTTTCGCTTTTGACGCCAGCGATGCTGAGCGTGCCGAGCGGGTGGGCAAAGTCAAGGAAGCAGCCGATGCCAACGGCTTGACCATCGAAATGGTCACCACGAACACCTTCTCCCATCCCATCTTCAAGGACGGTGGCTTCACCAATAACGACCGCTCGATCCGGCGCTTCGGCCTCCAGAAAATTCTGCGCAATGTGGATCTAGCCGCAGAAGTCGGCGCCACCACCTTCGTGATGTGGGGCGGGCGCGAAGGAACCGAATACGATTCCTCCAAGGATCTCAATGCCGCTTTCGAACGCTACAAGGAAGGCCTGGACACGGTAGCCGGCTACATCAAGGAGAAGGGCTACGATCTCAAGATCGGCCTGGAACCCAAGCCGAACGAACCGCGCGGTGATATCTTCCTGCCCACCATCGGTCACGCTCTGGGCATTATTGCCGAACTAGATAATGGAGATATCGTGGGCCTCAACCCGGAAACCGGGCACGAGCAGATGGCCGGTCTTAATTACACCCACGGGCTGGCCCAGGCACTCAATGCCGGCAAGCTCTTCCATATCGACCTCAACGGTCAGGCCGGCCCCCGCTACGACCAGGACAAGTGCTTCGGCCACGGCGATCTCGCCTCTGCTTTCTTCACGGTGGATCTGCTGGTCAACGGCTTCTCCAACGGCGGTCCGCGCTACGAAGGCCCCATCCACTTCGATTACAAGCCCTCGCGCACCGAAGGTATGGAAGGTGTGTGGGAATCCGCGGCCGCGAATATGGAAATGTACCTCATGCTCGCGGAGAAGGCGAAGGCCTTCCGCGCCGACCCGCGCACCCAGGAAATCATGGAAGCTGCCTCGATTCCCGAACTGACCGAACCGACCGTGGCGGAAGGTGAGAACCTGGACGATGTGCGGGCGGAGAAGTTCGACGTCGCCGCGCTGGCCGCGCGCGAATACCACTACGTTGAGCTCTACCAGCAGGCCATGCGCCACCTTATTGGCTAAGAACCGCGGGGAGTAGGTCGGCCCTATACCGGCCTACCCCTGGCTATCACTGTGCCCCGGTTGGTGGGGGTGAGATGCAGCCGCACCTCACCCCCACCGCGCGCCGGGCTCACCGCGCAGATTGACCACGCTACCCCGGCGTGCCATGCCCTGCCGGGCTCGCACGCCGCCCGCGCCTGAATCCACCGCGGACATATATACAGGCGCGCCGCATTGACGATAGCGCGAGCTGCGCCGTCGTTCCCCACTACTTCTCACACAGAGCAAGGAGGCTCCGGTGAAGATTTCCCTGAAGAAAATAGCTGCGATGATCACGGGGATGTTCCTCGTGCTTGCCACCGCGGCCGGGTGCTCCGCCACGCGAAGCGATGAGTACTACGGTCGCAGTGGTGGTGGCACCATCGGCATTTCCATGCCCTCCAAATCCCTGGAACGCTGGTCGCGTGACGGTGACTACCTCCAGAAGCAATTGCAGGATATGGGATACAAAACCTCGATGCAGTACGCCGATAACAAGGTGGAACAGCAGATCTCCCAGATCCAAAATATGATTAACGAAGGCCCCGCGGTCATTATTGTGGCTTCGATTGACGGTTCGGCCCTCGCTCCGGTGCTTGCCCAGGCAAAGCAGGCTGGTATTAAGGTCATCGCGTATGACCGCCTCATCCGTGATACCGATGCGGTTTCCTACTACGTGACTTTCGATAATTACCGCGTGGGGCAGATGCAGGGCGAATATATCGTCAAGGAACTCGGCTTGGATCAGGGCAAAGGCCCCTTCAATTTCGAGCCTTTCTCCGGTTCCCCGGACGATAATAACGCGCGTTACTTCTTCGAAGGCGCCTGGGACCAGCTCAAGCCTTACCTGGATAAGGGGCAGCTCAAGGTACCCTCGGGTAAAGCACCCGCGAATGTAGCCGATTGGCAGTCCATCGGTATTCAGGCGTGGATGGCGCCCACCGCACAGGCCGAAATGGAAACGCGCCTTAACTCCTTCTACCGTGGCGGCACGCGGGTGGATGCGGTGCTTGCCCCCAATGATGCACTGGCGCTGGGTATCACCCAGGCCCTCGACGCGGATGGTTATACGCAGGATACCTGGCCGGTCCTTACCGGGCAGGACGCGGATCAGGCCAATGTCACCAATATCGTCAAGGGCCGCCAGTCCATGACGGTGTGGAAGGATACCCGCAAGCTCGCCGACCAGGCAGCCCTCATGGTGGATCAGATCGTCAAGGGTGAAGAGGTGACAGTTAATGACACCGAAACCTATGAGAACGGCATGATGGTTGTTCCCACCTTCCTGCTCGAACCGGTGGTTATTAACGCGGAGAACGCCCGTGAGAAACTGGTGGATTCCGGATACTACTCGGCTGCCGAGATCGGCCTCGAGTAGGAGGACGCCATGTATTCAGACGAGAATATTTTGGAGATGCGCGGGATCGTCAAGGATTTTTCCGGTGTGCGCGCTCTCGACGACGTAACACTCAACGTGAAACGCGGGGAAATCCACGCGATTTGCGGGGAGAACGGCGCGGGGAAATCCACCCTCATGAAGGTACTCTCCGGTGTGTGGCCGCACGGCACCTACGAGGGGGAGATTATTTACGATCACGAGCCGGTCAAGTTCTCCACCATTAAGGATTCGGAGCGTTCCGGAATCGTGATTATCCACCAGGAGCTGGCGCTATCGCCCTTCCTCTCGGTGGCGGAAAATATTTTCCTCGGTTCCGAAATTACCCGTTTCGGGGCCATTGACTGGAATAAGACGAATGATCGCGCCGCGATCCTGCTGGCCAAAGTGGGCCTCGACGTCGACCCCACTACCGAAGTGGTGGACCTGGGCGTAGGTAAACAACAGCTGGTCGAAATCGCTAAAGCGCTGTCGAAGAACGTCAAGCTGCTCATCCTTGACGAGCCCACCGCGGCTCTCAATGATGACGATTCCGAACACCTGCTCAACCTCATGCGCCAGCTCCAAGCGCAGGGCGTTTCCCAGATCATCATTTCCCATAAGCTCAACGAGATCGCGGACATTGCCGATAACGTCACGATTATTCGCGACGGGCACGCGGTGGGCACCTGGCCCATGAAGGGCGAGGGCGCTATTAGCGAAGCGGATATTATTCGCCATATGGTGGGCCGCGAGCTGACCAACCGCTATCCGGAGCACACCCCGAACGTGGGGGAGATGCTTCTGGAAGTGGAGGACTGGACCGCCTACCACCCTCTCGACACCGGGCGGAAAGTGGTGGACGGCGCCGCGATTAACGTGCGGGCCGGGGAGATTGTGGGCATTGCCGGGCTCATGGGAGCCGGGCGCACCGAACTAGCTATGAGCCTCTTCGGGCATTCCTACGGAACCAAGATCTCCGGTACTGTGCGCATGCACGGCCAGGAAGTTGACACCTCCACCGTGGGCAGGGCAATCAAGGCGGGCATCGCCTACGTTCCCGAAGACCGCAAGAGCTTAGGGCTCAACCTCATCCAGGATGTGCAGCTCAATGTCACCTCCGCTGCGCTGCGCAAACTCGTGCGGGGCGGCGTGATCGATGAGCATGAAGAGAGCCGGGTGGTGGATGGCTACCGAAAATCGATGCGGATTAAAACCTCCTCGAACCGGGCGCTGGTCTCCTCACTTTCGGGTGGAAACCAGCAGAAGGTGGTGCTCTCCAAGTGGATGTACACCGATCCGGAGCTCCTCATTTTGGACGAACCGACGCGCGGTATTGACGTCGGTGCGAAATACGAAATCTACCAAATCATTAACGAACTAGCGGACCAGGGCAAGGGTGTTCTGGTGATTTCCTCCGAGCTTCCCGAATTGCTGGGAATCTGCGACCGCATTTACACACTCAACGCCGGAAAAGTCACGGGCTGCTTCGCGCGCGAAGACGCGAGTCAGGAAAAGCTCATGAGCTACATGGCCGGTGATCGTATGGAAGGACAGGCAGCATGAGCGAGAAACCTGAGGTAACCACGGGCGCGGCCGGTGCAAGCGGCACGCGGGCCGCCGGCACCGAAACTGCCGCCGGCACCGAAACTGCCGCCAGCACCGAAAGCACCGCGGCACGCGCTGTTCCCGCGGTACGCGCCCCCAAGAAATCCGAGGACCCGGCCACCGCGCATCGCGGCAGCATGAAACTGGGCGGCATTAACCTGCGCCAGTACGGAATTTTGCTGGCCCTCGTCATTATTATTCTGCTTTTCCAGGTCCTCACGAAGGGCCTGCTCCTCGCCCCGAATAACGTAGCTTCCCTAATCCAGCAGAACGCCTACGTGCTTATTTTGACTATCGGCATGACGATCGTCATTATTGCCCGGCATATCGACCTCTCGGTCGGCTCGGTGGTGGCTTTCGTGGGCGGCGTTGTGGCACTCATGATGGATTCCATGGGTTGGTCCTGGCCGGTCGCGGTGGTGGCCGGACTTATCATCGGCGCGCTTATCGGCTGCTGGCAGGGCTTCTGGGTCGCATACGTGGGTATTCCCGCTTTCATCGTGACGCTGGGCGGCATGCTTATTTTCCGCGGCCTGGCCATTGTGCTAGTGGAACGTACTATTTCCGGCCTGCCCGGTGGCTTCGTTTCCATTGCTAACGGATCGCTCCCCAATTGGCTCGGTTTCTTCACCCCGTCCTTCCTCCGCGATTGCGACGTGCTCACCCTCCTCATCGGCCTGCTGGCCGTGGTGGGCATGCTGGTCAGCGCGCTGCGCAAGCGTCGGGCCCGGGCCCGCGGCGGAGCGCTACTCGAATCCGCGGCGAGCTTCTGGATCCGCAACGTCATCCTCGCGGTCGGCATTATGGCGGTGTCTTACGTGCTCTCGCTATCGGCCGGCGGCACCCCGATTGTGCTCGTCATTATCGGTGTACTCGTCATGATCTACGCCTTCGTCATGAACCGCACCGTTTTCGGCCGGCACGTCTACGCCGTGGGCGGCAACCTGGAAGCCGCGAAGCTCTCCGGTGTCAACACCAAGCGGGTGGACTTCCTCGTCTTCGTCAATATGGGCGTGCTTTCCGCGCTCGCGGGCATTGTGACGACGTCGCGCGCGGGTGCGGCCGTGGCAACGGCCGGAAACGGCTACGAACTGGATGCTATCGCCGCGGCCTTCATCGGTGGGGTAGCGGTAACCGGTGGGCGCGGGCGGCTCTCCGGAGCTATTATCGGTGCCTTTATTATGGGCGTGCTCAATATGGGCCTGTCGATCCTCAACGTCGATTCCGCCTGGCAGCAGTCCATTAAGGGCCTCGTGGTTATTCTTGCCGTCGCTTTCGATATGGTTGCTAATCGCAAGAAATAATCTCCGGAATTGCACTCCTCCGGGGTCGTGCGGGGCGGGTAGGTCACTACTCGCCCCGCACGGGCGTCGTCGTACCGCCTTTCCATCTTGCCCCGCCCCTCAACCTAAGGAAGAAAAATGCCTGAAAAGCCTCTCGACCCGCGCCGTGTGGCCCGCCCGCACGTTGGTGAGCTGCCCGAACGCAGCCGCTGTCCGATTCCGGGTGAACCCGCGGACGTGCAGTGGCGGCGCATGGTGGAAGGCCGGCTCTACCGCTGGGGGCCAACGCAAGCCCGGGTGCGCGAACGCGCCATCGCGCTGCTGGAAGAATTCAACGCCGAGGCCGCTTGGGGTAGCCCGCGTGCCACCGAAATCCTGGGCGAACTACTCGGTGAAATCGGGGCCGGCTCCCAGATTGTGCGCCCCTTCACCTGCGATTACGGCGTGAATATCAGCTTGGGGGAGGGTTCCTTCATTAATACCGGAGCGGTGATCCTCGACCTGTGCCCGGTGCGCATCGGCGCCGGGGTCCTCATTGCCCCGCACGTCACCATGTCCTGCGCCTCGCACCCCATCGACCCGGCTCTGCGCGCCACCCGCCTCGAATACGGTCGCCCCATCACCATCGAAAATAACGTTTGGATCGGCATGGGTGCCTCCATCGCGGGCGGCGTGACCATCGGTGAAAATTCCGTGGTGGGCGCCGGCGCCGTGGTGCTGCGCGACGTCCCGCCGGGGAGCGTTGTGGGTGGAGTTCCGGCCCGCGTGCTCCGTTCCATTAATTCCGACGACGCCGCCTTCGCGGCAGCACTCCTCGCTGACTACCAAGCGGACGTAAGCGAGGAGCCTCTTTCGCAGTAGCCAAGATGCGCGGGCGGCGCATTATCGCTACCCTGGAAAGGCGCCGAAGGAAGGAAGTTTTGTGCCGCATCGTCACCGTCGACCGCACCTGGCATCGCTCACCCTGCTCGCCGTCCTGGCCCTCTTTCTAGCTCTCGGTCTCAGCTCATGCAGCAGTGCCCCGAGCGCCCAAGAACGCGGTCCCATTGCCGTGCACCGCGCTCCAACGGCGGATCTGGTGCTCCCCGTCGCGGATAGGGAAGGTGCCCTTGCCGCCTCCGCCGCGCTTTTTGCCAGCGCCCGGCTCGCGGTAGTGAGCGGCCCGGACTCCGTGGAACAGGCCGGTGAGCTGGCCGAATCTCTCGGGGTGCCGGTTTTCTCGGTGGGGAATGCGCAAGCGCACGTCGCGCCTCTCGCGCCTCAAGGAGGGGCGCAGCCCGAAGCCCCGATTGCCGAGAGCGCCCTCGCCGCGGAATTTGAGCGGCTCGGAGTCACGCATACTCTCCTGGTTGGAACCGCGGCCCCGGCCTGGTTTAGCGGCACGGTCGAGGAGTATCGGTACCCGCTCACCCCGGCCGATTTTCACTACCTGCCGGCCACCACCACCGCGCCATTCCCCGTCATTACCGACGGTGCGAATTCCGCTACTCTGGCCACGGTGCGCGCGGCAGGTGGCGCCGTCGTCGAATCTGGGCCCGATCCGCGCGCAAGCAGTGCAACTATCCGCGCGCTCGCGGGAAGCGAGGCGGCGGTGGCCAGCTTCGGCGTCGACCTTCCGAATCTTTCTTGGCAATTAGCGGCGGCGCGCACCGGAACGGAACTGCCCGGCGGCGGGCAGTTGGTGCTGGACGGCAAGCGCTACGTGGCGCTTTACGGTTCGCCGGTCACGGCCGCGCTGGGGGTGCTCGGCGAGCAGGGTGTAGAGGAAACCGTGGCGCGGGCCGCAGCGCATGCCCAGCCCTATCGCGCACTCACGGAGGACGCCGTTATTCCCGCGTTGGAACTCATCGTGACGGTGGCAGCCGGACAGGCCGGTGACGATGGTAATTATTCGCACGAATGGGATCCGGATATTTTCATCCCCTATATTGAGCAGGCCGCGCGGCACGGCCAGTACGTGGTCCTCGATTTCCAGCCCGGGCGTTCCAGCTTCCCGGAGCAGGTCAAACGCTACGAGAAGCTGTTGCGCTACCCGAATGTGGGTATCGCCTTGGATCCGGAATGGCGCCTGGGCCCGGATGATTTCCCGCTCGAGCGCATCGGCCACGTGGAGATCAGCGAAGTCAACGAAACCATTAATTGGCTCGCTGATTTTGTGCGGGAGAATCAGCTACCCCAGAAAGTCGTGATTCTGCACCAGTTCCAGGTGCAGATGCTGCGCGACGTAGATCAGCTCGACCGGTCCCGCGCCGAAGTTGCGCTGGTGATCCACGCCGACGGCCAGGGTAGCCAGGCCGCCAAGCAGGACACCTGGCGCACCCTGCACAGCTACGCGCCCGCGGGTGTGGCGTGGGGCTGGAAGAACTTTTACGATGAGGACACCCCCATGCTCACGCCGGAGGAAACCTACACCCAGGTGGAGCCGACCCCGGCTTTTGTGAGCTACCAGTAAGCGCGGTCGAATCCGCGCGGGGCACGGGTCCGGAAACGAAAGGCGTGACATGCGGAGCAAGAACATGATGGCGGTTGCCGCGGGCGTGGTGGCTGCGCTTTGCGGCGTGGCGGGCCTGGGCGGCTGCAGTGGTGATACGACGACGCCGCCACCGGCCACGCCCCTCCCCGGCGGCCCCGGGGATACCGAATCCGGCCCCGCTGCGGCTATTGCGCACGGGACCGGGGAAGTGAAAGTGCGCGGCGGGGTGATTATTAGCGGCGGGGTGGCCACCATGTGTGAGGTGTTTATGTTGAGCTACCCGCCCCAATGTGGGGGAGCGCGGGTGACTATCGCCGGCCTGGAAAGCTATTCGCCCCAGCGGCTCGGCTTGCAAACCGTGGATCCGGCGGTGGTGACGCGCCCGGGTGAAACTCCCAAGCCGGCCAGCCCGGATCCGGCCTGGGGTGAGCTGGCCCTGACGATTGATATCACGGAGATCGCCAAGGATGGCCAGTCCGCCACCGCGCAGCTGGTGGAAATTCACGGGAAAGAAACGGTGAGCCACCGGTAGCGGGCGGTGTCGGCGGCGGGTGTGGCTGCGGTGATGCCGGCCGCGCGGCCCACCCGGAGCGCGCGCGAGTAGCGTACCGTGGAGATATGGCTATTCATCTGGACCTGGAAGCAGAGCTTCCCGCAGACCTTCTCGCCATTGACGCGCTGGCCCTTGATTTGGACGGCACCCTGGCGCGCAATGACAAACACGTTTCCGATGCCACGATCACGGCACTGGCCCGGCTGCATGCCACCGGCGTCGCGATTATCGTAGCGACCGGCCGGGTATACCCGGCTACCGTGGGGATTTACGAGCGTGCCAATATTGACGGCCCGCTGATCGCGGCTAGTGGCGCTATGGCGGTGGCCTCCGTGCGGGATTATGCGCATGGTGAGGTAGGCGCGGCGTCGTACGAACCTATGGATGATGAACTCTACGCGCGCATCCTCGACTTTTGCCGCAAGCATGCCCTCCAGCTGGTTATTTTTGGACGCGACCACCTTTTCGCCAAGGAGGACGGCGAAGCGGTGCGGGTGCTCGCCGAACGCAACGAAGGCGAGCAGCCCATCGTGGCGGATCTGGAGGAGCTGCCGCGCGAAGACCGCCTCAAGGCCGCGCTTTTTGCCAACGACGCCGAGTACGAGCGTATCCGCGCTGATCTTGCGGCGGAATTCCCCAACGCGGCGCGCTCCTATGACGGCACCATTGAGGTGACCAGCCCGGCGACCGATAAATGGGTGGCGCTGCGCACCATCCTCGAGGGGCTCGGCGCCCCGGTTGCTCGCACCGCCGGCATCGGCGATTCCGCGAATGACTTGCCCTGGCTGCGCGAAGTGGGTGTGGCGATCTGCCCGTCGAATTCGGTAGCGGCGGTCAAGGACATTTCCGCCTATGAGATCGGCTCCAATGACGAGGATGCCGTGGCTGCGCTGTGCAATCGGATCGCGGAGGCGCGGGAGGTGCGCTGACGGAGGCGCGGGAGTCGCGCTAACGGAGGTACGCGCGAGGTTCGCTGCGGGAGGCGCGCGAAAGGCACGGAGGGGCGCTGATCAGCAAGCCTACGGACCTCCCGAAAAAGCTAATAAAGTGCGGGCGGCTTGATGAGTGCACTCAAGCCGCCCGCGGTAATCGCAGCGGCGTTCCTTTGTTTAAGTGACCTTGACTCAAGTCCCGGAGCTGGCCCAGCGCCCTCGGTATACTATGCCCATACCCCCGCCTCTGTGACGCGATTCTTTGCGTGCTAACGGCGCGAGACGGTGGGCGAAGAGTGTGTTCATTGGATTTCGAGGAGTCGCCGTGGCCGTCACCGGTTCTCTGCTTAAGCGTCGTCGTGCTGCTTTGCGTGACGATGTGTATTCCACCATACTCGATATGCTGCTGGGCGGCGTGTTCCAGCCGGAAGAATCTTTGAGCATTGACGGCCTGGCTCGTGATCTCGATGTCTCTCCTACCCCGGTACGCGAAGCCATGGTGGAAATGGAGCATACTGGCTTGGTGGAGCGTCTAGCTCGGCGCGGCTACCGGGTGGCGCCCCCTATCTCTACGGAGCAAATTCGCAAACTCATTGATGTCCGTAAGCTTCTGGAACTTCAGGCGGTTGACTGGGCTTATCCGCATGCCAAGCGACTTCTTCCAGAATTGCGCCGGGCCCACGCCGAACACGAAGATGCGTGGCAGAATCTTGAACACGAAAAAGGGCACCTTGACCTTGCCCATATCCGCCACTATTTCGATGCCGATTGGAACTTCCATCGCGTTATTATTCGCTACGCCGATAATTCATACCTGGAATCGGCGGTGGATAACCTCGCTTTCCAGGCTCACCGCATTCGCCAAACCGTTGGGGAAGGGAGTTCTGACGGTGCGCAGGCCACTGCGGAGCATCATGCTATTTTGGAGGCTTTTGCCTCGGGTGCGCGCGAGGATGCACTAGCTGCGATGGAAGCCCATCTCAACGGGGTGCTGCGCCGATCAATTTCTGACGCGGAATAAATCGTTTATTAGCATCCACGGCCGGCTTGGCGAATGCGCCGCGCGGCAAGCGCGAGGCTGATAAAGATCCACGCAGGCCAAGCCCAGCAAGTAGCTAAGGCGAAGTAGGTGGTTCGCCGTGCGCCCCGATCCAGCTGCGAGTGGGGATCCTTTGCTGTGCGGCGCAATCCGCGGACCAAGTTAATAGCCCAGAGCACCGCGACACCTAGGTAGATAACAACCCCGACCGTGATGAGAATCTGCCCCATCGCTCCTCCTTCGGCATCGGTGTGACGGCTGAGAACGTTTCGTTTTTGTGTAGCTTCGGCATGTCATAGTACCGCGCGACCCTTGTCACAGAATCCTATACGATATAGGATATTGGAAACTTAGTAGCGCGCGTCACTGTCGATGTCGATTTCAAAGCAGAAACGTCATCCCTACCACAGAAGTGCACTACCAGAAGGAAAGGTTGCTCGATGAGGAGTACAACGGTGAAGACCGATGGAGACCCTGGGATGCACCCACCCGGCGCGGTTTCTCCGAACACCACGGGTGCCACCACAAGCGCGCCGGCACAAGCCCAACGCCAGGGCGGAAATCGGGATATCGGCGCACTGGCTTTCCGCCTCGTTATTTTAGGTATCGGCATCTACGTCATCGTGTCGGGATGGAATTACGGACTATCAGAAACCAATGGCGAAGTTGGTGCCGGGCTCATGCCTTTCGTCGCCGGTTGCGTTATTGTCCTCGCCTCGATTTGGGATCTCATTCGCTCCAACATCACGAAGCCCGCGCCGGAAACTGACTCAGAAGATGACGAATCCGTCCAGCTGATGGAACAGTACGCGGCAGAAGAAACGCCCGCGGAAGGTGAACGCACCGAACGCCAGCGTCAGCTCGCGGTAGTCTACGTCTTCCTCGCAATGCTTGGCGCAATTATCCTCACCCGCGTGATCGGCCTGCTGTTTTCCGTCACGCTCATGGTCTTTGTCCTCGTTGTTTTCGTGGAACGGCGCAAATGGTGGCAGGGGCTCCTCGCTGCTATTCTCACCTTCCTCTTCGGCTACGTGGTTTTCTCTGTGCTTCTCCAAGTGCCGCTTCCTACCGGGATGCTTGACCTGGTGTAAGGGAGGAACGAACATATCATGATTGAGAATCTTCTACTCGGTTTCCAAACATCTCTCACTCCAGACAACCTGCTCTGGTGTTTCATCGGGGTACTTCTCGGTACCGTTATCGGGATGCTCCCCGGACTGGGGGCCACCACGGGCGTGGCAATTCTGCTGCCTCTTACCCTCACGATGGAGCCGGTCACCGCGCTCATTATGCTCGCGGGTATTTACTACGGGTGCCAGTACGGCGGCACGATTGCCGCGGTCCTCATTGCCACTCCGGGAGATGCGAGCGCCGTCGCAACAGTTATAGACGGCTACTCTCTGGCTCGAAAAGGAAAAGCTGGTAAGGCGCTCGCGATTGCTGCCATCGGCTCCTTCTTCGCCGCCATCGTTTCCCTCATTCTGCTCTGCTTGGTGGCAGCTCCTATCGCTCAATTTGCACTGCGTTTCGGCCCGGCTGAAATGCTCGCCATTATGATCATGGGCCTGCTCACTATTATCTCCTTCTCCGGCGATAACCTTGCCAAGGGCCTCATGATGGCCGGTATCGGTTTAGTGCTCTCCACCGTGGGAATGTCCTCGGCCTTCGCGGCTTCGCGCTTCACCTTTGGAAGCGTGAGTTTGCTGGGCGGAATTGATTTCGTCGTCGTTATGATCGGAGTATTCGCCATCGGTGAAGTGGTGTCCCAGATCGGTGCGGGCACCGCGAAACCGATTCGTGCCCGCATGCGTGACATGGTCATTAAGCCCTCCGATATTAAGCAGGCTTTCCCGGCCATTACTCGTGGTACCGGACTTGGATTTGTACTCGGCTGCCTGCCCGGTGCGGGATCCACCCTCGCCTCCCTGGTCGCCTACGGCGCGGAAAAGCAGGTCTCCAAGAACTCCCGCAATTTCGGTAAGGGCGCTATTGAAGGCGTAGCAGCCTCCGAATCCGCGAATAACGCCGCGGCCAATGCGAATTTCGTTCCGACTCTCGCGTTGGGCGTTCCCGGTGGTACGACGACGGCAGTTCTTCTCGGCGCATTCGTCATGTACGGGATCCAGCCGGGGCCCCTCCTCTTTGAGAACCAACCTACGTTGGTGTGGGGTTTACTAACGTCCTTCTTCATCGGGAACGTTATCCTACTCGTCCTCAACCTGCCCATGGCACCCGTCTTTGCCCAAGTTCTGCGCCTGCCTTACTCCTATCTCTATCCCCTCATTATCTTCTTCTCGATGTTTGGGGCATTTGCGGTAGAGAATGGTGTTTTTGCACTCACAGTTCTTTTCGTTGCTGGTTTGGCCGGCTTCTTCATCAAGAAATATAACTATCCGACGGCGCCGCTCATCTTGGGCATGGTGCTTGGGCCCATGGTGGAACGTTATCTGGTGCAGACCTCTGCTTTCAGTCAGGGCGATCTCACCATCGTATTCCGTCAGCCCCTGGCCTTGACCATCCTTGGCATCACCCTTGCCATCATGGTGGTCCCGGGCCTCCTCAAGCGTTTTTCACGTAAATCCAGCCGCAAATCCGCGGCGGCCGAAGATCCCGCAGAAGCGACTTCCGCGATTGAGCCTGTGCCGTCCGTGGATGCTGCGCAACCTGCTGCCGTGGGGGAGTGCGCCGGCTCTGCCGCGCGCGGAACCCGCGCTCTCGACACGACAACCACCCCACCGCCGGGTCTTGCGCTAGGCGGTAACATCCCCCAATCCGGATCAACGACGATCAACTCTAAGGAATAACAATGAAAATATCACGACTCATGAGCGGTATCGCCGCTGTTAGCTGCGCGCTCCTTGCCCTCTCCGGCTGTCAGGATAAGGGCGGGGGTTCCTCCGCGGGAGGAAGCGATTTCGATCCCGGCGCCCGTATCACCATGGTGGTACCTATGGCCCCCGGTGGTGGTTCCGATATGTCAGGCCGTGCCATCGCCTCCGGCCTGGAGAACGTCACAGGTAAGTCCATCTCGGTGGAGAATCGCCAGGGTGCCGGCGGCGCCGTCGGCTATGCTGCGTTCCTGGGCGAAGAAGGTGATAGTTCCAAGCTCCTCGCCACCGAAACCGCCCTCATAAACCTTCCTCTCACCGAAAATGTGCCCTTCACGTGGCGTAGTTTCACCCCGATCATGAAGGTGGGTCAGGACTCGACGATCATGGTTGTAAAGAAGGGCTCTCCTTACAATTCCTGCCGTGCTGTGGTGGATGCGGCGAAGGCGGGCCCTGTTAAGGTCTCCATCTCCGGTGGTGTTACCGGTAACGACGCTATCCAATTCGGACTCATCGAAAAGGATCAGGGTGTGCAGTTCCAACGTGTGCCCTACGAATCCGGCGGTGAAGCCGTGACTGCGTTGCTCGGCGGACACGTTGATGTCGCCCTGGGTAATCCCAGCGAAGTGATGGGCCAGCTGGAAGCCGGCGATCTTGTTCCCCTGTGCGTGATCTCCGAAGATCGCTATAGCTACGATGCGCTCAAGGATATCCCCACCACCGTGGAGGAAGGCATTAACGTGACCTTCTCCCAGTTCCGCGGCCTTATCGCGACAGGTGGGATCAGCGAAGAAGCCCGCGAGTACTGGATCGATGCAGCAAAGAAGTACAGCGAAAGCAAGGACTTCACCAATTACATGGAAACCAATTTCATGCAGATCGATCCTCTCTTCGGCGATGATTTCGTCAAGTACCTCGAAGGGTACGAAGCAGATCTCAAGAAGGGACTCGGGCAGAGCTAAGGCTCGCTAGCAATAGGCAGATAAGCGCCGGCCCCGGAACCGGGGCCGGCGAAAGGAGTGATGAGGTGTATACGGCGGATAACTGGCCAATTGCGGCCAAGATGAATTTCGGATCCCGCACAGAAACAGGGGAGGATATAGGAACCGCACCGGTAAGCGTATGGGAAGACCAGCTTCTCCAAGTCAAGGAGCTTGGTTTCGGTGCCATTGATCCGATGGATGATTGGGTTCCCCTTGTTGAGATATCCGAGGAACGCTTCGCGTCTTTCCGGGATATGTGCCGCGATCTCGACCTCAGCATTCCCGCTATTTCCGTAGGTAGGCGTTCCGTCGTCGATGTTCGCAACGGAGATACTAATCTTGCCTTCGTACATGACCTCATTGATCGCGGGCATGAGCTCGGGGCACAGGTCATCAATATCGGCTTTATGGAGGCCCTCACCCCGGCGCAGAAAAAAGCGCTGTGGTTCTGGTTAGCACCCGGGCACGTATGCGATCCGCAATTGCGTCCGCTCGCGGTGGAACGGGTGAGGGAACTAGCCCGGCACGCCGGCCAGCTCGGAATGCACATCAGCCTGGAAATGTACGAAGACACCTACGTGGGAACCCACGACGGCGCGGTGAGTTTCGTGCGTGATATTGACCGTGACAACGTGGGGCTCAATCCGGATATTGGCAACCTCATTCGCCTGCACCGGCCCATGCCCAGCTACCAGGACATGTTCGATGCGGTTCTTCCCTACGCCAATTACTGGCATATCAAGAACTATATTCGCGATGAGGACCCGGAAACTGGCACCTATATGTCCGCGCCGGTTCCCCTGGAAAGCGGACTTATTAACTACCGCGCCGTGATTCGGCAAGCTTTGCGGGGTGGCTTTACCGGAGCATTCATGGTGGAACACTACGGCTCGGACTGGCTGGGAGTGGGAGCAACAAATGCCCGCTATATCCGCCAGGTACTGCGCTCCGCACTGCGCACCATTGATCCTTTCAACGCGAATCTTTCCGCCACGGGCCAGGATGCCATTGGACAGATTACTCGTGAGTCGGCCCCCGCGCCGTCGTACTAATCCCCGAACCTATTTACCCAGTTATCCGTCCGTCACTGGCCGCACGAGCGACCACAGCTACAAAGGAGAAAACAATGACTATCGTTCCCAATCTTGCTATGACTATCGGTGATCCATCAGGCATCGGCCCCGAATTGGCGATGAAGTTATGCGCCGATGAGGAGAACCGTCAGAAGGCCAATATTAAGCTGCTTGCATCGGCTTCCGAAGTAGAGAAATACTGCGCGGAGCTTTCTCTGAGTTTCCCCTATTCGGAAGAAGCGAAGCCCGGTGAAGTGCAGATCGTGGGATCCGAGCTCCAAGATCAGCCCGTTAAACGCGGGGAGCATTCCGTGGAAGGCGGTCGGCGTGTGAAATCCGATCTCCTCAAGGCTATCGGCATGTACAAGGACGGCAAAGCGGATGCGATTATTTTCCTCCCCCTCAACAAAGCCGCGCTCCACGAAGCCGGCATGCATGAAGAGGACGAGCTGCGTTGGTTCGCCAAGGAACTCAATTACGACGGCTTCACTTCCGAACTCAATTTCATTCCCGGGCTCACTACCTCGCGCGTCACGTCCCATTGTGGAATCTCGCAAGTAGCCGCCCGTATTAACGCCCGAGCGGTTCGCGATGCCATTAACCTTCTCAACGATGTTATTAAGGGCATCGGGGTAGAAGAACCGCGTATCGCGGTATGCGCGCTCAACCCGCACGGTGGAGAATCCGGGCAGTTCGGCCGGGAAGAAATTGACCATATCGCCCCGGGTGTGGAACTCGCCCAGTTTGATGGTGTTAATGTGCAGGGTCCCTTCCCGCCGGACACTACCTTCATGCGTGCCCAGAAGGGGAATTTCGACGGCGTTGTCACGATGTACCACGATCAGGGCCAGATTGCGCTCAAGACCATTGGCTTCGATAAGGGTGTGACGGTTCAGGGAGGTTTGCCCGTTCCGTTGGCCACCCCGGCCCACGGCACCGCCTACGAAATCGTGGGCCAGGGTATTGCCTCCATCGGTCCCTCCCAGCGAGCCTTCGATATTGCTACTTCCCTCGGGGTCAAGACCGCAGAAGCGGCCCAGGCATAGAAAGCCGGTTCACCATGTCCGTTAATAAGCACGCAGTGCGCCACCCGAAGAAGGGTAAAAAATCGAAGATTCGCATCGAAGTCTTCATGATTTTGTGGCTCATTATTCTGCTCAACTACATTGACCGCACCACCCTGTCCATCGCCCTGCCCTTTATCGATAAGGAACTGGGCATCGATGAGGATATGCAGGGATGGATTCTCTCCACCTTCTTCTGGACCTACCTCATCTTCCAGGTTCCCGGTGGCTGGCTCCTCGATAAATTTGGGCCACGCCGCGTTATCGGTGCGGCCGGAGCCCTTTGGGGCGGAACTCAGATGGTTATCGGTTTCATCCACACCGGCTTGGGTTTCGGGGTGTCCCGTTTGCTCCTCGGTGCATTGGAAGCGCCGTGTGCGCCCTCGGGTTCCAAGCTCAACTCTTCTTGGTTGCCTTCCGGGGAACGTGCCCGCGGTGCCACGTTCGTGGATATGGCCGGGGCCTTCGGCTCTGCCGTGGGTGGCATTATGGTCACCGCGATAATTGGATTCTTCGGATCTTGGCGGTGGGCCTTCTATATCACCGGCGGGATCACGGTGATCGTTGCGATTATCTACTACATCTGGGTGCGTGACACTCCGGAAGAACACCCACGGGTGAGCGCGGAAGAACTCGAACACATCCGCGAAGGTGAGGTAGGTCAGGAAGGTGCCGAACTCACCGCAGAAGAAAAGGCCAAGCTCCCGCGCATCGTTGACTATGCACGTTCCACCTCCTGGTGGGCCTTCTGGTTCGGGCGTCTTGGCTGGGCCACAGTATGGTGGGGCCTCATTTCCTGGACCCCGTCCTATCTCTCGCGTGCCCGCGATTTCGATTTAGCCGGCCTAGGCCGGGGCACCTTCTTCATGTTCATGATGGGCGTGGTGGGCCAGCTGGTAGCCGGGTGGCTCGCGGACTGGGGCCGGCGCACCTTCAATGATTACAACAAGGTCATGAAGGCATTACTGGTCGGTTCCGCCCTCGGCATGGCGGTATGCGTGGCGGCAATTCCCTTCGCACCATCCGGAATGAGCGCACTTTTCCTGCTCTCTGGCGCGGTGTTCTTCACGAACTTCGGTGGGCTGTACTGGGCTATTCCGGCTTGGCTCGCCCCGAAGAGTCAGGTGGGAACGGTTGGTTCTGTCATGAACATGGCCTCATCCCTGGGCGGTGCGCTTGCTCCCATCATCATGGGCTACGCGATCAAGGCAGCCGGGGGATCCTTTACTGGAGCGTTCGTATTCCTCGCCTGCGCGGCAGGACTGTACATGATCGGTTCCGCCCTCATTAATTTCAATCGTCCCTTGGCGCAGCGGCGGCTTATCGCCTAAGCGCGTCTCGTAGCGACGAATTTTTGGGTGCGGTGGTGCCATTGCGGCATGTGCCACCGCAATGGCACCACCGCACCCGGACCAAGGAGGAAACAATGGAGTTATACACAGGTCCAGTTATTGACGCGCATCATCACTTTTGGGAGCCGCATCTGGGTTACCAGCCCTGGTTGCGCCCCGATGCGCATATCCCCTTCCGCTACGGAAATTACGATCCAATCAAAGTTGATTTCTTGCCGGCGGATCTCACCGATTTAGCCGCGAGTATTAATCTCAACCTCGTCGGTTCGGTAACGATGGAAACCGAATGGGAACTCGATGATCCGGTTGGCGAAATGCGCTACACCCAAAATATCGCGGATCGCTTCGGCCTCCCCAACGCCGGGGTAGGGCATGCGATTCTCAAAGATCCGCAGGTGCAGGGAACCCTTGAAGAACTAGCTGAGATTCCTATTGTGCGCGGGGTTCGTAATAAGCCCGGGCAGTCAGATTCTCCGGTTAGTGCAGAAAGCAACCCGAGCCTGCTCACCGATCCGCAGTGGCAGAAGGGTTACGCAGCGTTGCGCGCCGTCGGATTTAGTTTCGACCTGCAGGTGGCCTGGTGGCATATGACCGAGGCGAAAACCGTTCTGGAGCAGAACCCGGATATTCCCCTCATCATTAACCACTCCGGGCTGCCCGCGGATCGCCACCCGGATATGATCGCCGGCTGGGCGCGCGCACTGGATTTCATGGCGCAATATCCGCAGGTCTCCATCAAGATTTCCGGGATCGGGTTGAAAGACCAGCCCTGGACCGTGGAAAATAACCGTCCCATCGTGGAAAGAATCACCGAGATTTTCGGAACCGAACGCATTATGTTCGCCTCGAATTTCCCGGTCGATTCCGTTGCCGGAAGCTTCGCAGACATCTGGAATGGCTTCCGCGAGATCACGAGCGGATGGTCCCAGGCGGAACAACGAGCCGCCTACGCAGAGAACGCGGTGCGGATCTACCGCCTCCCGCAGGACCTGCTCAACACAACATCGGAAGCCGTGCGCATGGCCGCGCACGCCGAAAAATAGGACAACTACTATGGGATTTTTCGATCACTACCGCGTCGTCGACCTGTCGATGCTTATTGAGCCGCATTGGCGTTTTGCTCCGGAGTTCGCTTTCAAGGAACTCCCGAAACCGGAATTTACCTTCCGTTCCACTGTTCTTAAAGATTACGGTGCCCATAATTTCTCCCATTGCGATGCGCCACAGCACGTTGATCGAGCCCTCGAAACCATCGAGATGCTCCCCATCGAGCGTTTCTGCGGGGAAGCAAGTCTTATTGACGTCGCAGATTTGGGTGATAACGCTGCACTTTCCCGTGAAGTTCTTGAGGCGCGGGCGGGCGCGGTACGCGCCGGCGACGTCGTACTTATCCGCAGCAACCAGGCACTGCGCCACCCCACAACCGTGCCAGAATTCTGGACCAGGTCCCCGTGGATCACGAAGTCCGGTGCGGAATACCTCCTCGAGCTTGAGGCCAAGGCAATTGCTTTTGATTTCCCGCAGGACCGCGCGATCCGCGAACCGTACCTCACGGATTTCGAGCACCATGAACCCATTGAAGACTGGGCCTGCCATACCGTGCTGCTGCCCAAAGGGATTCTACAAATCGAATACTTGGCCGGGCTGGAGAAACTGAGCCAGGAACGCTTCCTCTTCTTTGCTGCACCCTTGAAAATCAAAGGCGCGGATGGTGGTCCCGCACGCGTTTATGCGCTCGAAGCAATCGCCGAGGAGGCATAAATGACAACCCCGATCCACGTTCCCACGTCAGCGCGGCGCCGCTGGAAAATTCTCATTCCCGTTATTATCACGATCTACATCATCGCGTATATTGACCGTGTCAATATTGGCTTCGGCATGGAAGGCATCCGAGAAAGTCTCAATATGGATGCTTCCCAGGCCGGATTTGCCGCGGGAATCTTCTTCATAGGGTACCTCGTACTCCAGGTCCCGGGCGGCTACCTAGCGCAGAAGTGGAGTGCCCGGAAAGTTGTCTTTGTGCTCATGATCGGGTGGGGAGTCTGCGCGATTCTCGCTGGTTTCGTCCACTCGTATACGCAGCTACTTATCGCTCGTTTCATGCTCGGGGTATTTGAGGGCGGGGTGCAGCCAGCACTCATGGTTCTCATTTCGAGGTGGTTCTCCAAGGCGGAACGCGGGCGGGCCTTCTCGCTGTTCATCATGCACAATCCCATCGCCACGATCATCACGGGCCCCTTCGCCGGCCTTATCCTCATGTACGGGAACTGGCGCGAACTCTTCATTATTCAGGGTGCGCTGCCGCTGGTCATCGGCGTGGGGCTGTGGTGGTATTTCGCGGCCGATAATCCGGATACCGCCCGGTGGATTGACCAGGATGAAAAAGACGAGATCCGCGCCCTGCAAATCATCGATGGCAACGAAAAGCCGGTGGAATCGGATTGGCGCCTCGCGGTGCGTAATCCCTTCACCTGGTACCTGGCCTTCCTGGGGATGTTTGTGTGGCTGGGCTTCTACGGGCTCCAGATTTGGCTGCCCACCCTCCTCAAGCAGTCCTTCCACGGCTCGCTCACGGTAGGATTGGTTTCCGCGATCCCGCCCGTCTGCGCCGGGATCGCCATCTGGTTCAACGGCAAGGGCGCGGACCGCGACCAGCGCTACTGCACCCGCGTGGGCATTCCGCTCATCCTTGGCGGCATTATCCTGGCGCTTTCCTCTTTCGTGACGGCGGACCAGCGATGGCTGGTGGTGATCGCCCTCGCGGCGGCAACCGCCTGCCAGCTCTCCTTCTTCGCTCCGTACTGGACGATCAACTCCCTGCTGCTACCCCCGGCGGCGGTGGGTGCCGGCTTCGGTATCATTAACGGTATCGGGAACCTCGGCGGCATGCTCGGCCCGTACCTCGGCGGATGGCTGCAAGACCTCACGAACGGAAATATGTTCGCTACCACGGTGTTCTTCGGGGTATCGGTCGCCGTTGCCGGAATTATGGCTTTCGGCCTATCCGGTGCGGTACGAGCAAAAATCGCTGAGGATCGCGCCCGCCAGAGTGCAATCCTCAAAGATCAACCAACGGAGTAACAATGACGTTTATCTACAACGATCCTAAACAATTCCCCGCTGAAGCCCTCGCGGGTTTCATCGCCGCTAATGAGCGGTACGTGGAGGCGGTGCACGGCGGCGTCGTACGGTCTACTACCTCCCCGGAGGGCGAAGTGGCGCTGGTCATTGGGGGTGGTTCGGGGCACTACCCGGCCTTCCCTGGCTGGGTCGGCCCAGGCATGGCGCACGGTTGCGTATGTGGGAACATTTTCGCTTCCCCCTCGCAGTCCCAAGTAACCGCGGTATCTCAAGCTGCTGATAACGGCGGTGGTGTGCTCCTCATGTACGGCAATTACGCCGGGGACGTTCTCCACTTTGGGAAAGCCGCCAGCATTATGCGTGCAGACGGCCTGGACGTGCGCGAAGTACAGATTTCTGACGACGTTGCATCGGGGATCCCGGAAAAACACCGTGAGCGCCGGGGTATTGCGGGTGACCTTTTCGTCGTGAAAGTAACCGGCGGGGCAATCGCTGCCGGGTACAACCTGGACGAAGCCGAACGCATCGGCTGGCACGCCAATGACTCCACCCGCACCCTCGGGGTCGCTTTCACCGGCTGCACCCTCCCGGGATCGGGCGATCCGCTCTTCACCGTGCCTGATGGAAAATTCGCTCTCGGGCTCGGGATCCACGGTGAACCCGGGATCTCCGAACACGAACATGCCACCGCGGATGAACTGGCAACCCTTCTGGTTGACGGTGTTCTTGCCGAAGAACCCGAGCGCCGCGAAGGCGGCTACAACGGGCGCGTGACGGTGATCGTTAACGGGCTGGGCGGAGTGAAGTACGAAGAAATGTTCGTGCTCTACCACGCCGTTTCCACCCTCCTGGCCGAACGCGGCCTGGAAATTGTGGCGCCGGTGGTGGGCGAACAGGTGACCTCACTTGACATGGCCGGGGTTTCCCTCACAGTGGCTTTCCTCGATGAGGAGCTGGAGAAGTTCTGGCTGGCCGGAGCGGATACCCCCGCTTTCCGTACCGGAAATGTGGAGAACCAGCAGCGCCGGGAACGCCCCGTTGCGGAAGCACACGCGGTGGAACTCAGCGCCGGCGCACCAGAATCGGCAGCGCAGGCGGAACGCATCGCTACCGTTTTCACCGCTTTTGCCGATGCTGCTATCGCGGCGGAAGCAGATCTGGGCAAGCTGGATTCCATCGCTGGGGATGGTGACCACGGCCAGGGTATGACCCTCGGCTCGGTAGCTGCACGTGATGCGGTGCGCCGGGCGCTTTCCGCGAAAGCCGGAGCAGCCAGCCTGGTAGACGCGGCCGGTAAGGCGTGGTCTGAAGGTGCGGGCGGGACCTCGGGCGCGCTCTGGGGAGATGCCATCTGCCAAGCCGCTACCCACCTTGACGATGACGCTGCGGTTTCGGCCGAAATATTGGGCGCGGCCGTCGTTGATGCGGCGCGAAATGTGGCGCGCGACGGTGGTGCCGTCGTCGGAGATAAAACGATGGTGGACGCAACCGAACCCTTTGCCGATGCGCTGGAAAAGGAGCTTGCCGAAGGCGTGGGACTCAAGGATGCCTGGACGCGCGCGGCCGAAGTAGCCCGTCAGGCCGCCGAAGCTACCGCGGAACTAGCCGCACGCAAGGGGCGGGCCAAGACCCACGGCGATGCGTCACTCGGGCACCCGGATCCGGGCGCGGTGTCTTTCGCCCTGCTCATGGCCGCCGCGGCGGAGGCGCTCTGAGACTAATCTGCACGAACCGCGCAAGAATATGAAATAAAACGGTGAAAATACGCCAAAATATGGCTTTTTGCGCGGTTTGTGTGGTGGAATAGCGATGAGCGTACCACTTCACTGTCGCGTGGCTTCGCAAGAATGTACCAACCCGTATACATGTCTAGAACAGAAAACAAAGGAGAAAACATGGGATTTCGTGTGGTGGTGCTCGGTGATTCGGCCGGGTACGGATATAAGGACCTCATCAAGGCTGACCTGGAAAAGGACGAGCGCATCGACGAAGTGATCGACCTGGGCCTCAAGGAAGGTGAATCCGCGCTTTATCCCAATCTCGCCACCGCGGGCGCGGAAATGATCGCGCGCGGCGAAGCTGATCGCGGCATTTTCGTATGCGGGACCGGGATGGGTGTGGCGATGTCCGCCAATAAGGTCAAGGGGATTCGCGCCTCCACCGCGCACGATTCCTACTCGGTGGAACGCCTGGTGCTCTCCAATAATGCGCAGGTGCTGTGCCTGGGGCAGCGGGTTATCGGTGCGGAACTAGCGCGCCGGCTCGCCAAAGAATTCTTCAATTATGAATTCGATCCGAGCTCGCATTCCAAGGCCAATGTGGATGCGATCTGCGCATATGACGGCTCGCTGGAGGAATAATGCTCTGGGTTGGAACCAGCTGGAAAATGAACGGCACTCGCGCTTTCGCGCGGGATTATGCCCGCACCCTTGCTGGTGTGGACGTTGCCGGCCTCGGTGACATCCAGCCTTTTATTATCCCTTCGTTTACCGCCATCGATGTGGCGGCGAGCGAGCTTGAGGGAACCGGAATCCTGGTGGGTGCGCAAAACGCGGCCTGGGAGGACGCCGGGGCGTGGACTGGCGAAGTATCAATCCCGCAGGCGATGGATGCCGGTGCCACCATAATCGAAATGGGGCATTCTGAGCGCCGTGAATACTTCGGGGAAACGGACCGGACCGTGAATCTCAAGATCAAAGCCGCGCTGCGCCACGGGGTTATCCCGTTGGTGTGCTTCGGCGAACCGGCCGAGGTATTTGAGGCGGGGGAGACCCTTCCTTTCATTACCGCGCAGATCGACGCAGCTCTGGAGGGAGTGAAGGATACTTCCCGGATTCTCCTCGCTTACGAGCCGATCTGGGCGATCGGGGAACACGGCCGCCCGCCGCGACGCGAGGACTTGGTCCGCACTTTCGCCGCGCTTGCGGAGCGTTACGGGAACCGCGTGGAGGCTATTCTTTACGGTGGTTCTGTCAATCATGAGAACAACCAGGACATTCTGGGAATCCCGGGCATGGGCGGTCTCTTTATCGGGCGGTCGGCGTGGACCGCGGAAGGATATATTCGCAACCTCGAGCTCGCCGCGGAAGCGATGCGGGGGTAGCGGATTTTATCCGGGGCCGGGTATTCGGTGGACCGAGCGTTTTCCGGTGGCTGAGCTTTGCTACAGGTAGCGGCAGTTCCGCGTATTTAGTACGACGGCGGAGCTGCCGCACCTGGCTGAGTGTGCTGGGTTGGTAGCGTGAGCTGCAGGGTGCCTCATATCGAACTACTCGAAAAATTCGAATAGTTGGCCCGTCGGTATCTTTCACGCTTCAGGAGACTCCACCGCTATCGCTTCGGAACGTGCGTAATCAGCAACGTAGCCCCTTGAATTGCTCGACATGATGTCAACCGGTTTCCCAAGCAGTTCGCTTAATTTGATTTCTAATGCGATGAGATCGAAGTAGCTGGCATCGGGCAGGAACTCCACCAGGAGGTCGTAATCGGATTCGGTGGTTGCCTCGCAACGGGCTACCGAACCGAAGACCCAGAAGCGACCGGTGCCGCAATGTGCTTTGATCGCATCGCGAATTGCGCCTTCGGCAGCCAGAAGCTGCGCCAGTGATGGAGGCTGTGTCAAATCAAGCGAATCGGGGGTAGTCATGTATTCACCCGACTTTTATTACTGTGTCCAAAGTTAACCAACCCGTTTCACCGACGCGCGCGTCACCACATGCATGGGGAAAATATGTCCGCTGGGTGCGTGACCGGCGGCGGTGTCGACAATCGCACGCAAGGCTGCTTGTGCCATATCTGTAATGGGCTGCTGTACTGAGCTTAGCCCAGGATGAATCCAATCGCACAGACTAATATTGTCGAATCCGATGACGGACAGATCATCGGGGATATACAGGCCACATTGTTCCGCGGCACGAATGAGGCCAATGGCAACCACATCCGAACTTGCGAAAACCGCAGTGACCGGATCCGGAGCTGTCAAAAGCCGCGGAAGTGTAGACGCTCCGAAAGCCTCGGAGTAAGGGCCATGGAAAATGTATCGCTCATCTACCTCAAGTCCGTGGAATGTTATGGCTTTCCGGTAGCCGAGTTCTCGCTGATGCGCGGAGAGAAGTCCATCAGGTCCACCAATGAACGCCACGCGTCGATGCCCAAAGGCAAGAAGATGATTCGTTGCCTGGTAGGCGCCATTGGCATTGTCCGCTACAACGTAGGGAATAGGGCTCGGGCGAATATTGGTGTAACCCAAGGCTGAATTTTCGAGGGATGCGTCCACATTGAGAACCATCTCGTCAAGCATGACGAAGGGCTTGGTGAGACTAGCGGAATTGATATCGTCATCAAGAGAGTTATTTCCAACCAGAATGATCGCATCAACTGTGGGATTTGTGAGAGCTTCTTCGATGAGTTCTACCTCGTTATCGATTCGCCCTCCCGAAACGAAGACCGCCACTGTTTTCTGTGCGGCATCACCCGCGGAGATAACTTCGGCCCCAAGCTTCGCGAAAAATGGATTGGTGAGGTTGGGGATGATCAGAGCGATTGTGCGCAACGAAGTGTTCGTTAGGGTAGGGGCTTGCCAACCTACCTGAGACATCGCCTCTTGGATTTTCTCTGCGGTTTCACCTCGGACATTGAGTTCTCCGCGCACGAACCGGGAGACCGTCGACGGTGAAACGCCAGCGATTCGCGCTATTTCGCTGAGAGAAGCTGCCATGGGACTCCTGATATGGACGAGGGTCTTGTGTGAAACACCTCAAGCCTATAACATAACAACCAAGCGTTGCGTAACGTTGCGCAATGACAGTGATGGGTGTGGTGATGAAAGTCGTTTCCGACGGCTCTGTCGCTACCTTGAGCGAAGCATAATTGGTAGTCGAAGGAGACTGGGATGGTGAAAGTTCTGCTTGCGGGTGAGTCTTGGATCAGCGATATTGTTGACCATAAAGGCTTCGACCAATTCCCGCACACTCAAGTGCATATCGGTTGCGCAAAGCTTCTCGAAAGCTTGCGCAAAGCTGGGCATGAAGTGACGCATATGCGATCGCACGATGTAGCGGTCGAGTTTCCCTTCACGGAGGAGGAACTCAATGAGTATGACGTCCTCATCTTGTCGGATGTTGGAGCTAATACTCTTCTTCTCCCTCCGCAAGTTTTTGAAGAGGGAAAGCGTGTCCCGAATCGGCTCACTCTCATTCGTAACTGGGTGAAGAACGGGGGTGGATTGATGATGGCGGGGGGCTATCTCAGCTTCCAGGGATTCCAAGCGATGGCTAACTACGCGGGCACTCCGGTTGAGGAAGCGCTCCCGGTAACTATCCACCGCTATGACGACCGTATCGAAGCTCCCGAAGGCATCCGAGGAGAGCTCACGGATATCAACCATCCCATTACTCAAGGAATCGATACAACCTGGCCGTACCTGCTCGGGTTCCAAGATCTCGTAGCGAAAGCAGACGCGAGCATTCTGGCAACTGCTGCACATAAGCCACTCTTGGTTGCCCATGAATATGGGCAAGGGCGGTCCGTAGCTTTCGCCTCGGATATCTCCCCGCATTGGGCTCCGCAGGAGTTCATGGAGTGGCCCGGATATTCCACCCTTTTCGACAATATCGTCACCTGGCTCTCGGGAAAGTAGGCAATGATGTCTTCACTAAAATCTAATTCGAGCGTCGTGGAACCTGGCGGCGCAGTGACTAATTCTCAGCAAACGGAAAATCACGCGGCGGAAAAACGCGTGCGTGCACACGGGAGTGCCGCACAGGGAACCGCCATTGTGCTGTTCACCTTCCTCACCGTTCTTGCGGGCATGCTCGGTCCTATGCAAAGTTCCGTCAACGGGCGGCTCGGTGTTGCGGTCGATGACGGACATCTGGCTGCGTGCATCTCATTCTTCTCCGGACTCGTCGTCATGTTTATTATCGTGCTGCCGCAGCGCAGGTTGCGGAAAGCGCTGATTTCGATTCCGGGGCATCTGCGGCGTGGAACTTTGCCGTGGCCGTACTTCTTCGCGGGCCTATGCGGAGCGGTTATCGTTCTTTCCGAAGGAGTTTCCGTCGGGGCGCTCGGGGTAGCTACTTTCCAGACCTCATTGATTGCCGGCATGGTCATTTCGGGAATCATTTGTGACCGTTTCGGTATCGGGGTTGAGTTCAAGCAAGCTCTGAATATTCCCCGTATTTTGGGTGCTCTCCTCGCGATCGCGGCAACCGTGCTGGTGGTGTCGCCGAATTTCACTGCTCCCCACATGATTGCTCTGGCAATTCTGCCGTTCTGCGGCGGTCTCCTTGCCGGATGGCAACCGGCAGGTAACTCCAAGATTGGATATCTCGCGGATTCCATGCTGGTGTCCATCACCTGGAATTTCATCATTGGATTCTCCGCGCTCGCTCTTGCTTTTATTATCCGATTGGCCATGGGCGCTGCCACCTTCCACCTTCCGTCTCAGTGGTGGATGTACCTAGGCGGTCCTTTGGGCCTGCTCTCTATCGCGCTCATGGCGCTGCTGGTTCGCAAGCTCGGTTTGCTGCTCCTCGCCCTCGCTTCGACCGCAGGTCAGCTCATCGGATCGATTCTTATTGACCTCATCCTCCCGCAAGAAGGGCACGTCATTTACGCCGTTACGGTTGCGGGTGCTGCGGTAGCACTGGTCGCCGCCGGAATCGCCATGGTTCCATCTCGTAAGCTCGGGGCGGGTACCGAACATAAAACTGAAGAAGCTCACTAGGGCAGCGAAGAAAGGACAGCTGCAATGTCTCAACTCAAGAGCGGCGAACTACAAACAGTTCGCGGAATCATCAAGGCTCAAGATATGGGGATGACACTTCCCCACGAACACCTTTTCAATGACCTATCCTCCGTTGTGGATGAGCCCTATTACGAGTTCTCCAAGGAACTGGTCGGCAAGAAAGTCACGCCAGATCTTATGTACGGTCTGCGTCAAGATCCGTATTGCAACGCAGATAATATGGCGGATAAGCCGGCTCAGGATGTCATTCTGGAAGTCCGTAAATTCGCCGAGCTTGGCGGGCAGACCATTGTTGACGCAACCGGAACTGTGAGCATCGGCCGCAACCCGGCGCGCTTACTAAAAGTTGCGGAAGCAACCGGACTCAACGTTGTTATGTCCGCCGGGCCGTATCTGGAAAAGTTCGAAGGTGAACGCATTACCGCGCGCGGCGTTGATGCCATTGCAGAAGAAATCGATGCCGATATCAATGAGGGTATTCCGGCGATTGATACCGCTCCAGGAAGCGCAGCGGAAAAGTCAGAGGTTGGCGACCCGAAGATTAAAGCTGGCATGATCGGCGAGATCGGGGTATCTCCTTTCTTTACGGAGGGGGAGCATGCATCCTTGCTAGCAGGAGCCCTCGCGCAAACAAATAATCCGAGCGTAGCCCTCAATATTCATATACCTGGATGGCAGCGGCGTGGAGATGAGGTTCTCGATCTGGTCTTCGCGCAGGGCGTGGCGCCGCATAAAGTTTCCCTCGCCCACTCGGATCCTTCCGGCGCTGATAAGGACTACCAGCGGCGGCTCCTCGATAGGGGAGTGTGGCTCGAATTTGACATGATCGGCCTGGACATCACCTTCCCGAAGGAAGGCGTATCTCCGTCCGTTAACGAAACCGTGAGCGTTCTTGCTGACCTCATCGCGGATGGGTATGCGGATCAGATTATCCTCAGCCACGATCTCTTCCTCAAGCAAATGTGGACCCAGAATGGTGGCAATGGATTTGCTTTCGTTCCCACGGTCGTTATTGATCTGCTGCGCCAGGAAGGTGTAAGTGAAAGTGATCTGCACAAGTTGCTGTACGAGAATCCGGCCAAGGTATTGACCGCCTAGGCGGGTACCGGCTAGGCAATAGCCGCAGAAAATAGAGACGGGGGGGGTAAATAGACAGAAATGGTTGCTAATACCCAGACTTTCCCTCGCTATACCAACACAAAGTCCGGGTCGTTGAGCTTTCCGGCCTCAATAGCCTTGCATACTTGACAAACACCGGGATATCCACAT
>NZ_QDIE01000001.1 GCF_003957255.1 Actinotignum sanguinis
AGGAAGGAACCGGTTAGTACGCCTAGTGATAAGCCCGTCGAGATTGATACCCATATCGATACCGAACACCCCTGGGAAGACGGTCTAAACATCCGTAAAGGCCAGATCGGGGGCTAACGACACGCCGTCATTAGACCCACTTTTTGTCTATTAACCCCTGTTGCAATGGTGCTTTACCGGTTTCAACATACGTTTCAACATACAGTTGCTCTTCACACAAAGAAGCCCGGTATCGTTTTTGGCTTGATACCGGGCTTTTTGTCGGGCTAGCGGGATTTGAACCCACGACCCCTTGACCCCCAGTCAAGTGCGCTACCAAACTGCGCCATAGCCCGAAGCGATAAGAAAACTTAGCGCTATCCCCGTTTCGATAACCTGATTTCTATATCGGGTCATCGCCACGTGGACCACATGAGATTACCTCATGAGCACAGAAAAATACAAATCCCAGAAGGTGACGTAGCCCGCTCTTTGCGCGGAGCTGCGATGCGCTCAGTTCCGGGCAATCACTGCGGAGCGATGCCTCCGAATCGCCTCAAGGGCGGATGGCCTCACTAGAGTTATCACCCCAAATCGTTATAGGATTGTTACCGATAAAGACGCGCCCGGGGGAGCAATCCAGGGCAGTGAAGGAGAAGTCATATGGCTGAACAATTTGACCCGAGGTCGGCCGCACCCGCACCTACGGAAACTTCTCGCTTCACCGCTATTGGTGCGCAACCTGATCAACCGGTGGCTGAACGGCATCTCAGCCCGCAAGAATGCACCGCTATTGATGCCCTCCCTGCCGGCTCCGCGCTCCTCATTGCACTCTCCGGCCCTAATTCCGGGGCTCGGTTCCTTCTTGATGGGGAAGTGACGAATGCAGGGCGTTCCCCGCGTGCCGATATTTTCCTTGACGATGTCACCGTTTCCCGTAAGCACGTTCAGTTCTTCCGCCGTGGTGATACTTTCCATGTGCGGGATTCCGGTTCTCTCAACGGCACCTACGTCAATCGGGAACGGGTGGATGATGCCGCGCTCCGCACCGGTGATGAGATCCAAATCGGAAAATTCCGGTTAACTTTCTACGCTTCGCGAGCCGGTGCGTGATACACAGGTGATATCTCGCGCTTCTACGGCCACGCCCGATTCTCCCTACCCGTCCACTTCCGCAACCCACCGTGTGCGGGCAGATGGTAGTCCGAGCACCTGGCCCCATGATCTCAGCCATGACCCGACCCTGCGGATCGGGGAGGTTCGCCGTGCCCTCACCGATGAATTCCCCATGCTCTCAGTCTCGAAAATCCGGCACTACGAATCCATTGGTCTTATCTCGCCTTATCGCACCGCTACTAATCAACGGCTCTTTTCCACCTCGGATACCGAGCGTCTGCGCTTCATCCTGAGGGAACAACGCGACCGCTTTCTACCTCTCGATCAAATCCGGGAGGAGCTGCGGCAGCTCGATGAGGGAATCATTGAGGCCCCGGGGCGCCCCGGGGGAATGCGCGCCGTCGCCGCACCGGAAGTGCGCCGCCCAAAACCGGGTGAACGTATTACCCAAGCCGAACTGGCCGATATGACCGGAGCGGCTCTGGGCACTATTGAGGAACTCGTAACCGCTGGCATCCTTGCTACCGATGCGCGGGGGCGCCTTTCCGCACAATCAGCGGATATTGTGCGCTACTGCGTGATGCTGCTGGAAGCCGGCTACGATCTGCGTCAGATTCGCAGCGTCAAGAATTCCGCGCACGCCCAGGCAGTGATGATTACCACTCAGCTGGCCACGGAACTCGCAAAGAAAACACCGGTCGCCTCCGAACGCGCTCTCAACCAGGCCGCCGAGGACGGCACCACTATCGCGCGGCTTTACGGCGCTCTTCTCACAGAAAATATCGAAGTGGAACTGCGCTAAATTACGTTCCGCCGCGGTACTCGAGGAGCGTGTTTTTGACCTCCGCTCACTGCACTCAGGCCAGCCCACACCCCGGTAAGCAGCCTTTTGCGCAAAAGTGAGCCACGTCAGGCAGACAGCACCGCCCACTCAGGAGTAGTGTGGCAGTACAACTTCATATCGATTGAACCGAACCCAGGTCATGCTGGGCACCTCAACTAGCAGGAGACAATTAATGTCAGGTTCTGTGGAAACCCAAGGTATCGACCTTGTTTCGCCCCGCGAAAGGTACGGTCGCCCCCGCGATCTTTTCTTCCTGTGGGCGGGCACAACCACTAATATTTTTACCGTGTCCTACGGCGCCATGCTGGTGCTACTCTATGGACTTTCATTTACGCAAGCGCTCGCCGTTATTGTGATCGGCAACGTTATCGCATATCCGCTTCTCGCGCTGACCTCCATTCAAGGGCCGCTAACCGGCACCACCACGATGACCATTTCGCGAGCATCGCTCGGTACTCGCGGTGCTCGTATTAATGGAGTTCTGTCCTGGCTGATGCTCATCGGCTTTGAAGCCGGGGGACTCATTCTCGTCTACTACGCCTGTGAAGCCCTTCTCGCTCGCGCAGGTATTGCGCTGGAGGGCGGCGGGCAGATCGCCGTCGTCGTTCTTCTCGCGGGTATTCAGCTTCTTCTTCCTCTTCTTGGCCACCGGATTCTCATGGCAGCACAAAAATACGCAACCATGATTTTCACGGTGGCTTTTATTGTGTTAGCGGCACTGATTATTCCGCAGGCCGCTCCGGGTGGCTCGGCGGGTACCGATTCACTTTTCACCCTGATTTCTGCAACCTCGCTCGTTATTGTTTCGGGTGGGCTTTCGTGGGCGCCAAGCGGAGCGAATTTCTCCCGCTACCTACCCGCTGATTCTTCGCCGCTCGCGGTGGGAACCTGGGCGGCGCTGGGCGGGTTTATTCCCTACGTGCTGCTCCAGAGCCTCGGGGCCGCGATGGCAACCGTGGCGGTTCCCGCCGAGGTGGAGCTTTCTAATCCTCTGGCTGTCCCGGCAATCCTCAGCCCGGCTTTCGCGGTGCCTTTCCTGGTTCTCGTTATGGTGGGTTTGCTGCTCCAAAACGGCACCAACCTCTATTCTTCCGGCCTGAATCTGCAGACTGCAGGTATTCACGTTCCGCGCATGGTTATCGTGTGCATCGATAGTCTCATTTGCGTGGCTATCTGTGTTTTCGCGATCCAGCAGGAAGCCTTCTATAGTCTCCTCAATGCTTTCGCCGCGTCGCTGAGCATTTGGCTGGCCCCCTGGGTGACCGTGTACCTGCTCGACTGGGTGGCCCGGCACGGTACCTACCACCTTTCCGGCCTCGCCATTGAATCGCACGGCCCGTACTGGGGGAGAGGCGGGGTGCGTTGGTCCGGAATGGCCGCGCTGCTGGGCGGCATGCTCTGCTCCGCACTTTTCACAAACTCCGGATACCTGGTGGGCCCGCTCACCCGGCTCCTCGTGGATGTGCCCGCCGCGGCACCAGATCTTTCGATTCCCGCCGGAGTGATTGCCTCCGCTGTGATTTACCTGGCGCTGCGCCCGGTGCGCGAACGCGAACGCGCTGCCCGCCGTGCCTTTATTACCGCTGCCTAATGGCCACACCATCATTCCCCGCCCAAACATCGTCATCATTTTTAGGAGAAACTCATGCCTCATCGTCAGCTTCTTGACGTCGCCTACGGACGCGCCCACGCCGACACCATTATTGACAACGGAATTCTTGTTAACGTTCTGACCGGGGAAACTTATCCGGCCTCCGTTGCCATCGCCTACGGGCGCGTGGCAGCGGTGGGGAACGTAGACGCGCAGCGCGGCCCGAATACCACCATTATTGATGCCGACGGCGCCTACCTGACCCCCGGGCTCATCGACGGGCATCAGCACATCGAATGCTCCAAACTTTCCGTAACCATGTTCGCGGATCTGGTATCCCGCTACGGAACAACCTCCGTTATTTCCGGTCTGGACCAGATCCTGGTATCCGCCGGCCTGGAAGGCGTGAAGGAGTTCCTGGCCGAAGCTGAAGAATCCTCCATGCGGGTATGGTGGGGCGCGCCCGCCAAAGCTCCCTACACGGTTCCCGAATCCACCGTGGGGCATCGCTTCGCGGTGGAAGACCACCGGAAAGTTCAGCGTATGCCCGAATGCGTGGGGCTGTGGGAAACCGTGCAGGAAATGGTGGAATACGGTGATGAAGAGGTTCTCACCGCGATGGACCTGGCTGAGGAAAATCGCCTGCACGCCTTCGGCTGCGCGCCGCTTGTGGATGCCCGCCGAGTAGCCGGATACGCAGCCTCGGGCGTGACGCTGTGTCACGAATCGTATTCCCCGGAAGAAGAGCTGGAGAAGATGCGTAACGGCATCAATATCCTTATCCGGGAATCCACCGCCGCCCCGATGCTCGCGGAAAACATTAAGCTCATCACCGAGATGGGTGCCCCGGCTCACCGGGTTGGTTTCTGCACCGATGATGTGACCGCCACCGACATTCTGGGCCGCGGTCACCTTGACTACGTGGTACGCCTCGCCATTGAGAAAGGGATCGATCCCGTCACCGCGATCCAGATGGCCACCATCAATACCGCGCGGATGTTCCAACTTGATGACCGCATCGGCGCCATTGCTCCGGGGCGCTTCGCCGATATTCTCTTTGTTGATTCCCTCGATGATTTCCGGCCCCGCACCGTCCTCAAGGGTGGGCGGATCGTGGCGCAGAACGGTGCCGCCGTGCAGGCCCCGCATGCCCCGCAGCGCACCGCCGCGGTCCTTGATACTTTCAAGCTCGCCCCGGTCAGCGCTGATCGCATTGCTGTTCCGGTTGCTGATTCTGCTACTTCCGCGCGGGTGCGCACCATCGTGCTCTCCAAGGACGTTGCTTTCAAGCGCCCCGGCGCTGAAGTGGAACTCAAGGTTGTGGACGGCAAGGTACAGCCCGATACCGCACAGGATGCCATTTATGTATGCGTAGCTGAACGCTACGGTAAAACCACGAATCTACCCGTTGCTTTCATTCAAGGCTTCGGTCTCAAGCGGGGAGCGATTGCCACCTCGGCGGCCCCCGATGATAACAACGTGGTATGTGCGGGTGTGAACCCGGAGGATATCGCGCTGGCGATCAATGAAGTGGCCCGCCTGGGCGGGGGACAGGTTGCGGTATGCGATGGCGAGGTCGTCGCCTCGCTGCCCCTCCCGGTAGGCGGCATTGTTGCCGACCTGGTTGCCGAAGATATGGCGGCCGCCGAAGCCAATATGGACCGGGCTGCCCGAGAAGTGCTGGGTGCGGATCTCGACTCGCCCTTTGGCCAGCTCATCTTCCTGTCGATCACCGCGATTCCCGATTGGGCGATCACCGATCTTGGCCTCATTGACTGCGTCAAATTTGACGTCGTCGACCCCGTTATTGCAGCGCGGTAACGTAGCGCGTACCCGCGAACGTGACCGCGCAGAAAGGAAAAATATGACCGCGATTTCGCCCTTCGTGCAGGGCTTGCCCAAAGTTGAGCTGCATCTGCATATTGAAGGTACCTTGGAACCCGATCTCAAATTCAAGCTCGCCGCGCGCAATGGCGTGGAGCTGCCTTACGCCAGCGAGGAGGAGGTGCGGGCCTCCTACCAATTCGATGACCTCGCCTCTTTCCTGGACGCGTATTACGAAGGCATGAGCGTGCTGCTCACCGCGGAGGATTTCTACGACCTCGCGATGGAGTATTTCCGTAAGGTAGCGCGCCAGAACGTCCGCTACGTGGAAATGTTCTTCGACCCGCAGGCACATACCTCGCGGGGCGTGGAATTCCATACCGTCATCTCCGGGCTGCGGCGCGCCCAGATTGAGGCGCGCGAACAGCTGGGGGTGGACAGCGCTCTGATTATGTGTTTCCTGCGGGATTTCCAGGCTGAATACGCCATGGCGACCCTGCTGGAATCCCTGCCTTACCGCCCTTGGATTATCGGCGTGGGGCTTGATTCGGACGAAACCGGCAACCCGCCCGCCAAGTTTGCGGCCGTCTTCGCCAAGGCCCGTGAGCTGGGCTATCAGCTGACGATGCACTGCGACGTCGATATTGCCGATTCGGCCGAGCATATTCGCCAGGTCCTCGAGGATGTGCGGGTAGATCGCGTGGATCACGGCACCAACGTGCTGGAAAAGCCTGAGTTGGTCGATTACATGGCTGAGCACGGGATCGGGCTCACCTCCTGCCCGATCTCCAATACCTGGGTATCCGACGGCTCCAAGGTGGGACTGCTCACCGAACTGGATAAACGCGGAGTCAAGGTCACTGTCAATTCGGATGACCCGGCCTACTTCGGTGGCTACATTGCGGAAAACTACCAGCGCGTGGTGGATGAAGCCGGGGTCGATGAGGAGACCCTCAAGCGTTTCGCGCGCAATGCGGTGGATATTTCCTGGGCGCCGGCCTCGCTCAAGGAACGCATCGCGGCGGAGATTGCGGCCTATAAGGGCTAGGTGAATTAAGCGCTGCGGCCGGTGCGCGGCACCTCGCGCGCACTAGCCTCAGTTGCCTCAATTTTCACAATAACATCGCATGTATCGTTTATCACATCGCGATGGGAACGACGGCGCCGGCCGCTTCTCGTGTGGGAGCGCGCCGGCGCCGCGGCCTTTAAGTGGCGGAAACTGGCCATTCTCAGGGATGAATGCGGTAGGCTAGGGGAGTGCTGCGGGGCGCAATGCCATGGCAACAAACCCTAAAGCTCAAGTTGAGCTTTAGACACGCCGCGCCGGGCGCTGACCTGCCGCGCGGCCTGCTATATCGTGGTAGCTAACACTGGCAACCGGCCAGAATCCACGCTGCGAAACGGAGAGACTATGAGCGACGCGACTGCCAAGGACGCGACGTATCGGCGTACCCAACCGATGCTCTTCGGCGATCCTCTTCCCGAGCTTGACGCCGAAACCGGCTACCGCGGTCCGATCGCCTGCAAGGCTGCAGGTATCACTTACCGCCAACTCGATTACTGGGATCGCACCGGTCTTGTTTCGCCTACCGTGCAGAACGCTTCGGGCTCCGGCAGCCAGCGTCTCTACTCTTTTAAGGACATTTTGGTCCTGAAGGTGGTCAAGCGCCTGTTAGATACCGGGGTGTCGCTCCAGCAGATTCGGGTTGCAATTGCGCAGCTCAAGGATCGTGGCGTGGAAGACCTGGCCGGCATCACCCTCATGTCCGACGGCGCTTCGGTCTACGAATGCACGTCCGATGATGAAGTCATTGATCTGGTCAAGGGCGGCCAGGCCGTTTTCGGCATCGCAGTTGGTCGTGTCTGGCGTGAAATCCAGGGTTCGCTTTCCGAGCTTCCTACCGAACGTGCTGAAGAAGACGTAGTGGATGAACTGGCGCAGCGGCGGGCCGCGAAGCGCCGCCGCGGTGCGTAGCGGCAACTCTATTCTTCTCGCGAATCCCTATAAAATTTCATACGCTCAAAGAAATCCCGGTTACCTTTCCTGCCTGAGCAGTGAGGTAACCGGGATCTTTAGTGGGCTATAAGTACCCTGCCGGCGCTACTTTAGCGGCGCACAGCCGGGGTATCCGTTCCGTTACCATCCCAGTCTCCGAGGAAGACCGCGTCAGCGTGGCGCCCGTAGGCAAGAGTCGCTTCAGCATCTCCTCCGGTGAGGTGGTTGGTGATGTGGAAGGTGTTGCCGCGGCGCACCGCGAAAGTATCCTTCCCATCCCCGTCGAAATCACCCACGAGGACTTCATCGCCGGCGCGGCCGTAGGAGAATACCTGCTCGGCATTCCCGCCCACGAGCGAGTTCTGGACAAAGAAGGTGTTACCGCGGCGCACCGCGAAAGTATCCTTCCCATCCCCGTCGAAATCACCCACGAGGACTTCATCGCCGGCACGCCCGTAAGAGAACACTGCCGAGGCAACGGTTGCCGTCCAATTATTGGAGACGAAGAAGGTGTTGCCGTGCGAAGCCGGGGGAGTGGCCGGCTTGCTCGGCTCCTCGCTGGGTTCCGGCTCTGCGCTCGGTGTCGGCGCGGGCGCGGTCGGCTCCGGCTTCTCACTGGGCACCGGGGCCGGAGGTTCTTCCGTCGGCTCTGCGCTCGGTGTCGGCGCGGGCGCGGGAGTCGTAGGCGCGGGGGCAGGAGCGGTCGGCTCGACCGTGGGCTCCACCGACGGCGTCGGCGCGGGGGCCTGGGTCGTTGGCGTCGGGGCCGGAGTCGTTGGATCGATACTCGGGCTCGGCGCGGGGGCCGGGGTTGTCGGGGCGACGGTCGGCTCCGGCTTCTCGCTCGGGGTCGGCTCCGGTGTGGGAGACGGCTGCGACGTCGTGCATTCCTTGACGCAGAAGGGCGCTGTCACGAAGGTTTCTTCGCTGGCGCTGCGGGTGAATCCGGGAAGAGTGTCACCGGTCGGCTCAGTTGTTCCTGCACCGGTACCCTTCACGACCCGCAACTCAAAGACATAGCGACCCGGGGCAGCCGCGGTGCGCGTCGTCGCCGAGGCGGATTCGAGGTAGGTACCGTCCCAGGCGAAGCGCCCCAGATCGGTACGCCCCACACCGTCCTCGCTATGCACCACGTTATTTTCCGAGACCGGGGCGCCCTTTGAGCCATCCTCATTCGCGTGGAAGACCCGAATCTCAAGCTTCTGCACGGGGGAATCGATATGGTATTCCACTACCGGAACCGCGCCGTTGGCGTAGTCCATGGCGTAGGCAAAGAGCTCAGAATTGGGGGCATTGGAGTACTGCGCACCCTTATCCAGGCACTCGCCCTTGTAGATGGTGGCCGGGTTGGGGCACGCAATGAGCTTCGTTAGCGAGGGCGGATCGTAGGCGAGCAGATTCGCCAGATCCGGGCGCCTCTGAGCGATATCCGGCCGAATATCCTTGACCTTCCACGTGGTGTGGAGGAATTGCAAGGCGTTTTCGTAATCGCCCTTGAGACCCGCGAAGGGCACCTGGTAGGTGGAATTATCATCGCCGTGGGCCACCACGTACCCGCCGTAGATCGTACCCTCGGGCACGTTCGTCGGATCGGTGACGGACACCTGTACCTGGGCGTCCGCCCCGGGCTGCACCGTTACCTGCGCGGGGCTAATCGCCACCTGCGCATCGGTCCCGTTGTAGCTCGTGAAACGATCATGCGGCCCGCTGGTGGCGCGCACGTGGGTATCCGCCGTGAAAGTGTAGGTGACAGGAGCTGCCGCAGCGTTGTGCACGGTGAGCGTCGTCGTTTCCTGCACGTCAGAATCGCCCAGGGAAATCTTGGCGGGCGTGAACGCGGTGGGGCTCCCACCACCATTCGTACCCGGTTCCGTGACCGCGGTCAGGGCCGCAGGAAGGTTGACGAGCCCAGCACCCTGGCGGTGCGTGGCGAGCTTCGGGGAATCCGCGCTGCCGTCCACCGTCACCAGATCAGCGGTGTTCTGCAAAGCCGCGCGCACCTGCGCCGGCGTGAGCTTCGGGTTAGCTTGGAGGAGCAGAGCCACGCTCCCGGCCACGTGCGGGGCCGCCATCGAGGTACCGGAAATCGTCTTCCACGAGGGCGTCACCTCATCATCGACCGGCCACGCAGAATAGATATTGCCACCCGGGGCGACCACATCGGGTTTGAGCTGGAGATCCGCAGCCAGGCCCCAGGAGGAAAAATCGGAAATCTTCCCGCCGGTGGGGGAGGCGGTCACTCGCTTCGCGTCCGTCCATTCGAGGCTGGCGTTTCCGGCAGCTACGGCCTCTTCGAAGCGCTCGCCCTGTTCTTGGGTGACCGCGATGACCGGAATGGTCACGGCCGGGCTTCCGGCGATGGTTGCGTTGAGGCTCCCGGGTTGGTTGTTGTAGATAATGACCGCGGCGGCGCCGTCGTCCTGCGCGGCGCGCGCCTTCTGGTAGAAGGTCGAGGTGCCGCGGGAGATAAGCACTGCTTTCCCGGTAAACGGTGTTCCGGGCAGATCAACAGCGCCGGTTTTTTGCCCTTCGGGATAGGCGACGACGTCGAGACTACCCGCCGTGGGTACCGCCGGCGATTCCGTGACATTATCAAATCCCTCGGGCGCGCCGTTGAACATAAATACCGGGCGCAGCACGTGGGTATTGTCCACGGAGCCCACCGCGATAACCGAGGGGCCTACCGCCGGAGCACTACCGGAGAAAATACCTTTCGCACCGGAATTACCCTGCGAGGCCGTCACCACCACACCGGCCGCAACGAGGTTTTCCGAAGCCACCGCGGTGGGGTAGTTGGGCCAGGTGGCGAAAGCCGCGCCGATAGACATATTAACCACGTCCATCTTGTCGCGCTGGGCGCGTTCGAGAGCGGAAAGAATGACCTCGGAGCTGGTGGAACCCGTGCATCCGAATACTCGGTAAGCACCGATTACAGCATCGGGAGCCACGCCCTTGAACTTGCTTTCCGGGTCATTACCTGCGGCGATACCGGCAACGTGCGAGCCGTGCCCGCCGCCGGCCCCGCAATCATCGGGAAGAGTGTCCGGGTGGGGGACCGGCTGGAAATTCGGATCGCTGCGATCCGTATTGAAGGAGTCGCCCACGAAATCGTAACCGGTCACGATCTTCTCATTGGGGAAAGCGCGCTCGCCCTTGACGCCGTTCCCACCGAAAGCGGGGTGATCAATGGCCACGCCGGAATCGATAATTCCCACGCGCACGCCCTTGCCGGTGACGCCGAATTCTTCATTGGCCACGCTCGCGCCGGTCATCTCCCGCGCGGAATACATATCGGGAGTTTCGCCCGGGCGGTTAATTTCCGCATTCGAGTCCACCTCGGCGGGACGTTCCACCGTGAGGACCGGGTAAACACCGATAACATTAGCGTCGTTGACGTAGCGCGCCAGTTCCACCGAATCGGCTTCGACGGTCACGCCATTCCAGACATGCTGGTAGGAGGTGTCCACCTCGCCACCGTCATCTTCGACCGTCTGGGTGAATTCGCGCTGCTCGCCCGCGATGCGGGCGGAGGAACCACCGCGAATAAGAGGTTCGCTCTTAAGCTCAATAAACCATTTCCCGGTGAAATTTGGATCACTTTCCGCTGCGGCGACGGTGGCGCGGATGTCGAGGGGTGCCTGCCCATCCGATTCCGTGGCCGCCGCGGTTGCGGGAGCGAGGGCGCCGCCGATGAGTGCGGCACAGGCCCAGGTGACGCTAAATCGGCGCCAGCGTGGTTGCTCAGCCATACATATCCTTCCTGATAGCTGGCCGCCGGCCCGAACAGAGAGATATGCGCCCAGGTCAACGGCATGCCAGCAATTTTGCCGAATATCTTAAATAATCAAAACTGACAGTCCAGAGTGTGAACGACAGGCATGGGTGAAGAAGGGACAAGGTCAAAGTACGGCGAAAAAGTACGGGGAAGGGGCTTGCTACCAGGAGCCGATCCAGCGGCCCGCCGTTCGCGCCCCCATGAATTCGTTTTGACATAATGTACATTATCGGCAAGTAGCGCCGGGGAGCCAGATTCCCGTCCAGCCCCTCTTTCACGCATGACCGCACCGTTTTCCAGAGCGCAACCGCAGGCGTACGCGGCGTCGTCGTTAATATAGAAACAGCGAAACGATATGCGGGCTTGCCGGCCCGCGAGGAAGGATAGCACTATGGCTGAACGTTCCTTGCGCGGAATGCGCATCGGAGCCAATTCACTCGAGACCGATGACAACGTGGTATTCGTGGATCGCCAGCAGGTGAAATACCGCTGCACGAACGGCCACGAATTCGGGGTTGCCATGGCGGTGGACGCCGAAGTGCCTACCGCGTGGACGTGCCGCTGCGGCGTGGAAGCCGAACTTATCGAAGGTGAAGGCGTGGACGACCGCAAGCCGCCCAAGCCGGTGCGCACCCACTGGGATATGCTCATGGAACGCCGTAACGAAGATGAGCTCAAGGTGCTGCTGGAGGAACGCCTCGAGCTACTGCGTGAAGGTAAGCTGCGCTTGCGGCGGAACCGCTAATCGCCACCGTCAATCACGCGGCGCTCAATGCCGCGGCCGGCGCAGGTGTGCGGCAGCTCGTTTCGCGGCATCGCGTAGCTGCCTCCCCCGCCGCGTGACGCCCATCACCGTGGTGCGCTTCAGCGATTCGGTGAATACCGAACCGGAGAGCTTCGACTCCCCCGCCTCGCGCTCTGAAAAAGTGATGGGCATTTCAACGATATGGCCGCCGCTGCGCGCCACATGGTCGGTCATATCCGTCTGGAAGAAGTAGCCGCGTGCTTCCACGGAATCCAGGTTGAGCTTCTCCAGCATATCTGTGCGGTACACGCGGTAGCCAGCGGTGGCATCACGTACCGGCAGCCCGAGCATCCCTTGAATATAAAGGTTCCCTAGCCGCGAGAGCGCTTCGCGCGGCTTGGACCAGCCATCAATTTTCCCGCCCCGCACGTAGCGCGAACCGATGACCAGATCCGGCCGATCAGACATCGCGGCGCGCTCCAGCAGCAGCGGCAACTGTTCAGGATGGTGGGAACCATCCGCGTCCATCTCCACCACATGACTGTATCCGTGCTCAAGTGCCCAGCCGAAAGCCGCGATATAGGCACGCCCGAGACCATCTTTTTCGGTGCGGTGCAGCACGTGAATCTGCTCATCACGCCCGGAAAGTTCCTCGGCGATATCCCCGGTACCGTCCGGAGAATTATCGTCAACAACCAGGATATCCGCGGCGGGCACCGCCCGGCGGGCCCGCTCGATAATACGCGGAAGATTCTCCGCCTCGTTGTACGTGGGAATCGTGATGAGAACGTGCACGACTAACCTTTCTTCCAGCGCAGCCTTGCGTACCACACCCATGCTATACCGCCGACCGCTGCCGCCGCACCGAGAACCCCGTCCCGGTAGTACGGATAGAAACGCGCTGCCGGAGTGAGACCTTCGTGGAGGGCCACCGTGGTGGTATGCACTGCTTGCGTCCACGCTTCGGTGCGTTCACGTACCGCGCCATTTGTTTCGACGACGCCGGAAACTCCCACGGTGGAAACCTGGAGCGCAATACGCTGGTATTCCACCGCCCGGAAACGGACCATATCGAATTGTTGGGCAGATTCGGCGCTATCCCCAAAAGAGGCGTTATTGGTGGCGACCACGTAGAGCTGGGCACCCTGGCGGATCGCCTCGGAGCCCACATCTCCAAGCGCCACTTCGAAACAAATCGGGGTGGCTAGGCGCACGGTGGTGCTCTTAGCTCCCGCAGTACTGTTGTGGCCACCGGCACCGCTCTCCCCCATCGGGATGTCAAGAACCGCAGGTTTCGTACCGGCCCGCATATCAACGGAGACCAGATCAACCGCGGAGCTAAACTTTCGGAAGAAATCTCGATAGGGCATATATTCCCCGAAGGGAACCGGGTGCTGCTTACTGTATACAGCGTTTACCTCTCCCCCGGTCTCGTTGGGAAGATAAACAACAAGATCATTGGTTCGGCTCATCGCCTGTCCCGAAGCATCACGCTCGTAAGATTGGGTTCCCAAGAGCAGCGGAACACCCAGGTAGTTCGAGGTCTCGCTCACGAGAGCCCGAGCGCGGTGATGCTCGCGAATATCGTGATCGGAGGCGGATTCCGGCCATACCACCAGGTCTACCTCCTCCGGGTTGATTTCCCGGGTTGCTTGGCTGAGATTCTCGGTGACTGTCAGGGCCTGATCACGCCCGTCCGGAAGGCTACCCGCCCGCGGCACGATCCCCTGCACATAGCCCAGGCGTAGCGTACCGGTGGGAGGGGTGGCGGGAAGAGGAAGTGCCCAGGGGAAAGCGAAGAGCAGCGCGGCGCTGAGCGCCAGAGCGGCCCCCACAAAAAGCCGACCGCTGCGCACTCGAATGAAGGCCAGGCTGAGGGCTGCCCCGCATATCACGACGGCGGCGGAGACCAGCATGGTGGAACCCCAGGGTGCCAGGCGCACTAGCGGGCTATCTACCTGGGAAAAGGCGAGGGTTCCCCAGGCGATGCCGCCGAAAGGCCACAGGGAGCGAGCCAGTTCGGCGCCCGTCCACACCAGGGCTACCGCGGGGAGGAATAGCAGCGGGCAACGAGTCCAACGCGCCTGGCTCATGGCGCTCCAGGTTGCCACCACCACTCCGGTAAACAGTGCTTGCGACAGAGCGAGAGCGAGTTGGGGTATGAGATCCCCGGAGGCTTCTCCGGCCCAGGAAAAATGCAAGGAGAAAAATATGCATCCGGTAAGAACTCCGTAGGCGAAACCAGCGCTCGGGTGACAGGAGGCCGCAACGAGGAGAAGTAGCGCAATACTCACCGGCGCGAGGATGCCGTAGCTCAGGGGCGGGAAGGAGGCAAAGAGCCCAAGACCTGCCAGAACCACGCCGCACAGCCGCAAGAGAACACCGCTCACATAAGCTCCGATCGCCGCATGAGGTCACGGGCCTGACGTGCGATATCGCTCAGCCAGGTACCCTCGGTGGCCACCGTGACCTGCCCGAGGACATCGATAATGCGGCGGGCCGCGGAAATGAAATCCCCGGCGGTCATCCGGGCAGATTCCAGGCACGCCTCCAAGCCCACTCCCCTAGCCCAGGCTGCGAAAACATCCGCGCAGCCCGGGCTCAGATCCGGGGTGCGCGTAATCCCATGCTGATATTCCAGGGATTGCAGGTACTGCACCTCGGCGCGGGCGACCCGCGCCGCATCAAAGAGCCGAGTATCGCGCGGTAGGGCAGTCCCCAAGCGATCATCGGCCAAAAACATGGACACCCATCCGGCCAGGGCCGATCCGTCCAGTCCGCCCTCCGGCAGCTGCGCCAAGCACTGGTACATGAGCAGATCAGCCTCTGTATGCAGTTCGCGCAATTGCGCGGCTCCCGGGCCCATGCGGATGGAGTCATCGTCGCCCTGGAGCACCCCGACCTCGCGTAATACCGCGGCGGTGGCATCAAATTCCCGCCCGGCCGAATCGGTGAAAGCCGCGATACGCTGATCGAGTTCCTCGATGCGGTGGTGGAGCGAGATCCACGTTTGGGCCTCATCGAGATGGGTATACAGGTGCGGGCAGGAAGAAACCGGATGCGCGGCTACTGCGGGATCGCGCGGGGTGGCGAAACGCGCCCAGGATGCCAGCAGGTCCCGGTCGATTCCCAGATCTGCGCGTCCCCCCACCAGATTGAGAATGTCGTCGGCGATGTGCTCGCGCACCTCCGTCTTTTTGGTAGACATTCCGAAAGGTACCGTGACCGGGCCGATCTCACGCATTTCCGAGGCGAGAGAATCTTCATCAAGCCAAGCCAGGTTCCCGAACCAATCGATAATGCGCACTCGCTCCGGGGCTGCGGAGAGCACCAGGGCGTAGGACAGCTCGGTACCTCTCGCGTAAGCGTACACATAGCCCTGGCGCACCGCCGCGAAGCTATTCGCAATACGCTCCCGGTAGCGCCGTTTCGCGGCTTTGCGTTCGGCTTTCGCGGCCCGCCCGGCATTCCCGCGCAGCCGCAGGTAGTCAAGCAGATCCCCGCGTGAGCAGCGCAGGCGGCTTTCCTCGGTCTCCACCCGGCGTTGAATCCGGGCGCGCCGCGCCGCCAGTCCCCCCAGCTCCGCATTGCGTTGGAATTGCGCGAAAGAACGCCCCATAAGATCCCGGGCCGCCGCGTAGCTCATCCGAGCCAGCAGATTCGTTACCGTGTTATAGGACGGCTGGAAAGCTGATATCAAGGGCTCCACCCGCCCCGAAGCCAGATCGGCCAGATGCTCCGGATCGGTATCCGCATCGGCTACCACCACTCCGTAGCCCACGTTATCGCGCCCGCGCCGCCCAGCACGCCCGATGAGCTGGGTGTATTCGGTGGCGCTCAGGTCCACAAAACCGTGGCCGTCCCAGCGCTGGAGTTCCTCGAGGACCACGGTGCGCACCGGCATATCGATGCCGAGGGCCAAAGTACCGGTCGCGTAGACGATACTGAGGAGCCCACGTTCCATGAGACGTTCAGTCAGCTCTTTGATAGCGGGGAAAACCCCGGCGTGGTGAGCTCCGTATCCGCGTTCCAGCGCCGCGGCGGCCCGCTCAAAATGCACGGCACGCCGATCCGATTCCGTGAGTGTTTCGCGCAGCGCCGCGACCTCCTTAGCGATCTCGGCGCGCTGCTCCCGGGTGGTGAGGACCTCATTATGGCGCAGTAGTGCCTCAACCGCTTTATCGCAGCCTTTGCGGGAAAAAATGAATTCAATCGCCGGGAGCATACGCCGCTCGCCGAGTTTGTCGATGATGGCACGGCGCTCGCGATCCGAGACGCGTTTCTTGCGTTCCGCACTGCGCCGGCCCAGCGCGTTGACCAGCGCCGGATCAGGATCCACAGTACCCGCACGGTAGAGCGGGAAGAGCTTGCGGCCCACATTGACGTATTGCGCGAGCGGAACGGGGCGTTTTGTCGATACGACGACGTCCGTTGCCCCGCGCACCGACCGCATCCACGCTGCAAGTTCCTCGGTATTGGCCACCGTGGCCGATAGCGCAGCCAAACGCACATGCTCAGGGAGCGACAAAATTGTTTCTTCCCATACCGGCCCGCGGTCAGGATCCGCCAAAAAATGCACTTCGTCCAGAACTGCGTAGCCGACGTCACGGATATCAGGGGATTCGTGCAGCAGCATATTACGCAACACTTCGGTGGTCACCACCAAAATCTGCGCCTCGCGATTAATGCTCTGGTCGCCGGTGAGCAGACCCACCTGCTCCGCACCGATCTGCCGGGACAGTTCGGCGTACTTTTGGTTGGAGAGCGCTTTAATCGGCGCGGTATAGATACATTTTTTCGACGACGCTAAAGCCAGATACACCGCGTAATGGGCCACCACTGTTTTCCCCGAACCGGTGGGAGCACAGACCAGCACATCATGGCCGCGCCCGAGAGCCGCGCAGGCTTCCAGCTGGAAATCATCGAGGTGGATACCGCGGCTAGCGTAGCTTTCCCGATAATCCTCGAGTAGCAGATCGGTCATCGCTCCCCTTCCGGTGCACTTTCATCGCTCACGCACGCAGCGGCGTCGTCGCCCTTCTGGGCGCGCAAGCGCGCGCAATACCGCCCTACCGCGCGCGCAACCGCCGGCGGTTCCAATGCGATCACGTCGTCAATTTGCACGAGGAGGGAAACGAGCCAGGAAAGTGAGCGCGCCCGAACCTCAATGGTGAGCAGTTCCGCGCCGCCCGGCGCTGCCGCGGTGCCACATTCCTCATCCGCTTCGCGCACCCGCGCGCCGGGGAGGGTTTCGGCCACCCAGCGTGAGGCTCCGGTCACGGTGATCCGCACCTGCGTGCCGCGCGGTTCCCAGGTATCCTCCCCGCGGGTGCGCTGCACTTTCTCGCTTTTCTCTACCTCGACGAGGGCTTTGCGAGCTGCCGCGCGTTCCGATCGGCTGAGCTTCGCCCCGGGACGGGCCGCCGTTATGCGGTCCAGGCGGAAATGCCGCAGGCCCTGCGCGGTGAGGGCGCGTAGTAGCGGAGCGTCACCGGCCAGGATAACGAGGGGAATAACGTGTTCGTGCCCGGCCTTCGCATGTGCAAACGGCTCGGCCACCGCGCGTTCGTAGTTGAAGTCAAGGTAGCAGCCGCCTTGGAGTGCGGCGTGCACGGCCTCCATAGTGGCGGCATCCGCTGCCGGGCGGGTGGGTGGCCAGAGGGCACCTTCGTATCCGGCTTCGCGCACCGCCTCCCCCAGTGCGTTGCGCGTGGCGGTGAGGGTTGTGGCAGCCGGGCCGGGAGCGGTCACATCCCGGGCGGCATCGAGCAGAGCAGCTACCACCATCGCATCGTCCAACGTGAAAGGAATAACCGGATCATCTGTCATGGACCGCAGGTAGACGCGACTCTCCGGCCCGCCCGCGGTATCCGACTCCGCCACGCGCCCCGCGGAAGCGGCACGTTCAGGGAGCTCCAATTCGAAGGGGATATCGAAATCGGCGGTTTCCGCGAGGTTAGCATCCCAAAGATAGTCGAGGGTGCGCTTCCAGGAGGGGAACTGGAAATGGGCGGTCAGCTCAGCCAAACTCGCACCCTCGGGGCGTTCATGCAGGTAGAGCAGCATCCCTAGAGTGGTAACAATATCGGTACTCATCGAGTTTCCCCCTCCCCCGGCCCGGCAGCTTCGCCCAGGTTAATGAGATTCTCTACACGGCGGTCCCATTCCTCACGCAGCTCACCGGGTGCAGCGAGGCGCACATCCACCCCGTAAAAAGCAAGATATTCGAAAATGCGATTAAGGCCCACGGTGGAGAATCGGTAGGCCGACCATCCCGCTGGGGCCGGCGCCTGCGCGCGGCTGAGTTTTTCCCCGCGGGCGGTAAGCGCCGCGGCGGCACCGTCGCGAATATGAAGAATAATATCGACATCGAAGTGGTCACCGCCTACTTCCCCCCGTGGGAACTCGCATGGCTCACCTACGCTGAGAGTTCCGGCGATCACGCGACCGAGGCGGAAAGTTCGCTCATCCCACGGGCCGAACGCCTCGCCGCGCCCCGCCCGCGAACGCGCCAGCCCGGAAACATAGAACATTCCGTAGTGTTCGGAGAAGTTCCACGGCTCGACTTCATAATGTTTGACCAGCCCAGGGCCGCGGCGGTAATCGAAGCGGACCCGGCGGCGGTACTGGAGGGCACGCGCCACCACCCGCGCGGCCGCACCACCCGGAATCCTAACCCGCAGGTGGGTGGGGACTGCGGCGTCGCCGTTTTCCGGCGGCGCTACCGCGAGCAGTTTCGCCACCCCCAGGCGTGCCGATTCACCTTGGGGATCGCCCGCCTCGATACTAGCGCGCAGAGCGTGGAGCACACCGGCCCCAATTCCGGTCACCCGCGCGAGTACCGGAGCGGTCGAATCGTAAGAATAACGCCAGCGATCATCGAAAATAACGGGATACCCGGCTTCCCGCAGCTCATCAATATCGCGTTGGAAGGTGCGCAGATCGATTCCGGCTTCGGCGTAGGCCGGGATTCGCTCCATGAGTTCCGCCGCGGTAAGGAAACTACCGCGGCGAATCGTGTGGAGGAGCGCGAGCTGACGTTCGCGGCGCCGGCGTGTCTCTTTCTGCTTCACGATCCCAGCCTAGCCGACGGTAGAGTTAAAGCCGTGATGATGTGGCGGAGAGGGAGAATTCTTTCCCTGGGCAAAACATGGCGTGGGGCGCGCGAAGCCGAAGTGGAGCTTGAGGATGGTACCCGCGGGCGAGCGCTGGCCTATCCTGAACTCGTCGGCGAGCCGGAGGTCGGTGATACCGTGCTGCTTCAGGCAAGTGCCGCCGCGCGCGGGCTGGGCACCGGCGGTTATTTCTTTGTATGCGCGATTCCCGAGCGCTTGCCCGCAGACTCCTCCACGCCCGGCCATATTGTCAAGGCCCGCTACACCCCGCTCCAATACCTCACCCTGGGTGTTGATGAACAGAATTCTCCCCACCACGAGCTGCTGCGCGAGGCTGATTCCATTAGCGGGATGCCGGTGGTGGCCGCAGATTTGCATTCGGCGCTTCCCGCGATTGCTGCCGGGGTGCACGCGCGCGTGCCGAACGCGCGTATCGCGTATGTGATGGACGACGGCGGAGCTCTGCCCGCCTGGTTCTCACGCACCGCTGCGCAATTGGAAGGTCTCGGCCTTATCCTGGGCACAATTTCGTGCGGGCAGGCCTTCGGGGGGAAGCTCGAAGCTGTCACGATGTATACGGCCTTACTGGCGGCGCGCCTGGTTTGGCACGCGGATGTAGCCGTAGTGGCGCAGGGGCCGGGGAATTTGGGAACGGATACCCGGTGGGGATTTTCCGGCACACGAGTCGGTGAGCATCTCAACGCCGCCGATACCCTGGGAGGAATCCCGATTGCGGCCTTGCGGATGTCGAGCGCGGATAGGCGGGAGCGCCACCTGGGACTTTCCCATCACAGCGTGACGGCACTCACGCGAGTGGCGCGCTGCCAGGTGAGCTGCCCGGTTCCGGTGCTCGGCGAGGATGCGCTCTCCCGAGCGGTACCAGCTGACGTGGCCGCGCGTCTGGGCGGGCAGCTGGAGGAACTTTTCCGAGCACCCCACTTGGAACGTGTGGATATAGAGGCGAGTGCGGTAGCGAGCGCCCTCGCGGACTTCCCGGTACGGCTGTCCACGATGGGGCGCTCGCTCACCGCCGATCCCCTCAATTTCTTAGCGGCCGGCGCGGCCGGCTACACGGCCGGGGAGCTGGTGGCGCGGGCTCAGCAGAGTTGAGCTGCGTGCCCGGTAGGCCGGTGGCACGCAGCTGCGTCGTCGTTCTTAATGCGCGGAGTTACCGGTCAGATCAACGAAAGCATCGGCCGCGGCAACCGGTTCGCGTAACAGTTTCTCAGACATAAACGTGGCCATCGCTTCCCAGCGCCGTGCGTCCTGCACCCCGAGCGGGGTACGTCCCGCATACAGCTCAATGGTATTCGCGAGGACTTTTTCGGCAGCGGTGGCGTTATCCGCTTCGCGCAAAGCCGGAACATGCTTTGCGGTGATCTCCACGGTTTCCTTCGGGTTGCTGCGCGCGAAGTTCACGGCGCGGTCGAGCGCTCCGAGCATGCGGGTGAAATCGTCACGATGGGCGTCGACGGTGGGGCGCAGCGAACCGAGTCCCACCCCGACAAGCGGCAGTCCGCCCGGGAGCATCTCGATGGTGCGCACCGGCACCCCCTGGCGTTCCACGCTGGGAACATCGGAGTTGCGGAAACCGATAATTGCGTCCACCTCCCCACTGGCCAGGGCGGCGGCCTGGGTGTAGCCGATGTAGTTCACGCTGATATCTGATTCAGTCCAGTTATGTGCGGCCATGAGCGCCTGGAGCGCATAGTAGTTTTCCCCGTACGGACCGGGCAGCCCAATGCGGCGTCCAGCCAGGTCAGCTGCATTTTGAATCGGGGAATCGGCCGGCACGATGAGGGTGACGGGATAAGCCTGGTACATCGTTGCCCAATTGACGACGTCGATACCGTTGGAGCGACCCTCCATCATTTCGTCACCGCCGGCAAAAACCACATCTTCACTCCCGCTGGAGAGCGCGCCGAGGAGGGATTCTTGGGCGCCGTGGTGACGCAGCGTGATATCAAGCCCAGCTTCGCGGAAATAGCCCTGGTCTTCAGCCACGTAGAAGGGCGCGAATTGGATATCCGGAACGTAGGTGAGACCGACGGTGAGGGAGGCGGTGGCGCTCGCGGTAGGTTGCTGCACGGCGGCGGAGGGCGAGCTGCTTTCACCGGCTTTGTTCCCGGAGCCGCCTCCCGCGCCGCCTCCCGCACATCCGGCGAGCCCGAGGGCAGCGGTCGCGAGTGTGGCAATGAGTCGTTTCATGGGTGTCCTTTCTTGTGTTGCGCTTCTGTGCGCGAGTTTCCTGCTGGGGTGCGAGCTGTGGCTGTGATGGCCTCGGTAACGCACCGCAGTTAACGCACCGCAGCGGTGACGTGTTTTTCGACGGTAAAGATGAGGAGGTAGATACTGATGGCGGCGGCGGCCATAACAACGATGACGGCGAACATTCCGGTGATATCTCCGGTGGGTTGGGCACGCGAGAGTTCGGTGCCCAGGCCCGCTCCCCCGATGATCATTTCTCCAACGACGGCGCCGGTGATGGACAGGGTGAATCCGGTGCGTAGGCCGGCCAGGATGGAGGGCGCAGCCAGGGGCACGATGATGGGGAAAAGGAGGCTGAGGCGAGCTGCGCCGTCGAGCCGAGCTGCGGCGATAACATCGCGGTCAATGGCATGCACGCCCACCGAGGTGGAAACGATAATCGGGAAGATAACCATGATGGTGCACAGCACTACGATGGAGGGCATCCCGTAGCCAATCCAGACGACGAGGAGGGGCGCGAGGGCGACGGCGGGGACTGCTTGCGAAGCGGCGAGGAAGGGCTGGAGTGCGCTATTGAGCAGACGCCAGCGCGCTAGGGCGATGCCGAGGGGAACTCCGAGGAGGGCAGCCCAGGCACACCCGGTGAGGGCCGCGGCGAGGGTGTTTCCTAGCGCGGTGAGGAGGTAGGGAGGGTGAGCGCCAAGTCCGAGGAGTGCGGTCGCTAGGCGGTGCCCGACCGCGCGAGGTGCGGGGAAGAGGTGGTCGGGTACCAGCTGGGCGCTAGTGACTGCCGACCAGAGGAGAAAAACCGCGAGGAGAGAGAGTGCGGCGGGTACCCACGCGGTGCGAGGAGAGCGCGGGCGCGGGTGAGAGTTGCGGCGCACGGTGTTCACGTTCCAGTTCCTGACCTTCCCGATGGCCGGGAACTTTGAAGCCGGGAGACGCTGACGCCACGGCGCGCCAAAATTGCGTAGCCGAAGCGGGGCTTGGAGCCCCTCGATGCGCCTCCCATCCGGACTATTACCGTCGGTTGGGGAATTCCACCCCATCGGCCACGTGCGTGGTTCGCGGACTGTTACCGCCGGTTCAGACTTTCACTGACCCCGGTGCATCGTGTTCTATATTAGCTCGTCGCGTGCGGGCGTGCACCCGTTGTTAATGCGCCGCGTGCTGGCACGCACCTGTGGCTAATTCGCGGAGCTTCTCTACTTCAGCGTAGGCATCTTCCGCGCGGAAAACGGCTGAACCCGCCACGAAGTTATTAGCTCCAGCAGTGGCCGCTTGTTCGATGGTCGCGCGGGAGATACCGCCGTCCACTTGAATCCACACGTCCAGGCCGGCTGCTTCGATCGCGCGGCGGGTGCGGGTAACTTTCGGCATCATCGATTCGATGAAACTTTGCCCGCCGAATCCAGGTTCCACGGTCATAATGAGGACCATGTCGAATTCGTTGAGAATGTCGATGTACGGCTCGATGGGCGTTGCCGGTTTGATGGCGAGTCCGGCGCGGGCGCCTTGCGCGCGTAGTTCGCGGGCAAGACGTAGCGGGGCTTGGCAGGCTTCGGCGTGGAAGGTGACGGAGGCAGCTCCTGCTTCCGCGTAGGCGGGCGCCCAGTGATCGGGGTTCTCGATCATGAGGTGGGCATCGAGCGGGACCGCGGTTGCCTGTGCCGTAGCTTCGAAAATAGGCAGACCGAGGGCAAGGTTGGGAACAAAGTGATTGTCCATAATATCCACGTGCACGAAATCAGCGTTGGAGATTTTCTCCAGTTCATCAGCTAGATGCCCAAAATCGCAGTTGAGGATAGATGGGGAAATCTTCACGTCCATGATGGTGATCCTTTCAGGAGCGCCGTGATGCTGGCGCGAATTCGGGTGCGGATGCGGATTTGAGGATGCGTGCCATATACATGGCATCCGTGTGATGGATATCAGGCCACAGTTGCACGGTCATTCCACGAGAGGCAACCGGGCGCAGGGCTCGCCGGTTCGCGGTGACGGTGACGTCGCCAAGTTCCGCGCCCGCGGTGCGTTCCAGGAACGCGGCGATGACATCGCGGGTTTCCGCGAGCACCGGGGAACAGGTGGTGTAGAGCAATAGCCCGCCCGGACGCAGGGCACGGTAGGCGGAGTCGAGGAGCTCGCCTTGGAGTTGCGTCAGTGCAGCCAGGTCGCTTTCTTTTTTGCGCCACCGAGCTTCGGGGCGACGGCGCAGTGCCCCCAAGCCAGAACATGGGGCATCCACGAGGATCCGATCATAGCTATCGGGTTCCTGAGCGCCAATATCCCGCCCATCGCCTTCGCGCAGGGCGACGGTATCCGCCCAGGGTGCAATATTTTCTTCAACGAGATCAAGGCGGTGAGCCTGGGGTTCATTTGCGAACACCCGAGCACCGCGCCGTGCCGCAGTAGCAGCAATAGTTGCGGTTTTCCCTCCCGGGCCGGCGCACATATCCAACCAGGATTTATCCTTCCCGGATATGGAGGCCTCCGTGACAATGGCGGAAATGAGCTGCGAGCCCTCATCCTGGACACCGGCGACCCCGTCGCGTACGGGCCAGAGCCGGTGCGGGTCACCGGAGGCTAGGAGCACCGCGCTGGGTACCAGATAGGGATCTTCCCACGTCATTTTGGCGCGCTCAATCCTGGCTTTGAGGTGTTCGGGTGAGATATTGCGACAGGCTAAAGCTACTTTCGCGGGCGTGTTATTCGCTTCGAGAACGGCTTCCACTTCGGTGGAGCGCCCGGCTGCCGCGAGCGAAGATTCCAGCTGCCGCACGATCCAGCGCGGATGCGAATGCCACACCGCCAGGAACTCTTCCCTAGATGCCGTGCTATTTTCAATGATCCCACGCCAGGCATTCCGACGCTCGGACACCCTCCGCAACACGGCGTTGACGAAACCGGCGATTCCCTGACCTAGTTCATTGCGAGCTAGCGCAACTGTTTCATTAATCGCCGCGTGAGGTGGTGTTTTCAGCTCAATGAGCTGGTAGCAGCCTAGACGGAGTAGATCGAGGGCACGCGGATCGATATCCGCGAGGGTACGGCCTTGGGAACAGCGGGCGATCATGGCATCCCACCGGCCTTGCAGTCGCAAGGTTCCGTAAGCCAGATTGGTGGCGAAGGCCGCGTCGCTTCGATTGAGACGCGCCCGGCTCACCATACCCGGAAGGATGAGATTAGCGTAAGCATCTTCAGTATTAACAGCCCGTAATGCATCATAGGCAACGAGACGTGCGTGGTTCGATGACTGGCGGCGCGGCACCCAGCCGGCAGGACGCTCATTCATGGTGGCCTTCCTTCACTTCAGCATCGAAACGGGTGTGCTCGGCAAGGCGGGCACCGTTAAGCCAGGCGGAGGCATCCATATGGGCCTTGCCAGGCGGGGCAACCCGGCGCAATTGCACGGTTCCTTCCCCGCAGCCGATAACACCACCCGGGCCGATTTCGCCCGGTGCCAAGTTTAGGGGTGCTGTAGGCGCTTCAGGCACAACCACGTGCACTGATTCGATTTTAAAGCGCTGGCCGTTGAGGGTGGTCCACGCCCCGGGGGCCGGGTTGGCGGCGCGAACCCGATCCGCAATACGCTGGGCGGGCCACTCCCAATTCACTCGCGCCCAGGAAGAATCGAATTGGGGCGCGAGGGTAACTTCCCCAGTTTGGGGTTGTGCGTGGGCGTTACCGGCCGCGATGGCATGGAGAGTATCGCTCAATTGGCGCGCCCCGGATTGTGCCAGGCGGGCCAGCAGTTCTCCAGCGGTTTCTTCCGCCCCGATCCGGGTGGCTTCACTCGCGAAAACGGGGCCGGTATCCAGGCCTTGTTCAATTTGAAAGACGCTGGTTCCGGTGGTGGTATCCCCCGCGGCAATCGCGTAATTGACCGGCGCGGCCCCCCGCCAGCGCGGCAAGAGGGAGAAATGCAGGTTGAGCCAACCGTAGCGCGGCACCGTGAGGAGCGCGGGCGGAATGATGAGCCCGTAGGCAACTACCGCCACAGCTTCGGGGGCGAGCTGGGCGATCTGGTCCTGAGCGGTGCTGTCCTTTAAGGTACGGGGGGTGAGCACGGGAAGGTCTAGTTCTGTTGCCACGCGGTGTACCGGCGAGGGAGTCAACACGCGTTTGCGCCCTTGGGCAGCTGGAGCGCGGGTAAGCACCCCAGCGATATCGAAACCTTCATCATGCAGGAGTTTTAAGGACGGAACCGCGGTCTCCGGTGTGCCTGCGAATAGTATTCTCACGTATCAATCCTACCTAGTTCTTTTCTCAGCCTAGTCGAGTATGGATAGTTATCTCTGCCCCTGAGTGCTTATAGGGGTGGGTTAACCTGTAAACGCAATGAGCCACCCAGCCGCTGGGCAGAGTAGGCACCGTAAGTTTTCCGCGTCTGACGGGTGAGGGTCATACCCCGCGAGAGTTCCGCCCGTGCATAGACGGTGATTTCTCCCGGGCGTGCCCCCGGCACCGGGCCGAGCAACACGATCCCGGACGCTAGCTCAAAAGCTCCGCCGGCCAGCAGGTCTGCTTCTGTTTCTTTCTCATTCTCCGGCGGCCATTTCTTGGAACCGGCCTCCCCTGAAAACTGGGCAAAGAGATGGGACTCTTCCTCTCTTACGCCGCGATAGAGGGCCGCGCGCAACATGGCCAGGTACGTTCGCACATCCCCGCTGGCTCCGGAGATAGCCACCCAGGAAGCAGTGGGAGGCAATTTCAATTCGGCCCGCTGTTCGAGTAATTCAGCGGCATATTCGCCCAGTTCCCATTGCGCTAGCCGATTGAGAAGTGCGGGAGGTGCTCCCCCGGCCACCAGCATATGGCCGCCTTCTCCGGCTGAACGGACCCGGGCCGCAACCCGCGCGAGCACCCGAATAAAACGTGTTTCAGCGCCGAGCCCTTCTCCGAGGAGGTAGCGTGCATCCAATACCAATGCAGCGGCGAATCCGCCTTCGGCCTCCGGTTCCGCACCAGGTGTTGCCACCACGATGCGCGGGTGCTGGGAGACTCGCCCAATAATTCCCTCCGGAGAGTGCGATCCAGAAAGAATAATGCCAACACCGGGAAAAGCCCGCCCGATTTCCTCCGCGGTACGTGCAGAACCGATTCGGACAGCGCGCAGCTTCCCGTTGTGGCAGTGCGGACATCGCCAGGGCTGCACTCGCACCCCGCAGCGCTGACAGCGCAGTGGTTCACGTGAGGTACGCTGAGCCAGATTCCCTCCGCAGATTGTGCACAGCGCACGCTCCCCGCAGTAGGTACAGCACAGCACCGGAATATACCCGCTCCGCGGCACGAGGATAAGAACCGGCCCGTTTTCCAGGGCCCGCCGCAGAATAGGAAATGCCGGTTGGGGTAAGCGCAAGTGATCGGCTTCTCCCCCGGGCCACTGGTGGGGACCTGAAATATGCGGAAGCGCGGCGCGCCGTGCGGCCGCGGTGCCATCCAATAGGCTGATGCGGTGTTCTGAAAGCAGCTGGGCGCATTCTTCACTCACGTAAGGGGAGAAAACTAGAAACGCAGCCCCTTCACGCCGAACACGCTCCAGTAGTACGTCACGTGTTGCCAGATACGGTGCGCGAATATCACGCAAGGTTGAGGCAGCATCATCCATGATGACTGCCAGCCCAAGATCTGTGAGCGGCGCCCAGGCCGCCCCGCGGGTACCTACCACAATGCGTGATTGCCCCGATAGCACCGCCAAAAAAGCACGGTAGCGTTTTTCGTGTGCTTCTTCGGACACCATGAGAGTGGGGGTTTCCCCTACCCGGGAGGCAAGGGTAGCCTGCAGTGCTCTGGCAGCCCGGGTAGTGGGAACAACCAGGAGGACGCTGCGCCCGGCGTGCCGCACTGCCTGGACGGCCCGAATCAAAACTTCTACTCCCCCGGCGGGCCCGGGGAGGGCAGCCATGCAGGCCCGCACAGCTTTCCCTTCCCCTAGCGCCGCAAGGAATTCTGGTCCACCCCGATAGGCTTCCCAGGGGCCCGGTTCAGGAGCCGCGTGCGAGCTGGCCAAAGGGATGGTTTCTTGGGTAGTGGCCAAGAATTCTTTAGCGGCCCGCGCATGCCGTTCCGGGATAGCGGTCCGCAATATATCAGCTACTGTTCCGGCATACTTATCGGCAAGAGTACGGGCAACCGCATACACCGACGCAGTGAGCACCGGGTATTCCGAGACCACCCGATACAGGGGGCGCAGCCGCCCGCTGCCTTCCGTAACACTATCCCGAGCAACGATAAATCCGCCTACCCGCTGTGCACCGAGATCTACCACGACCCGGGTTCCCACCCGGGCACTATCCGCGAATTTTTCGGGGACAAGGTAGTCAAATACCCGGTCCATATGAGGCTGGGAGTGGAGCACCTGAACATGCGCAACGGAATTAGGTACCTTGGAGCGCACGCGGGTGCGTGCCGGGCGCGCCTCAAGAAGGGCGCCTTGCTCCCCCACGAGGGGGAGGGCATCGAAATCAAAGAGTGTGCTCTCCATGCAACCTAGGATATCCCGGCCCTACGACAGAAAAATCCGGCGTCAAACTTCGGGCTCTAGATAGCTCTAGATAGCGCGGAGGAGTTCTTCAACCCGGTCTGTTTTCTCCCAGGTGAATTCGGGAAGTTCCCGCCCGAAGTGACCGTAGGAAGCCGTCTTCGCGAAAATTGGACGCTTGAGTTCCAAAGCGTCAATAATCGCCGCGGGGCGGAAATCGAAAACCTTCTGAACAGCGTTTTCGATACGACCCAGTTCTTCTGTTTCCGTCCCGAAAGTATCCAGGCGCACGGATACCGGATGGGCACGCCCAATAGCGTAAGCCAGCTGGAGTTCGCACCGGGAAGCAAGCCCGGCCGCAACCACATTCTTAGCCGCCCAGCGTGCCGCGTAGGCCGCGCTACGATCCACCTTGGACGCGTCTTTTCCAGAGAAAGCCCCGCCGCCGTGGCGTGCCATCCCGCCGTAGGTGTCCACGATGATTTTCCGGCCGGTCACTCCGGCGTCGCCCATCGGTCCTCCCACCACGAAACGCCCCGAGGGATTAACGAGAAGCGAGAATTTATCGGTATCGATGGCGATATTTTCTTCTTCGAGAACGGGCGCAACCACGTGGTCACGCAGCGTTTCCGTCAACCACTCGCGTTGCACATTTTCGTCGTGCTGGCTGGAGATCACCACGGTATTGAGGGCCACGGGCCGCGCACCTTCATAGTCAATAGTGACCTGAGTTTTACCATCGGGGCGCAGTCCGGGAACGACACCTTCACGGCGCACCAGGGCGAGACGTTCTGCGAAGCGGTGGGCAAGCAGGATGGGAGCGGGCATAAGTGTTTTAGTCTCATTGCAGGCATAACCGAACATGAGCCCCTGATCCCCGGCCCCCTGCTGGTCGAAATGATCGTATTCGACTTCGCTGCTTTCCCGCCGTTCCAGCGAGGTATTAACACCGGCGGCAATATCCGGACTTTGTTCATCGATGGAGATGGTCACGCCGCAGGAGTTTCCATCAAAGCCGACTTGCGAGGAGTTGTAACCGATCCCGGTCACAACAGTGCGGATAATATGAGCGATATCCGCGTAGGCATCCGTGGTCACTTCACCGGCCACGTGCACCAGCCCGGTCGTCACCATCGTTTCCACGGCAACGCGAGAATTCTCATCCGACGCGAGCAGAGCGTCAAGAATGGAGTCGGAAATAAGGTCGCACACCTTGTCGGGGTGTCCTTCCGTGACCGATTCGGACGTGAACGGTTGCCGGTAATGCATCGTATCCCCTCGCTTATTAAAACTACTTAGTCACTATTAGTCATCAGCGGCTGCCAGGTAAGGCAAACCTTATTCTATACGCGCTCGGTGGTGAAATGATCGGCTATAAGGCCCGCAATAATACCAGCCATCTGAGCTTTGCTGCCCGCGCCGCTCGCAATGACCTCACCTGCGGGAGTGACCACGGTGATCTCAGTGGGTACCTCGCCAAATCCTGTTTTCTCCCCTACGCGATTGATCACAAGTAAATCAGCGCCTTTGCGCCGCGCTTTTTCGCGTCCGTAATCCAAGACGCTTCCATTCGCGTCGCCAGTTTCCGCGGCAAAACCCACGATGAGCTGCCCCGACCGGCGGCGCCGATGGGAAATATCAGCCAAAATATCCGGATTTTCTACCAGTTCGACGACGCGTTTGCCGCTACCGTCTTTTTTCTGTTTGCTTGCGGCGGGTTCGGCCGGGCGAAAATCAGCAACCGCTGCGCTCATCACCACGCCGTCTGCATTCTTCACCCGGGCAAGAACTGCTTGGTGAAGATCACGCGCCGAACTGACCGGAACAATCTCAGCCCCCGAAGCAAGTGCAGTGATATCGCGGGCTACATGAGCCGCCAGCACCGTTACCCGCGCGCCGCGCTCGAGCAAAGCACGAGCAATTTCCAGGCCAAAACGCCCCGAAGAACGGTTGCCGATAAAACGCACCGGATCGAGGGCTTCGTGGGTGCCTCCCGCTGTGACAAGGATATTCCGACCGCGCAGCGTATGTTCCGTACTGTGCTGCTCCGCCCGTGCATCCGGGTGTTCGCCAGTGAGGATCTCCCAGGATTGCGCGAAAATATCTTCCGGTTCCGGCAGCCGGCCCGGCCCGGAATCCGCCCCGGTGAGTTGCCCGCTAGCGGGTGGAATAATATGAACCCCGCGGGCCTGCAGCACCGCAATATTTTCTTGAGTAGCCGGATGCTCCCACATTTGGGTGTGCATCGCTGGTGCCATCACCACCGGGCACTGGGCCACCAACAGGGTATTGAGAAGAAGGTTATCGGCTATTCCCGCACGCGCCTTCGCGATAGTATTCGCAGTTGCCGGCGCGACCACAACCAAGTCGGCTTCTTTTCCAAGGCGAACGTGCGCGACTTCATCAGCGTGTTCACTGGTTCGCACAAGAACGGGATGATGCGTCAAGGCCTCCCACGTGGTGGCCCCGACCATCTCCAGGGCAGTCGGGGTAGGGATAACGTGCACATCCGCACCGGCTTTCACGAAGAGCCGGACGAGGTAGGCCGCCTTATAGGCGGCGATACCTCCGGTTACGCCGATAACGACGCGCGGCGCGTGCTCTACTTTTCGTCCAGCTGCCATTCGAGCTTGTCCTCGGCGATTTCACGCAGCGCGATGGACAGGGGCTTTTCTTCCGGTTCCGCCGAGACAAGCGCACCGTAATGCTCGATATTGCCGTCACCGCGCGCCATTTCCTGCTTGTAGGAGTTGATTTGACGCGCACGATCCGCTGAAAGCACGCACAGTGCGTACTTCGAATCGATCTTTGCGAGAAGATCGTCAATGGGCGGGTTGGTGATACCTTCGGGTTCCGGAACAGTTCCGAACATGTAGTTCCCTTCTGGATAAACGCGGTACCGCACATGGGCACCACCGTGAAGCTTCGGCCTTTTATTCTAACGCTTCGGGGCGATGAGGTCGAGAATTTCGCCGGTGGCACGTGCCACGGTGTCATTAACGACGACGGCGTCAAACTCCGCCTGGGCGGCTAATTCACCTCGCGCGGTCTCCAGGCGCCGTTCGATGGCCTCTTCTGTTTCAGTACCGCGCCCGCGCAACCGCGCTTCAAGTTCTTGGAACGACGGCGGAGCTAGAAAGATCTGGAACGCTTCGGGCAGTGACTGGCGAACCTGGCGCGCCCCTGCCAGATCGATTTCAAGAAGCGGAATTTTTCCCGCTGCGTATGCTTCTAGCACAGGCTGGCGCGGGGTTCCGTAACGGTGTTTCCCGTGTACTATGGCCCACTCGAGCATCTCCCCGCTTTCGACGAGGTGATCGAAGTGCTCATCATCCACGAAGAAGTAGGATTCCCCTTCGCGCTCCCCCGGGCGAGGTGCGCGCGTAGTGGCAGAAATGGACAGCCATATGCGCGGCTCCTGCGCGAGCAGCTGCGCAACCACGGTTCCCTTTCCCACCCCGGAGGGGCCGGCAAGCACGCAAATACGACGATGATCCTCAGGTGTCATGACATTTATTGTGCCACAGCCCTACGACAGGATTTTCGGTCCCGAAAATCCTCACCGTGCCTCGCGAGCAATTGGTGCTTACCTCAGGTGAGCCTTTAACCGAAAAGTGCGATAAGGGCCGCGGTCTGATGCACACCAAGTCCGCGTACGCGCCGGGAGGGAGCGATTCCGATATCAGCCATGGCCCGCGCGGCCTTGGCTTCACCGATACCGGGAAGTGCCCGCAGTAGTACGCTGGCACGGGTGCGTGCGATTACCGGGTCATCGCGCTGCGCCAAAACCTCCGAAAGGTGCAGCTGTCCGGATTTCAGTTGCTGCAAAAGTTCCGCGCGGCGCCGCCGTGTTTCGGCGGCCTTATCCAAAGCGGCGAGACGCTGCTCCAGAGTAAGTGGTGGTACCTCCACAGTGTCCCCTTTCTTGCGCATCAGATATGCCCTGGTGCTCATAACAATTCCGTCAACATCAGTCATAACGACGCTGACGCTACGAAACTTCTCTGTCTTGTTAGTAGCGTAGAGCGAAAAAGCCGTAAATAATATAAGGAGCCGCGCCCTTGTTTTTTATAAAACCATCGCGGCAGGTCAGCGCCGCGGCTTGTGACGAAGTTCGCGACGGGTAGGAGCATCCGAGTAGGCTACACCTATGGAAACAACTCGGATTGACGTCTGGCTATGGAGCGTGCGGCAGTGCAAAACTCGTTCCTTGGCTACGTCCGAATGCAAGGCGGGCCACGTGCGCATCAATGATGAACCAGTCAAGCCCGCCGCGAAGGTCCGCGTTGGTGATGTGGTGCGCTACCGGGTAGAAGGTTTTGATCGAATCCTCAAAGTTACCGGGATTATTACCAAACGGACGAGTGCGCCACTAGCTCGGGCAAATTATGAGGATCTCACCCCGGTGCGGGAGAAAGTTTATCTACCGGTCATGCGGCGTGATCCTGGGAGCGGCCGCCCCACGAAGAAAGAACGGCGCGAACTCGACCGCCTTTTCGGCCGCAATTCCAATTACGGCCGCCGGTAAGACTCCGGGAGCTCGGGCTTTTCCGAGAGCTCAGGAATTTTCGGGGGCGCGGGGATTCATCACTTTCGCTTAGCAGCACAAGCTGCCTGCCAAGCACAAAAAATGGCGGGTTTCCGTGAATTGATTTCACGGAAACCCGCCATTAGTTACTGGTGGCCGGGAGAAAATCTTATTCTTCCGCGCTGGCCCGGGCAGCTTCGGGATCATCTAGCTGGCCGGTGCGGATAGCGGCGATGAGGCCGGCCTCATCAGATTCCACAAGGTTACTTTCTTCGCCGGATTCCACCGCGTTAGCGGCGTCGTCGTTCTGAAGAATCGGTGCGCCGCCACTTTCCTCACGTTCGCGAATATCGGCAGCCTTATTGAGCACGCCCATAACGAAGCCGACGGAGCGATCCGTAGAGAATTCGCGTACGAGGTTCGTCCACTCCACAATGACGGCACCGCGGAAAGTCCCCAGGTACATGAGTTCGGCAACCGCACCGCGCAAAGCGCTGCGATCCACCGCGTTCATACGTTCGAGTGACCAATCCTCCGAGGAAGCCTCAATGAGGGTATCCACCTGCGAGATTTGCTGCGCGTAAGCCCTCACAATCTGCGAGCCAAATTCCCCGATGGGAACCTGTGCGGTAGAGACGCGCTGACGCTCAGCAAGAAGCTCGAGAATACCCGCTTCCGACGTGATGTTCTTTTCATCAGCTTCGAAAAGCACATCCAAGGCGCGATGACGCTGGGTGGAACGGCCTGTGGACCGGTGTTTCTTCTGTTTAGCCATTAGTCATTCGCCCGGGAAATGTATTCACCGGTGCGCGTATCAACCTTAATCTTGTCCCCAATATTGAGGAAGAGCGGCACCTGGAGTTCATACCCGGTCTGCACCGTAGCCGGCTTGGTACCCGCATTCGAGCGGTCGCCCTGGAGACCCGGTTCGGTTTCCGTCACTTCGAGAATCACCGAAGCGGGGAGTTCCACGAACAGCACATTACCTTCGTGGAAAGCAACAATGGCCTTCTGGTTTTCGAGCAGGAAGTTCGCCAGATTACCCATGACTTCAGCGGTGACCGGAACCTGTTCGTAGGTATCCTCATCCATAAAGATGAAATCAGTACCATCATGGTAGAGGTACTGCATATCGCGGCGGTCCACGGTGGCGGTTTCGACCTTAATACCCGCGTTGAGAGTGCGATCCACAGTCTTACCGGAGAGGACATTCTTCAGCTTAGTCCGCACAAAAGCAGGGCCCTTGCCCGGCTTGACGTGCTGGAACTCAACAACCTGCCACAGCTGGTTGTCGAATACCAGGACCATGCCATTCTTCAAATCATTGGTTGTTGCCACAAGGTATCCTTTCACAAATAGTCCTCCCCAAGTTTACACGGGGAGTTTCATCTTTGCGACGCAGCCGCTACGGTGCCATCACCTTTTCTGAGCGGTGCATCCACTGGGTGGCGGAGCCTTCACCTGGCGGTATCACCGCATTCATCCAGAGCCGCGCGAATCCGGCGCACTACCCGGTGTGGGGAACCCCCATCGGAGGTTACCGTCACGCTTGCCACATCACGATAGAGCGGAGTGCGCTCCCGGTCGAGTTCCCGCAACCGAAGCGCGGGATTATCCTCGAGGAGCGGACGGCGGGTCCGCGAACCGGTAATCCTTCGCACCAGGATATCCATACGCGCTTCGATGAGAACCACGGGATGGTGCCGTAGCGCTTGCCGGGTGGCTTCACTCAAAATAGCTCCTCCCCCCAGGGAAAGTACACCATCAAAATCCGCGAGGGTGCGCGCGATAATATCGGCTTCCAGCCTCCGGAATCCTTCTTCTCCCACCGTCTGGAAAATCTCCGGGATGCTCTGCCCCGTTTCGCTCACGATCAGAGCATCCGAATCGGCAAAGGGAAGGCCCAGATCTTTGGCCAGCAGCTTTCCCACGGTCGATTTGCCCACCCCAGGCATCCCGACCAACACTGCTCGCACGCTCATCGGCGTTCCTCCGGAATGCGCTCCAGGTAGGCGCGGACCGCCGCTCGGGTATCACCGAGGGTGTCTCCACCGAATTTATCCTGGATTGCTTCCGCGAGAACCAGCGCCATCATCGCTTCGCAGATAACCGCTCCGGGAACCACAGCACTTGCATCGCTGCGCTGGTGCAGTGCCGTTGCGGCTTCCCCGGTTTCAGTATCGATGGTGCGCAGGGCCCTCGGTACCGTGGAAATCGGTTTGAAAGCCACACGCACTCGGATCGTTTCGCCGTTGGACATGCCGCCTTCGATTCCACCCGCCCGGTTGGTCAGACGCCGCACCCCTGCTGCGGTGCGGACGATCTCATCATGGGCCTGGCTGCCGGGCCGGCCAGCGGTGGCGAATCCATCTCCGATTTCCACGCCTTTTACCGCTTGAATGGACATCATGGCGCGGGCCAGTTCCGCATCGAGCCTCCCGTAAGGTGTTGCGTAACTGCCCAGTCCTTGCGGCACGCCGTAGGCAAGAACTTCGACGACGCCGCCCAGGGTGTCTCCCGCGTTCTTCGCCCGATCAACTTCTTCCATCATGGCCTGGGCCACGGCCTCATCCAGGCAGCGCACCGGCGAGGCATCAAGAGCTGCGGCATCGGCCGGCCCGGGAACAGTCTCTGAGGTATCACTCACGCCACCGAGAGCCACCACGCGGGAAACGATGGTAATTCCAGCGCTTTGGCTCGCGTACTCGCGCGCGATAGCGCCCAGCGCCACCCGGGCCGCAGTTTCCCGAGCCGAAGCGCGTTCGAGGACGTTTCGAGCATCGCTGTGGTCGTACTTATTCATGCCGGTGAGATCGGCATGCCCGGGCCGGGGCGCGGTGAGGCGTTTATTCCGGGCAAGTTCTTGGTTATCTCCCCTCCCGGCATCACGCAGCAGTGCTTCGGGTGGAACCGGATCAACGGACATGACCGCTTCCCATTTGGGCCATTCGGAATTCTCAATAACGAGCGCGATGGGTGAACCGAGGGTGGATCCGTGCCGTAATCCGGTGAGGACGTGAAGCTTATCCTGCTCGAATTTCTGGCGGGCACCGCGCCCATAGCCGAGCCGGCGGCGGGCCAATTGATCCCGAATGGTATCCGAACTCAGGCTCAGGCCCGCTGGAATTCCCTCAATAAGCGCCACGAGGGCTGCTCCGTGGGATTCCCCCGCTGTTGACCACCGAATCATGCGCGTCCTTCCCCGTTCCTATGTTCATAAGTCCCGTTACGTATCCCGGCCACCCGTGCTGTTAGCACAGAGCTCACGGATCCCGGTTCACCCGCCATGGCCCGGAAGTGCCGGGATGCAGGCGCCTCCCTATCCTAGCCCGGCCAGCCACGCGAGGGCGCCACCGCCCATGAGCCACGGCCCGAGCGGAATGGAATCATCCACGGTGAGCCGGGCGCTCAGCACCCGCACCGCGGCAAAGATACCCGCGCCCACGAGGCTCATAAGCAGGCCGAGCCCAAGGCGCGGCCCCGTCCACCACCCCAGCACGATGAGCATTTTGACATCACCCCATCCGAGCTGGGCAAAACGATGCACCACGTAACCACCGAGGCCAGCCACGGCTCCAATAGCACTATCCTCCCACTGCCCTCGCAGCGCGATGCCCGTAAGCGCAGCTCCCCCGGCCGCCGCCAGCAGCGGATCAGGAAGGAGTTGCACCCGCGAGTCCACGACCGCGGCAAGAGCCAGGCATGCCCCGCTTACCGCCTCGCAAAGGAGCGCGAGCATACCGGCACCCAGCAGCGCTCCGGCGCCCGGGAACACCCCGGCAGAATTACCGGCACCCGTATCAATAACCGGGCTACCGCCCCCAAGTGCACCCACCGAACGTGACCACCCCAGCCCCGCCCAGCACAGGCTCACACCCACGACGAGCAACACCGCTACCGCCGGGCTGAGAGCGCCCCGCAGGATACGTTCACGGGAAAAGAAGTTCATGCGCTCAGATTACGGATGCCCACGTATCGGGGCGATGCCACGCCTGCGCCCTGTGGATAGCAGGGCCGCGCGAGCAACCTGGGGATAAATTCCGGCACCGCCGCATCGATACATGCCAGATTCGCGCTGCGCCGTCGTACCTATGCGCAGCTACGCTAGTGGTCCTTTTTCTCTCCGTCCGGGTGAGCGGCGTACCATTCGCGGAACTCAGCCTGGAAACGCATCTGCTCCTCGTAATCGGCCGTGAACTTCGTTTCCCCGGTTTCCAGATTAACGGTGGTGAAATAGAGCCAATTGCCTTCCGCCGGATTGACAGCCGCTTCAATGGCTTGTACCCCGGGCGCCCCGATAGCGGTGGGCGGTAGGCCCTTGACACGGTAGGTGTTATACGGATTATCCGCGTCCAATTCCGCCCGCGTGGGCACCCCGCCGGATTTGCCTACCCCGTAGAGCACGGTGGAGTCCATCTGCAGGCGCCCGGCTACTTCCGGCGCATTATCCCCGAGCCGGTTCTCAATGACTCGGGCGACCTTCGGGTAATCGGCCGGGTGCCCTTCACGTTCCACGATAGAAGCGGTGGTGAGCACTGCTTGCCACCGGCTCCGCTCTGCCCCACTGGCTTCTAGGCGCCCAACCTGGACTTCCACCATCTGCTGGAGCGCCTCGGTCACCGTGGTATTCGGATCAAAATCGTAGGTGGCGGGCGCCAGCCAGCCTTCCACATTCCCGCCGGCTTCCGCAGGCAGACCAATAGCTGCGGCGTCGTTCATCGCATCTTCGACCACCCCGACATCGATGTCCATAAGATTGCCGAGCCGGTCACGCACCTGCCATTTGGTAAAGCCTTCGGGAATCGTCACTTTAATCGTGGCGGCATTAGCCGGATCCAGCAGGGCGGAAAGAGCCGCGGAAGCGGACATCTGCTCGCGCAGCGTATACGCCCCGGCCTGGATGCCCGTGGAGCGCGGATCACGGGAAAAGACATCGATAAATGCGCCTTCGGTGGCAACAATATTTTTTTCGGCGAGTACCGCTGCGATCTGCCGCCCGGTAGCCCCTTCCGGAATCCGCACCACCACCTGGCCGGTTCCTTCTCCGCTGTAGTCGCGCACGGTATCGGAGCTGTGCAGCAAGCGCGGGAAGAAAATAACAGCCGCCGCGGTGAGCGCGGTAACAAGAAGAACGGTAATGATCCCGGTGGTGATCCTCTTGCGGCGCCGCAGCCGGGCCCGCTCCGTACGCCGCGCGGCCGCCCGGCGCCTCGCCTCCGCGGCATTGCGGCCTTCCGAATTTCGGCCCGATGAGTTGCGCCCCGCCGGCATCCGCCCGGAACTTCCGCGCCCCTGGGCACCGCGCCCGTGCGGCTGGCTTCCGCGTGCACCGCCCCGCGGCACACTCGCCCCGTGAGAGCTTCGCCGCGCGCCCGATTGGCGACGGCGCGGGGTATCGGCGTCGTCCGCACTCAAGCGGTCAAAAACGTCACTCATTATCGCCTTTCGCTTCGGTACTCGCCGCCACGAGTTCGCCGGCCGGTGCGCCGGTGAGCCTCTCTGCTTCCAACGCATTATTAAGAATAACGGTCGCCGCGACCTGGTCAACAACGGCGCGGTGGCTCCGCGAGCTGCGCCCGGCCTCGTGCAATTGGGCATGGGCGGCCACCGTGGAGAGCCGCTCGTCGAATAAACGCACCGGAACCGGAGCGATACGCCGGGCTAAACGCCGCGCCCACCTGCGCGAATACTTCGCGGAGGAGCCTTCACTCCCATCCATATTGCGCGGCAAACCCACGATAACTTCAATGGCGCCGCGCTCGCGCACCTCGCGAGCAACTTCACTCACGTCCGTGCCGTTCGCCCGGAGCGTGGCGACCGGAGTGGCGAGGATGCCGTCGCTATCGCAACTGGCCACGCCGGTACGCGCCCGTCCTACGTCCACTCCGATCCGCACGCCTCGCCGCATTAGCCGCGCAGCTCCGCTTCCAGAACCGCGAGGGCTTCATCCAGCTTCGTCACATCCGAACCGCCGCCCTGCGCGAGATCCGGCTTACCGCCACCGCCCCCGCCCAGGATCTTCGCCGCGCGCGAAACCAGTGCCCCGGCCTTCAGACCGGCCGTACGTGCCGCCTCGGAAGCCGCCACCACAATAAGGGGACGCCCGTTGCTAACTCCGGTAATAATGATGACGAAATCATCGGACGGTGCCAACCGCCCGCGGATCTCCGTGGCGAGCACGCGCAGGTCATCCGCACTCTCCACCACGCCGAGGTGGGCACGGTAGAGCGCGCGATCACCCAGGTGCACGCCCTGGGAAATAACCGTGTCAACCTGCCCCACAATATCTTTCTGGCGCAGCGCCGCGATTTGTTTTTCAGCCGCCTTGAGCTTGCCGAGCATCGTGTCGATGCGCTCGGGAAGCTCCTCCGGGCGCACCCCCATCATCGCGGTGAGCTGCGAAACCAGCGCGCGTTCACGCGCCCCTTGCGCGTAGGCACTTTCGCCCACGAGCGCATCAATACGGCGCACTCCCGAACCGATGGAGGATTCACCCAGGACGGTAATCATCCCGATTTCACCGGTATTCGCCACGTGGGTGCCGGCGCAGAATTCCCGCGACCAGGCATCGTCAATGGAAACCACCCGCACGATATCGCCGTATTTCTCCCCGAAGAGCATCTGCGCCCCGAGTTTCTTGGCTTCTTCAATCGGGTATTCCGCCCACGTAACTTCCAGGTTGTCCTGGAGGCGTTCATTGGCGCGCGCCTCAATCTGCGTCATCACGTCCACCGGGATTTGCGAACCGTGGCGGAAATCGAAACGCAGCCGCGAGGGGGCATCTTCGGAGCCCGCCTGGGTGGCCTGCTCACCAATAAATTCGTGGAGCACCTTGTGAATCATATGGGTAGCGGTATGCGCCTGGGCAATCCGATGGCGGCGTAGGGTATCGATCTGCGCGTGGACAATATCGCCCACCGCGATGGTCCCTTCGGTCAGCGAGCCGCGATGCACGTGCAAGCCCTTGACGGGTGCCTGCACGTCTACGACGTCGAACATACCGCCCCCGGCTACGCTGATGGTGCCGTGATCGGCAAGCTGCCCACCCATTTCGGCGTAGAACGGGGTCTTGTCCAAAATAACATCAGCATCGGAGGGAGCCGTGACCGCAGGTACCGGCACCCCGTTTTCAAGGATCGCCACCACGCGCGCTTCCGCGGCCTTTTCAAAGTATCCGAGGAACGAGGTGGGCCCACCCTGCGCGTCGAGAATCTCGTGGTACACGTGCGCGTCCACGTGCCCGGTTTTCTTTGCCTGGGCATCGGCGCGCGCCCGCTCGCGCTGCTCGGTCATGAGGGCCCGGAAGCCCTTTTCGTCCACGGCCACGCCCTTCTCAGCCGCCATTTCGAGCGTGAGATCAATGGGGAACCCGTAAGTATCATGCAGCGTGAAAGCGGCCGATCCGGGAATAATGACCTTGCCGGTATGGGGCGCGTTTGTCGCGGAATCCACGGCCGCCGCGAAAATCTGTTCACCGGTAGCCAGGGTGCGCCGGAAAGCGGCTTCTTCTTCCACCGCCACCTGGTGAATCTGCCCGAAGTTCGCCTCCAGATCGGGGTAGGACTCCTTCATGGCATTCTTCGAGGTTTCCACCAGGTCACCGAGGACCGCGGCATCCACCCCGAGCAAGCGGACCGAACGAATGGCGCGCCGCATAAGCCGGCGCAGTACGTAGCCGCGTCCGTCGTTGCCCGGGCGCACGCCGTCGTTAATAAGCATCATGGCCGAGCGCACGTGGTCAGCGATAACGCGCATGCGAACGTCGTCTTCTTCGTTCGCGCCGTAGGTACGCCCGGTGAGTTCCTGGGTGCGGGCGATAACCGGCCACACCTCATCGGTTTCGTACATATTATTTTTGCCCTGGAGCAGGAAGGCGATACGCTCCAGGCCCGCACCGGTATCGATGGCGGTTTGGTCCAGCTCCCCGAGCAGCGGGTAGTCACTGCCGGAGCCTTCTCCGCGCCGATACTGGTCGAAAACGAGGTTCCACACTTCCAGGTAGCGATCCCCGCCCGGGTCCACGGTTCCGCCCACCGCATCCGGGCCGTATTCGGGCCCGCGGTCATAATGAATTTCCGCGCAGGGTCCGGCCGGTCCAGGCTGGCCCGTGGACCAGAAAATTTCTTCCCGGGTCAGCTTGACGATATGGGCCGGATTCACGCCTACCTCAACGAGCTTCGCGAAGGAGACTTCATCTTCTTCCCAGATGGTCACCCACATCCGCTCGATATCCAGGCCGTAGCCGCCTTCCTCCAGCGGCGCGCACAGCAGCCCGAAGGCCAGGTCGATAGCGCCTTCCTTGAAGTAGTCCCCGAAGGAGAAATTGCCGCACATCTGGAAGAACGTACCGTGCCGCGTGGTTTTGCCAACGTTATCGATGTCGTTCGTACGGATGCACTTCTGTACCGAGGCTACCCTCGGCCACGGAGCTCGCTGAGTTCCCACGATATAAGGAATGAAGGGAACCATGCCGGCAATCGTGAACAAAATGGAAGGATCGGGCGACACGAGGGGCACGGACGGCTCAATATGATGGTCGTGCTTCGCGAAGTAATCCAGCCAGCGCCGGCGAATCTCAGCGGTGCGCATACGTATTTGTCTCCTTATGGCTTATGTGGCCGTTCCGACCACGCACCTATGGTACAGGCTCTCCCGCCCGGTATTTTCGAGGCACAGGCGGGAGTGGCTTATTTTTTACGACGACGCCGCAGCTGCTCGCGGGGGCACTATAAAAGCAGCGGCGGGCATCGCTCTCACATAGCTATCAAAAAACTATGAAACAAAGAAAGGGCACACCTTTCCGGGTGCACCCTTCCTCAAGTCCCACATCTTTAGCGGGAGTAGTATTCGACGATCATCTGGACGTCAGCCTGGACCGGAACTTCCACGCGGCGCGGGCGGCGCACCAGGGTGAACTTCAGCTTCTCCAGGTCAACATCGAGATATTCGGGAACCGCGGGGAGCACATCGCGGTGCGCGCCCTGCGCTGCCACGAGGAACTGCGGGGAAGCCTGCGACTTCGGCTTGACCTGCACCACCTGGCCCGGGGTCACGCGGTAGGACGGGAGGTTGACGATCTTGCCGTCTACCATGACGTGGGAGTGGCCCACAACCTGACGAGCCTGGGCGATGGTACGCGCGAAACCTGCGCGCAGCACCAGGGCATCCAGGCGCATTTCCAGCAGCTCGACGAGGTTTTCACCGGCCAGACCATCCTGGCGGCGCGCTTCTTCCCAGACGCGGCGCATCTGCGCTTCGCGGATGCCGTACTGGGCGCGCAGGCGCTGCTTTTCCTTGAGACGGACCGAGTAGTCGGAATCCTTGGTGCGGCCGCGGCCGTGCTCACCGGGACGGTAGGGGCGGCGCTGCATATAGCGCTCGGCCTTCGGGGTGAGGGCGATGCCCAGGGCGCGCGACTGACGCACGGCCTTACGAGAACGATTTCCTGCCATTGATAATCTCCTGTAGATGTACGTTCCAGCGCCGGGCGGCGCCGGTTCGGGGCCAACACAATCGGCTAAGACCCCAGGTGTTACTTCTCGCAAAGCAACCGAACTAGTGTATCAGTTCTCCCGGTCGAGCACCTCGCGGTTATGCGCCAACCTCGGGGTGATATTCGCCTCGTAGCCGCGGGTGGTGGGTTCGTAATAGCGAGTGCCTTCCAAGCCCTCCGGCATAAATTGCATGGGGGCAATCCCTTCCTCGTAGTCGTGGGCGTACCGGTATCCTTCCCCGTAGCCTTGGGCAGCGGCACCTTTGAACGAGGCATTGCGCAGCGCGAGGGGCACCGGGGCGCTTTTCCCGGCCCGCACATCGGCAATGGCAGCGTTGATAGCGCGGTAGGCCCGGTTTGATTTCGGTGCGGTGGCCAGGTGGACCACGGCTTCCGCGAGGATAATCCGCGCCTCGGGCATACCCACCAGCGCAACGGCCTGCGCCGCCGCGGTAGCGGTTTGCAGCGCGGAAGGATCGGCCATCCCCACATCCTCGGCGGCGGAAATCATGAGACGGCGCGCGATGAACCGCGGGTCCTCCCCCGCTTCTAGCATGCGTGCAAGATAGTGCATAGCCGCGTCCACATCCGAACCGCGGATCGACTTAATAAAAGCGGAAATCACCTGGTAGTGTTCATCGCCATCGCGGTCGTAGCGCACGGTGGCGCCATCGGCGGCGCGGGCCACATCCTCCACGCTCACCCGGTGTTCCCCGCGAGCACGGGCCCCGTCCACCGCGGCTTCCAGAAGGGTGAGGCTGCGCCGCCCGTCCGCTCCGGCCAGGCGCACCAGATTGTATTCCGCATCGTCGTCGAGAGTATATGCCCCGCCCAGCCCGCGCTCACTGGTGAGGGCCCGGTTGATGATGGCGCGGATATCGGCGTCGTTCAAACCCCGCAGCGTGACGAGAAGCGAGCGCGAAAGCAGCGGTGCCACCACGGAAAAGGCCGGATTTTCGGTGGTCGCGGCCACCAGAATCACCCACCCGTTTTCCACGGCCGGTAGCAGCGCATCCTGCTGCGTTTTCGAGAAGCGATGCACCTCATCAATAAAAAGCACGGTTTCGGTACCGTTGCTCACCAGCTTGCGCCGGGCGCTTTCCACCGCGGCCCGCACGTCTTTCACCCCGGCGCTCACCGCGGATAGCTCAATAAAATCGCGGTGCCCGGAGCGAGCAATAAGATACGCGAGAGTTGTTTTCCCAACCCCCGGCGGTCCCCATAAAAATACGGACGACGGCGCAGACCCGGCCTCCGCGTCGATGAGGCGGCGCAAGGGCGCGCCGCGGGCGAGCACCTCATCCTGACCGACCACCTCGGCGGCCGTGCGCGGGCGCATGCGCACCGCCAGCGGGCCGGTGTCGGAATCGGGTAACCCGCGAGAATCAACTTGGCTGCTTTCAAAGAGATCCACCCTCCCAGTTTACGGGCTCAGCACGCAGGCTCACGCTCCGCTATGGGCGCCTACCGCAGAAGCTCCAGTTCAAGCGTTCAAAGATGGCTTAAAAACCGCTACTTTTCGGGAAAATGAGCGATAATAGGAGCATGACAGAGTTGTTAGCGCGTGCCTCTATTCGCCACCCGTGGAGAGTCATCATCACCTGGATATTGTGCGCCGTTGCTGCCGGTTTCGCCGCGCTGTCAGGTTTCGGCCAGGGAGGCCTATTCTCCCGCATGTCCTCCACCCAGGGCCTCACCACCGGTACGGAATCCGCTCGAGTCCTGGAACTCACCGATTCCCAGGGCGATTACCGCATGGTGGCCGCCATCCACGGCGCCGCAAATCCGCAGGAGCTTACCGCTGCCGTCGCTGATCTCAGTGAGGAGATCGCGAAAATCCCCGGGGTGGCCAGCGCCCTGAGTTCACCTTCCCTCGTGCGGGAAGCTGAAGCGGAAGGCGCAACCAAGGCTGAGGAGCAGGCGCGCGCCGAATATCAGAAGGCCGCCGCCGCGGCCCAGCAGCAGCTCGCCACCCAAATTGAGGCCGCCACCGCGCAGCTCATGCGCGCTGGAATGCCGCGCGAAGCAGCTCAGGCCCGCGCCACCCAGGAAGTGAGCGCCGCGGCCGCCGCGGCCCAGGCGGGCCAACCCAGCGAAGAAGAGGTCATTGCCTCCGCTCGTGAAGAAGGCATCGCCACCGCGCGCACCCAGGCCCGCGCGGAAACAGCCGGTTTGCGCGCCGCGGACGGTTTCGCCCTCGTCATCACATTCACCTCGGATGCGCCTACCGAAGCTACCGAAGCTCGGGTGCAGGAAACGCTTGATACTTTTGCATCCACCCACGCTGTCCAGGTGGATGCCACCTCCGCGAATGCGGCGATGACCGCCATTAACGATGTAGCCCGTCACGATCTGGTGCGCGGGGAAGCTATCGGCCTCCCGGTCGCCCTCATCCTCATGGTGCTGGTCTTTGGCGGTCTCCTCACCGCTCTTATGCCGCTGGCCGGGGCCATTGTTGCCATCATTATTACCCTGGGCGGAGTCTGGCTCCTCACCTTCGTGGCCGATGTGGATTCCTTCGTACTCAACGTGGTTTCCATTATTGGCTTGGCGCTCTCCATTGACTACGGCCTGCTGGTGGTCTCCCGCTACCGCGAAGAAATCACCCGCGGTATTGAAAAACGCTACGGGCTGGGAGCCAAACCGGAGAAAAAGGAACTGGCCACCATTATGGAAGGGGCGCTAGCCACCACGGTCCGCACCGCCGGGCGCACCGTGATCTTCTCCGCCGTCACCATTGCTTTCGCCATTGCCGGGCTGCTGGCCTTCAATTCCCGCATTATTCGGGTGATAGCCATGGGCGGTTTCGTCGTCGTGCTCCTCGCGGTTATTTCCGCAGTTAGTTTGGTGCCGGCCCTTTTGCGTATTGCCGGGCCGCGACTGGCCCAGCCGTCCGCGCTCGCGAAAATCCCCGGCCTGGGCCACCTGATGCGCGCGGTGGGTGATACCCATACCGATCACGGGGTATTCTCCCGTATCGCGAGCTGGGTGCAGCGGCGCCCGTGGGTCATTATGACTGTGGTGGCCGCCATCCTCGTGGTCATGATTATTCCCATTAAGGACACCACTTTACGCACGGATACCAGTGAATATATTCCGGTAACCTCCTCGCCGGGCACCACCCAGGAGATTCTGGAACGTGATTACCCGGATTTGAGCCAGCCGGCCATTACCGTCCTGGTCAAGGGCGATGATGCCGCCCTGCGCGAGCAATCAGAGTGGATCGCCGGGCTGCCGGAGGTTTCCAAGGTCGGGGAATCCACGAAAATGGATAACGGCTGGCATAATCTCGGAGTATTTGTTAACGGTGGGGATCCTACCTCCGCCCAGGCCAGTAATACCGTTCGCGATATCCGCACCCATGCGGAAAGCGTCGCGAATACGGAGATTCTGGTAGGTGGGAGCGCGGCTATCCAGATTGATTTCAACCAGGTATTGCGCGAGGGCGCACCTATTGCTTTCAGCGTGGTGCTGCTCGCCGTGCTGATTTTGCTCTTCCTCATGACCGGTTCGGTGCTCATCCCCCTCAAGGCCATCATTATTAATTCGCTCTCTCTGGTGGCCTCCCTCGGGCTGACCGCCTTCCTCTTCGATAACGGCCTGCTGGGTCTGCCGGAAACCGACGGGCTGACCGCGGTGGTAGTGGCTTGCGGCCTGGCATTCGGATTCGGGCTTTCCATGGATTACGAAGTGTTCTTGGTGGCCCGCATGAAGGAATACTGGGATGCTGGTGAATCCAATGACCGGGCAGTCTCGCTCGGCTTGCAACGCTCGGGGCGAATTATTACGTCCGCGGCCGCGATTATCGTGGCGGTCTTCGTGGGCTTCTGCTTCGGGCAGATGCTCGCGATCAAGGAAGTTGGGGTGCTGCTAGCCATCACCGTCATCGCGGATACCAGCCTCAGCCGTATCCTCCTGGTTCCGGCCACCATGACGGTACTGGGCAAGTGGAATTGGTGGGCGCCGCGCTGGCTTTCGCGTATTTACCAGCGTTTCGGGGTGTCCGAAGGCGGGCACCGCACCCTCGAGCACCACGAACCGGCCCAAGCCGCGGCCATCGCGCCGGAAAAATACCCCGCGAATATCGCGCCGGCAAGCGCCAGCACCGCGACTGCGGTGCCGCGCGGGAGGCACGCCGCGCCATAATGGAGGCATGTCTGAGATCAATCACCTGAATCTGGCCGAACTACTGGGCATTACCTGGTTGCAGGCCGGTGCTATCGCGGTGGCCACCTGCCTGATGTACCTTTTCCTCGTGGTGATTTTGCGGGCTCTGGGGCAAAACGTGGTGAGCCGGCTTTCCACCTCGGATATGGCGGCCGTCGTCGTTATCGGGGCAATCGCGGGGCGCGTGACGCTCGGGCATACCCCCACCCTGGCCGGCGGTATCGTCGCCCTTCTCACCCTGTTCTTCATGCAGGCGCTGCTGCGATTTATCGCGCTCTCGCACCGCGGAGAAGCCTGGGTGCACGCGCGGCCCGTCGTTATCTGGGCGCACGGGGAGCTCACCCCTGCCGCCCGGCGCCATTCCACCACCACGGAAGAAATCATGATGGCTTTGCGTTTGCGCGGGGTTGCGTGTGTGGACGACGTCGCCGCTGTCATCCTCGAGCCGAACGGGCAGCTATCGGTACTGACCGGGCCAGCCAATACGCTTGATCCGCGCCTGCTCGCGGGTGTGAAAGACGCCGAGCGCATCTAGTACGCCCGGCGTCTTCCCGGTAAATCCGCTAGTTTCACAGCCACCGCCTACGCGGCGGCCGAGCCGTTATTTCGCGTTGGCTGCACCGACCGCAGCGGCCTCCTCCGTGATCGGGGCACCGGTCGCGGCATCCACCGCGCCAGAGCGGGCCTTCGGGGTGGCATCCACACCGGCTTCCTTACGCTGCTGCGCGGTGATTTCCGCGGGAGCGTCCGTGAGGGGATCCCAGCCGTTGCCGATCTTCGGGAAAGCGATCACATCGCGGATCGACGGGGCTTTGACCAGCAGGGAGACAATACGATCCCAGCCGAACGCAATGCCGCCGTGCGGGGGCGCACCGAATTTGAAAGCCTCGAGGAGGAAACCGAATTTCTCCTCGGCGGCTTCCTTATCGATACCCATGACCTTGAAGACGCGCTCCTGGATATCACGGCGGTGGATACGGATGGAACCGCCGCCGATCTCATTGCCATTGCAGACGATATCGTAAGCATTTGTGAGCGCACCGGCCGGATCGGTATCGAAGGTATCCAGGTGTTCGGGCTTGGGCGCCGTGAAAGCGTGATGAACCGCGGTCCAGCGCGACCCAAGAGCCACATCGCCTTCCGCCGCGGCCTGGGAGGCCGGCTTGAACATAGGGGCGTCCACCACCCACACAAAGGCCCAGGCATCCTCATCAATAAGGCCTACCCGCTGGCCAATCTCCAACCGGGCCGCGCCCAGAAGTTCGCGGGAGAAAGTCGGCTCACCGGCAGCGAAGAAGATGCAATCCCCGGGCTTCGCGCCGGTGACCTCAGCCAGGCCGGCACGTTCCGCCTCGGTAATATTCTTGGCCACCGGGCCGCCCAGAGTGCCATCCTCCGCGATTGTGACGTAGGCCAGACCGTGCGCCCCGCGTGCCTTCGCCCATTCCTGCCACTTATCGAAGGTGCGCCGCGGCTGGGAGGCCCCGCCGGGCATAACTACCGCGCCCACATAAGGGTTCTGGAAAACTCGGAAGGTGGTGTCCTTGAAGTACTCGGTCAGGTCAATAAGTTCCAACCCGAAGCGCAGGTCCGGCTTATCCGAACCGTACTTTTCCATGGCGTCCTTGAAGGTCATCCGGGGAATCGGGGTGGCCAGGTCATAGCCGATGAGCTTCCAGATCTCGCGCAGCACTTCTTCGGCCACCGCGATAACGTCATCCTGGTCAACGAAGCTCATCTCCACGTCCAGCTGGGTGAACTCCGGCTGCCGGTCCGCGCGGAAATCTTCATCGCGGTAGCAGCGGGCAATCTGGTAGTAGCGTTCCATCCCGCCCACCATGAGCAGCTGCTTAAAGAGCTGCGGGGACTGCGGTAGTGCGTACCAGGTTCCCGGATTAAGGCGCGCCGGCACAATGAAATCGCGCGCACCTTCCGGGGTGGAACGGGTGAGGGTCGGGGTTTCAATCTCCACGAAATCATGGCCGTCCAGCACCCGGCGAGCAGCCTGATTCACCTTCGCGCGCAAGCGCAGCGCCTTCTGTTCGTAAGAGCGCCGCAAATCCAGGTAGCGGTACTTGAGGCGAATATCTTCGGAAACCTTGCCGGAGCCTTCGGCATGATCGGAGACCTGGAAGGGCAGGGCTTCGGCGGGGCTAAGGACCTCAACGTCCGTGGCCTCCACCTCGATCTCTCCCGTAGCCAGGGCCGCATTCGCATTGCCCTCCGGCCGTTCGCGCACAATCCCGGTCACCTTAATGCAAAATTCGTTACGCAACTCGTGCGCAATTTCTTCGCGGACGGTCACCTGTGCGATACCCGAAGCATCGCGCAGATCAATAAAGGCGATACCCCCGTGGTCACGGCGGCGATCCACCCACCCGGTCAGCGTCACTTCGCTGTCAATATCACTTGCTCGCAGCGAGCCTGCATAACGAGTACGTAACACGCTTTTGTCACTCTTTCTTGTCGTGGGAAACGGCTAGACGGGCCGTTCTGAGGCACCTGCGAGACGAGCAAGCACCGGCTCCATGGTAGAACCCGCAGCGCACTCGGGGCAAAAGTTAGGCCCATGTGCTACGGTGGCACACACCACCGTCTTTCTTGAGCTCCGCCTCTTTCTTTCTCCCCCCTCCCGCTGGTGTAATTGATCTAATGAGCAGGTATCTATCTCCGGAGCGCGAACGCCTTTTCCGTATTTTTTCCGTCGGCTTTATTTCGCTCGTTGCTTTTGAGAGCATGGCGGTCACCACGGCCATGCCCACCGTTGCCCGTGCCTTCAACGGCCAGAATCTCTACGCCCTCGCGCTCGGCGTGGTACTTGCTGCCCAGCTCATGACGACGGCGCTCGCCGGGGAATGGTCCGATTCCAAAGGCCCGCATTCCTGCCTCTACACCGGCGTTGTGCTTCTCACCGTGGGGCTCACAATCTGTACCATCTCCCCCAGCATGGAAATTTTCGTGGCCGGGCGTGCCATTCAGGGCCTGGGCGGCGGGCTCATTATTGTGCCCTTCTATACCATCGTGGGCAATAGCGTGCAGCCGCGCCGTCGCCCCGGATTCTTCACTGCTTTCGCCGCAGCCTGGGTTCTCCCCTCGCTTTTCGGGCCCCTGCTCGCCGGAATTATCGTCGAGGCAATGTCCTGGCGCTGGATTTTCGGATTCGTCCCCGCCACCATCCTGCTCATCGGCCCCTTCTTCTTTATCGGAATGAATAAAATCCCCGATATCGACCGCGTAAAGAAGCCGATGAATATTCGCACCATGGTGGTTCCGGCTTTCGGTACCGGCGCTCTGGTGGCGTGCTTGCAAATTATGAGCGGGGCGACGTCGCATAACGCACGCACCTTCGCGATTATTGGCGTATGTGCCTTTGCCCTGGTGTTCTGCGCCCGCCCGCTCTTCCCGCGCGGAACCTTCCGCGGAGTGCGCGGACTACCCGCAACGATCGCCACCCGCGTCCTCCTGGGTACTTTCACGGCCATTGAGATGTTCCTACCGCTGCTGCTCCAGGATGTGCACGGGTGGAGCCCGGTGGAAGCCGGTCTCATTTTATCGGTCGGCTCAATTACCTGGGCGGTTGGATCGTATTTCTCCGGGCGGATTACCAATGCGGCGTTGCGCCTGCGCCTGCCGCTATGGGGCTCGATTACCGACGCCATCGGGTTGGCCCTGGTATTAGCCGGCTCACACCACGCCCTTCCCGGAAGTCTCGTCATTCTTGGCTGGGCCATCGCGGGTATCGGATGCGGTTTTGCTTTCCCCGCGCTGAGCGTGCACGCGCTCGCCTGCACCTCCCAAGCTGGCCAAGGGCGCACCTCCTCGGCGCTCCAGGTGGCCGATTCCATGGGGACTTCACTCGTTGCCGCAATAATTGGCATTATTTATTCCGTTATTACGCCGCCGCAGGATATTGCGCTGATGGCAGGAATCGCGGTGTCCATCGCGCTGACTATTGCCGGTGCCGTGGTGGCCAGTCGCATTGTGCCACCCGCGGGAAGTGAGGCCGCAGCCAATCTTGCCGAATCGCAGCGCCTGAGTGGCGTGGGTCCGGGCGGGGAAAAGCTGAGTGGATCGGATATGCTCAGCGAGGAACCTGGGCCGGGCAGGAACTAATCCCCTGGTCCGAACTAATCCCCGGGTATCGCGCTGCGGTACACCGCGCCCGCGCGCCCCGTTCCGAACAGAGGGCAAGCTCACCGCGCATATCCACCGCCGGGCTTGCGCCCCGGAGTAAACTAGTAGCGGCGCGTTTGCGCCCCCTGTGCCTATGTTAGGAATTCATGTCTGAACATCTCGGTGAACACACGCCGTCTGATTCTTCCTCCACCGCCACTCCGGCGACTTTCGCTGACCTCGGGCTTTCCGAGGAAACACTCACCGCTATTCATGCTCTCGGCTTTGAACACCCCTCCCCGATCCAGGAACAGGCCATTCCGCTCCTGCTGAGCGGGCGGGACGTTATCGGCGTCGCCCAAACAGGAACGGGGAAAACTGCGGCGTTCGGTTTGCCGCTCCTGGAACGGGTGGATACTAGCAGCGCCGTCGTACAAGCACTTGTGCTCGCCCCCACGCGCGAACTCGCGCTCCAGGGCGCGGACGCCATTGAATCTTTTGCCCGCGGCACGGATACCAAGGTGCTGGCTGTGTACGGTGGTTCGCCCTACCCGCCGCAGCTGCGCGCCCTTGAAAACGGCGTGCATGTGGTGGTGGGCACGCCCGGGCGCATTATGGATCTCATTGATCGCGGCGCGCTTGTGCTCGATCACGTTTCCTACTTCGTTTTGGACGAAGCCGACGAAATGCTGCGCATGGGCTTCGCGGAGGACGTGGAAAAGATCGCCTCGGATCTGCCCGCGGAGCGCGTCTCGGCGCTTTTCTCCGCTACGATGCCTCCCGCGATTCGCCGCGTGGCGGATTCTCATCTGCACGACCCGGAGGAAATTACTGTTACTCCCCCGGCTTCGACGGTTGCGAATATTACCCAGGAGTTCGCCGTGGTTCCGGCCCGCCGCAAGGTGGGTGCCCTCGCCCGAGTACTCGCGGTTTCTGAGGCCGACGCCGCCCTCGTCTTCGTGCGCACCCGCGCCACCGCCGAGGACTTGGCGATTGAGCTGGGTACCCGCGGGGTGGCCACCGCGGCGCTGTCCGGCGACGTCGCCCAAAAGGATCGCGAACGCTTGGTCTCGCGCCTGCGCGACGGCACCCTGGATGTTCTTATCGCCACGGACGTGGCCGCGCGCGGCCTGGACGTGGAACGCATCGGGCTGGTTGTCAATTTTGATGTGCCGCGCGAAGCCGATACCTACGTGCATCGCATCGGCCGCACCGGCCGCGCTGGCCGCGAGGGTCGCTCACTCACGTTCGTGACTCCGAAGGAACTGCCGCGCCTGCGCCGCATCGCGAAGACCACCAAATCGAAGATGGAAGAAATCGATCTTCCCACCCCGGCCGAGGTTTCGAAACTGCGCGCCGCCAAACTTATGGAGCAGGCTCGCACCCGTTTCGATGCCGGGCGCCTGGGGGTCTACCGCGAGGTACTCGAGCAATTCTTGGCCGCGCAACAAGAGGAGCAGCAGCTTAAGAACGACGACGCCGCAGCCTCCTCCGCTCCCCTCCCCACGGGCGAGGACGTTACCGAAGTAGCGAGTGACGCTCCCGAGCCGATGAGCCTCGAGGATATTATCGTTGCCCTGCTGGCCTTGGGCGTGCGCGATCCTGGACCTTCCGCGGATGAAGAGGAAAGCTTCACCGGGGAGGATAGCCGCGATTCCTTCAAGAAGAAGCGTCGCGAAGCTCGTGAATTCAAGGGCGGGAAGCGTTACCGCATCGAGGTCGGGCATAAGGATCGGGTGCGGCCGGGAGCTATCGTTGGCGCACTCACCCACGAAGGTGGCCTGCGCGGTTCGGACCTGGGTCATATCGATATTTATCCCACGTTCTCGCTGGTGGAAATCGGGGTGCCGCTTTCTCCGGAAGCCCGCCGGCGCATTTCCGAAGCCCAGGTTTCCGGGCGAGCCCTGCGTATCTCCGAGGACAGCGGTGCTCCCACCGCGCGCCGTGGGAGTTACGGCCGTTCGGATCGGGCCGGCCGTTCGGATCGCACCGCGCGCGGGGATCGGCGCGGGCGCGGGCGCGGCAGCTTCAACCGCGGCGACGAGGGTGAGTACGGTTCGGATTACCGGTCTGAGCGGCGCTCAGACCGGCGCCATGACCGGCATGATCGCGGGGAACGGCGCGGCGGACGCGGATGGCGTCGCTCATAAGTGTCGCCGCTTAGTGTTCACGCGCTGGTAACCTTCTCCCGGTAAAGTGGTGGTGGGCTGGATAAACTTTCACCCACTACCACGCTTCTGAGGAGAATTCCATGCGTAAAATCTTTGCCGGTTTGGCGGCGCTCTGCACCGCGATCACTCTAACAGCCTGCTCCAACGGTTCCGGAAAGGATGCCGCGCCCTCTCGTGATGAGATCGTAGCCGGGCTGAACCAAGGATTCAGTGCCGCTATCAAGGAGACGGGCACGTCGGCCCCGGCCGGCCTTCAGGAAGCTATGCTTTCTAACTTTGTTGAATGCATAGCCGATGGCGCTATCGAACAGGGTGTTTCTGCGGAGGGGCTCAAGATCCTTGCCACGGGTGACGCTGAAAAATTTAATGACGTTCCTAAACAGGACGATGAGCTTCTCCAAAAAATCACCGAAGGTTGCGTGACGAAGCTCGTTGGCCAGCCCCAGGGCTAAGCCCACGCCTTATTACCCATTTTTGCTACCCGCGCCTTAGGCGGTATACCTCACGCGGGCAGCCCGCGGGTGAATGCCGCGTAGCTGATAGTATCTACTTGTTTTATTCCGCGTGGAAATGAGTGAAGATGCGTAAATTTTTGGGCGGCGTTGCCGCGGTATGCCTCGTGGTGAATCTGGCCGCTTGTTCGGGTAAGAGCGATACATCGGAATCGGCTACGCCGGCTCCGGAAACGTCGGTAGCCGCGTCGGCACAGGCCGCGCCGTCGGCACCGGTTGAAACCTCCGCTGAGCCTGCCGCGCCGATCACCGATAAGGGCCCGGCAGCTATCGCAACGGATGGTCCGGCACCTAGCCGCGATGAGGTGAGCGCCGGTATGCTCGCCGCTACTTCGGAGTTACTCAAGAACACGCAGGATATTCCGGAAGCTCAAAAGGCACTGCTCCCCCAGCTGGTGGAGTGCACTGTTGATGAAGGGCTCAGCCGTGGCCTTTCCGAGCAGGGCCAGCGTAATATCGCCGCGCAGGTCCTTTTGCTCTCCCAGGAAGACCAGGCCATTATGGGCGAAGCAGCCAAGGTCTGCGGGGAAAAATTCGGGGCTAACTAACCACTAGTTATTCTGGGTACAAAGCGAGGGCGGGAGCCTCCAGTGAAGGAGACTCCCGCCCTTAGTCATTGCCTACCCCTAGCCCTCATTGCTGGACCCGGAGAGATTTAGGCATCCCATCCGGTTAGGCGCAGGCGGCGCGCCCGCCCGGATACCCCGCGCGCGGAGAGCTCGCGGAGCTTTTCCAGGGAGTCCGTTCCGGCCCGCACCTGGGTGCCGGAAAGTCCGTCGAGCTCGCCGGCCGCAAATGCCTGGGCGATAGCTACCGATTCCCCGAGCGGTACCCATTCGGTGCGGTCGCGATAGCGTTTCATGGAGGCCGTCATATCGGTTTTCACCGCTCCCGGATTGAGGGAAAGTACCCGCAAGCCACGCTGGTACCCGGCTAGATGCAAAGAAGCAGCCAGCCGCAAAAGCGTCGTTTTCGAGGCGTAATACGATACCGCATCCGCAGAATCGTGCGAGGCCGCGGTGGCGGAAAGATCAAGAATTCTCCCCCCGCCACGCTCCAGCATAATGGGCACCAGGGTTTTCGCGAGCTGGAACGGCGCCTCCACGTTAATGGCGATGGTGCGCTGGAAATCTTCCAGACTGGTATCCCAGGGAAGTTCCTCTTCCCCGTACACCCCGGCAGAATTGAGCACCATATCGGGTGCGCCTTCCTCCAGGAGGATGCGCAACATCTCTCGAATGGAGGATTCCTTGGCTAGATCACACCCGAGGGTAATAATCTGGGCACCCCGGATCTCACATTCGGTGGCGGTACCATCCAAATTGGAGAGCTTGGTCGCCAGCAAAATGAGAGTGCGCCCGGGCGCCGCTAAGCCAATAGCAAGCTCCTTGCCCACGCCCCGGGAGGCTCCGGTGATAAGAATCCGGCGGGCGGGTTCTAAACCGGCCCGCTCCACGCTAGCCGCTGCGGCCTCGCCCGATTCTTCGCGCTCCAGTTCCTGCTGCGCCATTACGCCCTCAACTCCGCGCCGAAGTCCTTGCGCATCCGGCGTGCCACCCGGTGGCGTACCTGGGCAGTTTCCTCAGCGGTCAGGGTGTGATCGGTGCGGAAACGCAGCGAGAACGCCAGTGACTTCTTACCTTCCGGTACGGGATCGCCCGTGAACACATCGAAGAGTTCAATGCCCTCGAGGATCTCCCCCGCGGCCGCCTCGATGGTCGCCCGTACCTCACCGGCAATCACGTCGGCATCAACAATAAAGGCGAGATCTTCCTTGGCAACCGGGCTGGTCCATACCGGCTTCACCGCGGCGGGTTCCACGGTATCGGGAAGCGCCGCATCCGTATTCACCTCAAAGGCGATGGAGCGCGCCGGAATATCCAAGGCCTTGCAGACGGCCGGAGCAAGTTCCCCGGCATAGCCAACTACCTGATCGCCACTGAGAATGGCCGCGCAGCGCCCCGGGTGCCAGGGGGCCTGGCTCGCAGCGCGTACCGAAACGTCGGCAAGCATACCGGCAGCCCGTCGCCCGGCTTCCACCGCGTCACGCCAATCCCATGTTTCTACCGGGTAACCGGCCCGCGCGGGCGTGCGTGGGCCGCAGGCGACCCCCGCGACGTGATGGGGTTGAGCAGGAATAGCCCCGTGGAGTGCAGCAATTTCTGCTTCCGAGGGGCGCTGGCCCGCTGCCGGAATCGGAGCCGGGCTAATGCCAGCCGGACGGCTCACCGTGCCCATTTCAAACACTGCCACCGCCGGATTACCCCGCTTCACATTGAGCGAGGCCACCGGAATGAGGGTGTCGAGCAGGGACGTGCGTAGCAGATTGGCATCGTCTTGCAGGGGGTTAGCCAAGACGATAGCGGTGCGCCGCTCATCATCCGCGGCGTACCCGAGCTCATCGAAACGCGCGGCCGGGATAAAGGGATAGGTAAGTACTTGCACCCACCCGGTTTCAGCCAGGGTACGGGCAATATCGCGGCGCTGCCGCTGCGCGGGGCTCAGGCCACGCCCCGCCGGAGCGGTGGGAACGGCGGTCGGAATCGCGTCGTAGCCCTCCAGGCGCGCAATTTCCTCCACCAGATGAGCCGAACCGACCAGGTCCGGGCGCCAGGTCGGAGGCTGCACGCTCCACACCTCGCCGCTACGTTCCACCGTGCAACCGATATCCGTGAGGATATCAGCGATACGATCCGCGCTCAGTCGCAATGAGGTCAGGCGTTCCACATCCGCAATCGGGAAAGCCAGCGCGGGCAGCGGCTGCACCTGGCCGTAGTGGAATACTTCATCGGTAGCTTCTCCCCCGCCGTATTCCACCAAAAGGTCGACGACGCGCTGCGCGGCCACCGCAGCCACCGCGGGATCCACCCCGCGTTCGAACCGCTTGGATGCTTCGGTGGGGAGCTTATGCCGCCGGGCGCTACGCGCCACCGATACGGCGTCAAAATGCGCTGCCTCTACCAGGACATTGCGCGTTTCGGCGGTGATCTCAGTGTCCGCACCACCCATCACGCCGGCCAGGCCAAGAACCCGTGCTCCATCGCTATCCGTAATAAGAAGATCTTCCGGATCGAGGACGCGTTCCACGTCGTCCAAGGTGGTGAGTTTTTCACCGGCCGTGGCGCGGCGTACCACCAGCCCGCCGCCGCGGATCTTATCCAGATCGTAGGCGTGGAGCGGTTGGCCCAGGTCCAGCATGACGTAATTCGTGGCATCGACCGCCAGCGAAATGGAGCGCTGGCCGGCTTGCTGGAGACGGCGTGCCATCCAGGCCGGGGAGGGCGCTTCGGGATCCACCCCGCGCACCACCCGAGTCACGAAAAGGTCGCAGCCGGGCTGGCCGTGAATGGGTGCATTATCTTCCACCCGCACCGGGAAACCGGTGGGAGTCGCCTCCGGGAGTGGCTGCGTAGGCAGGCCCGGATCGGTGAAGCGTGCTCCGGTGGAGTGGTGGTATTCGCGGGCTACTCCGCGCATGGAGAAGCAGTAACCGCGATCCGGGGTTACGTTAATTTCCAGGGTTTCCCCGGGCAAGCCCAGGAATTGCCGGGCATCACTTCCCAGTTCCACCCGGCTGGCGGCCGCGGCGTCGAGCACAATAATTCCTGCGCTTTCATCCGAGAGCCCCAGTTCACGTTCCGAACACATCATGCCGTCGGAAATATGGCCGTAAGTTTTGCGGGCCGCGATCTCAAAACCACCCGGTAGCACCGCGCCGGGGAGGGAGACAACCACGGTATCGCCCGCCTCGAAATTATGGGCCCCGCAAATAATGCCGCGCGAGGGCAGCTCAGAGGGCTCCCGGCCGGTACCGGGCTCGTCATTGTACTGGCCTACGTCCACGCGGCAGTAGTTAATGATTTTGCCGTTGCTTTGTTTCTTCGGTTCGCGGGTGAGAACCCGGCCGAAAACCAGCGGGCCGGTAACAGTAGCGGGATGGATTGTTTCTTCTTCCAAGCCGACTTTTACCAGCGCGGCAGCCAGCTGCGCCGGGGTGAGATCCTCGGGCAGCTCCACGTGCGAGCCTAACCATTCCTGCGGAATAAGTGGCATTAGTTTCCCCTCCCGGTGGTTCCGAATTGCATGGAGAAGCGCACATCGCCTTCCACCATGTCACGCATATCAGCGATGGAATTGCGCAGCATCAGGGTGCGCTCCAGGCCCATCCCGAAAGCGAATCCGGTGTAAATATCCGGGTCGATACCGTTATTGCGCAGTACTTCCGGATTGACCATGCCGCAGCCACCCCATTCGATCCACCCCGGGCCGCCCTTCTTTTGCGGGAACCACAGGTCCATTTCGGCACTCGGTTCGGTAAAGGGGAAGAAAGAAGGGCGCAGGCGCGCCTTGGCTTCGGGCCCGAACATGTGGCGGGCGAAGTGATCAAGGGTGCCTTTCAGGTGGGCCATAGTCAAGCCCTTATCGACCGCTAAGCCCTCCACCTGGTGGAAAACCGGGGTGTGGGTGGCATCCAGCGCGTCGGTACGGAATACCTTCCCCGGGCAGGCGATGTAGAGCGGAGCCCCGCGGCGCAGTAGCGCGTGGGATTGCACGGGCGAAGTGTGGGTGCGCAACACCAGGTTGCGTTCCTCGGTTACCGCACCGGCACCATCAACGACACCCGATACGTAGAAGGTATCTTGCATCTGGCGTGCCGGGTGGTCGGGCCCGAAATTCAGGGAGTCGAAGTTAAACCATTCGTGTTCCACTTCGGGGCCTTCGGCGATCTCCCAGCCCATAGCAATGAAGAAGTCGGCAATATCCTCACTGAGAACCGTGAGTGGATGGCGCGCCCCCCGCGGGGACCGGTTGGTCGGCACGGTAACATCCACCGTTTCAGTGGCGAGGGCCGCGGCCGCTTCCGCCTCCTCAATGCGGGCGGTGGCGCTGGCGAGGGCCGCCTGGATATCTTTGCGGGCCGCGCCCAGAAGCTTGCCGGCAATGGGCTTTTCTTCTTTGGCGAGGTTCCGGATCTGCATATTTGCGTGAGTGATCGGAGCGTTATCACCGCTGTGCGCCAGCCGCGCGGCTTTCAACTCCTCGAGAGTGGTAGCCGCGGCAAAAGCACTGAGGGCCTGTGCTACGGCTGCCTGTACTCCCGCTTCGTCCAGGGGACTGAGCTGTGAGGACATAGCTGCCTTTCTTGTTGTTAACCATGTCAATTCTAGTCAAACTCGCCGAAAGTGCGTAACAGCGGGGCCGAGATGGACTCGGCCCCGCTGTGAAGTAACTGGAAGGGCGCTCGCGCCGCGGTACGCGGCGCCGGCGTCGTTCCTAAATTTAGCGCTGGCTCAGGGGAACCTCAGGCCAGAGCTTGTCCCACGAATGCCCGGTGAGGTCTTCAGCAACCTTGCGGGCTTCGGGAGTGGCGTCTTCCTTCGCCCCGCCCGCTTCCAAACGATGGATCTCATCCATGAGGATGGCGTGGGTGTGCTTATCCAGCTTGACGAAGCGGGAAACAAGCAAGGCCACCCCGATGAGGATCGCGGGAAGAATGACCGTCACGAAGGCGATCATATGGGAAGCGCCGGTGGACTGAGCCACCTGGCAGGAGCTTTCCAGCACGCCGGAGGCATCCACCTTGCAGGCACCTTCGTGCAGTGGGGTGTAGCCGGAGGCCGCCAGGTTCGTACCCTTTTCCAGCGGATTGACGAAACCGCCCAGATCCATGAACCAGCCAACGAGGAAGGTTCCCAGCGCACCGGTGGACTTACGCCCGAAGGTCATAACGGCCGCGTAGATACCGGCGCGATCTTCGCGGGTCATGATGTAGTCAACGTCCGGAATGAAGGGGTACACATTCCACGGGGTGTATTCGAGCAGCGCGCGCCCGCACTGGTAGATGACCGCGGTGGCCAGCAGGTAGATGAAGGCATTGCTTTCCGGCCCGATGAGGTAGATCGCACCCACACCCGCCAGCGAGGCGAGGATCAGCGTGAAGGAGAAGGCCCACAGGAAACGCGGCCCGTGCGAGAGCATGAGGAACATCGCCCAAATCGTCATGGGGATACCCACGATGGACACGGCCTGCAGCCAGAAGCCCTGGGATTCGCTCATTCCCACCGCGTAGACGGCGAAGAAGGTGAGCGCCGAAGCGTACACATCCTTGCCGGTGAAGGAGAAGAGGTACACCGTCAGGTGCTTGTTGTAGGAAGAGTTGCGGAACACCGAGGTGAATTCCACCGCGGTGTGCTTGAGCATCTGGAAACCGTTCATCTTCGGCATGGCGTCGAGTTCGGCCACGAATTCCGGAGTGAGCGGGCGTTCCCACGTGGTGGCGTAGGTGGTGAACACACCGATAGCGAAGAGCACCGCGAAGGCGCCACCGATTCCGAGGTAGGCCCAGGGGTTGGAGACGTTACCGCGCACCAGCGCCGGGATGAAGAACACCACGAAAGTACCGGTAGCCGAGCAGAACATACGCATGGACGAAAGCGTGGTGCGTTCTTCGTACTTGCGCGTCATTTCGGTGGGCAGCGTCTCCCACGGAATGAGGATGATCGCGATAATAACTTCGATCAGCAGGTAGATAACGAGGTAGTACCAGAACCCGCCGAAGGGGATCCACAGCAGCGGGAAGATGAGAAGCAGCAGTGGGCCGCCGATCATGAGGAAGAAGTGGCGCCGCCCGAAACGCCGCCCCAGCTTCGTGCGGTAGAAACCGTCCGTGAGCGGGCCGATGAATACCGAAATAAGAGCATCAACGATACGAGCTACGCCGAGGATAAGACCACCCTGAGTAGCCGTTACCCCGCCGTAGTTCGTGAAGAAGTAGAGCAGCAGACCGGAGATGATGGTATTCCACCCACCACCCATGAGGTCTACCAGCCCGAAACAAATACCGCGACCAATGGTGATCGGCTTGGCGGTGTACACGCGCAGCTTGGAGAGTTTCTCCAGCTCACCACGCTTATCGGCGTCTAATGCGCCGCTATTGTGTGTTCCCATTTTCTTTTGTCTTTCTGTGAAAGGAGGAACGGTTGTGGTTCGCCATCGACTCTTACCGCGCTCACGCTCGGCTTCTGTGCCCGCGCGAGCTGTTACCGCGCTACACTGCCGCGAAGCTATCACTACCGCTCTTTCGCATCAAAAGCTTATAAGTTTCCAAGGCTTTCCAGCAGTTATCTAGCTCCCGGTTCATATCGTGGACGAGTGACGTGCCACCGGGGAGATTCTCTGAAAACCGCGGATTATCGCGGTTTTTTGCACGACGATGGCGCTTGCGCGCGCCCCTCCACCCCCACCATGATATTTTTCACATTTAGAAATTCCCGTTTCGTGCTTTCAAATACTCTCCCGAAAACCGCATGTTTTCGCGTAAAGTAAGGGTACGGGCCGCGGCGTCGTCGCCGATGGTCACGCCCCCGGTCTCTGTGCCCGCGTGCCACCTGGCGCGGTGGAGTACCTTAAAAGAAGAAAGCCGAGGCGAGGGAAAGCCCCGCGCCCGGCTCAAAAATAGGAGGATTCAATGTCGACGCCCCTCACTCTCAATCCGGATCGGCTTTTCCCGGCGGATCCGACGCAGCGGAAACTGGCGCGCGAAATTTTCGAGGTCACCAAGAAGCATCCCATCATTTCCCCGCACGGCCATGTTCCCCCCGAATGGCTCGCCCTCAATACCCCCTTCACCGATCCCACGAGCATGCTCCTGACCCCGGATCACTACACCAACCGCCTCCTGCACGCGGTGGGCCGGGTGGATCTGGCCGATCTGGGCGTACCGGTAGGAAGCCCGCTTTCCCCTGAAAAGTCCCGCGCGGCCTGGCGCCTGTTCTGCAAGAACTGGTGGACCTTGCGCGGTACCGCGGTGCAGGGCTGGTTTGAATCCGAATTTGTGGATGTCTTCGATGTGCATGTTCGCCCCTCCGAAGAAACTGCCGATCAGATCTACGATCACATCAACGCACTGCTCAAGACGGAGGAGTTCCTCCCCCGCTCGCTGTACAAGCGTTTCAACCTGGCGATGATGGCCACCACCGATGATCCGGTTTCCGATCTGCGCTACCACAAGCAGCTCCTCGAGGATCCCACCTGGGAAGGCTATATTCCGCCCACCTTCCGCCCCGATAAGTACCTCGAGCCGGCCACCCCGGACTTCAAGGCAAATGTGGAGGCGCTCGGCCAGGCGGCCGATCAGGATGTGTCCACCTATGCGGGCTACGTGGAGGCCATGCGCAAGCGCCGCCTCTTCTTCAAGGAAATGGGCGCGGTCTCCTCCGATCATTCGCATCGCGATCCGGGCACGGCACGCCTACCCGAGGCGCGGGCGGCCGAACTTTACAAGCTCGCCCTGGACGGCAAGATTTCGCCGGAAGACGGCGCTGCGCTGCGCCGGCATATGCTCAACGACCAGGCTCGCCTGGCCTGCGAGGATGGCCTGGTGATGACCTTCCACCCGGCCGTGTACCGCAACCACCACCAGGCGGCCTTTGAGCGCCTGGGCGCGGATGTCGGGGGCGATGTGCCCATGGCTGTGGAGTTCACGAATAACGTGCGTCCCATGCTTTCCGAGTACGGGGACAATCCGAACTTCCAGGTTGTTTTCTTCACCATCGATCAAGATGTCTACCAGCGCGAACTGGCTCCGCTGGCCGGCTACTACCCGAGCGTCTACGTGGGCGCACCGTGGTGGTTCATCGATGAGCCGGATGCGATTTTGCGCTACCGCGAGCAGGTCACCCCCTACGGTACTTTCTACAAGACCTCCGGGATGATTGACGATACCCGCGCCTTCGCTTCCATTCCCGCGCGGCACGACGTCGCACGCCGGATGGACGCCGTGTACCTGGCCCGTATGGTTGCCGAACATCGCCTAGAGCTTGATGAGGCTCTCGAGGTATCCGAAGCACTCGTCACCACGATTCCGGCTCGGGCTTTCCGGGTAGACACCTCCAAGCTGAGCGGAACCACCGCTAAGTAAGGCAGCCACCGCTCAGCCGCGGCACTTACGGCTCGGTAAGTGGAGCGTAGCTCCACACCAAGCCTCCAGTGCCGCAACGAGCTGCCCGGCCTTGCAGATTCGGCCGTGCGCGATACGTTCGCGCACGGCCGAGCTCATTAACCACCTTAACATGAAGTGACGGCCACCACTTTGCTATGATCGATTTGTTCCATTAATCAACGGAAAGGAGTCGCTATGGCGAACGAATTTGTGGACAAGATTAAGGAAGGCGCAACCGAAGCTTTTGATCGGGCTAAGGAATTCGGTCAGAAAGCCGCTGATAAGGCAGGTCAGCTGGGCGATGCCGCCAAGGAAAAGTTCGAGGACATCAAGGACGAACTAACGGACAAGGACCACGGCGATAAGGCCGCGGAGAAGGCTTCCGATGCCGGTGACAAGGCGAAGGATGCTAGCGAGAAGGTGAAGGACGCTGCCTCCGATGCCGGTGATGCCGCGAAGGAAAAGTTCGAGGACGTCAAAGAGAACCTCTCCGATAACAAGTAAATCCACCATTCAGCAGTAAATCCACCAAAGTAGTGCTGGGTGCACCCGCCACAGGGTAGCCCACGGCGGGCGGCGAAGAAGACTCTTCACCGCCCGCTTACTTATGTCCGCAGGGCTTTCTTGAGGTGCGGTATGCGTTTCTTTAGGGGCGGTGCTGGATCATCGCCGTCGTACTAGCAAGAATCGCGGCGGCCATAGCAACATTGCAGGATTCGGCTTTCCCGTAGATCGGAATGGCGACCGTTGCATCCACATTGGCGTCCACATCTGCGAAGCCGTGCGCTTCGTTTCCCAGCAGCCAGCATACCGGCCGGGTGAGATCCGGCCCGAGGGGCGGCTGCCCAAGGTAAGCGGTGTCATTTGCAGACGTCACCAGGGTGGCAAGATCCCACTCCCCTTCCCCGGTGGCTGCCAAGAAACTGATGCCCGCGCGCTCCAGGACGCCGTCAAGCTTGCTGATATTAATGGAATCGAGAACCGGGAGATGGAAAATAGAGCCGGCTGAGGATCGAATAACCTTCGGGGACCACAGCTCCACGCTACCCCGGCCAAGGAGCACCGCATCGCATCCGGCCACGTCAGCAGCTCGAATAATGGCACCAACGTTCCCGGGGTCCTGGATATTAGCGGTGGCGAGCACCAGCTTCGCGTCCTTGACCGTCGGGGTGAGCGCGGGAGTTTCCGGAATGTCGATAACGGCCACAACACCGCGCGCATCTTCGGAGAGCGCCTGCATCTCATCGGCATTAAGCGGGTGATGGTACACGTTGGCTTCTTTAATAAGCCCGCCCAAGTCCGGGTTGGAGATCAGGCTGGCTTTCGTATAGTAGACGTCGCGAACAAGATTCGCGCGGTGCGCGAGGAGCTCCTGAACAGCCCCGGGACCTTCCACCAGGGTTTGCCGGAAGCGTTCGCGCTGCTGGGGCCGGTGTAGGCGGGCTGCGCGGGTGAGTTGGGTATGCGATGCGGGTGTGCTTTTCACGGGTCTTTTTCTTTTTCTATAGCTTGCAGTTTTTCGGTAGCGCTAGGGCCGCACGAATCCGTCGGTGAAAATACCGGCCACGCCCCAGCGTTCCAATTGCCGGGCGCGTTCGGGGTTGTTGATTGTGTAGACGTGCACGTCTCCGCCCGCCGCCCGGACCTCAGCCACCACGGCCGCGGTCACGGCGTCGTCGCTCATATGCAGATAGCGGGAATCGGTGAGGTCAAGAACGGTACGCCAATTCGGCCCGAAACTCGTGCGATCAACGAGTGCGCCGCGCGGGATCTCGGGGGCGTGGCGCGCGAATTCGGCCAGTTGCAGGTGCGAGAAGGAGGAGACCAGGGCTCGCTCGGGACCGAGCCTGCGGACTTGTTCCGCCACCGCGCGCACGAGGGCACGGGCCTGCTGGCCACCCTGCGCGCATGGTTTCATTTCGATATTAATACCCATGCCCGTCTCGAGTGCAAAATCAACGAGTTGGGCGAGGGTGGGAATCTTCTCCCCCGCGAAGCCCGGGCTGAACCAGGATCCGGCGTCCAAGTTCTCCAGATCGGCGGCACGCAGCGCATCGACCCGCCCGTGGCCCGTGGTGGTGCGCTCGAGGGTGGCATCGTGGCAGAGCGGGAGCGAGCCATCTGCCGTGATATCCACATCCGTTTCGATCCATGTGAATCCGGCCTGGTAGGCAGCCCGGAATGCGGCCATGGTGTTTTCGGGGGCGTCGGCGCACAGGCCGCGGTGGGCGAAAAGTTTCATGATTGTAGTCTAAACGCAGCGGCCCGAGTAACGAGGTTTCGTCACTCGGGCCGCTGCTATGTCACGCTTGAAAAAGCTTAGGCAACCTTGGGTGCGTTCACGTCTTCCGGAAGCGCAGCCTTGGCGGCATTGACCACCGCGGTGAAACCGGTGGGATCATTGACGGCCATTTCAGCGAGCTGACGGCGATCAACTTCAATTCCGGCCAGGCCCAGGCCCTGGATGAAGCGGTTGTAGGTCATGCCCTCGGCGCGCACGGCCGCGTTGATGCGGGTGATCCACAGCTTGCGGAAATCGTTCTTCCGCTTCTTGCGGTCGCGGTAGTTGTAGACGAAGGAATGGGTGACCTGTTCCTTGGCCTTGCGGTAGAGGCGGGACCGCTGCCCGCGGTAGCCGGACGCCCGATCGAGGGTAGTGCGACGCTTCTTCTTGGCGTTAACGGAGCGCTTGACGCGTGCCATGTTTTTCTCCTTTTACAAAACTTTTCGTCGGACGAATCTAGCGGCCGAGCAGACGGTTAACTTCGCGAAGGTTGGACTTGTCCACAACCTGGTCGCGCGAGAGCCGACGCTTCCGGGTGGAGCTCTTGTGCTCCAGCAGGTGGCGCTTATTGCGCTGTTCGCGCATGAGCTTGCCGCTTCCCGTCACGCGGAAACGCTTCTTCGCACCGGAGTGCGTCTTCATCTTGGGCATTATTCATCCTCACTCGTGCCCCGGGGGCACATTTGATCTACCAGATCTCCGCGCCCGCGGGCGCGCTTTTCACAAGTCAACTTATTCGGTTGCTGCTGCGTTGCTGTCCGTTTCGGACGATTGTCCGTTGCGTTCCGCCGCGCGCTTGGCTGCTTTCGCGCGCCGGTTTTCACGTTCCGCTTCACGACGACGCCGCTGATCGGACTTCGCTTCGGACTTGCGCCGCGTGGGCGCAAGAACCATGGACATATTGCGCCCGTCAGCGCGAGGTGCTGCTTCCACAGTGGAAATTTCCGCGAGCTCTTCAGCCAGGCCCGAAAGCAGACGCACACCCATTTCCGGACGGGATTGTTCACGGCCCCGGAAACGAAGATCAAACTTGACCTTATCCCCGGCGTTCAGGAAACGTTCCGCCTGCGACTTCTTGGTGTTGTAGTCATTACCGTCAATCTTCAGCCCAATCCGGATGGATTTGATCTGAGTATTGGCTTGGTTACGACGTGCTTCCCGAGCTTTCTGGGCGGATTCGTACTTATATTTCCCGTAGTCCATGAGGCGCGCGACCGGCGGGTTGGAATTCGGAGCAACTTCCACCAGGTCAAGGTTCGCCTCAACGGCTAGGCGGAGCGCATCTTCCGTGCGCACCACACCGACCTGTTCACCGCTGGGGCCAACAAGGCGCACCTTAGGGACGTGGATGCGATCATTTACACGCGGTTCGTTGTTAATTGCAGTTCCTCTGTTCCTCAACGTGGACAACGCACGGAGTACTCCCGAGGTGACACGGCACGCCAGATGGCCATGTTACGAACCCGCTACCCTTTGATATAACCCGATATTTCCGTTTTCGAAAATTTCTTTTCGAAACAGCAACCCGGGCGGGCGGCTAGGTGGGATTTCTCCACTTGCGTTCCGGCAGAATGCCGGATTGACCGTATTAGTGTAGCACAGCACCATAAGTTATGGATAACACCGCGGGTTATTCTCCCCACATACAACGGCGTATATGCAACTCACGGCCGTAACAAGTTCAACGGTTAAGAAAGCTCCGCGAGGGCCTGGGCAACGGTGAAGTTTCCTTCGTAGAAAGCTTTGCCAATAATGACCGAGTCCACGCGACCGGGGCAACCAGCTTCGCCGCTCGCGCCGCTCTCGCTCAGTTCCCGAACCGCGCGCAGATCAGCGAGCGTCGCCATGCCGCCCGAGGCGGTGAAATGCGCCGGGCTCAGCGCCGCCACCCGACTAAGCAACTCGAGGTTTGCCCCGGCGAGGGCGCCATCTCGGGTTCGATCTGTAACAACGTAGCGGCGGGCACCGGCGTCGTCGAGAAAATCAATAACTTCGCGTAACTCCCCGACATCGGTACCGGCACCGCGCGCAACCACCCGGGCGCCGTCGACATCAAGACATACGGCCACCCGATCCGCGTGCTGCGCCAGCACCCGCGCTACCCACGCGCGATCCCGCAGCGCGGTAGTCGCAAGATTAATGCGTTCCGCGCGGGTGGCGAGGGCGCGCTCGAGTACCTCCGGGCTGTCGATTCCCCCGGAGAGTTCCCAGCGCATCGGGCTACTCTCCATGAGGCGCTCTAACAACGCGAAATTATCCCCGGTGCCGTACACAAGATCCAGATCCACCAGGTGAATCCACCGTGCCCCGGCCGCCCGGAAATCTGCGATAGCCACCGCCGGGTCGCTCCACGCCTCCGGCCCGCTACCGAGCCGCGCCGAACGCCCCGCCCGGATATCGACGGCAACGAGCAGCTCACAGCTCATCGTTATCCCCCGCAGCGGTTTCCTTGCCAGCCTCGCCACTCATACCTTCCGCGCTTTCCCCGCGGGTCACCTTACGCAGGATTTTCTCAATATCCTCTTGGGTGAGCTTCGCGGAATCCCACGGCTCACAGTCGGCAATGGAGCGTTCCCCCAGCATGAGCTCCTCAACGATGGGATCTAAAGAATTGAGCAGCAGACCGGAAGCAATTTCCTCATCGGCTTTGCCCGCGAAGAAACGCCGCGCGCGCACCATCCCGGATACGCCCGGCTCAAAACCTGTGGATTCCTTATCCAGATTCACATCAATGAGGATGGAACCGTAGGGGCTGAGGCGGGAGAGCATGCCGGCAACCGCCGGGGCGTCATCGGAAAGGGAGGCGGGTTCCTCATCAGGATCCGGGCCGGTGATATTGCGGATATCCCATTCGTCATACACGGGCGTTGCCAGCTGGCGGTACACCAGCGCTCCGGAATCCGTGGCGACCACCTGCACGTCCAGGCCGTGCAGCGCGCAGAGCGCCGCGAGGGTATCCACGCTATCAAAAGGCGTGAGTACCGCGTATGTGCGCACGTCAGTCATTGAGTTATCCTCCCCTTGCGCTTCGTTTTGCTTTAGTTGTTTTCCCAGGTGCCGGTGAGTAGGCCGCGGCCGAGCACGTGTTCACGGGCTAGGAAATACGCCACCGCGGGCCGGGTTTCCGCATCGATATCCAAAACGGTGTCGAGGGCGAGCACCGCGAAAATATAGCGGTGCGGGCCGTGGCCGGCCGGCGGTGCGGCACCCTGGAAAGTCGGGGTTCCGCCGTCGTTCTTCAAGGTGAGGGCCGGTGCCGCAAGCGCACCGGAGCCACCGGCCACAATCTCGCTGGTATCAGCGGGCAGATTCGCCACCGTCCAGTGCCAGTAGCCGGACGGCGTGGGAGCATCCGGGTCATAGCAGGAGACGAGCAGGCTGACCGTACCCTCCGGCGGGGCATCCCACCCCAGTTGCGGATTGCGGTCCGCACCGCCCGGGGTGCTGCCCGCCCCGGTGGCGCTTTCGGGCAGTGCCTCGCCTTCCGCGAAATCATCGGAGGTGAGGTGAAGATCAACGCTTCCGGCCGGCACTCCGGCGTAGGGATCGTGGGTGGTCATATCCGCTCCTTATGCGTGCTTGGGGCGCCGCGTCCGCGCGGCGGGCGTGCTTGAGTTCCAGTCTAGCGGTCCGTGCCCGCGGCCTCGGGCCTATTTTTGGCGACGGCGCCCGCGCCCCGCGGCGCGCTCGCAGCACCGGTGCCGGTATCCTGAGGCGCAATCTTATCGACGGCGCCGCCGAACCGCCGTTCACGCTGCCCGTAGGCGGCGCAGGCATCCCATAGGGCGCGCCGCTCGAATTCGGGCCAGGGCAGCGGAGAAAAATACAGTTCCGCGTAGGCACTTTCCCACATGAGGAAATTGGAGGTGCGGTATTCCCCGCCGGTGCGGATGAGGAGATCGACGTCGCGCATCCGCGGGGCGTAGAGCTGGGCGGTTAGGGTGGCTTCGCTAATGCGCTCCGCCGTGAGCTCCCCGCGGGCTACCCGTTCGGCCACCGCGCGCACCGCATCGACGATTTCCGCGCGCCCGCCGTAGTTAATGCACAGATTGAGCACCATGCGGGTATTCCCCGCGGTCAGTTCTTCCGCGGCGTGAATCTCACGCAGCACCGAGCGCCACAGCCGGCCCTCGCGCCCCACCCACTGCACCCGCACGCCCCAGTCGTGGAGTTGATCGCGGTTGGCGCGGATAATATCGCGGGAAAACCCCATAAGGAAACGAACTTCGGCCGGCGAACGCCGCCAATTTTCGGTAGAAAAAGCGTAGACGGATAGCTCCGCGATTCCGAGTTCCAAGGCCCCGGCCACCACGTCCATGAGGGAACGCTCACCGGCTTTATGGCCTTCGGTACGCGCCAATCCGCGGGCATTCGCCCAGCGCCCGTTGCCGTCCATCACGATGGCCACGTGCTCGGGCACCCGCCCCAACCGCGGGGGCGTGAGGCCGGGCCGATGGGCCGGGGTGGGCCGCTCCAAGTGGGCCAGATGTGGATGCTCCAGCTTCGGATGTGCTTCTGTCATGATGCCGACCTCACGATCTGCAAGGAACGTACCTTGCGTTCCAGATACCATTGCACGTACGCGGAAATATAGCCGTGCGCGGTTTCCCCCGCGCTACCGGCAAGCGCGTCGATAATTTCCCAATCCCCGCGGGCTAGCGCGGCGAGGAGCCGCCGCGCGTCTTCCCCCGGATAGGCTGCCCCGCGCGGGGCGCACCGCCGGCACACCAGCCCACCGGCTTGCACGTGGAAGGCGGTGAGGTCCTCCCCGCTACCGCAGAGCGCGCAGGAAGTGACCGCCAGGCCCCACCCGGATACCGCCATGGCACGCAGCAGGTAAGAATCCATAATTGGGTAGGGGGCGTGCTGGCGGGAGGCCAGGGAATTGAGTGCCCCGAGGAGGAGGCGGTAGTGAGCTCGGTCCGGCTCCCCTTCCGCCCCGAGCTTTTCGGCTACTTCCACCATGGTGCTCGCGGCCGCGTAGGCTTCAAAATCAGGCGCGATGGCCCGCCCGAAAGGATTGAGGGTTGCCACTTCCGTGACGACATCAAGGCTGCGCCCCCGGTAGAGCTGCACATCCACGTAGGTGAAGGGTTCCAGGCGCGCCCCGAATCGGGAGCGGGTGCGGCGCACCCCTTTGGCCACGCATCGCACCAGGCCGTGCGCGCGTGCCAGCAGGGTGACGATACGATCCGCTTCCCCCAAGTCCTGCGTGCGCAGGACGATTCCTTCATCCCGATAGAGTTTCACTGGCTCCCAGTTTAGCGGTGCGCGCGATTGACAGCCGAGATAATCGCCTTGAGGCCGGCGCGTGTCGTGGAGGTGTGAATGCCGCAGCCCCACAGCACCTGATCATCGATCTCGCATTCCACATACGCGGCAGCCGAAGCATCCGTACCTTCGCTCAGGGTGTGTTCGGCGTAGTCGAGCACCCGGATATATTCGCCCAGCTGTTCCATCGCTGTCACGAAAGCGTGGATGGGCCCGTTGCCGCTGCCGTGCAGGCTATGTTGCACACCGTCCGCCTGAGTTTCAACGACGGCGCTAATATCGGTTACCCCGCCGCTATGGTTCGTGAATTCCAGCGCGCGCAAGCGGTAACGCCCCCACGGAGTGCTGGCCTTCCCCGGTGCCCCGTGCGCGCCCGCCGGCCCCTGCTCTCCGTAGCCCTGGGAGAGCGGGAGGTATTCGTCTACGAAAATATCCCAGAGGGTATCCGCACTGACTTCTTCTCCGGTGCGTTCTGTCCAGGTCTGCACGATGCGGGACAGCTCGATTTGCATACGCCGCGGCAGATCCAGGTTTCGGGTGGTTTGCATAAGATAGGCCACCCCGCCCTTGCCGGATTGGGAGTTGACCCGCACGATGGCATCGTAGGTGCGCCCCACATCTTTCGGGTCAATGGGTAGATAGGGCAGCGCCCAGGGAACTTGCCGCTCATCTCCCCCGGCCGCGGCCAGATCGGCCGCCCGGCGCTGCATGCCTTTCTTGATGGCATCCTGGTGGGAGCCGGAGAAGGACGTGTAGACGAGCGAGCCAGCGTAGGGCACCCGCGGCCCCACCTCAATCCCGGTGCATTCTTCGCACACATCCACGATGGCATCAATATCGGAAAGGTCCAGTTCCGGGTCAATTCCCTGCGAATAGAGATTCATAGCAACCGTAATGAGATCAACATTTCCGGTGCGCTCCCCCTGCCCGAAAAGGCAGCCTTCTACCCGGTCGATCCCGGCGAGCATGGCCAACTCAGTGGTGGCGACCCCGGTACCACGGTCATTGTGGTTATGCGCGGAAAGCGCCACGTATTCACGTTTGGGGATATGGCGGGAGAAGTACTCGATTTGATCCGCGTATACGTTTGGGGTGGCGCGTTCTACCGTGGTGGGCAGGTTAATAATAATTTCGCGTTCGGCATCCGGTTGCCACACCTCCATGACGGAGGAACAGACCTCGAGGGCATAATCAATTTCGGTATCCACGAAGATTTCCGGGGAGTACTCGAAACCGAAAATGAGATCATCCGGCAAGACTTTCTCGGCGTAGGCCACGATTTCCCGAGTTCCGGCCATGGCTAGTTCGCGGATAGCCTCCTTCGAGGAACCAAAAACCACATCGCGGAACACCGGCGAGGTCGCGTTATACAGATGCACGGTGGCGCGCGGGAATCCAGCCAGCGCATCGATAGTGCGGTGGATGAGTTCGGGGCGCGACTGGGTGAGGACCGAGACGGTCACATCTTCGGGTACCGCGCCGTCTTCCGCCAGGGAGCGCACGAAATCCCAATCGGTTTGGGAGGCAGCCGGGAAACCAATCTCGATTTCCTTCACACCGATCTTGACGAGCAGATCAAAAATCCGCCGCTTGCGGATCATATCCATCGGTTCGATAAGGGCCTGGTTGCCGTCCCGTAGATCGGTGGAGAGCCAGCGCGGCGCCTTGGTGATGCGGTTATTGGGCCAGGTGCGATCCGGCAGCGCAATCGGATTGGTGTCGAGGAAGGGCCGGTACTTGTAGAACGGCATTCCCGAGGGGCGCTGACGGTGCGTGTATCCGGAAGTTTTCATGGGGTGGTCACCTTATATTCTCTGTGTGGCGGTCAAATTTAAGAACGACGGCGCAGCTTAACCCGCCGCGAGAAGCCGAATAAGCTCGCGGCGGCTCATAAGGAGAAGGCGAGAGGAACCCATACGGATAACTCTAGCCCCTCAGCTAGCTGAATATGCACAGACTTGTCCGAGATGTGAGACATAACGCCCGGGATATGGACGATTACGAAGGGCGACGGCACGGTGGGCTGGTGGTACCCGGCCGGGCCGCGTTAGTTCGGGGCGGCGGTTAGAGCACTGCCGGAAAGGCGTTCCAGTATCCCAGGCTCATGAGCAGGACCGCCTGGGCACAGAGGGTGAGGAGGGTCGTCACTCGCGCGATGCGCCCCATGCTCGGCCGCGCACTCCAGCTGCGGAAAACGGCCCGCACGTGCATCCACGCCGCGCCCAGAGCCGCTAGGTGCACAAGGGCAAACCCGCCCTGAACGATGAGAAGATTATGTGAGTAGGTGAGCGCGATATGGGCAACGGCCACCAGGTAGACGAGGAATACCGCCCAGGCGCCCACCACGGAAAGCGAAGCGAGATTGAGGGCTGCGCCCGATCTGGAAAAATTCGAGAGTCGATGCCCGCGCACCGGAATCCAGCACACCGCCACCAGCACGATACTGAGCCCGAGGAGGGCCACGCCGCCCAGCGCGATATAGAGCGCTGTTTGGGCGGTGAACCACCCGCCGGCCGTCAGAGTGGGGGCTACGAATGCCTGCCGGGGTTGGTCACCAGCCACCCGCGGCTGCGCCGTCGCCGTAAAGGGTAAACCGTTAACCCAATCCGCGGTATCTTGCATGGCCGCCCGGGACAGCTGCCGGCGGTTGATCTGGAGGCCGTGGTCCGCGTCTTTGTAGTAGCGCACCGTGAGCGCGCTGTTTCCGGCCTCTTCCAGGTAGTTGCTCATCATCTGCGGGCCCTGGATCGTCGGCATGGAATTATCTGCCGTGCCGTAGAGCATAAGAACCGGCATGGTCATCTGCTTCTCATACGGCGCCGCATCAAAATCAATATAGCGGAAGGTGTCGGGGCCGAAATCCTGGCCGATAAGTTTTGGAATGGCGGCGCGCAGGCGTTCCGGTGCGTGAATCTCCCGCAGGTAGGCGTCGGCCGCGTAGGCCCCCTGCTGGCGGATCGGGAGCACCGGGGCGCTGATAAGAGCCACGTAATTCACCGCCCGCGCGCTGGTGGCCACAATGGGCGCAACGAAGCAGCCTTCGGATACCGCGTACAGGCCCGAGTGGCGCGCATCAACGTCCTCCCAGGAGAGCATCTCGCGGTAGACGTCCTCGAAATCCGCGGCGAGCTGGAGATAGTCACGATGCGTCGTCGTATAGTTCGCTACCCGTTTTTCCGGAACCACCGTAATAATCCCGGTAGAAGCAATAGCTTCGGTTTCCCGCCCGAAATCACGCGCGGAAGAAGTGCCGGTACCGTGAATAAAAAGCATGCCTGGCACCACCGGGCCCGCGCCTACCGGGCGTTTAACAACAGCAGGAATGAGGGTGCCATCCCGCAAGGTGATGGTGACCGTGCTACTCGCCACCTCGTACGTTCCCAGCCGCGCGGTGGGAACCCCGGTGGAAATTGTGGTATCCGCGGTTTGCGGGGCGATCGCCGCGGTCATGGGTTGCGGATTCCAGCCCGGGCCGAAAGCGCTCCCGATCAGCCCGGCGGCGAGCACCACTATCAGCCAGGTAACGAAACGTTTATGGGTGGGAAGCCAGCGCCGCCAGCCCCGGAGCGCGCTGTGTTCCGGGCCTGCGGCGCTTTCCATTCCGCTGGCTGGCACCAGGGTGCGCCCCGCCGGCGGATTCTCGGTGGGCGGGGTATCGGGATGATCGGTGAGACGCACGTATCAGAACCCGAGTCGATCCAGCATTTTCGGGTCACGTTGCCAGTCTTTGGAAACTTTCACGTGCAAATCAAGATAGACCGGCGTACCGAGCAGCGCCTTAATGGCTTTGCGGGCATCGCGCCCAATCTGGCGCAGGCGCGCACCCCCGCGCCCGATAACAATCCCCTTTTGGGAATCGCGCTCCACGTGCAAAGAGGCATGCACCCGCACCAGCGGGCCACCGTTCGGTGCGGTATCCTCAATAATTTCATCGATGGTGACGGCGAGAGAATGCGGAAGTTCCTCGCGCATTTTCTCCAGGCCCGCTTCGCGGATAAGCTCCGCGATGAGGGTTTCTTCCGTTTCATCGGTAATCGCATCCAGCGGATAGAGCGGCGGGGAAACGGGGAGCTGTTTAATAATCTGCTCGGTGAGTACCTCCACCTGATCCAGCGTGGCGGCACTCACCGGGACGATCTCCACAAAATCATGGAAAGCTGCCACGGCCGCGATCTTCTCCGCAAGGGCTTCGCGGCTCACCAGATCGGTTTTAGTAATCGCGGCGATCATGGGTACTTTCGCGCGCACCGCCAAATCGAGGAGGTACTTATCGCCCGGCCCGAGTTTTTCATTAGCGGGTAGGCACATCACGATGGTGTCCACATCAGCGATGGAATCGCGCACCATATCACCCAGGCGTTCGCCCAGCAGGGTGCGGGGGCGGTGCATCCCGGGGGTATCGACCAGGATCACCTGACCGGCATCCCGAGTCACAATGGCGCGAATAATACGCCGGGTGGTTTCCGGGCGGGCGCTGGTAATCGCGACCTTCTTGCCCACCATCGCATTGGTGAGGGTTGATTTCCCGGCGTTCGGGCGGCCCACCACCGAGGCGAACCCGGCCCGAAATTCCGTGTTTTCCACCGTCATCGTCTTCTAGTCCTCACCCTCATCGTCGGTTTCTTCGCGCGCAACGATAATAGTCGATAACCGGCGCCGGCGCCCTTCGAAGCGGTCGGCCACCATATGAATTCCGGCCACGGTGGTTTCGGCTCCGCGAATGGGAACCCGCCCGATGCTCTTGGCGAAAAGCCCACCGGCGGTATCAACGTCGTCGTCCTCCAATTCGATTCCGAAGAGGTCACCTAGATCATCAATGGGCATACGCGCCGGGATACGGAAACTGCCCGCCTCGAGTTCTTCCACGGCCGGGAGGGCCCGGTCGTGTTCATCGGAGATTTCTCCCACGAGTTCTTCCACAAGATCCTCGATGGTGACCAGTCCGGCGATACCGCCGTATTCATCCACGACGAGGGCAATATGAACCTGGTCGGCCTGCATTTCTCGCATGAGCGTATCGATGATTTTAGTTTCCGGAACGAACACCGGTTCGCGCACCAGATCGGCCACCCGTAGCTCATCGTGCTGGTGGCGCCGGTGCACCCGCCGGATCACGTCCTTGAGGTAGAGCACCCCGATAACATCATCAATGGATTCGCGGTACACGGGCACCCGCGAGAATCCGGAGCGGGTGAACAAGGAGATGGCACGGTCAAGGGTTTCATCCGCCTCCACCGCGATCATATCGGTACGCGGGACCATGACTTCGCGCACCAGGGTGTTCCCCATATCGAAAAGTGATTGCAGGATATCGCGTTCGGCATCATCCAAGGCCTCGGATTCGGCCACCCGTTCCACCATAACCGCGAGCTGGTCTTCTTGGCGTTGTTCGGCTTCTTCGGGTGAGAATTCGCGTTCCCGGATGAGTAGCGAAAGCAACCAGGTGAGCGGGGAAAGCCACCAGGTGGCTTTGCGCAGCACTCGCTGGTGGCGTTCCACCCCAAAACTCAGGGGGTTGAAGAAGGCGAACGCGAGGAGAACCAGCACCGTCACGCCGAAGAAAATGGGGAAGATCTGCCACCAGGCAGCTACATCCGTTCCCAGGGCGAAAGTGAAGCAGATTCCGTAGCTGGCCATGAGGAGGGCCCGCACCACCGCGATGCCCATGGAGGCGGCCGGGCGGCGAGCCATAATGGCCACCACGCGTGCCGAACCGCGTTCCTTATGCGCGTACATTTCCGCGGCTTCGGTGCGGGTCATCCGCCCGAGGGCGGCACCCACCACGGTGCACCACAGGGAGAGCAGCAGGCACAGACCAGCCGCAATATAAAACGGAGCGGAGGGCAGCGTTCCCGCTGCCACAGGTAAGTGATCCATCCTTTCTTACACCTCCGTGGGGCGCGGATCGCCTCCCCCGCGTTCGGAGAGGAACACGAGGAGGAGTTGGCGTTGCAAAGCAAACATGGTGTCTTTTTCTTCCGGGGTTGCGTGATCGTAGCCGAGCAGATGCAGAATCCCGTGGGTGACGAGGAGGAGAATCTCCTCCGCGGTGGAGTGCCCCATGGCGTGGGCCTGGCGGCTGGCGACCTGCGGGCATACAGCGATATCACCGAGCATTCCCGGGCGCGGTTCTTCACCCGGTGGTGCCGGGCGCACCTCATCCATGGGGAAGGACATGACATCCGTGGGGCCTTCCAGATCCATCCACGTCACGTGGAGATCCGCCATGGCATCCTCGTCGAGGAGCACGATAGATAGCTCCGCCATGGGATGCACCCGCATCTTATCGAGAACATACGTGGCCAGCTCCGAGATCTCTTCCAGATCCGCAGCCGGACTAAAACTCGATTCGTCATTTACTTCAATCATGTGGTCTTTCCTGACAACTGTTCCCTAGCTTTCCCCGAAACAGCTCTACCGCTATTCACGCCGTGACACTACCGCTACCGCCCCGCGCTAACGCTGCCGGGAATCCCAGCGGGCATAGGCGTCGATGATTTCGGCAACCAAGCGGTGGCGCACCACGTCCGCCGAACTCAGCTCCGAGAAATGAATCCCCGGAACATCACGCAGAATCCGACGCACCACCTGCAATCCGGAAACTTTATTCGCACCGAGATCAACCTGGGTGATATCGCCTGTCACCACCATTTTAGAGTTGAAGCCGAGCCGGGTGAGAAACATCTTCATTTGTTCGGGTGTGGTGTTCTGCGCCTCGTCCAAAATCACGAAAGCATCATTGAGGGTGCGTCCGCGCATATAGGCCAGCGGCGCGACCTCAATGGTGCCGGCGGCCATGAGTTTCGGAATGGAATCGGCATCGAGCATGTCATACATGGCATCGTATAGCGGGCGCAGATACGGATCGATTTTATCGGTGAGGGAACCGGGCAAAAATCCCAGGGATTCCCCGGCCTCCACCGCCGGGCGCGTCAGAATAATACGTTTGACCTGCCCATCATTGAGTGCCACCACCGCTTTGGCCATGGCGAGATAGGTTTTCCCGGTGCCGGCCGGACCGATCCCGAAAGTAATATCGTGGGTGTCGATTGCGTCCACGTACGCCTTCTGGCCCAGGCTTTTCGGGCGGATAGTTTTACCGCGCTTGGATAAAATATCGGTGTGCAGCAGCGTGGTGGGATGCGCCACGCCAGCGCGCGCAATATCAACGGCGCGGGCCACTGCGTCACGGGTGAGGATTTCACCTTCGGCAACGACGTCAATTAATTCCCCGAGAAGCGATTCGGCAAAATCAAGCTCGGCCGCCGCGCCGGTCAGGGTGATCCGGTGGCCAAGCACGTGAATAGTGGTGGGGGCGAGCCGTTCTTCCAAGGTCCGCAGGACGTCATCACGATGCCCGAGCAGCTGAATCATGGAAACTCGGTCCGGCACAACAATGGTGCGCTGGCTGTGTTCTGTATGCGTCATTACGTCCTATAGTAGCGCGCCCAGCGCCCGCACGGTGGCGATACTTGCCAGTGCGTAGGCCCCGGCGGAGGCGCTGCGCAGCACATGCGCCCCCAGGAGCACCGGGATAGCGCCCGCCGCCCGCAATGCCTCCATCTCCTCCGGCGCAATCCCGCCTTCCGGGCCGATAATCACGGCCACGGGCCCGGCCACGTGCGCGAGGCTCACCGTTCCGCGGCTCACCGCCTCCGCCAGGGTCACCTCGGCTTCCTCATGGCAGATGAACACTGTGCTCCCGGCGAGGGCCCGGGGCAGCTGCGCCGTCGTACTTAACGAACGAATACGCGGAATATAGCTGCGCCGCGATTGTTTCGCCGCGGCGCGTGCGGTGGCCTGCCAGCGAGCCCGGCCTTTTTCTTCCTTGTTTTTCCACGACGCAACGCAACGGGCCGCTTCCCACGGGACGATATCCCACACCCCGTATTCGGTGCAGGTTTCCACCGCCTGTTCATCGCGGCCACCCTTGGCGAGGGCCTGCACCAGGGTGATGGGCCCGGCCGGTTTCGGCTCCGCGGTCACCTCCTCGATACGGGCGCGCACCTCATTTTTGGCGACGACGCTCACCGCGCACCGGGCACGGCGGCCTTCCCCATCGGAAAGCAGAACCTCCTCCCCTACCCGGATCCGCATGACGTTGGCGTGGCGAGCTTCCTCACCAGTGAGACTGAGCTCCTGACCTACCCGGAGGGATGCTCCGGCTCCGCCCCCGGGCCGGGTGGCGGGGAAGTCAGCGAAGAAAAGCGGGAGCGTCACAGCGAACTCAACCTTTCGCGCAATTTATCGAAGAAGGATTTGCCCTGCTCGGATAGCTGCGCATCCTGCACGCTTTCCCCGCGCAGCTCAGCCAGTTCGCGCAGGAGCTCGCGCTGGCGTTCATCGAGGTCTGTTGGGGTTGTCACCGCGACGGTGATACGCATATCCCCGCGGCCCTTGCCGCGCAAACGGGCAACCCCCAAGCCTTTGAGGGTGAGGACCACGCCGGACGAGGTCCCGGCGGGAATCTCCAGCTCGCGGTCCCCGTCCAGGGTCGGAATGGTGACGGTTCCGCCCAGGGCCGCGAAGGTCATGGGCACCTGAACTTCACCGAGGAGCTCTTCGCCCACCCGCTGGAAAATAGGGTGTTCCGCTACCCGGATTTCCACAAAAATATCGCCGGCCGGGGCACCGAAGGTTCCGGCATCACCCTGGCCGCGCAGGCGGATACGCATTCCGTTCTCGATTCCGGCCGGGATGTCCACGGTGAGGGTTTTTTCTTGGCGGATGCGCCCGGTGCCGTGGCAGGGCCGGCAAGGGTCCGCGATGACGGTACCGTGGCCCTCGCAGGTGTGGCAGGGCACCTGGGTAACCATTTGCCCGAAGAGGGAATTTGTGACTTGCTGAACCATGCCCTGGCCTTGGCAGGCCCCGCACGTGACCGGTTGGGAGCCGGCCGCGCAGCCGCTACCCGCACATGTGGGGCACACGCTGAAGAAGGAGTCACTGACCTGGCGCTGGGCTCCGAAGACCACGTCGGAGAGCTCGATGCTCAAACCGAGCAGCGCATCACGCCCGCGTTCCCCGCGCGGGGCCGGACCGCCCGCGCGCATACCCGCTCCCCCGAAGAAGGTGGAGAAGATATCGTTCATATCGAAACCAAAACCGCCAGCCCCGGCTCCCCCGCCGAGTCCGCCGAGGTCGTATTGCCGGCGCGAGTCCGGGTTGGAGAGCACCGTATACGCTTCGTTGACTTCTTTATAGCGTTCGGCGGCTTCCGGACCGGCGTGATCCGGGTGTAATTTGCGCGAGAGGCGCAGGTACGCTTTGCGGATTTGCTCCTGGCTCGCATCGCGTTCCACCCCGAGGGTTTCGTAAAAATCAGCCACATTTCTCCCGTCTTTGTTCTTTTCTGCGCCCTGCCCGCGCCGGCGCGCTATCTAGCTGAGGAGTGCCCGTTCAAACGCCGTGCTCCCTACCGTGTATCACCGTACTTAGGACTGCCCGGACAGAATACCGGATAGGTAATGGGCAACGGCACGTACCGCCGCGATATTCCCGGGATAGTCCATTCGAGTAGGGCCGACGACGCCCACTCGGGCAACTTCATGCCCGGCGACTTCGTAACTGGAGGACACCACGGAGGTTTCACTCAGATTCTCATGATCGTTTTCCGCCCCGATGGACACCGCCACATCAGTTTCCATTGCGGCGAGGAGCCGCAAGAGCACCACCTGTTCTTCCAAGGCATCCAGCACCGGAGAAATCGAGTGCAGGAAATCCACCGAATGGCGCGAAAGATTGGCGGTGCCGGCCATGGTGAGGCGATCCTCCGCACCGGTATGCACCGCGGTGGTGAGCGCCGCCGCGATATCGCGCAGAGCTGCGGCAGCCTCCGGTTCGCTGCGTTCAGCGATCTCCGCGAGTACCGCAACCGCGGTGGTCAACGGCTGGCCGTTACAGCGGGTAGTTACCTCCCGGCTCACCGCGTCCACATCGAGACCTTCCAGGTGCGCAGGCACCGCGATAACGCGCTGTTCTACCCGCCCCGCGCTGGTAATGACCACGAGGAGAATGCGGGTAGCGCCGAGCCAGATGAGTTCCAGGTGGCGCAACACTGCTTTATCCAGCGCCGGGTATTGGATGACCGCGACTTGCTGGGTGAGGTGGGAAAGCAATCGCGCGGCGCGATCCAGCACATCATCAAGATCCACCGCGGCATCAAGGATTTGACTGATAGCGCGCCGTTCCGCTCGCGAAAGCGGCTTGACGGTAGTAAGGGAATCTACGAACGCGCGGTAGCCGGCATCGGTGGGGATGCGCCCGGCCGAGGTATGCGGATGGGTGAGCAGCCCGGCTTCTTCCAAGACCGCCATATCATTACGCACGGTAGCCGGGGACACTCCCAGCGCGTAGCGTTCTACCAGAGCTTTGGATCCCACCGGTTCGCGGGTGGTGACGTAATCGCGCACAATCGCCTCAAGAACGCGCCCGCGCCGATCTTCTGCCGCCACCTGTGTTCTTCCTCCCCGCTCAGCACTCTATACCTTCGAGTGCTAATTCTACGCGGGGACGCCCGGGAGCGCATACCCTTAGAGCGTGATGTTCTCTGCTACCGGAATGCCTGATCGCTACGGCGACGACGTCCTCGCCCATGACCCGCACGACCACCGCCGTCCCTCCCGCCCCGTTCCGGCCGCCCCCGGCCTCCTCATTGAGGATGTGGCTTCCGGCTTCGTGGGCGAGGTGCTTTCGGTAGGGAAAGTAGCCGGCCGCTGGCAGATGGAAGTGGAGGGCCGCGGCGGGGTGCGCCGTTCCTTCCCGCTGGGCAAAGGTTATTGGATCGAGGGTGAGCCGGTAGAAATCACCACCCCGAAAGTGGAGGCCCCGCGCGGCCGGCTCCTGACCGCGTCCGGATCTTTTCACGTCACAGCGCGGGCGCGCGTAGCACGCGCCTCGCGTATCTGGGTAGAAGGCAAGCACGACGCCGAACTGGTGGCCAAGATCTGGGGTGAAGATCTGGCTCTCGAAGGGGTGGTGGTCGAAGAATTACTCGGGGTGGATAATCTGGAGTCCGTGGTGCGGGAAACTGCTCCCGATAATGAGCATCGCCTGGGTGCACTGGTAGATCATCTGGTGCCCGGTTCCAAAGAATCTCGGATTGCGGCGCGAGTGGCCGGCCCGGGCGTGCTCGTGCTCGGCCATCCCTATATCGACGTGTGGCAAGCGATTAAACCTGCCGCCGTGGGCTTGCGCGCCTGGCCGGAGGTACCGCGCGGGGAAGATATTAAAGTGGGTACCCTGCGCCGGCTCGGCTGGCCGCACGAAACCGCGGAAGATATTGGCCGGGCCTGGGCCCGGATTCTTAGCTGCGTGCATTCGTATAAAGATATTGAGCCCGCGCTACTGGGCCGCATGGAAGAACTCATTGATTTCGTGACCGCTGCCGGCACCCGGTAGGGGAAGGCGTACCCGGTAGCGCGAGGACGCACCCGGTAGCGCTACGATTCCTAGGCCCTCAGGGTATATCCTTGCTGCGTGCGCCTATCCGGTCCCGGCCGGAGCCGCTGCCCTCGTTGTTTCGGTTCTTCTTCACCCCTATCAGGAGTTGTGATCACGTGGCCTCCCAGCGCCGCTCCGTCGTGGACAAAATCGCTGTTGCGTCCCCGCGCGGCACCCTCGCCGTCGCTTCGGTTCTCGTGGGACTTGTCTCTCCCTTCATCACGCTATCGGGAGAAAACGCCACCACGATTGTGTTCTTCCGCTTCGGTCTCGCTTTCCTTGCCCTACTGCCCATGGTGGTCCATGAATGGCGCCAGTACGGGCCGATGCGTCGCGCTGACCTGCTGCTCTACGCGGTATGCGGGGTGTGCTTCGGGGTGGATATGGCCTTGTGGACGCCGTCGGTACTACTAGCCGGCCCCTCGGTTTCCGCTGTGGTGGTCAATTACGTGCAGGCCCTTGCGGTACCGTTGGTCGCCTGGATTTTCTTCCGGAACCGGGTCCCGTGGATGTTTTTCGTGGCTGCGCCTTTTTCTCTCGGCGGGATTTTCTTGCTTTCCGGTATTCTCGACGGCGCCGGCGGATCCGATCTGGTACGCGGCATTATCCTCTCCGCGCTCGCGGGCCTGACCTATACCGTCTACGTGGTCCTCACCGGGCGCACAAATTCTCCGCACCATCAGGGCACCGCCATGGCGATCGTCTGCCTGGTCACCACGGTGGTGTCCACCCCGCTGCTCATTGCCACCCACGGGCCTCTCACCCTCGCACTCTCAGCGAGTTCCTGGGGATGGATGATTCTTATCGCGCTTTCCAGCCAGGTACTGGGATGGTTGTTCTGCCAGGCAAGTATGCCCCTCGTTAATCCCTCGGTGGCCGCTACCCTTATTTTGATTCAGCCCCTGAGTGCCATTATTTTTTCCGCGCTACTGGTTGGCGAACGGCTCTCCGCCCTGCAATGGTTGGGCGCCATTATTATGCTGCTCGGGATCTTCCTCATCGGGCGTGCGCCCAAGCGCCGCTACCGGCTCGGGATCAAGCGGCCTTCGCTGCGGATTCGCCGCCGCCACGCATAACTACCCACTGCGCTACCAGAGCGCCCGGGTTACGGTATCAGCCAGGAGCCGCCCGCGCCGGGTCAAAACAAGGCGCCCGGAGCGCGCTATTTCTGCCTCTACTAAACCATCGCGAACCAGACCCGCCACCACCGCGGCATCCACGCCCCGCGGAATATCAATTCCCCGGCTCATCCGAATACCGAGCATGATTTTTTCTTCGCGCTGTTCAGCCGGGCTGAGAATTTCCCGCTCCAAGGCCGGCGAGCTAATCGCCGAATGGCTCGTGGCTGCCTCGCCCGCCGCGCGTGGCGCGGCGGCGCCGTCGTCGTTTCCAATCCCGCGAGCCCAGACGCGATCCGCGTACGCGCGCGGGTGTTTGACGTTCCAAAACCGCACCCCGTTAATATGCGAGTGTGCGCCGGGGCCGTAGCCCCACCAATTCGCGTTCTCCCAGTAATAGCAATTGTGGCGGCATTCGTGACCGGGGCGGGCCCAATTGGAAATTTCGTACCAGCGGTAGCCGGCCGCGCTGAGAATATCGTCCGCGACCTCGTATTTATCGGCGAGCTCATCCGGATCGGGGAGGCTAATGAGGCCGCGGCGGGCCTGCATGCCCATTTTGGTTCCCGGTTCCACCATGAGTCCGTAGGCACTGATATGCGCCGGTTCGAGGGCAAGAGCCGCGGCCAGGGAGGTGCGCCACTGCCCCATTGTTTCCCCGGGCGCACCGTAAATGAGGTCGAGGGAATACTCCAGACCCAACTCGCGCGCCCAAGCGCATACGCGTTCTACCTGCCCGGGGCTGTGCTGGCGGTCGAGGGTGCGCAGCACCTCGGGTACGGCTGATTGCATCCCGAAAGAGATACGGGTGAAACCGCCGGCGCGCAGAGTCGCGAGGGCCGCGCGGTCCACGGATTCCGGATTGCATTCCGTGGTGATTTCGGCACCCTCAGCCAGGCCGAAAGCGCTTGCGAGATCCGCGAGCACCGAGACGAGCTGCCGGGCGTCCAACAGGGTGGGCGTGCCGCCCCCGAAAAATACGGTGCGCAGCGCGACGCGATTGGTGCCGGTGTCGAGGACCTCGCGCGAGAGTGCTATTTCACGGGCGAGGGACGCCGGGAAATCATCGCGGCCCGCCCCCGGCCCGAAGCTCGGCTTGGTGTAGGTATTGAAATCGCAGTACCCGCAGCGCACCGTGCAGAAAGGAATGTGGACGTAAGCGGAGAAACCGGCGCTCACATCCGGGTTCGGGAGGATGCCGGAAGCCGGAGCCGGCTCACCGTGCGGAAGGGAAGCCATCGGAGACTAGGCTCGCACCGCGAGAATATCGTGGATGGTTCGCCCGGCCGCAATGCCGCGTTCCTCAAAACGAGTCAAAACCCGTTCTTCCCACCGCGGTGCGAAACCGCCGCGCTCCGGGGTGGGATCCGCGGGGTCCGGGCGTTCACCGGCGTGCGGATTCGTGAAGTACGGGGATGCTTCGACGACGTCGCGCATCTGCCAGGCGTAATTATCCCAATCCGTGGCCAGCCGCCACGCGCCTCCTTCCCGGAGCATCCCGGCCACCACCGTGGCAAAAGGCGCGGCCACCAGGCGGCGCTTGTGGTGGCGGGCTTTGCGCCAGGGATCGGGGAAGAATGTCCACACCTGCTCGACGCGCGGATTGGCAGCATTCGGATGGGTGGCGCTGCGCGCCGGCCCGCACGTGGTCACATCCTCCCCGCGCACCAGGCCCGCACATTCCAGGCCAAAGAGGACGGGGAGCGCCTGGGCGGCGTCGGCCTCCAGCACCCGCACGTTCGTTACGCCCGCGCGCAGAATACTGGCCACGCAGCGCGCCGCGCCGGGAGCCCACGCTTCGACGAGCAGCACATTATATTCGGGGTGGCGCTGCGCGAAGGAGACCCCGTGTTCGCCTGAACCCGGACCGATTTTCACGGCGAGCGGGGCCGCGCGGCCAAAAACTTGCCCGAGGTTGCAGCGCGCATCGAGGGCAACCGTGGTGGCCTGGGGGCCGGGTGCCAGCGGCACGAAAAGCTCGGGGTGGCGGGCCACCGTTTCTTCGTGGCGCGCACCCAGGCGGGAACCGCGCAGGGAGAAGGAGCGGATGCGCCATTGGGAGCGATTTGGTGCGGGAGACTCGGCCATGCTTACTTCCCCGTGGGTGCTTCGGAGGTGAGAGCTGCCACGAAAGCTTCTTGGGGCACGTCCACGCGCCCGATGGACTTCATGCGCTTCTTGCCTTCCTTCTGCTTTTCTAGCAGCTTGCGTTTACGGGAGACGTCGCCGCCGTAGCACTTGGACAGCACGTCCTTACGCAGGGCCTTAATAGTTTCGCGGGCGATAATACGCGAACCCACCGCGGCCTGCACCGGGATTTCGAATTGCTGGCGCGGAATGAGGGTTTTGAGTTTCTTCGTCATCTCATTGCCGTAGGAATATGCCTTGTCCTTGTGGACGATAGCGGAGAAAGCATCCACCTGTTCGTGATTGAGGAGCACATCGACCTTGACTAGATCAGAGGGCTGTTCGCCGGCAATATCGTAATCGAGGGAGGCGTAGCCCTTCGTGCGTGACTTGAGCTGATCAAAGAAATCGGTGACGATCTCCGCTAGCGGCAGCACGTAGTGGATCTCCACCCGTTCGGCCGTAAGATAATCCATGCCCTGCAGCGCCCCGCGCCGTTCCTGGCACAGCTCCATAATGGAGCCTACGTAATCCGAAGGAGCCAGGATCGTGGCGCGCACGGTCGGCTCGTAAATCTCCCGAATTTTCCCTTCCGGGAATTCCGAGGGGTTGGTGACGGTGAGTTCTTCACCGGCGTCTGTGATGACCCGGTAGATCACCGAGGGCGCGGTGGCAATAATATCCAGGTCGAATTCCCGCTCGAGGCGTTCGCGGATAATCTCCAGGTGGAGCAGGCCGAGGAAGCCGCAGCGGAAACCGAAACCGAGGGCCACTGAGCTTTCCGGTTCATACACCAACGAGGCATCATTGAGCTTGAGCTTTTCCAGGGCTTCGCGCAGATTCGGGAAATCAGAGCCGTCCATAGGATAGATCCCGGAATACACCATCGGTTTCGGATCGAGATAGCCGGGCAGGGCTTCGGTGGCACTCTCCCGCGCGCCGGTCACGGTATCTCCCACGCGGGTTTGGCGCACATCCTTCACCCCGGTGATGAGGTACCCCACCTCCCCGGCACCCAGCGCAGTGGTGGGGGTGGGTTCCGGGGAGATCACGCCCAGTTCCAGGAGTTCATGTTCGGTGCGGGTAGCCATGGTCCGCACCTTCGAGCGGGTAGTTAGCTCACCATCAACCACACGCACATAGGTGACGACCCCGCGATAAATATCGTAAACGGAATCGAAAATCATAGCGCGAGCCGGCCCCTCCGGGCGCCCGGAAGGCGCGGGAATCTCCGCGACGATCCGGTCCAGCAGTTCCGGCACGCCCGCCCCCGTTTTCCCGGAAACGGCTAGGCATTCCTCCGGTTCCACACCGAGCAGGGACGCCACTTCTTCCGCAATTTTTTCCGGCTGCGCGGAAGGCAAATCAATTTTATTGAGGACGGGAATAATCGTGAGGTCGTTTTCCATGGCCATATAGAGATTGGCCAAAGTTTGCGCCTCGATCCCCTGGGTGGCATCCACGAGCAGCACCGCACCTTCGCAGGCCGCCAGCGAGCGGTTCACTTCGTAGGAGAAGTCCACGTGGCCGGGGGTATCGATCATATTGAGGGCGTAGGCTTTCCCCTCCACCGACCACGGCAACCGCACGGCCTGCGATTTGATGGTGATGCCGCGTTCGCGCTCAATATCCATCCGGTCCAGGTACTGATCGCGCATCTCGCGCTGTTCCACGATGCCGGTGAGCTGGAGCATCCGGTCAGCTAGCGTGGATTTTCCGTGGTCAATATGCGCGATGATACAAAAGTTGCGGATACGCTCGGGCGGTGTGGCGCCCGGAATAATGGCGCGCGATTCCTCAGCGGAAGAAATAGGCACGTCTCTCCTTCACAATAAACTCTGCTCAAGTATAGTCCTTGGACCATAATGGATATGGATATATCGGTCACGGGAGTTGCCATGAATGTTCCTTTGTCAGTGTTAGATTTCGCTACGCGGTACGACGGCGAAGCCCCCGCCGCCGCCCTGCACCGCTGTGTGGACCTCGCCCAGCGCGCCGAGGCTTTGGGATACACCCGGGTGTGGTACACCGAGCATCACAATATGCCCACGGTGATCTCCTCCTCCCCCGCGATTATCATCGGCTACGTTGCCTCCCACACCGCACGGATTCGGCTGGGTGCGGGCGGTGTCATGCTCCCCAATCATTCTCCGCTCGTCATAGCTGAACAATTCGGGGCCCTTGCGGAGATGTACCCGAACCGTATCGATCTAGGGCTCGGGCGGGCACCGGGCACCGATAGCCGCACCCTCCACGCGCTGCGCCGCGATGCTAGCGCCTATGAGAATTTCCCGCGCGATGTGGTGGAACTCCAGGGGTTCCTCGGGGATACTTCCCGGGTGCCGGGCGTGGCGGCTTATCCGGGCCAGGGCACCCACGTGCCCCTCATTATTCTGGGTTCTTCGCTTTTCGGAGCGGATCTGGCCGCGCAGCTGGGCCTGCCCTATTCTTTCGCTTCTCATTTCGCTCCGCGCCTGCTCCAAGAGGCTATCGCCCACTACCGGGAGAATTTCCAGCCCTCGGAGGAGCTGGCCGAGCCCTATGTTATTGCGGCGGTAAATGTGACCGCGGCGGAAACGTCGGAGGCTGCCGCCCGCGAATTTGAGCGGGTCAAGCGGGCTCGGGTTCGCAATATGCTGCTGCGCGGGGTACCCGGCCGCGATATCTCCGATGCGGATCTTGATGCAGTGCTGGACAGTGCGCAGGGCCGCCAGATCCTCGATATGCTCCGCTACACCGCGGTTGGGGACGCGGCCGAGGTGGGCGAGTATCTGCGCACGTTCGCCCGGGATGCGCAGGCCGATGAGCTCATGATCTCGGTGCAGGCCACCTCGCATGAAGAATCACTGGCGTGCTTGGAGCTCACCGCCCGCGGCTACGGCTTGGATAGCTGAGGAAGGCACGGAGCTGGCAGCTAGGCGCGGCGTCGTACCGTATCGCGCGCTTCGTTTTTTCTGCCCCACGCTATCGGCCGCCTCGCACACCCGCGTTTTCTTTGTGGCACGATGGTCAGTATGCCTCTGTCGCAAAAATTACTCGGAACCGGCGAAGAACTCCTTGTCCATATGCACCCCGATGCCCGGCATTTGTTGCCGCGGGCGCTCGGTGCCGCGGCGGTGGTGTTCCTCGCGGTGCTCGGGGTGGTCGCGCTGCCAGGTAGGTGGCAGCCGCTGGCCGGGTGGCTGGTGGTGGCGGCCGGGGTTCTCGCGCTTATTGCGATAGCCGGGTGGCCGTGGCTGCAGTGGTATATGAGCACCGTGAGTATTACTAACCGCCGGATTATCACTCGGCGCGGGGTATTCACGAAGCTCGGGCACGATCTTCCGCTCGCCGCGGTGGCACAGGTGGAGGCGCAACCTACGGGTACCGGCACCTCCGGTTCTCTTCTTGTGACGACGACGTCAGGTGCCACGGTCACCCTGCGCCGCATCGCGAATCTTCCCGCTGTCACCACGTTCCTGAACACGCTACTGGACAAGCGCGCGGGAGAGGGGATTCACACTGGGACCTCGCGCGAAACCGCCTGATTCTGGTAGTGTTTGGAGATGGACTTTCACCGGTCGGGTGGCAAGTCCTTGTTCTTTCGTAACAACCACGGGTGCCCCACGCCCGCAGTCCTACGAGGAACGCTTCCCTCTCCGACCATATTCATCTATCGCCTAGCGATTGACCGAAAGAGATATTTCATTGGCTAATATCAAGCAGCAGAAGAAGCGCGTTCTGACGAACGAGAAGCGTCGCCTTCGCAACCAGGCCGTTAAGTCGGAACTAAAGACCTACATCCGTAAGACTCGCCTTGCCGTGGAAGCCGGCAATGCCGAAGAAGCGGAAACCCTCCTGGCCGCGGCCTCCCGCAAGCTGGACAAGGCTGTGTCCAAGGGTGTTATTCACCGCAACCAGGCGGCGAACCGCAAGTCGAAGCTCGCTAAGCGCGTGAACGCACTGGCCAAGTAGGCTGTGCCCCGGCCATGCAGGCCGGACCTCCGGCGCGGTTGTATCTCTTATATCTACCGCGCTGATACTTAGAGGAAATTAGAAAAAGCGGCTGGAACCTAGGCGTTCCAGCCGCTTTTCATATCGCTCACGAATTTTCTCATTCTTCTCCTTCGTGCTCGCCCTCGCGGTCCGCTTCCAAACCGCGGCGTTCCGCTTCCAAACGGCGCAGTGTAGCGCGTACTTCGTTTTCACGATGCCGGTGCCACAGAGCAAGGCCGAATAACGCAAGAGTGACAAGGCCGGGGATAAGAGCGTAGTCGTACCAACGACCACCTGCTAATGCGCTCCCAATGCAGCCTCCCAGAGTAGCTCCGAGTGCAAGTTGCGAGAAATAGAAATACCTTTTTGAGCGCATATTTCCTCCTCCTTTCTTCTTCATTCCACGGTAATTGACACCTTCATTATAACGTGATCCCCGTCTCATATGTGGAACTTTGGCTTATGTATTTCGGTATTTCCGCGATATACACGTAGCGCAGGTGGCCGGAACCTGAAAGGTGTTCCGGCCACCTGCGCTAACTGAGAGATCCTCGAGTGGCTATAGTTGCTCAGCTTGCCCCGGCCACGCCCGGACTAGGGCGCGGGAGCGAGGCTACCTTAACCGGGGAAAGCCGCATTGATAGCATCCACGGATGCCTTGGCATCGCCGAGCAGCATATCGGTATTCTCATTAAAGAACAGCGGGTTTTGCACCCCGGCATAGCCGGCATTGCCCATGGACCGCTTGAAAACAATGACCTTCTTGGCATCCCAGACATGCAGCACCGGCATACCCGCGATAGGCGAACCGGGCTCGGAAGCCGAAGGATTGACCGTGTCATTCGCCCCGATAACCAGCACAACATCGGTATCCGTGAAGGAATCGTTGATATCGTCCATTTCCTCCACGATGTCATAGGGGACTTTCGCTTCGGCCAGCAGCACGTTCATATGCCCGGGCAGGCGCCCTGCTACCGGATGGATAGCGAAACGTACCTCGGTTCCGTTCTCGCGCAGCTTCTTCGTCAGCTCCGCCACCGGATATTGGGCTTGGGCCACGGCCATACCGTAACCGGGGGCAATAATCACCGAGCTAGCGTCCGCGAGTTCTTGGGCCACGTCCACCGCGGTGGTTTCCGTGTGGCTGCCATAGTCACGCGCTTCTCCGGTAACTGCGCCGTCGGACCCAAAACCGCCCAGGATCACGGAAATGAAAGAACGGTTCATGGCCTTGCACATGATGTAGGAGAGGTACGCGCCCGAGGACCCCACCAGTGCACCGGTAATGATAAGGAGGTCATTGCCGAGGGTGAAGCCGGCCATCGCTGCCGCCCAACCCGAGTAAGAATTGAGCATTGATACGACGACGGGCATATCACCACCGCCGATCGCGAGCACCATATGTGCCCCGAGCAGCAGCGCAATAATCGTGATGAGGATAAGGGGAATAAGACCGGCCCCTACCCCGCGGGTCCAGGCGAACCAGATAATAAGCCCCAGGCACGCCAGGATCGCCAACAGATTGAGAAGATTACGGGCCGGGAGCACCAGCGGCTTGCCGGGAATCTTCCCCGCGAGTTTCAGGTAGGCGCATACCGATCCGGTGAAGGTAATCGCGCCGATGAACACAGCCAAGCCCACTTCGCCCATATGGAAGGCATTTGTGGGGGAGAAATCTTCCCCGGGTTGCTGGAGGAAAGAGTTGTAGCCCACCAGCACCGCTGCCGCGCCCACGAAAGAATGGAGCAGGGCGATGAGTTCGGGCATGCCCGTCATTTCCACGGTGCGGGCCCTCCAAATCCCGATGCCGCCGCCCACCACGAGGGCGAGCACGAGCACCAGCACAACAACAGTGGAAGAAGCCTCCGTGGGGAAAGCGAGAACCACGATAATGGTGGCGACCAAGGCCAACACCATTCCGATGGCGCCCAGAATATTGCCTTTCGCGGCGGTTTCCTGTTTGGAAAGCCCGGCCAGAGCGAGAATGAAGAGCAGGGCCGCCACGAGGTAGGCAACGGTTTGCACGCTGAAAGCAACCTTAAGACCGCCCAAGCTCGGGGCGGCGAGGGTAACGACGTCGGTAATAGTAGTGAGCACGGCTTAGCTCCTCTTGAACATAGACAGCATGCGCGCAGTCACCAAGAATCCACCGAAAATATTGATGGAAGCGAGGGTGAGTGCAATAGCGGCAAGGATGGTCACGGCTAGATGTCCCGAACTGAGCTGGAGGATTGCCCCCACCACGATGATTCCGGAAATCGCGTTCGTCACGGACATGAGCGGGGTGTGCAGCGCGTGCGTCACCGAGGTGATGACGTAGAAGCCCACCACACAGGCCAGCATGAAGACGATGAAATGCGAGGTCATGCCCGGTGGTGCCGTGAAGAGAATCCACAGTGCTACCGCCGCTGCCAGCCCGGCCCACAGGTAGCGCAAGGCGCTGGGGCGGGCCGCTTCAGGCGCAGCCGGAGGTGCGGGAGGTGCTGGAGGCGCGGCCGGAGCGGCCGAGACCTTGATGGGCGGGGGCGGCCAGGCCACCGCTCCCCCGAGGGTGACCAGAATGCCGCGCACAATATCATCCTCGGTATCCAGCACCAGCTGGCCATCCTTCTGCGGGGTGGTGAGTTTGAGGAAATTGACGAGATTCTGCCCGAAAAGCTGGGAGGCTTGGCCGGGCAGGCGCAAGGCGAGATCTTCGTAGCCGATAATCGTGACGCCGTTCTCAGTGTGGACGACTTCTCCCGGGCGGGTGCCGGCCACGTTTCCGCCGTTAGCCGCCGCCAAATCCACGATGACGCTGCCGGGTTTCATGGCGGCTACCGCCGCAGAGTCCAAGAGTAGCGGGGCCGGCTTACCGGGGATGAGCGCCGTCGTAATAACAATATCCGCCGCGGCGGCTTCCCGGGCGTAGACCACCCCGGCGGCATTAGCCTGATCCGCGGTCATTTCACGGGCGTAACCGTCCGCGGATTCCTGGCGCACCGGGATCTCCACGAATTCGGCGCCCATGGACTGGACCTGTTCGGCAACATCGGCACGCACGTCCGTTGCCTTGACGATCGCGCCCATGGAATTGGCGGTACCGACCGCGGCAAGCCCAGCAACTCCCGCTCCAATAACGTAGACAGTGGCCGGGGGAACCTTACCGGCGGCGGTAACCTGCCCGGTGAAAAGCCGCCCGAAGTGGGAGGCTGCTTCGATAACGGCACGGTAGCCGGAAATATTGGCCATCGAGGAACGTACATCCATGGACTGAGCGCGCGAAATACGCGGAATTGCGTCAAGCGCCAGGGCCGTGAGTTCACGGCGCGAAAGTTCCTCGATAAGGTCGGGCGAGCCGGCCGGGTTCATACGCGCAATGAGGGTGGCGCCGCGGCTCATGCGGTCAAGGTAGCTCACATCCGGGGCGTCGGTGGCTAAAACAATATCCGCAGCCCAGGCTTCTTGCGCGGAAACGAGGCGTGCGCCCGCGCTTTCGTATTGGCTATCGGGGTAGGACGAGGCCTCCCCCGCCCCCGTTTCCACCACGACCTCGTAGCCCAAAGCGATGAGCTTGGCCACGGTATCGGGGGTGCCCGCCACCAGGGGGTCACCCGGGCGGGTACTTTGTGGTATTCCAACAAGCATAAAGTGCTCCTCAGTACAGCACTACCGTGCTGCGGTCTGCGTGGGCGGCGCTCCAGATACGCCATTGTCGCGCCGCCGCGGGACATCCCTTATTATTCCACGTTTCCCGAAGGGGCCTGAGCACCCCGGCAAGCGTGAGACTGTGCGGGTTAGTCGCTACCGCGTACGCCGGGCACGCCCGATGGTGATAATCGCGTGTTCAACAGCGTACTGCGGGTCGCGGGAGGCACCCTTGACCTGTTCATCGGCGAGCGCCACCGCTCGAATGGCTTGCCCGAGTCCGGCATCGCTCCACCCGCGTGCTTCCCGGCGGGCCCGCTGGGCCTGCCAGGGCGCCATTTTCAATTCCCGCTGGGTGATGCCAGGTGCCTGGACAATAGCGAGCTGGCGCAGTTTCGCCGCGAGCGCCGCCACGATGGGAACCGGGTTGACCCGGGTGGCGAAAGCGTGGCGGGCCAGTGCCAAAGCTTGGCCGGTACGCCCGGCCAGGGCCGCATCCGCGATCTCAAAGGGTGTTGCTTCATTGCGCCCGGCATAGAAATCCCGAATATGGTCCTCGGTGATCATCCCCTCCACATCCGCGAGGAGTTGGGAGGTGGCGCTGAGTAATTCGCGCAGGTCCTGGCCGAGTGCATCAACGAGCGCCCGTACCGCCCCGTCCGTGATTTTGCGCCCGGCGGCCCGCACATCCGCTGTCACCAAGCGTGCCTTATCGTCATCGCGTTTGATTTTTTCGATCCGGGCTACTTGCCAGCCACCCGCCGCGATAGCGTCAAGGAGTTTTTTGCCGCGAGTGCCTCCCCCGTGCTGGATGATCACCGGGATATCAGCATTGGGCTGCGGTAGGTAGGCGAGCATTTCCGTGAGGAACGCGTCATTCATATGTTCGGCACCGGTGACGATGACGATGCGATGGTCACCAAAAAGTGAAGGTGAGGTGTGCAGGGCGAGGGCCCCGCGTTCATAGGTGGCCGCTTCCACGCGCACAACCTGTACCTCGGGGTGCGCCTGGCGGGCAAGGCTGATGAGGCGGGCCCAGGCGCGCTCGGCAAGGACCGGTTCCGCGCCAACGATGAGGATCACCGGTTCTAAGCGGAGAGCGTCGTACCCGACCGCGCGTTCTTTGGCTGCCATAGCTCCATTCTCTCATGTCATAACCAACCTGCCGCACGACGGGTGGCTTGGGTGGCGTAGGTGGCTCCTCGCATTCGGACACTAGATCCCCTTCCGCCCATGCGATTGCCCCGCACGTGAGCGTTGGATAAATCTGGGCGCCAGAATAAAGCTCATAGACGCGTGCGGAGGGATGCCCGTAACTATTCTCCCCCACGGATATCAGGGCAATTGCGGGGTCAAGTTCACGGGCGAGGCGCGCGGATTGGTCCGCGCTTCCGTGATGGGCGACGACGGCGATATCAACCGGCCCGACCGCCCCCACGAGGCGTTCTTGGGCCGGGGCAGTCGCATCTCCGAGAACCACGATGCGTTGAGCAGCCTGGCTAGTGCCACCGCTCGCGCCGGCGTTAGCTGCCCGGCCCGGGCTGTCCACACCATCAGCGTCGAGGAGGACCACGAGGGAATCCGCATTGGCTTCCTCGGGAATACTACGCGCACCCGGATACGGGCTAAGAATCCGGGCGATGGGAACATCATCTACCCGCAGGGTCGTTCCTGCGGCTACCACGCTCACCGGAATGGAATGGGAATCAAGTAGGTCGAGTGCGGTGCGGGACTGGGGCTTCGGTGCGGAATTTGGAGATATCCATACCGCGCTGATTGTTGCGGTGCTGAGAACGTCGCGTAACCCTTCCACGTGATCGGAGTGAAAATGGGAGAGGATGAGGAGATCAAGATGACTCACCTGAGCATCGCTTAGGCAGCGAGCAGCGGCGGGAGTGCGAGGTCCAACATCAATCATTATCGTGTATCCGCGCACCCGGTAGAGGAAAGCTGATCCCTGGCCCACATCGCATTGCACCGCCGTCCAGTTGGAGGGAATCACGGTAGCGCCCGACCCCCGTGATAGCCCGAGGGCCACGAGGGCGGCCACCAGAATAAGGATTGCGCTCAAGCGGGGTATCACCAGGAGCACCAAGACCGCACATATATGACCGATTCCGGCAAGGACAAGGGGAATTCCCGATCCCGGTAGGGAGGCAAGGGCGCGAGCTACCTGGTCAATCCACCACGTGGCCAGTTGCGCAAAGGAGATAGCGAGGCCAGCGAGCACCGGGAACAGCGGTGCGGTGAGTGCCCCGACAAGTCCGAAAATAGTGAGGGGTGCGACGACGGGTGCCACAAGCGCATTAGCCGGAACCGCCCACAGCGACCCAGCTTCGGTGAAGAGGAGCAGCACGGGTAGGCAGGAAATTTGGGCCACCAGCGGAATGGCAACAACCCGGGCGAGGGCGGCCGGGAAGAACCTGCTGAGGTGTTCCGTAAGCGGGTATCCTCCGCAGATAATTCCGAGGGTGGCGCTGGCGGAGAGCAGGAAACCGTAGCCGGTTGCGAGCCAGGGATCAATGAGGGCAGCGGTGATGCTCGCGCAGCTCAGAGCGTTGATCGCTTGGCTTCGACGGTTCATTCCCACTGCTGCGAGAACCACCAGGCCCATGAGTGCCGCCCGGATAACCGAGGGCGCGGGTCCCACCAGAATAACCAGTCCACCTAAACCCACCACTCCCGCTAACGCGGTACGCAGGGGCCGAGCCCGGCCCACCGCCATAATAATGATGCCGAGAACAAGGGATACATGAGCCCCGGAGACCGCAATGAGATGGGTAAGGGCCGTTGTGCGCATGGCTTCTTCCAGCTCCGGGGATACCCGGCTATCGTCTCCAAGGGCAACCCCGGGGATAAGGCCACGGGCGTGCTCAGGGCGGGTGGAGAGCAGCGTGGCAAGCGCGGTATCGATGCGGTGAACAATGCCGGCGCTCAGCGCACCACTCCCGGTGGTTTGGAGGGCAGGTCCGGACCAGCGGGCACTTTCCCGCCGCCCGTGCGCGGGGGTGAGTCGACCCTGCCCAAACACGCGCTGACCCGCCAGGGCTGTGCAGGGAACTTCCGCTCGGATTCGCGCGCGGGGGCCGCTGGCAAGCTGCACCCCGTTCGGGCCAGCGGTGGCGATCTTTGCGGGGCGCAGCAGCACCGTGCATTTTTCTTCTCCCCACGGCATAGTGGAGGGTTCCGGGCGGGTCATGACATAGGCATCCAGTTCCACGCTTCCCCTGACTACCGGGATATGCGCGGCAGAGAGGGCGAGCAGCCCGGCGATACTGGTAGCACCCAGCGTGCACGCCACCGCGAGGATACTCAAAACCACCCCGCTTGCTTTCCCGCGCTGGCCGGGATGCGCCCGGGCATACCCGGTTACTGCCCAAGCTGCCACGATGCACAGGGCAGCACCGAGGAATCCGCAGTGCGCATACCCGCTCAGCGCCGCCCACGCACCGCCCAGGGCCGCGGCCGCTGACGGAAGGAGACGCATATCCTGACCGTGGCCCGCATGCGCGCAATGCGAACTTCGCTGGCTTCTGCGAATGCGGGGATCGCCGAACACCCTAGGCTTGCACGGATCGCTGCGCTTGCCCCTGGCACTGCGACTGCGCGGGACATCAAGCTTGCGGATCATACTGTCACCAGCGCGGACAGCTTATTAAATTTAGCTGGTCCAATACCGGGGACCTCAAGAAGATCTTCCGGAGCGGTAAAGGGGCCATTGTTTTCCCTCCAGGTGAGAATATCCCGAGCGGTAGCCGGACCAACCCCGGGGAGGCTCTCCAAGTCGCTGGCTGAGGCGGTATTAAGGTTGATTAGGGCACCAGAGCCGGCTTTCCCAGATGCTTTATCCCCACCGGCCGCGCCGCCGCCTGCCCCACCGCTATTCCCACCTGCGCTACCACCGCTCCCACCCGAGCTTGTGCTACCTCCAGAGCCGATGCGTGCTCGCGGTGCTTCACCGGGAGCGGGAATATGAATATGGGAGCCATCCGCTACCGGTTCGGCAAGATTGATCGCAGCGCCATCCGCATTCGGGGTGAGCCCACCGGCTAATTCCACGAGGTCATTGACACGTGCCCCACCGGGAGCGCTATACACTCCCGGAGTGGCCACTTCACCAGAAATATAGGCAACGATGGTTGCGGGAGCGGATTCTCCCGCGGCAGGGCCAGCCGGCCCAGGTGTGCTACCCATTACCCCGCCGTGCGAAGGGCCCGGCGAAGCCTGCGGATCGGTAGATACCACAGCCGGATTTTCCGTGTTGGAACCCGAACTGGCCACACTGCTTCCCGGTGGCACCGCTGCGGGGTTGGCGGAAACGGGACCACCACCGGGCCCGAACCATGCCAGCAGCCCGAGAATGAGCAGCCCGCCCAGCAAAGCTATAGCAAAGGCGCCCAACGCGCGGGGAGACCACCGCCACCGCGATGATTGCGCAGGGGTGGTGAGCACGGCGATGTCCTCACCGGTGCCCGCACCGAGGGCCAACGTGGCGAAATCCCGCACCGGGCTTTGGCCGGGCGGCGCACCCGCACCCGGATCCCCGCGGGTTTCGTTGAGAGGATCGTTAAAGGGCAGGCTCAGGCGCGGAGCAGGGCGAGGCAGAGAAGCATTCATGGGGCTATCATGCACACCGAGGCACACCCAGCGTTGGCAGCCCCACCGGGCTGGGGATAACGCTAACGTTTGCCGAGCTGTGGATAGCCACGGCCATTGCCCGCTCTACAATATTGGTATGAACGACGCCGATATTGCTCGCCTGCGTGCCGAAGCGGCCGAAGCCGCTGCCAAAGCTGCCCGTGCCGAAGCCGAACTCGCCCAGGCCCGCCTCGATGCCGCACTTGCCGCCGCATCTTCCCCCGCAGCAGCCACCGCCGCCAATGCCACGGAAGGCCTGGACGCCATAACCACCGCCACCGCGGCAGAGAAGCGCTCACCGGCGCAGCCGGCGGCGGCGTCGCCGGAACAATCGCCAGAAAGCACCGGTGAGGATTACGCGAGCGAGGTTGCCCGCAGCTACCAGATATCAGGCCCGGCTCTCACCCTGGGCGCCTACCTGGACCCGGCTGGGAATCCGCGCCCCGATGTTCTGGTGCGGCTGCCCTTCGCTAGTTTCAACCGGCACGGCCTGGTGTGCGGAGCAACCGGAACCGGGAAAACTCGTACCCTCCAGCTGCTGGCCGAACAGCTGAGCGCGGCCGGAGTGGCCGTTTTCCTCACCGATATTAAAGGGGATCTATCGGGCCTGTGCGAAGCGGGCGTCGCTTCCGATAAACTCACGGCCCGCACCCGAGCTTTAGGGCAGGATTGGTCCGGTGCCTCGTTCCCGCTCCACCTGTATTCCCTCACCGAATCAACCGGGGTGCCGCTACGTTCCACAGTGGAAGATTTCGGTGCTTTGCTCCTAGCCCGGGCCCTGAAATTAAACGACACCCAGGAATCGGCGCTGGCCTTAGTTTTCGCGTGGGCGGAAAAAGAGAATCTGCACCTGTACACCCTGGAGGATCTGCGCGAGGTACTTCATTATTTGACCACGGCGGGGAAGGCGGAGCTATCCGGTATTGGCGGGGTATCGACCGCCACCGCCGGGGTGATTCTGCGCGAGGTATCAGCCCTGGCTGCGCAGGGCGGAGACATGTTCTTCCAGCGCCCGTCCTTTAGCCCCAGCGAGCTCATCGCCCACGAAGGCGAACGCGGTGTTATCTCCGCCCTCGAACTTCCCGACGTGCGCGATATGCCCGAACTTTTCTCCACGTTCACCATGTGGATACTCAGTCGGCTTTTTTCCGATCTTCCCGAAGTGGGCGATACTCCCCTGCCCCGCCTGGTGTTCTTCTTCGACGAAGCGCATCTGCTGTTCTCGGGTGCTTCCCGGAATTTCGTGGACGAGGTTACCCGCGTGGTGCGCCTCATCCGCTCGAAAGGTGTAGGCGTTTTCTTCGTGACGCAAACGCCGCAGGATATTCCCGAATCGGTGCTCGCGCAGCTGGGCACCCGCATTCACCATGCGTTGCGCGCCCACACGCCCAAGGACGTGAAGATTCTCAAGGAAACAGCAAAAACCTTCCCCTTCTCACCCCTCGATATTGCGGCCGTGCTACCCGCGCTCGGCACCGGTGAGGCTGTGGTTACAGGTTTGGGCGACGACGGCGCCCCTACGGCCGTGGCCCCTACCCGGCTCTGGGCGCCGCGCTCTATCATGGGCCCGGCCGGGCCGGCCGCGTTGAGCACCGCTCTTGGCACCACACCTCGGCCTGCTCCTATAGCCGGGGATACCGCAAGCGAAGGTGCTGCCCGCGCTGTTGCCGCGCGGCGCGCGCAACGAGAAGCTGCCGCGGTGGCTGCTAAAGAAGCTGAAGAGCAGCGGCGGGCCGCGGAAGCCGCGGCGAAGAAAGCTGCCCGCGAGGCGGAGAAAAAACTGGCGGCCGCGGAGCGGGAAGCGGAGCGTCAGGCTCGGCAGGCCCAACGGAATGCCGAGAAGGAGGCGCAACGGCAGGCCCGGCGCCGCGATGCCGCAATTGATTCGGTGGTGCGCAGTGCCGGGAGGTCACTCGGCCGTTCGATTATTAATTCGATTTTCGGGCGGCGGCGCTAGCGCGGGTTCCGCTTACTTTCGGGCATACGGAGCAGAGGTAGCCGGATAGCTCATGGTGACGGTGAGGCTGCGGGAGCGGCCCGGGGCTAGCGCCACGCGCCCCACTTGATCCGAACGATTAAAAGCATTGGGCAGCGCGGAAGCCGGGGCGACCAGGAGAGCTTCCCGGGCCCCGCGTTCCAGAGTATCCCCGGTCCATAGCCGCACATAGGGTGCTTCGCTCGGTTCCTGGGCGAGGATAATATCGCGTTCCCGAGCTGGATCGGTCAGCACGGTTGCCACGACTCCGTCACTGGTGGGCACCAGCGAGGTGAAGGTGGAGTCGATACGGCTAGCTCCGAGTACCGGCCACTCCACGGGGGTACTTACCCCGGTGAGCGCGGCATCGCCGGGAGCCGGGATTCCGTGCGCATCGGCTGCGATCTTGGTGCGCGCACTGACCGTCGTCGACATTTTTGAAATGGAAGCGAGCTGCGGGAAACGCAAGTAGCCGTTCCACGCGACCGCCACCGGGGCGCAGCTCTCACCCAGGTTCGTCACTTCCAGACTGACGGAAAGATGATGGGTTCCCGCGCTGGAATCCCCCAGCGCATAGACCACTTGGATTCCCACGGGCCACGGGTAGCCCGCTACCGCGGGAAGCTCCGCGCGCAAAATAAGCGCATCTGCGGAGCGTTCCCGCCGGAATTCGCAGCTGTGGACCCGCAAGCACCGCCCGGTGGTATCGGCTTCAAGGCGGTAGCTCTGCCCATCCCAGGTGTAGCACCCGCCGGCGAGGGGCCCCACCCAGGGGGCTTCGATAAGCCCACGCCCCCCATCTGCCTCCTCCAGTTCGGCACCGTTACGGTATCCGGAAAACACCTCCCCGTCGGGACTCCAGGAGAGGAGGGTGGCCCCGCGTGCAGCTACGAGGGCGCTGGCTCCGCCCGGTGCGCTAAGAAGCCACGCCGGGTTACCGTCAAAGTCCTGCGCTGTGATTCGCATACGTGCCACGATATTCCTCCTTACTCCCGCGGGTTCCTTCCCTTGGATCGGTGCCCGCGTCACGGGCTCGGACGAGAATTTCAAACCCGGACCACCTCAGGGCCCGAGACTTTACTGCATTCCGCTTTAGGGAACGATATTGATGAGTCCCGGAGCACGCACAATAATCTTGCGCGGTTCGCCCTCCAGGAAGGCCTGCACCCGTTCTTCAGCCAGGGCCCGGGCGGTCAGATCCGCATCGGAAATATCCTGGGGTACCTCCAGACGGGCGCGGACCTTACCCTTCACCTGCACCACGCAGGTCACGGTGTCATCCACCAGCAGCGCTGCGTCGCTAACCTGCGGGAACGCAGCGCGCGCGACCAGGCCGCTATTACCCAAACGTGCCCAGAGTTCTTCGGCAATATGGGGTGCCACCGGTGCCACCATGGCCACGATAGCGCAGGCAGCTTCACGCGGTACCGCCGTCAGCCCGGTGAGATGGTTATTGAGAACAATGAGCTTCGAGATCGCGGTGTTGATACGCATATGGTCGTAATCATCAGCCACTCCCGCGATGGTGCGGGCCAGGAGCTTAGCGGTTTCGGTATCCGGAGTCGCGTCACTGACCGTCACCTCACCGGTGCGCTCATCAACGATATTGCGCCACAGCCGCTGCAAGAAGCGCTGCGAACCTACCACCGCGCGGGTATCCCAGGGCCGGGAAACATCAAGCGGCCCCATGGACATTTCGTAGACGCGGAACGTATCCGCACCGTACTGATCAGCCATATCATCAGGTGTAATGATGTTCTTGAGGGACTTGCCCATCTTCCCGTATTCCCGGTTGACCTTCTCCCCCCGGTAGTAGAAGACCGTTTCGCCGTTTTCTTCGCGTTCTTCTACCTCATCGGCCGGCACGTAGGCCCCGCGAGCATCGGTATAGGCATAGGCCTGTACGTAGCCCTGGTTGAAGAGCTTGTGGAAAGGCTCCGAAGAGGAGACATAACCCAGGTCAAAGAGGACCTTGTGCCAGAAACGCGCGTAGAGCAGGTGGAGCACCGCGTGTTCGACGCCGCCCACGTACAAATCCACCCCTCCGGAAGTGTTACCGGCCTCGGGACGCGGACCCATCCAGTAGGCTTCGTTTTCCGGAGCGCAGAAGCTATCCGAATTGGTGGGATCCACATAGCGCAATTCGTACCAGCACGAACCTGCCCACTGCGGCATGGTATTGGTTTCGCGGCGGTACTTCTTGAGACCATCACCCAGGTCAAGCTCCACATTCACCCATTCCGGGTTGCGTTCCAGCGGAGGTTGGGGCAGTGAATTTGCGTCGTCGGCATCGTAAGACGCCGGCGAGAAGTCTTCCATTTCGGGCAGCTCCAAGGGGAGCATCGATTCGGGTAGCGCGTGCGCAATACCCTCCTCATCCCAAACAATCGGGAAGGGCTCACCCCAGTAGCGCTGGCGGGAGAAAAGCCAATCGTGCAGGCGGTAGGTGACGGTGGCGGTTCCGGCACCGCGTTCTTCCAGCCAGGCGATAATAGCGGCCATGGATTCGGATTTCGTCATGCCGTTGAGGGAGATTTCCTCATTGGCGGAATCAACGAGGATGCCATCCCCGGTGTAGGCACCCTCTTCCAGGTCCGGGCCGTACGGATCCTCCGCAGGGCCGATGGTGCGGATAACGTCCAGATTGTATTCGCGCGCGAAAGCCCAGTCGCGATCATCATGGGCAGGAACCGCCATAATCGCACCGGTTCCGTAACCGACCAGCACATAATCCGCCACGAAAACCGGAACCTTGGCGCCGTTGACCGGATTAATCCCGAAGAGCCCGGAGAAAACGCCGGTCTTTTCATGAGTATCCGAGGTGCGTTCCATATCCGATTTCGCGGCGGCGCGCGCCCGGTAGGCCGCGACAGCTTCACGCGGGGTGGCGTATCCGCCAGTCCATTCTGCGCGGGTTCCTTCCGGCCAGCTATCGGGAACCCGGAGCTCCTGCGCATCCGTATCCGTACCCGCTTCACTTCCACCCAAGGCCTCATGTTCGGGAGCAACGGCCATGAAACTGGCCCCGAAGAGAGTATCGGGGCGGGTGGTATAAACATCCAGGACCCGCCCGGAGCCGTCAGAAAGCTCAAAACGAACCGTGGCGCCGTGGGAGCGCCCGATCCAGTTCTGCTGCATGGCCCGCACTTTATCCGGCCAGTCAATGGTGTCCAGGTCACTCACCAGGCGGTCCGCATAGGCGGTAATCCGCATCATCCACTGGGCGAGATTGCGCCGGAACACCGGGAAGTTACCGCGTTCGGACCGGCCTTCCGCGGTGACTTCCTCATTGGCAAGCACCGTTCCCAGCCCCGGACACCAATTAACCGGGGCTTCCTTGATATAAACCAGGCGGTATTCGCTGAGCGCATCCGCTTTTTCTTTCCTGGAGAGCGCCTCCCAGGGCCGACCATCCGGCGTGGCCTTTTCCCCACTGGCGAATTTCGCTTCCAGTTCCGCAATGGGCCGGGCCGCTCCGTTGCCACGCCCGTCCCGGCGCGGGTAATCCGGGTCAAACCAGGAATTAAACACCTTGGTGAAAATCCATTGGGTCCACTTCACGTAATCAATATCCGTGGTGGAGAAAACCCGCCGTGAATCGTGGGAAAGCCCGAGGCGATGCAGCTGAGCTGCCATATTGGCAATATTTTCCGCGGTGGTGATAGCCGGGTGCTTGCCATTTTGCACCGCGAACTGTTCTGCGGGAAGTCCGAAGGCGTCATAGCCCATGGTGTAGAGGACGTTCTCACCCTTCATGCGGTGGTAGCGGGCCACGGTATCCGTGGCAATATAGCCGAGCGGATGGCCCACGTGCAGGCCACGCCCGGACGGATAGGGGAACATGTCCTGGATGAAAAACTTCGGCGCCGAGGTATCCCCCGCGAGATCCCCAACCGGGTTCGCGGCGTAGAAGGCACCTTCCTCTTCCCAGCGTTCCTGCCAGTGGGCTTCGATCTCATTAGCCAGTTCTGCGGTGTAGCGGAACTGGGTCATATCCTCAGCGCTCAAGGGTACTCCTTTTCGACGGTCGACTTCGGTCAATTGTAGCTCTCTCCTCCGACAAATCTCAGGTCGTCCACAGCGGTGACTAGACTGGCACCATGAGTGTCTTTTCAAAAATTATTGCCGGCGAGATTCCGGGCCGTTTTGTTTGGGCCGACGACGTCTGCGTTGCTTTCGCAACTCTTGAGCCGCACGCCCGCGGCCATGTGCTAGTTGTTCCCCGCGCGGAAATTGACCGTTTCACCGATCTTGACGACGATACAGCCGCGCATCTCTTCATCGTGGCTAAGCGCATTGGAAAGGCCCAGATCGCGGCTTTCGGCGTGGAGCGGGCGATGCTCGTCATCGCCGGACTCGGGGTACCTCATACACACCTGCATGTTATTCCGGCTGATTCGGAAAACGTCACCAGTTTCGCATCGGCACGCAAGGATGTTCCCGGCGCCGAATTGGATGCGGCCATGGAGGAATTACGCGCGGCCCTGCGGCAGCAGGGCTGGGGTTCCTTCGTTCCGGCCCAGCTCGGTTCCCTCGCCTAAGCCAAGTTACCTAAGCCCACTGCGTTATGCCCGCTCTCCTAGGCCACGCGCGCAACGGTCTAGGCCAGCCCCACCAGTTCCTCAATGAAGTCGGCAGTATCGGTCCAGTCCCGCACCGCGTGGGTATCGATGCCAAGCCGGGTAACGGGGTAGTCGTTTCCGGCGGGGTCGAGGCGGTCCCCCACGAAGAGCATGTGGGCGATGGGGATACCGGTTTGCTTGGATAATTCCGCAATTCCGTAGGCTTTATCCACGCCCTTGCGGGTAATATCCACGGACGTTGAACCGCCCGAGCGCACCTCCAGGTGCGGCAGACGCGCTGCGACAGCTTCTCGCAGCGCGTTTTTCTTTTCCCCGCTCGGATCCCAGGCGCGTTTCGCTTCCAGCGGGGCGCTTTGCCCGAGCGCGGAGAAGGTCACCTGGGATCCGCGGTCTTCCAGGATCTCGCCCCAGGTGCTACTTTCCCACAGCCCGAGCCGCCGTGCTTCTTCTTCCAGGGCCAGAGCGGCATCCCGGCGTTCTTCCGCGGTGAGGTTACGAACGTACACATCGCGCCACGCTCCGTCCTCGTGAACGAGGTAGCGGGTTCCACAGGTGGGCATGAGGTGAAGACGCGCAAGTTCTGCGGGGGTGCCGTCTAGTCCTTCCAGGAGTTGGCTTTCGAACTGTCCGAATTGGCCGCCGGAAATCACGCACACCTCGTACGTATCGAGCAGTGCCCGCAGGGCCCGCGCCATGCGTTCCGGGAGCGCGGATTTGGAAGGTGCCAGGGTATCGTCCAAGTCAAAAGCAATAAGGCGGTAAGACGTCATAGCCACAGTATGGTGCACCGAGCACCCAAATGCGAAATAACTGGGCAACGCTACCTACCCGCAGAGCAGATGATCCCGTCCTTCGGGTCTACCCACACATTCTTACGACGACGCAGCGGGCTGATACATCGCGATGTATCAGCCCGCTGGTGGGTTTCGCCAGCTTGGGCTTCCGGATTTTTAGCTCCGGAGAGCCCGGCTGTGGTGTGCTGCGCCCCGACTACTGTTCGTCTTTGATGGCTGCTTCGCAGAGCAACCGGGCACCGCCAATAATAAGGACAGCAACCACGAGGCTGAGGAGGAAGCTGAGAACTCCGGCAAGCGCAACCATGGCAGGCGTGTATTCGCCAAAGACGCTAATCATCGCGAAAAGCGAGACGAGCACGTGGCAGCCGGCCACAATGAAGGCGAGAATCATGATGATCGGTGCGATGGAGCGCGCCACCCGGGTGGAGAAGTTCGTGGAGAACAGAGCCGCGAAGCCGGAGGGATTCTGCGGCTGCTGGGGCTGGGGCGGGTAGCCGTAGCCCGGGGCCGAGTACGCCGAATGCGCCCACTGGCCCTGCTGCGGGGCGGGAATATAGCCCTGGCCCTGCGCCTGATTCTGCTGGGTTTGCTGATTCTGCTGATCAAAACCCTGCTGGTAGGACTGCTGTTCCGGCTGGGCGCTCTGCTGACCATAACCGGGGTTATTATCAGGGAACTGGTTATTCTGTTCGCTCATGAGTATTCCTTCCGTAACGAGCGATGGCCACGACGGGATCATGACCCGGAGCACTTCACACTTAAAATACCAAGAAAGTGGAAGCGCGCGTACTCATTTCACTACCCGCCGGAGGCGGGTAGGTACCAACTAAGGGTAGCTATCCGAAGCGGCCACCGCGAATAGGCCAGATCCAGCACGGAACCTGGCGGCGGGCCGAGGGATAGGGCTACCTGGACATCTTCTGGCAGTATCTCATTCATACCTGAATGATGGCATGAGGTTACGACAGAAAAATCTTGAGGTAACCACCCCTGGGCCCGCCGCATTCCGGTTCAGCGTGGCACCACCATTATTGGTGATGCCACCGGCACGCTACGCTTCAGCTTTCTCGAGCTCTTGAGCATCCAGCTTCGGGGAGGCGCTCACGATTCCCTGGCGTGCCCGCCGTGAGAAGCGGTGGAAATCGCCCACGATGACATCGTGCCGCTTGGGGAAGAGGAAGTACTTCGAGACAAGGTTCGTGAAAGTCGCGAACATTTCCCGCCCGGATTGGAGCTGCTGGATATGCACGGCATTCCACATAAGCCAGGAGAACTTTCCGGTAATAGCCGGCAGATGCGGAATTTCGGTAACCGCGAAACCAACGCCCACGGTGGCCATGGTGCCCTTGTCGAAGTAGTTGAACGGCTCAGTCTCCTTGCCCGCCAGGTTATTGGAGATAACCTTGGCGATATGCCGCCCTCCCTGGATAGCCGGCTGGGCCAGCTGCGGTAGGCCGCGTTCGCCGCTCACAGCTACGTCGCCGGCAGCGAAAACGCCGTCGACCCCTTCCACCTGGAAGTGTTCGTTCACCTGGATACGCCCACGCGCCCCTTGCGGCACGTTCCATTCCTTGACTTCGGGCGGAACACCCACACCGGAAGACCAGACGATCAGCGAAGCATCAATCCACTGTTCCTCTTCCGTCTTGGTGTTCTTCACCAGGATGCGATTCTCTTCCACCGCGGAAACAGCCTGGTTGAGAAGCACCTTGACGCCGCGATCTTCAAGAGCGCGGTGGGCGGCGTTGCGGCTCTTCTCATCGAAAGGCCCGAGAACCGTGGGGGCCATATCCACGAGGATGATCTCGCACTGCTCGGTATCAATGCCGGGATACAGCGTTTCAAAATCAAAATTGCGTAGTTCGGCAATAGCGCCGGCGGTTTCCACTCCGGTGGGGCCCGCACCGCATACAACCACCCGGAAAGGCCCGGGATTGTCAACCGCATCCATGCCGTCCAGCAGCCCGTAGAGCCGGTCGCGGACCGCAAGCGCTTCATCGCGCGTGTACATCGGCAAGGTGTGTTCCGCGGCTCCCTGAATACCAAAGTATGCTGCGCTCACGCCGGTGGCGAGGACGAGATAGTCATAAGACATCGTGCGCTCATCATCGAGCTCGATGATCTTATTGGCAGTATCCACGTGCTGGAGTTCCCCGAGCACAAAACGCAGATTCTTTTGCTTGCTCCGTAGTGCACGCAGGTTGTAGGTAATATCCCCCGCGTTGAGCGCGCCCGCAGCCACTTGGAAAAGCAGCGGCTTGAACGTGGTGTACGGATTTTTATCAATGAGCGTTACCCGCACGGGTGCCTGGCGAAGGCCACGTGCCGCTTGGATACCGGCAAAGCCACCTCCGACGATGACCACATGCGGTAGCGCACTTCCTTTAATATTGTGACTCATACCCCATAACATAGTGGATATGTGAGCTACTTTCCAATACTTCGCGTGAGCGCAAAATAGTGACACTCGGCAAATATCACCGCAGCACCGCAGCAACCAGATCGGCAACAGGAGCCAGACCCGCCGGGAGGATCCACCGGGCGGCAGCCTTGGTCTCGGCACTGGCCTGCGGCATTGCGTAACTCAGCGCGATCTCCCGCATCCAGGGAATATCATTGGCGGAATCTCCCACCCCCAGCGTATGTTCCGCTTCGAGGCCGCGCGCCCGCAGCGCCAGCTCTATTCCTTCCCACTTGGTCACGCCCGGAGCAACCACATCAACAAAATGAGCATGCCCGCGCACCGCCCCGGGGAAAGCTGCCTGCCAGAGTTCTTGCAGCCGGTCCAGCTGGGTTTCAGTTCCGGAGAATGAGAGTTTCGTGATGGTATCAGCCGCAAGGGCGGCGACGTCGCCGCGGAGCGGTTCCCGCCCCGCGGAAGCGTTGCAAATAACGTCCTCAAACAAGGGCGCCCCAAAGCTTTGCACGACGATGCCTTCTTCGCCATTAACGACCATCCCGAGCCGGTGTTCCTCCGCGAATCGGACCGCACGCGCATAGGCCGCAGCGCCGAGCGGATGACGGCGCACTACCGTGTGCCCGTCCCAGACGATGGAACCGCCTTCGGCCACCACCCATCCGGGAACGCCCGCCTCCGCGAGGATATCGGCAGCCCCGGCAATGATTCGCCCGGTGGCCAGGGTAATGGGAATGCCGGCAGCGTGAAGCTGCTGGAGTGCCCGGATATTTTCCGGGAGCACCCGCGAACTGGCATCGGTGAGAGTGCCGTCGACGTCGAATAGCACGTTCGTGGGGCGAGTGAATTCGCGTTGCGCAAAGGTGATGTTCCCGCCGGAGCTCAGCACTCCCAACCGATGGCGTACTCGTGGCATCTAGGTGTCGCTTTCCTCTCGCTCTGGAACCCGAGATGGATATAAAACATGGCCGATACGCCTAAACTTAGAATCTGAGCTTTAGGAATTGACCGGGGTTTTATTGCATGATTGCCAAATATATCAACACCAGCAGTGTACTTGGTGGAGCTAAGGGGATTCGAACCCCTGACCTCTTCCATGCCATGGAAGCGCGCTACCAACTGCGCCATAGCCCCAAGCGACTTATAGAACTTTAGTCGGAGAAGAAACGCTTGGCAAATCAGAACTCGACTTTGTGTCGAGCATCGCATTCTTCCTGGTGGGAGCCTAGCCTTCCGGCCCTTCCACCTCAAAGTTCTTCACCGGATCGTGCTCGTCCGCGAGGAAACGATTGAAGCCGGTAAGGCGCCACTGCACATTCCCGTTCTTACGCCGCTGCAACATAGCCCAGTGGCAGTTATCCAGGCCGCCCAGGCCCTGCCAATCAGCCCCGCAGCCGAGAAGCACCCCGAGCCCGCAGGTAATCGCCGCGCCGTGCGCGGTCACAACCAGCAGGCCCCCGTCCATACCTTCGCTGGCCTCGGTAATGGCCGCGGCCACGCGCGCGCCAACATGTTCCTTCGTTTCTACCCCGACGCCCACGGGCTCCTCCCCCGCGCGCCACTGTGCAAATTCACGCGGATAGCGCTCCGCGATCTCAGTGCGGGTCAAGCCTTCGAACTGCCCGAAACAGCGTTCTTGTAAGCGCGCATCAGTTGCCACTTCACGGTCAACTAGACGGGCAGCCTCGAGTGCGGTGGCATAGGCCCGTTGCAGCGGGGATGCCACAAAATGCGCCGGTCCGGCAGCAGCGATGTGGGGGGCCACGTAGCGAGCCTGACCGAGCCCGACCGCATTGAGGGGAATATCCGTGGAACCCTGGATGCGCCAAGCCAGGTTGTAATCAGTTTGGCCGTGGCGCCAGAGCAAGATGCGATCTGCCGTCATGCATGCGCCTCAGCGGAACCGGCCGCCTCGGGGTCCCGTGATTCCGAGGCAACCTCCGGCGTTACAGGCGCCGGATCCCCGGCGATAACCGCCTCATCATCGAGCTGAAGATCCACATGCGGGCAATCAGCCCACAAGCGCGCGAGGGCGTAATCAGCGCGGTCCTCATCGCGTTGGATGTGCACAATGAGTTCCCCGTAATCGAGGAGCACCCACCGCGGGTCGAACGTGAGTCCCTCGCGGCGCAAACGCTGCCCGCCGGCCTCATCGAGTTTTTCCTCCACGCGATCCACGATAGCGCGCACTTTCGGTTCCGAATCACCGGAAATGATAAGGAAAACATCGGAAATGGCGAAACGCTCACCAACATCGAGAGCTTCAATCGATGTCGCTTTCACCTCCGCCGCTGCCGCGGCTCCAATACGGGCGAGCTCTATCGCGCGATCCGAAGCTGTCACAAGATCTCCTTGATGTCGGGGGTAATACCGGGGGTTACATATTCAAAAGACGCGGCCTGAGCGCCATGCTGCAAGAAGAAGAAGCCAATGACCAGGCCGAGCACGACGCTCACCGCAATGAGGAGAAGCATAGTCACCGTCCAACGGCGCGGCGAGGACTCATCTTCGAGTTCATCCTCGTCCACATACTCGTGCGCGAGCGGATCCGGGGTAAGCGGGTCCGAGGCATGCAGGTCCGGCTGCGCCGCGGAAACGGAAGCGGGCGACAACGCCGCTGCGGCGTCGTTCCCGGCCTCTTCTACTTCCGGCGCTGCATCACCCTGCGCACCGGAGGCACGCAAAGCATCGTTTTGGGTGCGGGCGAGCAAACGCTCCCGCAAGCTACCACCTTCGGAAAACTCGGGCGCGGCCTCGGCTTCCAGAGCAGGTTCGGGCGCGGCAGCTGGTGCGGAGGCCGTAAGCGGAGGCACGAGCGAGTGGTCATCTTCACCGATACGTGCTTGAGTATCGGCTTCGAAACGGTCGAAAACGGAGATACGCTCACCCGTCGGTGCCGGGGAAGGCGCCGGATCGGGACCAGAAACCGCACCGGCATCCGACACCGCTACGGAATCGGGCGCCGTTACCTCAGGCTGCGCGGTGGCTTCTACCTCCTCAGCGGCTTCGGCACGCTCGGCGAGAATAGCCCGCCGCCGCGTTGCTCGCACCACCGGAATATCCCGGGTGCGCCGCAATTCTTCCACCGGCGAAGCCTCGCCTTCTTCGAGAGGTTTCAAGAGTCCGCGCTCGCGCATCTCGCTGCGTGTGAGGCGCCGCCCGCCCTCGCTCATTTCTTCTCCTCTCGGTACGACCGTCCTTGATCAAGCTTACCCGGTGCCTCGCGCTGGGCATAAAGTTTGTATTTTCTAATGTGCTGCACCACGCCTTCGGGCACCAAATACCAAATGGGTGCGTGAGCTTGCACCCGTTCGCGCACATCCGTCGAGGAGATCGCCATGGCAGGAACCTCCACAATTTCCACGGCGTGTTTGGGCAGCGCGGAAACATCAATCGTGTGCCCGGGGCGCGTGACGCCGATAAAGCGCGCCATCCCCCACAGTTCCTCGGCGTTCTTCCAGCGCAAAATCTCCGGAATAACATCCGCTCCGGTAATGAAGTACAGATCCGCATCCGGGTAGACCTCACGCAAATCCCGCAGGGTATCCACGGTGTACGTCAGGCCGCGCCGTTCGATATCCACCCGCGATACCGTAAAGCGGGTATTCGACGCGGTGGCAATAACCGCCATGAGGTAGCGGTGTTCGGCCGGGCTTACGTGCTGGCCCTGTTTGAAAGCGGGGCGGCCGGTGGGCACGAAAACCACCTCGTCCAGCCCGAAACGATGCTGTACTTCCGAGGCGGCCACCAGGTGGCCGTGGTGAATCGGGTCGAAAGTTCCACCCATCACCCCGATCCGCCGACGGCGGTGCTTGCGTTCGTCGAAAGGAATTTGCACCGGTTCGTCTTTATCGGATTTATCGGACATGCCCCTCGCCCTCTGCAATCCACGTCGTCGTGGTCATTTCTTCCAGTCCCATAGGTCCGCGCGCATGCAGTTTTTGAGTGGAGATACCAATTTCCGCGCCGAGCCCAAATTCGCCGCCGTCCGTGAAACGCGTCGAAGCATTCACCATAATGGCGGCGCAATCCACCTCATCGATGAAACGATTAATGGCACGCTGATTTTCGGCCACGATAGCTTCGGTATGACCGCTTGAATAGCGGGCAATATGAGCGAGCGCCGCCTCGAGATCGGGAACAACCGCCACGGCCATCTCCGGGGCCAAATATTCAGTTTCCCAATCTTCTTGCGTCGCGAGCTGGGTGGGAACATCCCCGGCGAAACGCTGGGCCGCGGCATCGCAATGCAAGATCACACCGCGCTCATGCAGTTCACGCAAAATCCGAGGCATGAAGTCCAGTGCGATATCCGCGTGGACAAGAAGCGTTTCGGCCGCATTACACACGCTTGTCCGATGCGTTTTGGAATTAACGACGACGGCGCTAGCCCGCTCCATATCCGCGCTGGCATCCACGTACACGTGATTATTGCCCACCCCGGTTTCGATGGCGGGAACTAAGGATTCGCGCACGACCGTCTGGATCAGACCTGCGCCTCCGCGCGGAATAATAAGATCTACCAGGCCGCGCAATTTCATGAGTTCTACGGTGCCTTCGCGCCCGAAAGCATCGATGGTCTGCACGCAGTCGGCCGGGAAACCGGCCTCCGCTACAGCTTGCCGCATGAGCTCGACCAGCACCTCGTTGGTGCGTATAGCAGCGCTCCCCCCGCGCAGTATCACCGCGGAACCCGCTTTGAGGGCCAGGGTGGCCGCATCGACCGTTACATTGGGGCGGGCCTCATAAATCATGCCAATCACGCCCATGGGAACCCGCACCTGGCGCAAACGCATGCCGTGAGCCGAGCGCGAACCGCGGACCACTTCACCGACCGGGTCAGCCAAGCCCACCACGTGTTCTACCGCCTGGGCAATGCCCTCGATGCGTTCTTCGGTAAGGAGGAGGCGATCAATCATTCCCGGGGAAAGCCTGCCCTGTTCCCGGGCCACATCCTGCGCATTTGCCGCCACGATACGAGCGGTTTCCCTACGCAAAATTGCGGCGATACGGCAAAGAGCATCATTTTTCGACGTGGTCTGCGCACCGCGCAAAGAACGCGCAGCCTGGCGCGCGCGGCGGGCTACCTCGGCCACGCCCTCGGTTAACGTTGCGGTCATAGTCTCTACTTTAGGCCAGAAAGGCCCCCGTTACCGAATAGGAACACCGAAGAGGAACAGCGAGCGGGAATGAGGAGCACTCATATATATTCGGGAAATCTCATGGGAATAGCGCCGCCCGCCCCCGCGTTGCAGGTAGCGAGATTTCCAACAAATTTGAGGAGAACCATGGCAACCGTTACTGTCACCACTGAGAACTTCAACGAGACCGTACACGAAGGCATCGTGCTGCTGGACTTCTGGGCGAGCTGGTGCGGACCCTGCCGTGCATTCAGCCCGATTTACGAAAAGGCTTCCGAAAAGCACCCCGATATCACCTTCGGGAAGGTAAGCACCGAGGATAGCCCGGAGCTCGCGGCGCATTTCCAGATTCAGGCGATTCCGACCATTATGGCTTTCCGCGATGGTATCCGCGTCTTTGAGCAGGCCGGGGCGCTACCGGCCGGTCCGCTCGAGGATCTGATCGGCCAGGTCAAGGAGCTGGATATGGACGAGATTCGCGCCCGTCTTGCCGCTCACGAAGCTGAGGAATCCGCACAACAGGCTGAATAAGCTACCGATTTTTCCGCCAAGCACCGAGGGGCGAACTGGAATCGACCAGTTCGCCCCTCATTACTCCCAAGAAAAATTAGGAAATTTCAGCGCGTCCGAAAAGCACCGGAAGTACTCCGCGCACCAGCGAAGCTAAATCGGTGCGGATGGAGGTAGGCCGGTAGATGATGCCATCTGCCGCACCCATCCCCAGCCAGGACTCGGTGGTATCCGCAACATCGTAGACCGTTCCCACCACGTGAGCGCTGCGGGTGAAATCCGGACCGCCCAGGGCCTGCACCAGGAAGAGGCGTTCGCGAGCAGCGGTGCGGGTAGCCGAAATAATGACGGTCATGTCGAGGAGGACCTGCAGGTCGGTATCGTATTCTTCTGCCGCCGTACGCAAAGCGAAACGGGCTTCGCGGGCGCGGTGCGCATCGGGCGCGGAGAGGCGCATCATCGGGGAAATACCGCAGATTGCCCGCAGATTCAGATTCGGGACATCTTCAGCGCGCACGTGCGGCATGAGGCGTACCCCGGCCGCAATAGCATTTTCCACGTCGCCGCGCAGGGCCGCAAGGTCGGTAGCCGGGGTGATCGGAAGACTCACCAGAGCCGGGGTATCGCTGGTGTCCTGCTGGGTTCTGGCCACCGCTTCCCGTAAAGCCTGGGCTGTGGCGGGTACTTCTACCGCGATATCACCGCGGGCACGTGGACCTAGGCGGCTTGCCGTTTCCATCGCGGAGGCGACGCGGGCACCGGGAAGTACGAATTCCCCGGAAAACTGGACGAAATCAAGTCCGCCTTTCCAGGCCGCATCCGCGCAGGAGGCCAGGTGCGCAATGGAAGCCCCGTGGGCTGGGCGCGCAGCTGCGCCGTCGCCGCAAAGATTCTCCCCGCCGCCGAGCGCCGAGAGATCGACTCCTAAAAATGTTTCTCTTAAAACTTCCTCATTCGTGGTGGTGCACAGGGTGGTCAATTGGATGGTCATTAGTACTCACTATCGGGACGAAGACGGGCAGAGGGGGCACTGGCAGGCGCAAGGAGGCGCGCGCTCATAAAGTGGTGATGCCAGCGGCGCCAATGCGCCATGGTAATTCGATAGTCCGCGCACATGCTGGAGGTGAGGCCCTGGAGCGTGACAAACTGCGACATCGAATTCTCCGTTCTTCGTCGGCTCGGGTATTCCGAGCGATTGCGAGCGTGCTATATAAGCACTTGCGATAACGCTAGATCTTTATTGTCCAATAGGCAAGACAAACACGAGGGTTTTTTGCGCATGTCACTATTCATTTATCGTGATTACTATTCGATCAAGGTGGTGTAATGCTTCGCTAAACTCTCGAGTGGCAGCGCTACAACCTGGGCGAATAAAAATACCACCCTGCACAGCTAGTGCAAAATTATGCACGTTTCCCGTAGTTACAGGTCCGTAAAGTAAGACGTAACACAGATTTGTGCACACCGCAGCGCTCCTGTGCGGATGCCATTGAAGCACGCTCGACCGGCACACACCAAAGGCGGTGCACCCGCACCTGGGACAGGTGATGCCAACGGCGTGACCAGTTAGGAGCCCAAGAGCACGATGTCATTGGCGTGCACCACCGGCTTCTTGCCGCGCGCCCCGGTGCTTCCCACCAGCTCGATCAGTTCTTCCACGCTATAGGCACTCAGACCCCGGGCAATAACTTCTCCGTGCCCATCACAAAGTTCCACGATATCCCCGGCCGCAAAACGGCCCGAGACCCCGATGACTCCCACCGGGAGCAAAGATGCGTGATTGCTGGTGACCGCCGCAACGGCGCCGTCGTCCAATGTAACCCGCCCCCGGGCCCGCGCCGCGAATTCCATCCAGCGCCCCCGCGCGGACACATGACGCTTGCTCGGCACAAACCAGGTTCCCACATTCTCCCCGGCCACGGCCCGCTGCACATTATCAACGTGGGTGAGAATCACGCCAACGCCACCCGAGGTTGCCAATTCGGCCGCCGCCACTTTGGTGCGCATCCCCCCGGTTCCGACCACCGAACCCCGCCCGGTAATCCGCAGTCCGGCGAGGTCTTCCTCGCTAGTTACCTCCGCAATGCGGGTGGCGCCCGCCTCGCTGGGGGGCTTGGTATACAGGCCGTCCACATCCGTGAGCAAAATAAGAGTGCCGGCACCCACAAGGTGGGCGGTCAGCGCGGCCAGCCGGTCATTATCACCGAAGCGCAATTCGTCAGTGGCAACGGCGTCGTTCTCATTCACAATCGGAACCACCCGCAAACGCAAGAGCGTACGCATCGCCGTAAGCGCATTGGCGTAGTGGCGCCGGTTCGTGACATCAGAAGCGGTGAGGAGCACCTGGCCCACGCTAATGCCATGCGCTTCAAAGCGTTCCTCGTACGCAGCCATGAGGCGGGACTGACCCACCATAGCCGCGGCCTGCTTTTCCCGCAGGGAACGCGGACGGCCCAGCTTGAGCGGCCCGATACCGGCCGCCACCGCGCCGGAGGATACCAGCACCACATCGACCCCGCGGGCATGCACGTCCGCAATGGTGTTGACAAGAAGATCGAGGGTTTCCTGGTGCAGGGCACCGTCCGGCCCCGTCAAAGAGGAGGATCCCACTTTAATGACTATTCGACGGGAGTTCTCAAGGCAGTCACGCCGGGTCAGCGAGGTGGATGAGGTACCGGACACGAGTCACTCTTTCTTATCTGATGGTTCGGGACACCGCAGGATAGTTTAGTCCCCTTCCGGGGTCCCTGCCTGCGGATCCGTCCATATGCCGGCCTCCCGTTCGGAGCGCAATTCCTGCCGGGCTTTCTCTTTGGCATCCATGCGCTCGTAAAAATCGGCGCGCTTTTCGCGGCGGGTGGGGCGGGAGCGCTCGGCTTCCACCCGGATATCGCGCCCGCGCGGCCCGTAAATTTCAGCGACGGCGGCAACGGTTGGTTCCCAATCGAAAACGAAACCGGTCTGCGGCGGGCCGATGACCACCATATCGCCCGGCACCGCACCCAAACGAGCCAGCTCGTCCTCGATGCCCAGCCGGTGAAGCCGCTCCCCCAGGTACCCGACCGCCTCATCATTGGCGAAGTCCGTTTGCCCCACCCAGCGTTCGGGCTGGCGCCCGCGCACATTCCAGAACTCCTGCATGCCGTCGCGCCGCTTGACGATAGTGAAACGATCATCGCGTTCCCGCGTCAGATGCAGCACCGGGCGCACCGGTTCAGCAACCTCGCGATTCGCCTTTTCTTCGCGTACCACCCGGGCCAGGTAGAAGGAGAGCTCACGCAGCCCTTCGTGGCTGGCGGTGGAGACAGAAAAAACATCGAGGCCGCGGTCGCGCAACTCCGGGGTCACAAATTCGGCAAGTTCCCGCGCATCCGGGACATCAATTTTATTGAGAATCACCACGCGGGGGCGTTCGGTGAGAGGAAGCTGGCCTTCGGTGGGCGGGATATTGGCCGCGTAGCGGGCCAGTTCGTGTTCGAGGGTATCCAGGTCCGTGAGCGGATCCCGCCCCGGCTCCAGCGTGGCGCAGTCGATGACGTGCGCAATAACAGCGCAGCGCTCAATATGACGTAAAAATTCCAGCCCGAGCCCGCGCCCTTCCGAGGCCCCGGGAATGAGGCCGGGAACATCGGCAATGGTGTAGCGCTCCTCGCCAGCGGTCACCACGCCGAGGTTCGGAACAAGAGTGGTGAACGGATAATCGGCAATTTTCGGGCGCGCGGCAGACATAGCCGCGATGAGAGAGGATTTCCCGGCGGAAGGGAAGCCCACCAGTGCCACATCAGCCACCGATTTCAATTCGAGAACAACATCGAGTTCTTCGCCGGCTTCCCCGAGTAGAGCGAAACCGGGTGCCTTGCGGCGCGGAGAAGCGAGGGCCGCATTTCCGAGTCCGCCCACTCCCCCGCGTGCTACCTCGAAAGAATCCCCGGGGCTCACGAGATCCGCAAGCACGTCGCCCTCACTATTTTTCACGACCGTCCCCGCCGGAACCTTGAGCACCAGATCCGCGCCGTTCTTGCCCCGCTGGTTATCACCGGCTCCGGGCTGGCCGTTTTCCGCACTACGGTGCGGGGTGTGGTGGTAGTCCATGAGGGTAGATTCTTGGGAATCCACCTCAAAAATGATGGAACCCCCATGGCCGCCATTGGCGCCGTCGGGCCCCCCAAGAGGCTTGTACTTTTCCCGACGCACCGAAACGCATCCATTTCCACCGTTGCCGGCGCGCAAGTGCAAAGTCACCTTATCGACGAACGAGGCCACGTATGCCCTCCCCTTTTTCTGTAGTGCTGACGCGTCACCGCGGCTGCTTAACCGCCGCGAGTAGATGGACGTCTGCGTAGCCGGTACTCGCGCACCGAACCCGCGTTAACGAATGACGGGGTGGAGGTTCAATCCCCCACCCCTCATCATAGGTGCGTGCGGCGCTCGGGCCGCTCCGCCTTAAGCCTGGGTCACGACGTCGACAACCTTGCGGTCGCGACGGGTACCGAACTGGACCGTTCCGGCTGCGGTAGCGAACAGGGTATCATCCTTGCCGCGCCCGACGTTATTACCCGGATGAAACTTCGTGCCACGCTGGCGAACGAGAATTTCACCGGCGGATACTACCTGACCGCCGTACCGCTTCACCCCGAGGCGCTGGGCATTGGAGTCGCGCCCGTTGCGCGAGGAAGAGGCGCCCTTCTTATGTGCCATCTGTCTACCTTCTTACTATCTCAAAACTAGCTGCTGACGCGGCAGATCCTATTGGATGCCGGTGACCTTGAGGCGGGTCAGGGGCTGACGATGCCCCTGGCGCTTCCGGTAACCCGTCTTGTTCTTGAACTTGATGATGGAGATCTTCGGTCCCTTTTCATCGCGCACAATTTCCGCGGTAACCTTCGCCGAAATGCCATCGGCAGCCGTGGTGATCTTATCCCCGTCAACGAGCATGATGGGTTCGAGTTCGACGGTATCGCCGACTTCACCTTCCATCCTGTCAACAACCACGACGGTTCCGACAGAAACCTTTTCCTGACGGCCCCCGGCCTTGACGATCGCGTACACCACGTTTGCTCCTGTTGATTACGGCTACTTTTCGCGCTGGACAGCGCACTTAAACGACTGAGTGCCTAAGCACCGACCATCTACTTTACTGCGTCGACCCGCTTTCTTACAAGTGAGACAGCGCATGAGACCGGCCGTGTCGCTATGGGATGCGCCACGTACCTCCCGGTTGTAGCGCTGTGCCCGCTCCGAACTACCCTTGGAAATTGGCCGGGAAACTCAGAACCCCCGCCCCGTTTCCGGTGGAAATGGGACCCGATGAGACCACGGCGCGCCGCTTGGTGCCCCCGCGGGTTCCGTTAGCTGCCTCACGCGATCCGGTATGGATAGCGGACGACGGCGACACCGTCTTTGCGTGGGAACTAGCAGAAACGGCCGTGTGCGTCGGGCTCACCACGCCGGAGGAAACCACCATGCCAGTCTTCCGCGCGGTGCCTGTGCCCGCGGTGCTACTTCCGGTACGTACGGTGCCCGTGGCTGCGGCCGCGGCGCGTTCCTGCCCCGCGGTAGTGCCCTTCGTGTCCTTCGTTCCGGTGCCCGAAGTATCCGCGGCCGCCGGTGCGGTTCGCGAGCTACGCCGCCGCCGGGTAGCCGGCTTTTCCGACTTCTCCTGCTTATCAGCCTTCGCGGATTTCGCGGATTTCGCGGGCTTGTCCAGTTTTTCAGATTTCGCCGGTTTCGCAGTTTCCGCGGACTTCTCAACCGTTTCCGGCTTCGGAGCCTCTGAATCCTGGGGCTTATCTTTATCCTGGCCATCCTTCTGCTGGGAGTCGGCATGGCCCGCAGCGGCGATGGAATTCATCATTTGAACAGCCGCCTCGCGCTGCGGTGCCGAAGCCTCCCGCCGATTCTTACGCTTGCGGGGCGCGTGGGATTCTTCGTTTTCCTCTACCGGGTGGTCGTGAATGATGTAGCCGCGCCCTTCGCAGGCTTCACAGACGGTCGAGAAGGCCTCCACGAGTCCCTGCCCCACACGCTTACGGGTCATCTGCACCAGACCGAGGGAGGTTACTTCCGCCACCTGGTGGCGGGTGCGATCCCGCCCCAAGCACTCGATAAGCCGGCGCAGCACAAGGTCACGGTTGGATTCCAGGACCATATCGATAAAATCGATAACCACGATCCCGCCGATATCGCGCAGCCGCAATTGCCGCACGATTTCTTCGGCCGCTTCCAGATTATTACGGGTCACCGTTTCTTCGAGCGAGCCGCCCGATCCGGTGAATTTCCCGGTATTGACGTCCACCACCGTCATGGCTTCGGTACGGTCAATAACGAGAGTTCCCCCCGAGGGTAGCCACACCTTGCGATCGAAAGCCTTGGCGAGCTGTTCTTCCACGCGGTAGGCCTCGAAGATATCGCGCGAATCATCCCAGCGGCTCACCCGGTCCATGAGTTCGGGAGATAGTTCTTCCACGTAAGTGGAGATCGTCTCCCAGGCATCATCACCCTGCACGCGCAGAGAGTCGAAATCTTCGTTAAAGATATCGCGCACCACTCGTACAGCCAGTTCCGGTTCGCTCTTGAGGACCTGCGGTGCAGTTTTCGCGACCTTGGCCTTGCGCTGGATTTCCTTCCAGCTCTTGGTCAGGCGCTCCACGTCATTTTTAAGTTGCTCCGCGGTAGCACCTTCAGCTGCGGTGCGCACAATAACCCCATGATCTTCCGGCACAATTTCTTTGAGAAGCTTCTTGAGGCGCGAGCGTTCCGAATCGGGAAGCTTACGCGAAATGCCGGTCATATCCCCGCCGGGAACAAGGACCAGGTGGCGCCCGGCGAGGGTGACCTGGCTGGTGAGCCGCGCACCCTTATGGCCAATGGGATCCTTGGTGACCTGCACCAGCACCGTATCCCCGGACTTGAGCGCCTGCTCAATCCGGCGGTTCTTTCCCGTAACCCCGGCGGCCTTCCAATCCACTTCCCCGGCGTACAGGACCGCGTTGCGCCCCTTACCGATATCCACAAAAGCGGCTTCCATCGAGGGCAGCACATTTTGCACCCGCCCTAGGTACACATTGCCGACCATGGAAATCTGAGTATGGCGCGCCACGTAGTGTTCCACGAGCACATCATCTTCGAGCACCGCGATCTGGTTGAGACCGTCACGTTCGCGCACGATCATGTCGCGCTTCACCGACTCGCGCCGAGCCAGGTATTCCACTTCCGTAATGGAGCCGCGCCGGCGCGCCGATCCCTCGCGATTCTCGCGACGCCGAGCCCGCTTGGCAGCCAAGCGAGTGGAGCCCTTGGGCGCTGCCACTTCATCGTCGGACGAAAGGCTACGACGCCGCCTCCGGGTGGGCGCTACCGAAGTTTCATCCGTTCCCGCGTGGTCGCTTTCTTCAGAGGCGGCGTCGTCGTTCTGGGAACCTCGCGGCGCGCGAGCGGAAGAATCATGCTCGCCGCGTTCGCGCCGCCGGGTGCGCCGGGAGGAACTATCGCCAGAATCGGAATCTGCGCCGCTGGAGGAATCGTCATCAACGAGGTAGGTGACCCGGATAGCATTGGCGGCGTCGGGTTCCTGGAAGAGTGGAATATCCGTATTAATACGGAAGCGTGGAATTTCCACCGCCTCTTCTTCGGGTACCGGAATGAAAAATGGACTCGCCGCAGCCGCACTCACGGTGCCGTGCTCCGACGCGGTGGCTTCTTTCGCCATTCGTCTACACTTCCCGACAGGCGCGCACCCCGTATCCCGTGCGGACCTATCACCATTGCGGCCGACGCCGCGCAAGCATATTCACGTTCGAGGGCATATCCGGCGCTCATCATCTGCCGGCCAGGTTCTTCACAGCCTCGAACCACCGGGGCGATACGGTAGCGCCCGGTACACTGATACCGATTCTACATGAGGAGTACTGGACTGGCGCTGGGAGGTTCCCGAAATCTCCGCAACGCCTCCCACCTGCTAGGGCCTGCAATCACCACCACACAGACCCGTCCGGGACTTTCGTCCCTATTTTTTGAGAGGTGTCGCTAACCTGTGTGCCAGATGGCACATGAGCGCCGGGCCGGACAAAAGTCCCTCGTGTTCGATACCTCTTATTGCCGCGCGGGTGAGTAGGATCGAGGGTGAAAAATTTGATCGCGCTGCTACGGGACCACCGCGGCGATCCACGCGCGATCACACGTGTTACACATCGGAAAGGTGAAAAGGTGGATCCGATCACCCTTGCGCGATGGCAGTTCGGTATTACAACCGTCTACCACTGGCTTCAGGTGCCCCTGACCATTGGCCTGTCTGTCATCGTGGCGTATATGCAAACTAAGGCCCGCAAAACGGGCGATCCGAAGTGGCAGCGGATCACCGATTTCTTCGGCAAGATCCTGCTCATCAACTTCGCGCTCGGCGTTGCCACCGGTATCGTGCAGGAATTCCAGTTCGGCTTGAACTGGTCGGAGTACTCGCGTTTCGTCGGTGACATCTTCGGTGCCCCGCTCGCGTTCGAGGCCCTCCTGGCGTTCTTCCTGGAATCCACGTTCCTTGGATTGTGGATCTTCGGCAAGGGCCGTCTCTCCCCCAAGATGCACAACCTGACCATCTGGCTCTTCTCCATGGGTACCGTGATTTCCGCGGCGTGGATTTTGGCGGCCAACTCCTTCATGCAAGATCCGCACGGCGCGGTCTTCAACCCGGAAACCGGGCGCGCGGAGCTAGACGGTATGGCAGGATTCCTTGGCCTCTTCGCCAATACCACCTGGGTGCTCACCTTCCTCCACACCTTAGGCGCTGCGTTTACGCTGGCCGGCGTACTGGTGGCCGGCTTCGCTTTCTGGTGGATGGCACGCTCTATTCGCCTCTCCGGCAACGAAGTCGAAGCGCGCGAATACTGGAAACCCACCGCCAAGCTCGGCCTCAAGGTCACCCTGGTCGCCGCGATTATTGCCGCCCTGTCCGGTCACTACATGGGTCAGCACCTCGGCGTCATCCAGCCCCCCAAGGCCGCGGCCATGATGGGCGTGTGCCAGGGCGAAGAAAACGCCAAGCTTTCCCTTGTTATGTGGGGTAATAGCTGCGAGGATGCCACCTCGATCTACGTTCCGATTCCCGGCCTGGAATCCTTCATGATGACCAACCACTGGTCTGGTCCTGATTCGCGCCTGGAATCCATTAGCGAAGCCAATGAGCGCGTGCGTGACCGCATCCACCAGATGGAGAACGTCAACGCGGAGCTCGTGGAGAAGTTCGATACCGCTTTCGAAAACCAGCAGGTCACTCCGAACGTTCTGGCCTCCTACTACTCCTTCCGCGTCATGGTGGGAGTGGGGATGCTGGATCTCCTCATCGCGGTCCTCGGACTGTGGGTGCTGCGCGGGGATCGCATTATGCGCTCGGAACGCTGGGGCAAGTTCTGGCTGTGGATGATCCCGCTGCAATTCGTGGCGAATTCCGCGGGCTGGATCCTCACCGAAATCGGGCGCCAGCCGTGGATCGTTTACCCGACTCAAATTGATGGCGTCCTGCTCATGACGGACCTGGGTGTTTCCCATTCCGTCAACGGTGGCAGCGTCGCCTTCTCGCTGACCATCTTCACGGTGCTCTACTCGGCACTCGGCGTGGTGTGGATCTGGCTTCTGGGCCGCTACCTGCGCGAGGGTATCAATACCCATAAGAAGGTCGTCGAATACGATGCGAAATCTACCCCGAATTTCGTTTACTAGGAGGACCTCATGGAACAAACATTTTTGATGACTCTGTGGTTCATCCTCGTAGCGGTCCTGTGGATTGGTTTCCTGGCCCTGGAGGGCTTCGGCTACGGCGTTGGGATGTTCCTCAAAACCTTTGCGCGTAACGAACGCGAACGTCGCGCCATGATCAATTCGATCGGCCCCCACTGGTACGGCAACGAAGTGTGGCTGCTCACCGCGGGTGGTGCTACTTTCGCGGCGTTCCCAGAATGGTACGCCACCATGTTCTCGGGCATGTACATCGCCCTCGTCCTCGTGCTCGTCTGCCTTATTATCCGCATCTGCGCCCTCGAATGGCGCAAGATGATCCGCACCGAGCGCTGGCGTAATACCTGGGACACCCTGCACTGCATCGTGTCGTGGATCGTATCGATCCTCTTCGGGGTGGCTTTCGCCAACCTCGTGGCCGGGATGAAAATCGAAGTGGGCAACTACTCCTCCGGTGAGTTCGTGGCCGTGGCGCCCGATGCGGTGACGTGGGAAGCCCTCGCGGATAACCACCATTACCTGACCGGCGGGTTCTTCTCGCTGCTCACGCCTTTCACCGTCCTGGGCGGGTTGGTCACCCTCTCGCTCTTCTTCAGCCACGGCGCGCTGTGGCTCTCGATTAAGACGGCCGGTGAACTCCAGCTGCGTTCCATTAACTTGGCGAAGCGCACCACCGTGATCTCCACCGCGATTACCGCGGTTTGGGCTCTGTGGGCCTACTTCGTGTACAGCTCGCAAGTCCTGGCGATTATCCCGCTGGCTATCTGCGCGGTGCTCCTTATCGCCACCGTGGCAGCCACGTGGGCTAACCGGGAGATTCTCGCCTTCGGGCTGCACTTCGCGGCCATTGCCGCGGCGGTGTCCACCATCTTTGCGATGATGGTTCCCTATGTCATGAAATCGTCGATCAACGAGGCTTACTCCCTCACGATCGCGCAGGCCTCGGCTACCGCGCCAACGCAAACCATCATGACCATCGCGGCACTTATTTTCGTTCCGATCGTCCTCGGTTACACGGTGTGGGCATACTCCGTGTTCCGCAAGCGCATTGACGCCGGGCAAATTCCCGAGGAACCCGTGGGATTGGAACCGAAGAAGATCCGCGAGTTCGAGATTCGCTAAGTAGCACGTGAGATCAGGAGGCCGCGCGCACGCACCGTGCGCGCGGCCTCCCTCATACGGCAGCCTCCCATCCGCGCTCTCGGATCCTGGGGCCCTGAAGTATTACGTGACTCCACTACGGGGTGGTGGTACGCGGTTAAACGCGGTGCTCCCGTGTCATACTCAGGGACGGGCTACCATGACAGCAATGTGCAAGGAGAAGAATGAAGCCCGTTGATTCTCGACTTATGAGATTCGCGCCCACGGCGCGCCGCTACGTTGCCTTGCTCGGTGGTGTTGGTTTTCTGGAAACAGCCCTCGTGCTAGCGCAATGTTTCTTTATTGCCGCCTCCGTTGCGCCGGTCGCAGACGGCGATCTCACCTTCCGTGACATCGGCTGGCCGGTATTCGGGGTCGCAGCGGCCTTTACTGCCCGCAGCGTTCTTATCTATATTCGCGAGTCCTACGGCCACCGCGCCGCGCTGCGCACCATCGCTAATCTGCGCGCCCGGGTGCTACGCCGGGCCGGCGACCTGGGTGATCGCTGGCTCGCCGCAGGGAACACCTCCACCACGGTCACCCTGGTCACCTCCGGGCTGGATGACTTGGAACCCTATTTCGTCAAATTCCTCCCCCAGCTCATTCTCACCTGCACCGTTACCCCTTTCGCACTCGTTGTTATCCTTTTCCTCGATTGGGTGAGTGCTATTGCCATCGTGGCCTGTATCCCGCTCATCCCTATTTTCATGATCCTTATCGGGCGGATGACCCAGGCATTCTCCAATGAGCGGCTCGCCTCCATGCAGCGCCTGGGCCAGCAGCTCCTCGACCTTTTGGGCGGTTTGAGCACCCTCAAAGCACTCGGGCGCGAAGAAGGCCCGGCCCGCCGCGTCAAGCACCTCGGGGATGACTACGCCAAGAAAACACTCCAAACCCTGTACATCGCTTTCCTCTCCGGCGCGGTGCTGGAATTCCTCGCCACGCTATCCACCGCCCTCGTCGCGGTCGAGGTGGGCCTGCGCATGGTGGCCGGAAATGTCTCCCTTTTCACCGGCTTGACGATTATTATGCTGACCCCGGAAGTGTTCAAACCCCTACGGGAAGTGGGCACCCAATTCCACGCCTCCTCCAACGGGGTGGCCGCCTCCGCCCAGGTCTTTGACCTGCTTGAGCAGCCCCTCCCGGTGGAAGATGGCACGGTTGAGTGCCCTGATCTGGCCAGCTCCCCTATCGCGATCCGCGATCTCTCGGTTCTTGCGCCGGGCCGCGATACCATCGCGCCCGCGCAGCTGAACGCGGAGATTCTTCCCGGGCGCGTCACGGCATTGCGGGGGGCCTCCGGTTCGGGAAAAACGACGACGGCGAATGTGCTCCTCCGCTTTATTACCCCCGATAGCGGAACCGTGCATATCGGCACCACCCCGCTCGAAAATATCCGCCAAGAAAGCTTGTGGAAGCAGGTGTCCTGGGTTTCCCAACGCCCGGTGATCGTGCCGGGAACCGTGGCGGAAAATATTGGGGTTGCCCCGGGTCCAGCCCTGGAACGGGCCGCGGCCCTCGCCGGTTTTGACGAAGTCATCGCAGAACTTCCCGAAGGCTGGAATACCTTTATCGGTCAGGGTGGCGTGGGCCTCTCCGTGGGTCAGCGGCAGCGCCTTGCCCTCACTCGCGCCCTGGTTTCCGAGCGCCCCCTCGTGCTCCTCGACGAGCCTTCCGCGCACCTGGATGCGCGCAGCGAACGGCGCGTCGTCGAATCCGTTGCGCATCTACGGGCGCAGGGACGCACCGTTATCGTTATCGCGCACCGCACCGCGCTCCTCGAGCTGGCCGATGCGGTTATTGATGTCGTATCGACGACGGCGCAGCCAGCTGCCGCATCTTCCGGCAGCGCGCGGTCGGTCCCGGAGCCCGCCGCCACTCCATCGGCGCCCGCACCTTCCGTCCCCGCACCCGCCAACTCCCAGACAACCGAGGTGACCAAGTGAGTACTTTCCCTCAAGATGAACGCCGTGCTCTCCTCCGTGCCTTGCGCCTCCTGCGCGTGGATAAGGGCGGATTCTGGGGTTCCGTTGCGGCGGGTGCTGCCGGACTGAGCAGTTCGGTGGCCCTGGCAGCTGTCTCCGCCTGGCTTATTACCCGGGCTTCCCAAATGCCGCCGGTCCTCGCCCTCGGCGTGGCCACCACCTCGGTGCGTTTCTTCGGGGTATCCAAAGCACTGCTGCGCTACGTCAATCGAATTTTCTCGCACCGGGTCACCCTCTACGGGATGTCTAATTTGCGTACCGCCGTCTACGCGACGCTGGCTGATTCCCCTACCGACGTGGTCACCTCGGTGCGCCGCGGTGACTTGCTCGCCCGCACCGGCCGCGATGTCGATTCGGTCGGTGACGTCGTCGTTAAAGCGGTCCAGCCCGGAGCTGTTGCCGGTATTGTCTGCCTCGTTTCCTGCCTCATCGTGGGGATTCTATGCCCACCCATCGGCCTGCTGCTGGCCGGCTGCCTTCTTATTTCTGGGATTCTTGCGCCCTATCTGGCCATGCGCGGGGGGCGTATCGCCGAAGAAGCGCAGGTGCGTGACGAAACCGAGATTTCCGCAACCGCGCTGACCATGCTTGATTCGGCCGCTGAGCTGCGGGTAGCCGGGCGAGTGGACGCCATGGAAGAGGTGCAGGAAGCCACCGAACAGCGGATCTTCCGGCACCGTGATGCCGCGGCCCGCCCCCAGGCTCTCGCTATCGCCCTGGATACCCTTGCTATGGGTATTGCCGTGGTGGGTGCGATTCTTATCGGGAGTCGGGCCCTGGATGCCGGCACGCTTTCCGCCACCGCGCTGGCGGTCTGCGTCCTCACCCCGCTCGCCGCTTTTGAAGCCACTCAAGGGCTGGGAGAGGCAGCCATCCAACTGGTACGTTCCGCCAAGGCTGCCCAGCGTATCCTCGAGCTCCTCGACCGCGCCCAGCGCAGTGAGGAACCGGAAGCCCTAGCACCGCGGCACGAGCGTGGCTTGCATGCTACCGACCTCATTATTGGGTGGCCGGGTGGGCCGGACGTGGCCAGGCCTTTTGAGCTGCACGTAGAACGCGGCTCCTCCGTTGCCATCGTGGGACATTCGGGGATTGGGAAATCCACCCTGCTTTATACCCTGGCGGGAATGCTGCGCCCGCATGCCGGCTCGGTCCGCCTGGACGGGCACGAAGTCTCCACCCTGGATCGGCGCACCGTCTCCCGCACTCTCACCCTCACGGCGGAGGACGCCCACGTTTTTGAAACCACCGTGCTGGAGAACCTGCGGGTGGCGCGCCCCTCGGTCACCGAAAGAGAGGCCGTGGAACTGCTGGTACGCGCGGGCCTGGGCACCTGGCTCACCCAGCTCCCGCGCGGGGTTCATACTCTGCTGGGAGAGGATGCCGCCACGATCTCGGGTGGAGAACGACGGCGCCTGCTCCTTGCCCGGGCGCTAGCCTCCGATGCGGAATTCCTGCTCCTGGATGAACCCGGCGAGCACCTCGACCCGGAAACCGCCGATGAGCTTATCCGCGATTTGCTTCGGGCCGGTAAGAATAGCGCCGATCCGCGTACTATTATCTTGGTGACGCACCGGCTCACGCCCCTTGATGCCGCCGACGAGGTTATTGTGATAACCCGTGCCGACGGTGGTATCGCCCACGTGAGCGCGCGCGGCACCCACGAGGAGCTCACCGAAAGGCTCGCCTCGTACGCATGGGCGGCGAAACAGGAATAAGGATGCTGGATACCACAACGGTTATTTTCAATGCGCTCGCGTTGACCGCGCGCCTGGATCGCACCCAGGTGCTCGAAAATTTGGCCGGCGCCGGATTGAAATTAACCGGGGCGTCTAGCGCCGCCGTTCTCATGTTCAATTCGGCGGAAAAGGTGACAAGCATCGTCACCCTGGGCCAGCCGCTCCCCGCAGCTGCCAGCCTCACCCCCACCAGCCTGGATCGCGATCTTGAATCCCTGGGCACCGAAGATACCATCATGTGGGATCGTGCCGAGGCAGTCAGTGCCGTGCATGATGCAAGCGGCATCACCCCGGAACCTGCCGCGGGAAGCACTCCCCTGACCGCTGCCAGCCACCGGGATGGACTCTACGGCCCGGGTATCACAAATTTCCTCACCTCACGCCTCATGACCGGGAATCGGGTGCTCGCCCGAGTCATCTTCTTCAATAAACCCGGTTCTTTTAGCGAAGCAGATATCAACCTCATCGCGCTTTTGGCGCGTGCCGCGACCATCGCCGTCGAAAATGCACGCCTGTACGAGGAATCGAATTCCCGTGCGCAATGGCTCTCCGCCTCGCGGCGCATCACTATTGCGCTGCTGCAAGGAAGTGACGAAGAGGAAGCGCTCCAGCTCATCGCCACCGAAATGCGGCGGGTTGCGAATGCCGATCTGGCCCTTATTATTCTCCCCTCGGTGGCAGATACCTGGGCCTGTGAATTTGTGGCGGGCGAGGTCGGGCAGGACCTGGTAGGCACCACGTTCGGGCGGGATTCCCGGGCGCGGGCGGTGGCCCAAAGCGGGCTCGGCCGCATTATTGATACAAGCACTGCGCCACCTTCCCCCAATAATCCACTCGGCCGTTTCGGCCCGCTTCTTTACGCGCCGATGGCCGGCGGGGATACCGCGCGCGGCGTTATCATTCTGGCTCGGGTGCGCGGGCGAGCAGAATTCGACATGGTCGATTTGACGATGGCGGAAAGCGTGGCGAATCAAGCAGCCCTCGCTCTGGAGCTGGCCGACGCGCGCTACGTACAAGCCCAATCTGCGCAGCTGGAAGAACGCTCCCGCATTTCGCGCGATCTGCACGATTTCGCGATCCAGCAGCTCTTCGCTTCCGGGATGCGCCTGTCCGCGCTACGTGATGATCTGGCAACCGAGGATGCGGTGGCCGATAACGTGCTCGACACCCTCGATAACGCCATCGAATCTATTGACGAATCCGTGGCGCAGATCCGCCAGATTATTTACTCGCTGCGCGGCCCGGATACCTCGGTTCCGGTGGTTTCACGCCTGCGCCGTGAAGTTAGCTCCGTGACGGCGCAGCTCGGTTTCACCCCGAGCCTACGTATTAGCGTGCGCGGCGAAGATATTGATAGCGGTACCCACACCGAAATTGATGATGCTATCGGCTCTGATATTAGCGACGACGTTATCGCCGTGGTGCGCGAATGCCTCTCCAATGCGGTGCGCCACGCCCACGCCCATACCATCACCGTCACGGTTACCGTTACCGAGCGCGATATTAGCGTGGAAGTTGCCGATGATGGCGTGGGCATTGGTGAATTGAGCCGGCGGTCAGGCCTTTCTAATCTTGCGGCTCGGGCCCGGCGCCACCACGGTACTTTCTCCATTGCACCGGGCAGTCAGAGCGGTACGGTGGTGCGCTGGCGGGCCCTCATCGACGGCTAGGCGGGTGCCTGACTCATCGGGTAAAGGTGTGCCTACTGGTTGCGCCACCCGGTGGCGCGCTGGCCGGCCACCCACGCGGCAACCTGGGTGCGCCGCTGCAGACCCATCTTGGACAGCAACGAGGTGATGTGGTTCTTCACCGTCTTTTCCGCAACCCCGAGCTGCTCACCGATTTCCCGATTGGACAGCCCATCCCCGATCAACTCAAGAACATTGCGTTCCGAGGGGGTGAGATCCGCGGTGGGATCATCGTGATCAGCGCGCCGCCGTGAGACCGTGCGCTCATCAAGAAGAACACGTCCTTCGGCCACTGCCTTGATATTGTCCGAAATTTCCGCCCCGCGCACCGACTTCAAGAGGTAAGCTTTCGCGCCGGCATTGAGGGATTCGGAAAGTGCGTCGTCGTCATCAAAGGAGGTGAGGACGATGCACTTGGTATCCGGGCTGACCTCCTGGAACTGATTAATAATATCGATTCCGGTGCCGTCCGGAAGCCGCAGGTCTACCAGCGCAACATCAGGGAGCACCAGACCGCCGCGCCGCACCGCTTCTTCTACGCATCCGGCTTCGGCAACCACCTCGAGGCCCTCAGAACGGTCAACCACCTCAATGATTCCCCGCCGTACCACTTCATGATCATCAATAATCATGACGCGAATATTTTGTGCCACGCGCCGGCCCTCCTTTGTTTGCATCGCCATCATCGGTCAATAATCCGCCCTTATTCTACCCAATCGGAGCGACTTGACATACCGGGCACAGCGTGGTGGAACGTCCCCCGAGGATAATTTTCTGCAACGGGATTCCGCAGCGCGCGCAGGGCTGCCCGGCCCGCCCGTAGGCCTGCAAGGACCGCTCAAAATATCCGCTCTCCCCGTTAACATGCACGTAGAGCCGGTCAAAGGATGTTCCGCCGGCGGCCAGCGCGGCGTTGAGTACCGCACGCCCGGCGTTCAGCAGCTCCCGCGCTGCCGTGGCCGTGAGCGCCGTGGCTTCCGGGTGGATACGTGCCCGGTAAAGCATTTCATCGGCGTAAATATTACCGATGCCGGAAATTATCTCCTGGTCGAGGAGCACCCGTTTCATCGCGCGTCGCGTGGTGGTGAGAACGCCCAGCAGTACTGTTTCATCTAGGCAAGGATCGAGCAGGTCGCGGGCAATATGAGCCACGGGCACGGGTACGACGGCGCGCTTGGATCCCGCTCCGCCCGGCCCGCCATCAGCGGTGGGTCGGAAAGCGACCGGTGCCAGATATCCGAAAGTACGCTGATCCACGAAATCGAGAACACGGCCGTTATCAAGTTCGAAACGGGCCCGCAGGTGGCGACGTTCCCCGCCGGTATCGCTGTTCCCGCTCGGTTCATCTACCCGAAACTGCCCGGACATGCCCAGGTGGGCGAGGAGGGCGAGGTCCTCCCCTACATCGCACCACAGGAATTTCCCGCGCCGTACCACCGCCCGCACGGCGCGTCCCTCCACGGCTTCTAGACCCTGCGGGGCTCGGCGGGTCACGCGGGTGCCGAACGCTTGCGCGGTGAGGATGCGCCGGCCCGTGAGGTGTTCGGCGAGCCCGCGCCGGATTGATTCAACTTCGGGAAGTTCGGGCACGCCGACCTACTCAGCCGCGCCGGGCGTGGCAGATGCACCCGCGCCGGGAGCTGCGCCGTCGTTCCCACCTGCGCCGTTGTTCCCATTGCCCCCAGCAGCCGGCTTAGCCTCACCCTTCTCAATCAGATCCGCGAGAATCCGGTAGGAGGCTTCGGCGGCGGCGTGGCGCGCGTTCTTCTGCGAGCTTCCTTCGCCGCTCCCCCATTCGCGCCCGGCCATGGAGGCCACCGCGGTGAAAACCCGCGCGTGGTCGGGACCCGTGGAGCTCAACTCGAACTCCATGGTGCCCTCCCAGCCCAGGCCGTGCGCGAGCTCCTCGAAACTCGTTTGCCAATCGAGGTTAGGGCCCAGCACCGAGGCATCTTTAATCTTGGAATCGAGGAGCCGGTCCACGATCTCACGGGTGGGTTCCATTCCGTGTTCCAGATAAGTTGCGGCAATCAGGGCTTCCACCGTATCGGAGAGGATGGAATCCTTGTTACGCCCACCCGAGCGGTCCTCACCGCGCCCCAGGCGCAGGGAATCACCCAGGTTGATCCGCCGCGCCACATCGGCCAAGGCTTTCTCAGAAACCGCATAGGTTTTCATCTGGGACATATCGCCTTCGGAAGCATCGGGGTATTCCCGAAATACTTTCTCCGCGATGATGAGACCCAGGATGGAATCGCCCAGGAATTCCAGGCGTTCGTTATGGGGTTCGTCGTGTTCGAAAGCGAAGCTGCGATGCGTGAGGGCGCGGCGCAGCAAGGGCCGGGGCAGGTCGATTCCCCACTGTTCCACTAATTCACGATAGGCCATGCTTACTCCTGTGCCCGCAGCTGAGCTTCCAGCGCGTCCAGGGCGTCCGAGTGCAGGGCGGGTGCCTCGTGATGGTGCCCCGCAGGCAAATCTTCCAGGCGCTCCCCGCATCCGGCGCACAGGCCCTGGCAGGTGGGTGAACACAGGGGTTGGAAGGGCAGGTTGAGCACAATGGCATCGCGGAGCACCGGTTCCAGATCCACGTGGTCATCTTCAATGACGGGGTGTTCTTCTGCGTCCTCATCCCCTTCGGCAATGAGTTCGGCACGCCGCTGCGGGTAGTAGGCCAGATCGGATACTTCCTGGGTGCGTTCTTCATGGATATCGCGCAGGCAGCGTGAGCACTGGCCCTCCACGGTGAAATGCACCTGCCCGCCAATATAGACACCTTCGGATACCGAGGTGAGGTTGAGATCCACGTCAAGTTCAGATCCGGTTGGGACGGCCATGAGCTCGATACCCATATCCGCGGGCGCCGCGAAGCTTTCCCGCACCGGCATCAGGGAGCCGTCGCTACGCGGTAAATCGTGCAGCGAGACAACAAAAGGACTGCGAAGGTCCACTATTCCTCCTCGGAATGATCAAAAACAGCGTCGGTGGTTTCTTGGCGGCTGGCAAGGACTTCCCGGCCCGCGTAAATCTGGGCGAGGGCCGCATCCATTTTTTCGTGCGCGGCCCGCACGGCCTCTTCAAGCGCAGCCGCGACCCCGTTCACCTGGCCTTCCAAATTAGCGAGGGTGGAATCGGAGTAGTGGTTGGCACCTTCGCGCAGCCGTTCGGCCTTCTGCTTGGCTTCGTCCTCGATCCGCGCGGCGGTGGAGCGCGCCGCAATGGTGATGGCGTCATTGGAGACGAGCCGGCTGGCCTGGGCGCGTGCTTCCGCCACAATATTTTCTGCATCCTGGCGGGCCGAGGCAATAATACTCGCGGCTTCCTGGCGCCCGGAGGCGCGCACCGAATCAATATCGGCCAGCACGTCGTCGGCGCGAAGCACCTGATCGGGCACCGCATCGCGGGCTAACTGGAGCAGGTCGCGCACCTCGGACTGGTTGATCATCACCGAGGCGGACATAGGGATGGAACGTGCATTATCCACCAGGGCGAGGAGCTCATCGAGGATCTCCACCACCGATTCCCCGCGCGTATCGTGAGTCATTGCATCTCCTCTTCCAAAGCCCGCGCCACCCGCGCGGGAACGAAACTCCGCACGTCACCTTTGTGCCGTGCCACATCTTTAACCAGCGAGGAGGCAATATGGCCTTTCGCCGGATCCCCCACCAGGAACACCGTTTCGATTCCCGATATTTCCCGGTTCATGAGCGCCATGGGGTATTCCGCATCCAGATCCACCGCGGAGCGCAATCCTTTGACGATGGCATCCGCCCTGATATCTCGGCAAAAATCCACCAGCAGCCCGCCGAAATCCTCCACCCGCACATTGGTCATGTGGCGCACTTCTTCGCGAATGAACTCCACGCGTTGCCGCGGTGAAAAAAGCGGATTTTTCGAAGAGTTATGCGCGACCAGAATAACAACCTCGTCAAAGAGGGAAGCGGCGCGGGCAAAAACGTCGAGATGTCCAAACGTGACGGGATCGAAGGACCCGGGGCAGACTGCAAGCGTCATAGTTATAGCCTAATCTTTCCTGAGGCGCTCGGCCTAGTCGACGCGCGATTACAGCGTGCTCTCGCTGCGCTGCGCCGTCCACAACGTCGCGGTTCCGTACCGGCGCGAATCATCCAGTTCCCATCCTTGCGGCCAGCTGGGTTCCGGTGAGGAGCTATCGCGTTCTACAACGACGACGGCGTCCGCGGCTACATGCGGGGTGAGGCCGTCGAGTACTTTCGTAATCTGTGCTTCGGTGTAGCGATAGGGCGGGTCCACGAAGACGACGTCGAAACGATAATTAGGTTCCTGGGAGAGGTACTTTTCCGCTTTCATCCGCACCACGGCCACATCGAGGTGGGCGCGGGCGGCGTTGTCGCGAATAATGCTGACCGCCGGTCCTTCCGATTCCACCAGAACGACGGCGCGTGCCCCGCGGCTTTTCGCTTCCAAGCCCAGGGCACCGGAACCGGCAAAAAGATCGAGCACTTCGCCATCGACGATAAAACCGCGGTGATCCAGCCGGGAAAATACTGCTTCACGCGCTTTTTCCGAGGTGGGGCGCGTTCCCGAACTCGGCACCCGCAGAATATGCCCCTTGGCGGTTCCGGCAACAATACGTGTCATTGCTTATCCCCTTTCCAGGTAGGTGGCTCGCTCGGTATCCAATGCGTCCGCGGCGCGCTCTAATTCCGCGCCCACGGCACCGCGTTCCACGAGGTCGGTGGCAACGGCGCGCGCGGTAGCGATAATATCAGCGTCGCGCACCGCGGAGAGGAAACGCAGGTGGGAGGTGGTTCCCGCCTGCCGAGTCCCCAGCACATCGCCTTCGGAACGCAGCTCTACATCCTTCTCCGCCAGAGCGAAGCCATCCGTGGTGGCGGCGAAAGCCGCGAGGCGCTCGGCGGCCAGGCTTCCTTCCGGGGCTCCACTAACCGCGAGGCACAGTCCGGCTTTGCTGCCGCGCCCGATGCGCCCGCGCAACTGGTGCAGCTGGGAAAGCCCGAAACGTTCAGCATTCATAATGATCATCATGGTGGCTTCCGGAACATCCACCCCCACTTCGATAACGGTGGTGGAGACGAGCACCGGGACCCGCCCGGCCGCGAAATCTGCCATAGCGACATCTTTTTCAGCCGCGCTCAACCGCCCGTGCATCTCCCCCACCGCGATTCCCGCGAATTGTGGAAGGGCGCGCAGGCGTTCAGCCAGGTCGGTTACCGTGGCCAGCGTATGTTCCGCGCCCGAATCCTGCGCGGGCGGGCTTGCGTCGTCGTCCTCACTAATACGGGGAGCGAGCACGTATACACGCCCGCCACCCGCTATTTCTTCCCGGGCCCGCCACCACATGCGCGCGATCCAGCTCGCGCGGTTTTCCGGAACGACGACGGTCCCCACCCCGGCGCGCCCACCGGGCAGGTCACGCAAGGTAGACACAGCCATATCTCCGAAAACCGTCATGGCGACGGTGCGCGGGATAGGGGTGGCGGTCATCACGAGGGTGTGCACGCCACGCGCGAGGCTATCGCGCTGATCCACCCCGAAGCGGTGCTGTTCATCCACCACCGCCAGGCCGAGAAAAGGAATCTGGACGGTATCCGAGAGCAGCGCGTGGGTACCGATAATAATGCCGGCTTCTCCCGAGGCGATCCGGGCCAGGGTGGCGCGGCGTTCGGTGGCGGTGAGCGAACCGGTAAGGAGCTCCACCCGGGTGGATTGCTCGGCAGCACCCAGCATCCCGCCCGCGCCCAGATCCCCGAGCAGGTCGCGCACGCTGCGGGCGTGCTGGGCGGCCAGCACTTCGGTGGGGGCCAGGAGTGCGGCCTGGCCTCCCCCGTCGACAACCTGGAGCATGGCGCGCAGGGCCACCACGGTTTTCCCGCTTCCCACGTCTCCTTGGAGGAGGCGCTGCATGGGGGTGGTGCCCGCCAGATCGGCAGCGATTTCTTCGCCGACCGCGCGCTGCCCCGCGGTGAGTTCAAAGGGCAGGCGGGCGTCGAAAGCATCCAGGATGCCTCCGCTGCGCGGCGGGTAGACGGTGGTGGGATGCGCGGCGCGGGCGGCGCGGCGCCGGGCCAGGACGGTGTGGAGCACGAGGGCTTCTTCGTGCCGGAAGGGCAGGTGGGCGAGCGCTGCGCTGATGGGTTCTTCAGGGCAATGGGCGCGGCGTAGGGCCGCGAGCCGGGAGGGCAGGCCGTGGGCGTGCCGGTAGTCTGCGGGGAGCAAATCAGGAACATCCGCGCTGGTCAGCCCGGTAAAAACGGTGCTGACGGCCCGTTCTATTTTCCAGGAAGGCAGCGCGGCGCTGGCGTGATAGATGGGGATAGGCCGGCGCAGGCGCTCCACGTCAACGCTCCCTTCATCCTCTACCAGATCGTAATCGGGGTGGGTGAGTTGCAGCGTGCCACGGTAGGAACTCACCGTGCCGGAAAATGTGGCGACCGTGCCGGGGTGCAGGCGCCGTTCGTGGTAGGCCAATACCCGCTGTGACTTCGCAAAAAAGGTGAGGCCGAGTTCGCGGGCGCCGTCGGTCATCAGAACGGAGAGGATAAAGCCACGCCGCGCGCGCATGGGCCGTAATTCTGCATTCACCACCCGGCCGATCACGGTGACGTCCTCGCCTTCGCGCACCTGTTCAATGGGCAGGAGTTCACCGCGCCGGGCATAACGAAAAGGAAGGTGGTAGAGCAGCTCCCCCACCGTATGCAGGCCGAGCCGCGCGAAAGAGGTGGCGCTGCGTTTACCGAGGGCACGTTCCAGTGGCACGCTCAACGCGGTCCAGCCATCCGATACCACGGCCGGGGTACCGCCTCGCGTATGTGCCGCCGCCTGCGCGCTATCCATACCATTCACATTAACACCCGCGCCATATTTTCCCTAACGGCGCCCTGTCCCGCGCGGTACGCTGTTTCTCACTGCTCACGGTGGTGCCGGTGGTGCGCACCCGCAACGTTACGGCCCTGCATTATTGTTAATGGCGACGACGCCGCCCCCCGGCTACACGTGCCCTACGCCACGGAGGGAACCTTTGGCAAGTAAGCCGCTTACCGCTATACTAGTGGAGTTGTAATTTTCCTATGCGCTCAGGTGTATCTACCGAACAGCGGCAGGTGCGCGAGCGGATCCATGATCAACCGAAGGAGAACACCGTGGCTTCTGTTTGTGACGTCTGCGGCAAGCACCCGGGCTTCGGGAAGAGCGTCTCGCACTCGCACGTGCGTACAAGCCGCCGCTGGAACCCGAATATTCAGCGTGTTCGCGCGCTTGTGAAGGGCGCCCCCAAGCGCCTCAACGTGTGCACCTCGTGCCTCAAGGCCGGCAAGGTGCAGCGCGCCGCCTAAGTACTGTGGCTTCGCTGAGTTCTGGCTCGCTCCTGTGAGTTAGCCAGGCCCAGCACAGGAAGGCCGCACATCCATTAGCGATGTGCGGCCTTCCAGTTTAACTAGTCAGGCGACGTTGACGGATATTACTTCTTGAAATCAACAACCATGCGGCCTTCGATCTTGCCGGCCAGCATTTCGTCGATCATATCGTTGATGTCATCGAGCGGGCGGGTAGCAACAATCGGCTTGACAAGGCCCTGGGCTCCGAAGTCAAAGGCTTCGGCCAGATCCTGGCGGGTGCCCACGAGGGAGCCCACCACCTTGATGCCATCCAGAACGGTGCGGTGAATATTCAGGTCAATGGTGCCCTTGGGAAGGCCCACGCATACCACGGTACCGGCGGCCTTCATCGCATCCACAGCCTGGCCGAAAGCAACCTGGGATACCGCGGTTACCACCGCAACATCCACGCCGCCGACTTCCTTCTGGATCCATTCCCCGGAGTTGATATCCGAGGAATTCACCACGAGGTCCGCGCCGACCTTCTTTGCCGATTCCAGCTTGTCATCGTTGATATCCACGGCAACCACGCGGGCGCGGAACACGTTCTTGGCGTACTGGATAGCCAGGTTGCCCAGCCCACCAGCACCGTACACAGCCACCCACTGCCCCGGGCGAATATTGCCGTTCTTGAGAGCCTTGTAGGTGGTCACGCCCGCGCAGGTAATGGACGAAGCTTCGGCCGGATCCAACCCATCGGGAACCTTGACGGCGTAGTCAGCCACCACGATGCACTTTTCCGCCATGCCACCGTCAACGCTGTAGCCGGCGTTTTCCACGCTACGACACAGGGTTTCGTCGCCGGTCACGCAGTATTCACAGTGACCGCAGCCGCGGAAGAACCAGGCCACCGAAACGCGGTCACCGACCTTCAGCGAGGTGACATCCTCACCGATTTGTTCCACAACGCCCACGCCCTCATGGCCAATAATGCGGCCGGGCACGTCACCGAAATCGCCGAGCGCCACGTGGATATCCGTATGGCACAGGCCGCAGTATTCGATATCGACGAGTGCTTCGTTGGCCTTGATGGGACGCAGTTCAACGTCCTTAATGTCAACGTAGCCGTCCGAGGGTTCTCGAACTGTCGCTGCTCGCATTTTTTCCTCCTATTTCAGCGGGAGCACCCTTGCTCCCAGTTAACGCGGTGCGGGCCTCGCACCACTTTCTATTTTTGCGAGCGGCAGCATAACAATCCAGGGGAAAACGTCCCTATTTCGCGCAAAAAGAATTTCATTACGTTTCCACCCTATTTCAATGTTTATGACGAGCGGCGAAAATGATCCCAGCCGTTCCCCCGGTTCCAGGCTCGCCCGTCCACGGTGACCAGGCCGGCCGGATGCGCGGCTTCCACTGTTCCAATAAGGCTAAATCCTTCCGGGAGATGCGGGATGCGCGCCCCCCAGGCTCGTTCCGGGCTCACGTCCATGGTGGCGAGAAAACCGTGGTCCTCTCCTCCGCTAAGAACGCAGTCATAAGCCCACTCGAGCGGATCCGAACGCCCCAGGTGGCGGGCCACCTCAAGAAGATCCTGAGCGTGGCGGCTGAGCGTTTCGGAATGAATATCGATATGTACCCCGGAGGCAGCGGCGATGCGCTGGGCGTCACGAATCAAACCATCAGAAACGTCCATCATGGCTCCGCGCAATCCTGCGCGCACCGCGCTGAGCACCGCAGGGACGGGCGGGCGCGGGCGCAGGAAATCCTGCATGAGACGGGTTGCGGCATCCGGGAAAGCTCCTCGATCCGGTGCAAAGCCGCGGTTGAGGAGTTCAAAACCGGCGGCTGCACGCCCGAGGTTCCCGCAGTGGATAAGCGGCTGCCCTGGTGCTGCCGCCGAGCGCCGCAGCGGGGTGCGTCCTTCTAGATCGCCCAGAATAGTCGCGCTGATGGCGATGTGGCTCCCGCTCACGAGGTCTCCGCCGTCGACCCCACACCCGAGCGGGCCGCAATATTCCGCAAGCCCGCGCGCGATATCCGCTACCCAAGCCACCGGAACATCCCCCGGCAGCTCCATGGCGACCACGAGGGAACGCGGCCGCGCCCCCATCGCAACAGCGTCAGCGATATTTTGGGCGGCGACCCGCCACCCCACATCGCGTCCGTTGAACCAATCCCGCCGAAAATGCACACCCTCCACGAGCATATCGGTGGAGACCGTGACCCGACCGTCGCTCAGGCCGAGCACGGCGCTATCATCCCCGCTAGGAACGATTGTTGTTTCTCCGCGCGGGAGTAGCGGAACAATCCGGGCGAGGAGCTCCGCTTCGCTCAGGTCACGTACCAGCGGTCCGGGGACCCGCCCGGCAGTGCCGCCGGCGAAACGGCCCCCGGTACCATCCGCACCGGCACCCGGCCCCCGAGTTTCGTGGCTGCCCACCATTTAGCGCAGCCCTACCCCGCGCGCGAGGGCGAGGTCAATAAGTTCGGAAATAAGCTCGCGGTAGCTCAGGCCGGTTTTCTCCCACAGGATCGGGTACATAGACACCGCCGTGAATCCGGGGATTGTGTTGTGTTCATTGACGTACATGGCCCCGGTGGCGGTGTAGAAGAAGTCCACGCGGGTCATGCCTTCGCATTCGAATACTTCAAAAACGCGCTGCGCCAGGCTCCGCATCTTCTCCGCGTCCGCATCCGGGAGAGCCGCGGGAATCTCCATGTGGAACCCCTCGGTTGCCACGTATTTCGTGGCGTAGTCATACCATTGCACATCCAGCACGATCTCCCCGAGCACGGAGGCCCGGGGTGCGGCTCCGTCACGCCCACCGAGAACGGCGCATTCGATTTCACGGCCCGGGATTCCTGTTTCCACAATAACTTTGGGGTCGACGGCGCGCGCGGTGACAATGGCGGCGTCGAGCTGCGAAAGCTCAGCCACCCGCGTGATTCCCAGTGACGATCCCGCGCGCGCTGGTTTGACGTAAACAGGGAGCTGTAAACGTTCGGCAACTTCCGCGCGCACACCGGCCGGGTCACAGTTCCACCGCTGCGGTTCCACGAGTACATAGGGAGCAACCGGAAGGCCGGCCGATTCCAGCACCAGTTTCATATAGTGCTTATCCATGGCCGCGGCGGAGGCGAAAACTCCGCAACCCACGTAGGGAATACCCATCATTTCGAAGGTGCCCTGGATGGTGCCGTCCTCACCGAAAGGACCGTGCAGGAGCGGGAAGGCGACGTCGATCGGCCCGAGGCTGCGTGAGGTGCCGTCTTCTCCGCGCACCACGAAACCGCCTCCGGGTCCAAAATCTGCCAGCACGCGTTCCCCGCGATACTTCACCTCCGCACCGGCTGCCACCTCCTCTGTGCTCATGGGAACCCAGATTCCTTCGGTGGTGATTCCGATGGGGATGACGGTGTAGCGCTCCGGGTCGATGGCTCCCAAAACAGAAGCCGCGGTCAGGCAAGAGACGGAGTGTTCTCCGGACACGCCCCCGTAGATGAGGGCGACGTGATGTGTGGCCACGAATGGACACCTTTCTACTCAGTGCTGTACCCAGGGTAGTACGCCAGGGCGCGCGGCAAGGTGACAAACCCGGGCGCGGCCTACTACAGTAAACATATGACACAGAACACAATGAAGTCGTTTCTCCTGCTCGCAGGCGCTGCCGCCCTCGCGCTGGCCGGTTGCTCCGGGACCGGGAAAGGCGCCCCGGTAAGCGATACTTCCACCGCGCCCACTACCCCGAGCGCCTCAGCTTCGGCTCCGGCGGCCAGCCAGTCCCCCAGCCTTACACCCAAGGACGCGCAAGCCTCCCTCAAGGGCTTTATTGAAGGCGACTCGCAATCACCGAATTATCCCAAGCTGACCGAGAATTCCGCGGTGCCCACCGCGGTGCGGGTGGCCGGCCATGAGGGTTGGGATCGCGTGGTCGTGGAATATGACAGCGACGCCGATCTGGAATGGTTCAGTTTCTTCGGAGATGAAGCCATTCAGGATGGTTCCGGGCGCCCCCTGGATATTCCGGGCAAGCGTTTCCTCACCCTGAGCATTTCCGGGGTCACCTACCCGGAAGATCCATCTCAGGCTGCGGATCTCTCCGTTGCGAACCTCGGGGGTGCGAAAGTGATCCAGGGTGTTCATGTGGAACACGCTTTTGAAGGCATGCACCAGGTGCATATCGGGCTGGATAAGGATCGCCCCTACCGGGTTCAGGTACTGGAGAGCCCCAAACGGGTCGTTATTGACGTTGCCAATAACTAGATTGACGTTGCCAATAACTAGGCGTCCAGCGGCGTAACATCCGCTCCCAGGGCCTGGAGTTTATCCAGGAACTTTTCGTAGCCGCGGTCGATAATATCCACCCCGGATACCCGCGATTCTCCTTCGGCCGCAAGTGCGGCAATGAGGTGGGAGAATCCCCCGCGCAGATCGGGAACCACAATATCGGTGGCCCGCAGCGGGGTGAGTCCCTGGATAACAGCCGAGTGGTAGAAGTTACGCTGCCCGAAACGGCATTCGTGCCCGCCCAAGCATTCGCGATAGGTCTGGATATTAGCGCCCATATCCCGCAGTGCTTCGGTGAAGCCGAACCGGTTTTCGTAGACGGTTTCGTGGACGATGGACATGCCTTCTGCCTGGGTAAGGGCGACGACGAGCGGCTGCTGCCAGTCGGTCATGAAACCGGGGTGCACATCTGTTTCAAAAGATACGGATTGCAGGGCGCCACCCGGGTGCCAGAAGCGGATGCCCTCGTCACGCACATCGAATTTGCCGCCGACTTTACGGAAGAGGTTGAGGAAGGACGTCATCGACTGCTGTTCGGCCCCGCGTACGAAAATATCCCCGCCGGTGGCTAGCGCCGCCGCCGCCCAGGATCCCGCTTCGATGCGGTCAGGTAGCGAGGTGTGCGAATAGCCAACTAGTTCATCCACGCCTTCCACGCGGATAACACGATCAGTATCCACGGAAATAATCGCGCCCATTTTCTGGAGCACCGCGATGAGATCCATAATCTCGGGTTCCACCGCGGCATTGGACAGCTCCGTCACTCCCTCCGCCATCACGGCAGTGAGGAGAGTCTGTTCGGTAGCCCCTACCGAGGGATAGGGCAGGCGCACCGGCTTGGCCCGCAAGCCCTTGGGCGCCACCAGGTGCATTCCGGTTTCTTCCTGCACGCGCTTCGCACCGAATTCCTCCAGGACACGCAGGTGGAAATCAACGGGCCGCGAGCCGATATGGCAGCCGCCCAGGTCCGGAATATACGCTTCGCCCAGGCGGTGCAGCAGCGGACCCGCAAAAAGAATGGGGATACGTGAGGAACCGGCCAGCGCATTCACTTCGTGCGGGTCGTGAGGCAGGTGAATATCGCCGGGGGTGATGTCCACGGTTCCGGCTTCCGGCTGGTAATTGACCGCCACACCGTGCAGGCCGAGCAGCTCCGAAACCACGGTGACGTCACGGATTTGCGGCACATTGCGCAGCACGGACGTTTCTTTGGTGAGCAGGGAAGCAACCATGGATTTCGACACAAAATTCTTTGCGCCGCGCACAGTAATCTCACCGCTCAGGGGGACTCCTCCGCGAACCACAAGTTGGGACACCATACTCTCCGCCTTTCTCGCGTGTCACAGGTACCCAGCCAGCATACCGGCCCGCGGCCGGTTTCCGGAGTTATGAGGATATCCGGGTGGGGTGCACCACCCCGTAGGTGGCCTTATACCGGCGAATCTGGATCCAGGCGCGCCGACTGTACCGGCACTTCAGGAAGGTGCCGCTGCGGCAGGGTACGCGGGGTAAAACCCGGTTGGCGGGCTTCGTATTCCTCAATGAGGGAGATATCACGCAAGGTCAGGGCAATATCATCCAAGCCTTCCATAAGGCGCCAGCGGGTGTAGGGATCAATCTCAAAGGGGAAGGTGGTATCCGCGCAGCGCACTTCGCGAGCTTCTAGGTCCACGGTCAGCTCCCGGCCCGGCTTTTCTTCTAAGAGTTCCCATAGCCGGGTGGCGGCGTCGTCGCTAATTTGCCCTGCAACCAGGCCCTGTTTTCCCATATTGCCGCGGAAAATATCACCGAACCTCGGGCTGAGAACGGCGCGGAAACCGTAATCGCGCAGCGCCCACACGGCGTGTTCACGCGAGGAACCGGTGCCGAAATCCCGCCCGGCCACCAGAATCGAACCGGCCGCGTACGGGGCCTGGTTGAGGATAAAAGCGGGGTCTTTGCGCCGTTCGTGAAAAAGCGCGTCCTCGTACCCGCTTTTGGTGATGCGTTTGAGGTAGCGGGCAGGCAGGATCTGATCGGTATCGACCGCGCTTTCGCGCAGGGGAACGCCGATGCCGGTGTGCTGGGTGAAAATCTCCACGGGCGTGTTCTTCCTACGTTCTACGAGCGGGCGGCGCGAACCGCGGCCGGTGCGGCACGAACCGCGGCCGATACGGCACCCGCGCCCGCAACCGGGGCGAGAGCAGCCACCGGCGTGAGGTCGGCGGGATGGGAAATATGGCCGGTGACCGCGGTAGCGGCGGCCACCAGCGGGGAAACGAGGTGGGTGCGCCCGCCCGGGCCCTGCCGACCGCGGAAATTACGATTCGACGTCGAGGCGCAGCGTTGGCCGGGCGTGAGTTGATCGGGGTTCATGCCCAGGCACATGGAACAGCCCGCGTTGCGCCATTCGGCACCGAAAGCCCGGAAAATTTCATCCAGTCCTTCGGCTTCGGCTTGGAGGCGTACCCGCGCCGAAGCCGGCACGATCATGACGCGCACATCTTTGGCTTTGTGGCGCCCGCGCCACACCGCGGCCACCGAACGCAGATCTTCAATGCGCCCGTTCGTGCACGAACCGATGAAGACGGTATCCACGTGAATATCGCGCATGGGCGTGCCCGGCCGCAAATCCATATAGTCGAGGGCTTCACGCGCTGCTTGGCGCTCTTTTTCTTCCGGCAGTGTTTCCGGATGAGGAACGACGCCGGACAGCGCCACCCCCTGCCCGGGATTAGTACCCCACGTGACAATGGGCTCAATTTCGGAGGCCTCCAGAACCACCTCGGTATCGAAATGCGCATCCGGATCTGTGTAGAGCGTGGACCAGTAGGCTACCGCGGCATCCCAGGCATCCTCGCGCGGGGCGTGCGGGCGCCCGCGCACATACTCCACCGTGGTGGCATCCGGGGCAACGAGCCCGGCGCGCGCCCCGGCCTCGATAGACATATTGCAGATCGTCATGCGCGCTTCCATGGACAGAGCTCGGATTGCTTCCCCGCGATATTCAATAATGTGCCCGGCTGCTCCGTTGGTTCCGATCTTGGCGATGACGGCGAGGATGATATCTTTCGCGGTTGTCCCTTCGCGCAGAGTGCCGTTGACGGTAATCGACATATTTTTGAAGCGCTGGAGAGGCAGGGTTTGGGTGGCGAGGACGTGTTCAACTTCCGAGGTGCCGATACCAATCCCGATGGAGCCGAAAGCGCCGTGGGTCGAGGTGTGGGAATCCCCGCACACAATCGTCATACCCGGTTGGGTCAGGCCCAGCTGGGGGCCAACGGCGTGCACAATTCCCTGATCCGCGTGCCCTAGCGAATAAATGGGGATGCCGAACTCCGCGACGTTAGCGCGCAGCGCTTCTACCTGTTTACGCGAGGTGGTATTCGCGATGGGACGATCAATATCAATGGTGGGAACGTTGTGGTCCTCCGTGGCGACGGTACGATCCGGGCAGCGCACCGGCCGCCCTTCCAGACGCAGCCCGTCAAAGGCCTGCGGGCTGGTCACTTCGTGGATGAGATGCAGGTCGATGTAAAGAAGGTCGGGCGTGCCTTCCGCGCCACGCCGTACCAGATGGGCGTCCCAGATTTTATCCGCGAGCGTGCGCCCCATCCTTGCACCTCCTCTTTCCCTCCCGGGAACTTTTCCCGGGTTCTTCTTGCGGTTACTTTTTACTTTTCCAACGGTGATCGGTTGCGGTGGTCCGCGGATCACTCTACCGAGTTTCGTCCACATGGCAAGACGAAATTCTCACAATACGGACATTGTACTAGCGCTATGTAGCAACCACGGAACTCCTCAGCAATCCCCAGCGGTTTTCGCCACGTACCCCGAAGCCGCAGCACTGCGCGCGGCACCACAGTGTGGACATTTGCATCTCACTTATTGAGATGAGAAAATTTCGGTATGGTTGATTCTCCTCACGCTCAGCCTGCGCCCGCCCCGGAGGGAAGTGGTGTGGGCGTTCTCGATAAGGCTGCCGCCGTGCTCGATGCTCTCGAGGCGGGCCCGCAAACACTAGCGCAATTGGTGACCGCCACCCATTTAGCGCGGCCGACGGCGCATCGCCTGGCCGTCGCCCTGGAATATCACCGTTTCGTTTCCCGCGATAACGAAGGGCGTTTTTCTTTGGGGCCACGCCTGGGCGAGCTCTCCTCCGCCACCGGTGAAGACCGGCTCATCGCCGCGGCGAATCCGGTACTCATCGCGCTGCGCGACCATACCGGGGAATCTTCTCAGCTCTACCGGCGCCAGGGCGACCAGCGTATTTGCGTGGCGAATGCCGAACGCACCATGGGCCTGCGCGATTCCATCCCGGTGGGCGCTTCCCTCTCAATGAAAGCCGGCTCGGCAGCCCAGGTGCTACTCGCCTGGGAGGAACCCGATCAATTACATCGTGGGTTGCAGGGTGCCTCATTTACGGCCACGAATCTTTCCGCGGTGCGTCGGCGTGGCTGGGCGCAAAGTGTGGGCGAACGCGAGGCCGGCGTGGCTTCTATTTCCGCGCCGGTGCGCGGGCCGAGCGGGCGGGTTATTGCTGCCGTATCAATTTCTGGACCGTTGGAGCGGATGGGCCGCCAGCCCGGGCGGGTGCATTCCGCAGCGGTGGTGGCCGCAGCCGGGCGCCTCACCGATGTTCTTCAAACAACCGAAGGTATTAACGAGTAGCCACGTAACGCCGCCCGCCGCTGTTCCGGATAGCCCGGTCATATTCGGCCAGCACCAGAGGAATCACCTCCTCCCAGCCGTATCCGGGCGCCACGCTTGCATTGTGGTGGGCCATGCCGGTGCGCAGCGCAGTATCTTCTACCAGGCGGGCCAGCTGCGCGATCATATCCGCATCTGTTTCTGCCAGGAGTGCTGAACGCCCATCCTCGAGGAAATCATCAGCTCCGGTGCCCGCCGGAGAAATAATGGGCAGCCCGGCTGCCCGCGCTTCCAGGGTGGCAATGCCGAATGCCTCACGGCGCGAGCTAGTGAGATAAATATCCGCGTGCCTGTAGGCATCCATGAGGCCGGCCCGATCCGTGCGACCGGGAAGATGAAGCCAGCCTCCCCCGGGACCCGGATTCCCGTAGGAGCGCCCGCGCCGTTCCAATTGGGAGCGTAACGGGCCATCCCCGTAAATCGTGAGGTGGATATCCCGCCCGGTCAGCTGGCGCGCACCTGCCACACAGTCAATGAGGGCAGCATTGCGTTTGCGCGGCGCCAGACGCCGGGCGGCCACAACCTCCACTGGTGAGCCGGGGTGATTCTTCCGGCCCGCAGCCCCGGCAGTGCCAGCTCCCCCGGCAGTGCCAGCCGCCCCGAGCGTATGCGAGGCCGCGGGAGTGCCCGGACGCGCGAGCCGGTAGGCGGCAACCGTGCGCCATTCCCCCAGATCCACACCGTTGGGAATAACTTTCACTTCACCACCTACTGCCCGGTGGACCTGCCCGGCCACCCACGTGGATACCGCGTTATGGACGACGCCGCGCGCCGTAACCCGGCGCAGCGGGGCAAGCAGCTTTTCCACCGGATCCAATACGCAGTGCCAGGTAACGGTAGTGGGGATGCCGTCCGACGCGGCGATGCGCATAGCCGCCCAGGCAAAAGGCGAAACCACTCCCGCTTGAATATGCACCACATCCGCCCCGCGCATAGAAGCACGCAGCTGGGCGCCGTGCCCCGGGGATACCGGGAGGTTACCGAAGAGCGCTGAAGTAATGCGCTGGACGGGAATACCCGCCACGATATCCCGATCTGCTGGGATCCCGGGAACCGATGGGGTATCACGCGGGGTGGCGGTGATCACCAGCACCCGGTGGTCGGCGGCCTGTAAGGCTAGGGCAAGATCGCGAGTTTGTGCTTCGATCCCGCCCAGACGCGGGAGGAAGCAATCCGAGACGAGCGCGATGCGCATAAGCCCTCACTTTCTTTCGGAAGATGCCCCACAGCGGAGTTCCATTGATTGAGCATCCCACCCGCGGCGGGTAGGTGCGCCGTCGTTCCTTTTCCTAGCGTCAGCTTAGCGCCCACCTCCGCCAGAAAAAGCACGCGAAACGGACTGCTCTTTGCCTGGGCGCGCCCGGGCCTTAAACTAAAGCATGGCTATTCTTCCTATTTACATCACCGGCGATCCTGTTCTGCATCGGCCGGCCGAACCCATTACGGAGTTTAACGAGGAACTGGCACAGCTGGTCGAAGATATGTATGAGACCACCGTGGCGGCTCCCGGAGTGGGGCTGGCCGGGCCGCAGGTCGGTATTGGCAAGCAGATTTTCGTGTGGGTCTACGCCGATCAGGATGAGGCTCCCGAACGCGGCGTCGCGATTAATCCCACGCTGTTTATTGAACCTGTGAATCCGGATGAAGAGCCTTTCGAAGAAGGTTGCCTGTCCTTCCCGGGCGAACAGTATCCCCTGGCCCGTTCTCCGCACGCTTTGCTGCGGGCGCAAAACGAAAAGGGCGAGCATTACGAAATCGAGGCAACCGGGTGGTTCGCTCGTATTCTCCAGCACGAATATGACCACCTCACCGGGCATTTGTACGTGGATCGGCTCACGGGGCGCGAGGAAGCCGCCGCCAAACGTGCTAAGCGTGAGCACGGCTGGGGCAAGAAGGGGAACACCTGGCTACCCGGGCGCGATAACCTCGAATACTAACGCTTCCGATCCCGCGCACCCACCGCGCGGACTCCCATTCATTTTTTGTTCATATTTCGGTAACGTGAAATGGATATTTTGGCGACATGATTGCATCCCAGCCCAGCTCATCGGCCCGCACCGTCGCGGTGTGCGCCGATGGACTGGGGCGCAATCGTGCGCTGAACAACCTCATTATCGAGATGCTTGAACGCGGGCATGCCAGCTGCGCCACGCTCCTAGTTGCCGCTCCCGCGGCGGATCATGCACTGCGGGCTTTGGCGGCCGTCGGTATCGACCCCGGGCGGATTTTGCTCAGTTTCGCCATTAGTTCACAGGGGCCCGGGGCGCCGTGGCGCGCCGTCGCCGCACATGCCTCAAGTTTGACGGACCGCGCCGGCCGCTACCTATCCGCCGAAAAAAGCACCGCTCCCCCGCCACTCGTGCACGAAGATATCCTCGCGGAATTAGCGGCGCAATTCTCCTGGATGGAGGATCGCGGGTATCGCCCCGCGGGGATTGCGGGGCCGCGTTACGGTTACGATTTTCGCGGACGCGGCCTGGTTATTGATTGCGCCTTGGAGTTTTGCGCGCGCGTTGGGGTGCCGCTGCGTTACGCGCGTCGGGGCGATCCGCTCCTTGCCGCCTCGCGTTACCTGGCGGATCGTGCTGCGAGTGCCGGGGAGGGCTCCGGGTGGCACGCGAACTCCGGTACCGATGCGGAAGTCGCGGCTGCGCACGCCCGGCGCGTGGAACGTGCTGATGCTCTTGGGGTGCTACTTCCGGACGACGTCGTCTTCTTCCCACCGGAGTTCCCCGCGGATAGTTACGGGGACTTGCGCCACGCGTACCTTGGCGCGTTGGAGGAATGTGCCGGCCCGGCAATCCAGGTGGTCTTTACTCCGGCCCGCGAGGATAGTGGGGCCGGGCGCGGGGAATGGGAAACCCGGCTCATGCGCGATCCGTCATTCTTGCGGGCGGTAGCAAGGGTGCGGTGCGCTGCATAATACCCCTTGCCGCCTACGGCCCGAAAGGGCTATAGGACAAAGGGGGTCTTATATCCGCGCTTTGGGTTAATAGACAAAAAGTGGGTCTCATATCCGGGGTTTGCCCTGCCATAGCAACGAAAAGTCAGCCTTATTGAGCTCGAGTACCTCAATAAGCTTGCTTCCTTGACACCTGCGGTGGAATGTGCAGGGAGTGAAGAAACTCAATCCCCGCGCCCGACACTGCCCTATCTGCTCAAACCCTTCAAAGAAGAAAGGCTTCACGAAACAAGGCCGTCAGCGTTGGTATTGCAAGGAATGCCACTACAGTTTCACCGCGCTAGACGACCGACAAAAACACGCTAAAGAATTCGCTGAATTCCTCACCTACCTCACCACAACCACACCCCGACGCCTCA